>NZ_JBAKFI010000001.1:0-680808 GCF_040838425.1 Spiribacter onubensis | reverse complement strand
CGTCCCGGTTGCTCGACCGTCCCCGACGCCGACTGCGTCATATTCCGTACCTGCAAATCCTCGACCACCACCGCCGCGTGGTTTTTGCTCAAGGCGCTGGTGAGTTTGTGCAGGTGGTCGCGTCGGGTATTGCCGATCCGGGTGTGAATGGTCTGAACCCGGGACTTGGCCTTGGTCCAGTTCCGGGAGAACTTATTTTTGCGATTCATCGCCCGTTGCGCTCTGGCCAACTGCCGTTGGTGCTTTTTCAGGGCATTGGCCGGGGCAATGACTTCACCGGTGGACAGCGTGGCGAGATTGGCCACACCCATGTCCACACCGACAACGCCGCTCGCCGGATGGCGTGGCGTCTCGACCTCGCGCTCGGTCTGAATGCTGACGAACCACCTGCCGCCCGATGCCGACACGGTGACGTTCTTGATGACGCCCAACACCTCGCGGCTGTTGCGATAGCGGACCCAACCCAGCTTGGGCAGAAAGATACGGCTGTTGCCCTCGTCGAGTTTCACGCCCTGCGGAAAGCGGAAAGCATCGTGCCGACCCTTCTTCTTGAACCGGGGGAAAGCCGCCCGCTTGGCGAAGAAGTTGGCGTAGGCGCGCTCCAAATCCTTGAGCGCCTGCTGAAGCGACTGAGAAGGGGCCTGAGAAAGCCACTCCGTCTCCTGAGATCGCTTCCAGCCCACCAACGCCTTGGCCAAACCGACATAGCCAAGTTTGTTTTCGCCTGTCTCATACCGGGCTTTCTGCAGTGCCAGCCCCCGATTGAATACGAACCGGCACGAGCCGGCGAATCGGCGCATCTGCCGCCGCTGTTCGCCGTTCGGGCGCAATTCGAACTTGAAGGCTTGAAGGCGTTGCATGGGTAACATTATACCACCACGAGGCGCCCTATATCCCCGCCCTAAACGGCGGGGTCTGACGGCGCGTTACGATAAAAACGAGAAAATCTTTAAAATAACGACATTAAATGACATTGAATTTTGAAACTTAAATAACATTACTACCTTTCTTGATTAAGTGGAAAGTATTAGTGAATATTGAAGGTGAATATTACCGCACCGACTGAGGTGTGGGTAAGTGCAAGTCAGCTTCAGGGAGAAACCTGGTCATGAATCACTCATCGATCCTTGTCTACTGGATGCGACAGATTGCCAGTGAAACTCTGCCCATGGAGGGTTCAAACATTCCCGTGGATATCTGCCTGGCTGTCGCTTGTCATTATCACTTGGGTGATACGCTAACGATAAAAGGGCTCGTCTCTGAGTTGCCATACTCGGAGGCGGGCGTGCAGTACAATCTGCGAGATCTGCGCGAAGGTGGTTGGGTTACCATGCGCAAATGCCCCGAGGATGGGCGGGTGCGTCGCCTCGTACCGTCGGAAAAGCTCGAGGAAGCGCTTGAGAGCTACTGGCAGACCGTTGCAGAGATGGTGGATCGCGCTCATAACGATCCGGACTCACTCACGCCGCGAATGGAACATCGTGGTCCGCCGAGGCCGGTCATCACGCCGCCAGAGGCGCTTTGGGCCAACCGCTGAGGGGGCGTCTGTCGATGGTCGACTGAACAGTCGACTGGCCGGTCGGGGTGTGCGGTGAGCATCGCGCCCACCGACCTCGCGCTGTATGCCGGCGCGCTGCTGATCCTCTTCCTCACGCCCGGTCCGGTGTGGCTGGCACTGCTTGCCCGGACCCTCGCGGGCGGCTTCGCCGGGGCCTGGCCGCTCGCCCTGGGCGTACTGGTGGGGGATCTGCTCTGGCCACTGGCGGCGATCTACGGGCTCGCCTGGATCGTCTCGGTGTATGGCGAATTCATGGTGGTGCTGCGCTGGGTGGCGGCGGGCATATTCCTGGTCATGGGCCTACAGCTCCTGCGCCATGCCGACCGGGCCATCACCGCGGATGGACGGCTCACCCGACCGGGGCTATGGCCCGGCTTTCTCGCCGGACTGGCCGCGATTCTCGGCAATCCCAAGGCGATCCTCTTCTACCTCGGCGTGCTGCCCGGCTTCTTTGATCTCTCCGCGATCACCAACGTCGATATCTTTGCCATCGTCGCGGTGTCGATGCTGGTGCCCTTCCTCGGCAACCTCATCTTCGCGGCGGGCATCGACCGGCTGCGTCTGCTGCTGAATTCGCCTGAGGCCCTGCGCCGTGCCAATCAGATCGCCGGGGGGCTGCTGATGCTCGTGGGCGCCGTCATCGCCCTTGGCTGAGAAGTCAGTCGACGAGTTGAATGGGCAGGCCGAGCTGGTAGCCGATACCGCGTACCGAGCGGATCAGGTTCACGCCATCCGGGAGCAGACCGGCGGCCTTGCCGCGGAGGCGGCTGATGCTGTTCTCCAGCGACCGGCGGGGGGCGCTGCGATCGGGGAATTTCTCCTCGAGCAGATCCATCAGCTCGCCGCTGTCGAGCTTGGCATCCGGGGCGAGCGCGAGGGCGCGGAGAATGAAGGTCTCGGCCGGCGTCAATTCCACGGCCGGCTGATCGGGGGAGCGCAGCATCCCCTGCAGGCAGTCGAGCGAGAGATCATGGGTGTTGCGCTCGCCGAGCACGCGCCGGCTTAGGCTCGCCACCGCCGCCGTCAGCTCCAGCGGGTCGGCGGGCTTGGTGAGATAGATATCGGTCCCCGCCCCATAGCCCTTGACCCGGTCCTCGGTGCGCGAGCGGGCGGTGAGCATGATGATGCCGATGCCCGGATGAGTCTCGCGCAGTTGCTGGGCGATCTCATAGCCACTCACCCCGGGCAGATTGAGATCGAGGATGAGCATGCGCACGGGATGCAGCCGCAGCACATCCAGCAGGCCGTCGAGGTTGAGCGCCTGGTGGACCTGATAGCCCGCCTCCTCGAAGAGATAGGCGAGTTCCTCGCGCAGCGTGGCGTCGTCTTCGACAATGGCGAGTTCCCGGCGCATTCAGTCATCCTCCACACGAAATTCGAAATGGATGCGCTCGGCCTCGATCCGCGGGACGAGCGTGCCCTCCAGCAGCTCGGCGATCCGGCGCGATAGCGCGAGCCCCAGCCCTGACCCCCCCAGCCGGCGGGCGTGGGCGTGGCGGTAGTAGCGCTCGAAGAGCTGCTCCGGGTCCGGGACCATGTCGGGCTCGATCCGGTTGGAGACCCGAACGCCCCAGGGCGAGGTGAGGATCACGACGTCGATCGGGCTGCCGGGCGGCGAGTACTTCGCGGCGTTGTCGAGCAGGTTGCCGAGCAGGGTCTCCAGCAATTGCGCGTCGGTCAGCACGACCGGCCGTTCGCCTGCGGTGACGCGGACCCGATCGAGCAGGCCGTAGCGCTCGATGAGCTCGTGGACGAGGCGGTGGAGATTGACCGAGCCCCGCTCCGGGGTGATGCCCGTCTCCTCGATGCGGTTATGCAGATCGCAGCGCTCGATGACGGCATCGATGGTGCGGATGCCGCGGTCGATGTTCACCAGTCGGCGCTGGACCGTGGGCCCGGCCGTGCTCGCCTGGCCCTGCAGGGCGCGGCTCGCGAGCTTGATCGTGGCGAGCGGGTTGCGGATCTCATGGGTCAGCATGTCGAGGAGCAGGCGCTTTTCCTCTCGCGCGGCGGTCTCAGCGGCAAGCTGCGCCTCGCGGCGGGCGAGCTCCTGCTCGGCGGCGGCGAGCTGCTGGTCGCTCGCGCGGTTGCGCAGCAGCACCGTGCCCATGGCGAGCAGCGGGATGGCCAGATCCAGTACCCGGGAGATGACCACCGGCAGGTCTGACTGGCCGCTGTAGCTCACCAGCAGGACGATGGCGATGATCTGGAGCAGATCATAGATGATGAGCGAGCCCACCAGCGCCTGCTTGAAAAGCCGGACCCGCGTCGGCGCGCGCAGGCCGGCGACGGTGTGCAGTATCGGCACCGCCAGAATCAGCAGGCGGCTCAGCAGCCGCGCCGCCACCAGCCACTCCAGCAGGTACAGGAGGCCCGCCACGCCGGCGACGGCATAGCTGATCCGGCAGCCGAGCCGATACCATGGTCGGTCGTAATGCGGCTGAATCAGCGCTGGTAGAGCCACCCCCAGGTGGCCATGCGCAGCATGATCAGCATCATGAATGCCGTCATCGCGAGCTGCCCCGGCAGGGCCGGGAGGAGGGTGGGCAGTACACCGCTGCCAAGCGCGACCTGGATGAGGATGACGGTGATGAGCACAAGCAGCCGATTGCTGACCGGGCCGGGTCGCAGAATGACGGATACCAGGGCCAGACCGGCCAGTGCCGCGATCATGCCCAGATGCAGGCCGATGGAGAGGACGGCCGGCGCCGGGCTGAGGCTTGCATCGCCAAGCGAATCCACCCGAATCGCGAGATGCGCGAACCCCGGCGCTTCCAGCCGGAGCAGGAAGGAGTTCTCGCCGGGGGCGAGCGTTAATGGGAAGACATGACCGGCGATCGCCGCGCTAGATGCGCCACCCCCGGCAAAGGCGCCGCCGCCACCGACCCGGATCAGTCGGTGATTGGTCGGCGCCTCGCCGGCGGCGATCGCCGGCCGGAAGAGCTCGATGGACGCCAGGTAATAGGGGCCGATGAAAAGACGGGCATCCTGCGGGCTGGATGTCGGGTTGGTGATCGTCAGCCGCATGCGCTGCGGGGCGTTATCAAGGCGCTGGCCCTGATCGGCGGGGCGCTGGCGGAGGTTGCATTGCTCGAGGGCGCTCGCCGTATCCGGTGTCACGCCGGGTGGGCAGTAGCGGAGTTCGTAGGGCAGTGGTTCGCCTTGCGCGGCGTTCGCTGTCATGCCGCCCAGCACCAGTGATGCCACCAGCCAGAGCAACGCCACCAGCAGCCCCCGGCACCATCCCGTCCGCCGCATTGTCTCCGCACCCATGCCCGCTCCCGGTTCTTGCCCCTGAACCGTATTGTCACCGCGTCGCCCGGCTTAAGCGAAGGCCACGCGCCACGACGCTTCCGTTATACGGCCTGCGCCGTGCGGAAACTCTCAGTGGCTCTCGGGTGTATGATCCCGAAAGCGACTGTGTCTTCTTTTTACAGGGTACGGACGATGAAGCAGAAACAACCGAACCACCGGCATAAAGCGGCCGTGATGCGGATTCTTGCCCGTCGACCCTCGGCGCCCCTTATTGATGAATCGCGGATACGGGAGGCGAGAGAAACCGGTCGGCCATAGCAGTCTTAGTAAGAGATTACGCCTGCGGGCGTACCAGTTCATCCTCTCCCACCCATCCCAGCTCAAGCCCGACGGTGTAGAAACCCGTCACCGAGAATTCGCTGATCTCGCGCGCGGTATGGGCGACGGTGATCTCGCCGCAGAGGGCGCGCGAGGCGGCCTTGGTGACCTCCTGGAGTAGCGCGAAGTCCCGGAACCAGTGCTTTAGCGGCGCTTTGCCGAGTGCTTCGCGCTTTTGGTTCCGGCCTTCGATGCCGGCGGCCACCGCCGCTTCGAGCCGATCGATGGCCTGCGGATCCCGGGCACGCAGCGATTCGGCAAGCTGCGAATAGCGCAGCTCCAGCACGACATTGTCCCGATCGGCATCCCGGGCGTGATACGGCGCGATGGCCTCATCCAGGCAGACCAGCGCCCGCCCGAGGCCGAAATGCTCAGCTACACGCGGGGTGATGGCGGAAATGCCGCGCGGCTCAAGGGGATCGCCCTGGATGATGACAAGCGGCGGTTTGCTCACCGGGCGACGCGCCCAGTGTGCCTGCAGTCCTGCCGCGACCTGCTCCGCGACGGCCATCGGATCCCGCGGGTCATAGCCGCCCATGCCCTCAATGACGACCGGGTGATAGGCGGCGAGGGTGGTGAGTGAATCCGGAGTCAAGGCAATCCAGGCGCTAGGATGATGGTGGGACTTGCAGGATACATTCCACACAATGTCTCCGTCATCCAAAAGTCGACTCGTATGCGTCAATTCCGATAATATATTTTTACTGCAATTAGCGCATAAATTTGATCTATGTGCTGATCCCGATATTGCAACATTATCGGGGTTGCCGCATATTGGAGTCGAGGTAAAGACCATGAATGATCTGGCACGCACACCAGGGCAGATCGGCAACCTCGTCCGCCGCATCCGCAAAGGCCGGCGGCTGACGCAGGCACAGCTCGGCGAGAAGGTGGGGCTGCGCCAGGAGACGATCTCCCTCATTGAGACCGGCAACCCAGCGGCCCGGATGGATACGATCCTGGCGGTTCTGGCTGCCCTGGATCTGGAGTTCCGCATTGCGAAGCGCTCCAGGGGCGGTGCCGAAGAGATTGAGGCGATCTTCTGATGCCGCGGCGCCGACAACATGCGCCGCTGCGGGTCCTGCTCAACAGCGGTCTCGTCGGGCATACGACCAGGGCGTCTGGCGGGGCGATTTCATCGACTCGCCCCGCTCTATGACGTCCTAATCGCACAACCGAGCCTGGACAGTCGCCAGATCGCTCGCAGACAGATGAAACTGGCTATGTCGGTGGGTGCCCGGCGCCATTACCCTGTCGAAGAGATTGTGGGGCGTCATTTCCTGCAGACCGGCCAAGAGGCGGGCCTGCCAAAGACGCTCGTCAACCAGGCGATCGAGGACATGGCCGATCATGCCGCGGACGCGCTTGAGAAGACGACGCAGGCGCTGCCTGCGGATTTCCCGCCCAGCATCCATGAGTCCGTGAGCGCGGGTGTCTTGAAGCGCGTTCGTCAACTGACGGTCCGGGAGTGACATCCTCTCCACGGCTTAAGCCGGCAGGTTCTCGCGATTCTCTGGCGGGCAAGGCGTAAGCTTTCGATGATTGGTGGGTCGTGCAGGATTCGAACCTGCGACCAGCGGATTAAAAGTCCGATGCTCTACCAACTGAGCTAACGACCCACTGCCGCGGAATGATACGGAGATGGCGCGCTGGCGGCAATATGGAAGCCCGGCCGTACCTTGAGGATGCGCCGCCATGCTATCGTGATATCATTATGATTGCGTTTCGATTAGCCGGAGGTGAGCGATGGCACAGCTTGTTGTTCGGAATCTGGACATGGCCATCAAGGCAGCGATCAAGCGGCGTGCGGTTGAGCACGGATGGAGTATGGAGGAGGAGATTCGGCAGATTCTTCGGGGCGCGGTCAGCGAGCAGCGTATATACGCGGGAAACCTCGGTTCCCGAATCGCAGAGCGCTTTGCCGGAGACGGGCTGACAGCCCCCATACCTGAATGCCACGGCCAGCCTGTAGAACCCATGTCGTTTGACCGTGAAAACGCGTCAGAGGGCGACGCGCACCAATGATGCTCCTCGACACCAATGTGCTCTCGGCGCTGATGCAGTCAACGCCGGATGAGCGAGTTGTCCAATGGTTGGATCAACAGCCGGTTGACGAGATCTGGCTGTCCACGATCACGATCTTCGAGGCGCGGTACGGGCTGCAGATCATCGAGGATGGCCGCCGTCGCCGACACCTTACCCGGCAGTTCGAGGCCATTCTGGCTGAGGACCTGGCGCATCGCGTCCTTTCATTTGATCAAAAAGCAGCCGATGCGGCCGCCACGCTCGCAGCGAGTCGGCGCCGTCATGGGCGCCCGGTTGATACAAGAGACACCTTCATCGCAGGCATTGCAGTCGCGAACCAGGCAGCGATCGCTACCGGAAATATTCGGCATTTCTCGGACTTACCGACTCCGGTGGTCAACCCATGGGCTGCCGCCTGAACCGTCACATCTGATTCAGACGCTGCTGAGCTAGATTCGCCGCGGTGGTGTCCGGGAAATCGGCGATGACGCGCTCGAGCGCGGTCCGGGCTTCTTCCATCCGGCCCTGCTCGAAGTACACATAGCCGATCTTGAGCAGCGCATCGGGGCGCTTGTTGCTCTCCGGGTAGTTGTCGATGACCTGCTGGAACTCGGGCAGGGCCGCGTCGAAGTCGCGTACGACGTAGTACGACTCGCCCAGCCAGTAGCGGGCATTGGCGGCGAGCGCGGAGTCCGGATGATCGGCCACGAACCGCTGGAAGGCCTCGGCGGCCTCCTGGTAGCGTCCGGCGCGGAGGGTCTCGAAGGCGCTGTCGTAGGCGTTGCGAATCGCGGCCTCCTGGCCGGCTGCATCCGCGGCGGCATTGTCTGAGCCGGTGGTTGAGGCGCCGTTGTTGGGGCTGGCTGATCCGGCTGCATCCGACCCGTTCGCGCTCTGCGCTGCGCCGGCGCTGCCGGTGCCTGCACCGGTGGATGGGGCTGCGCCGTTGCCGCTGGCGCTATCCGTGGATCCGTTGCCGTCCCCGGTCTCCAGTGCCTGCAGACGGCCGTCCACATCCAGGTAGATCTGGCGCTGCTGGTCGCGCAGATCATCGATCTGGCGCTGCAGTTGCTCGATCTCGCCGCGCAGGGTGCTCACCTCCTGTCGCAGGGTCTCGGCCTGGTTCATCAGGCCCATGAGCGCGCTGCCCTCGAGGCGCTGCTCAAGCCGGTCGACACGGCGCTCGAGATTGGCCTGGGCGGGCGCCGGTGTGCTGGTGGCCGCCAGTGTGGCGGCCAGCGCCAGAGCGGCGCCGGCCATCAGACGGGGACGGGCGATACGCGACATGAAGCCTCCCGATGTGCCTCGTTTAGCGTTCGTAGACGAGCTCGGCGCGGCGGTTCTGCGCCCAGGCCGATTCCGTGCTGCCGCTCACCGCGGGGCTCTCTTCGCCGTAGCTCACGATGTCGACCTGGGTCTCATCGGCTCCGGCGATCAGCAGTGCCTGCTGGACCGACTCCGCCCGGCGCTCGCCGAGGGCGAGGTTGTACTCGCGCGAGCCGCGCTCGTCGGTATGACCCTCGACGAGGATGGCCCGCTCGGGATTGTCGGCGAGGTACTCGCCGTGCGCCTCGATCAGCTCCATGCCCTCATCGGTCAGCACAGCGCTGTCGTATTCGAAGTAGACGACCCGATCGGACAGCGGGCTCGCCGGGTCTTCCAGCGGCTCGCCCTCGAACCCGGCCGTGCCCTGGGCACCGGAGGCGGAGGCCCCGGCACCGCCGGCCGCCATTTCCGCGGCGGCGGCCTGGTCGATCTCGGCCATCTCGGTGTCATTGATGTCGTCTTCGGTGGTGGCGCAGCCGGCCAGCACGACGGTGAAGGCCACGGGCAACAGCCAGCGGAGGCTAGGTTTCATGGAAGACTCTCCTGTTCCTGATCGATGCGATGCCATGGTTCGGTGAACCCTCTGGGTCGATACCCCTATTAAAAGCGGAAAAAGCGCTGACGAAAAGCGTTTTCCCGCGGCCCTGTCCCCAAAGGCCCGCCTAGAGCGGTCCCCAGTCCGGCTCACGCACGGTATTGTCAAATCGTGTGAGTTCGCCCTGCACCCGGCCGAATACCGACACGGTGGCGAGTTCGGTGCCCTCGCCGGTGGAGCGGGTGTAGGCGATCATGCTGCCGCTGCTCGAGAAGCTCGGTGACTCATCGAGCGGCCCTTCGGTCAGCACCCGCATGAACCCCTGCTCGAGATCCTGTACCGCGATGCGGAAGCCGTCGCCGTCCTGATTGACGAAGGCGAGGAAGCGGCCGTCGTCCGAGACGCTTGGGCTCGCGTTGTAGCGTCCCTCGAAGGTGACGCGCTCGGCATCACCGCCGCCGACCGGGATGCGGTAGATCTGCGGGCTGCCACCCCGGTTGGAGGTGAAGTAGATCGCCTCGCCGTCGGGCGCCCAGGTGGGTTCGGTATCGATGCCGAAATGGCGCGTGAGCTGGCGGGCACTGCCTTCGCCATCGGGGTCGATCAGATAGATATCCGGGTTGCCGCCGCGCGAGAGGGTGATGGCCAGTTGCTCGCCGTCCGGCGACCACGATGGGGCGCCGTTGATCCCCGGGAAGCTCGCCACCACGCGCCGCTCACCGGTGGCCACATTCTGCACGAAGATCTGCGAACTGCGGCCGGACTCGAAGGAGACATAGGCGAGGCGCTCGCCATCGGGGGACCAGTCCGGTGACATCAGTGGTTCATCGGAGGTGAGGATGGTCTGCGGTCGGTGGCCATCGGCCTCCGCCACCACCAGGCGGTACTCGCGCTCGTCCACCGGGCCGACTTCCTCGATGTAGGCAATGCGGGTGTTGAAGCCGCCGGGCCGCCCGATCAGGGCCTCGAAGATCTGATCGCTGATGGTATGGGCGAGGTTGCGCAGCCCGGCGGGCGTCACGCGGAAGCGCTGGCCGGTGATGCGCTCGCCGGCGTAGACATCGAGCAGCTCATAGCGCACGCGGTAGTTGCCGCCCTCAAGCGGCGCGATGCTGCCGACCACCAGCGTGTCCGCCCCCAGGGCGCGCCAGTTGCGAAAGCGCACGTCCTCGAAGCGAGCCGGGTCGCCGAGGTGGTTGGCCGGGTCCAGCGGGTCGAACAGCCCGCTGCGGTAGAGATTGGCGCGGATGATCGCGGCGACATCAATGCCCGGGTCGACGCCTTCCTCGGCGAACGGGACCACCGCGATGGGCAGGGCCGCCGCCGCGCCGCCGGTGATCTCAATGCGCACTTGGGCGTTGGCCTGACCGCCCGGCATGGCGAGCGTGGCCAGCATGCCGAGCATGATCAGCAGCGCGGTGCCCGCGAGTGCAGCACCGATGCGGCCTGTGCCGCGATGGAAGGAGGGGTGGGTCATTGATCTCATGGTGTTCAATCCGGTTTTGCAGCAACCCGGGTTACTGGCTTGATGACCATTCTGCACGGCTGTCGTGACCGGCCTGTGATGTCTCCAGCATGGTACCGGACATTGGCTTGCCGGTGCGCGAGGCCCGGTCGATGCGGGTACCCCTGTCCGCTCCGGCTGCACACGATTCTGGTGTATGAATGTGTGTCTCTTTCATGTGCAGGCTCGCCAACAGACACCCTGGCCCCTCTATTCACTCATCCGGCGCGAAGATCAGTTCCACGCCCTGACGATAGAGCGCGGCGAGGGCGGGTTCATCGGGCATCGGTAGCGGGTCGGCGCGGCGGACGGCCGTCTCCGCGGAGCGATCGAAGGCCGCATTGCCGCTGGTGCGCACCACCTGGGCCGAGAGCACTGTTCCGCCCGGCCCCAGGCGCACGGCGACCACGCAACTGAGGCCGTCCGGAATACCGGCCGGCCGCGTCCAGGCCCGCTCGACTTTCTGCCGGATGGCGGCGTCGAAGGTACCACGGGCCTCGGCCACGCGACGGGCCTGCGCCTCCGCCTCCGCGCGGGCTTGGGCCTGCGCCTCGGCCTCGCGACGGGCCTGCTCTTCCGCTTCCCGACGGGCGCGTTCCTCGGCTTCGCGTCGGGCCTGTTCTTCGGCCTCGCGTCGGGCCTGCGCCTCGGCTTCACGCCGGGCCTGTTCCTCGGCCTCCCGCCGCGCCTGTTCCTCGGCTTCACGGCGGGCGCGTTCTTCCGCCTCGCGACGGGCCTGCTCTTCCGCTTCCCGCCGGGCCTGTTCCTCGGCTTCGCGTCGCGCCTGCTCGGCTGCTTCAGCCTCGCGCCTTGCCTGCTCCGCCGCCTCGCGCTGGCGCTGCGCCTCAGCTTCGGCCTCGCGGCGGGCCTCCTCCGCGGCCCGGGCGGCTTCCCGCTCGGCGGCCAGGCGTTCGGCCTCCGCCTCGCGCTCGGCCTCGAGGCGCTCGAGTTCCTCCTGGCGCTCGCGCTGCGCGGCCTGCTGCTGGGCCTCCAGCGCCTCGATCGCGGCCTCGACCTCGGCCTCGTCCACGGCCACCGCCTGTACCGCCTGCTCCGTGCCGGGTCGGGCCTGGTCGGTGACGCTGCCAAAAGTGAAACTCAGGGCGAACAGCCCGAAGAGCAGGGCATGGGCAACCACCGACAGGCCGATGTCGCGTCCGGCCCCGGCGCCGCGGAGCAGACCCCCGGCGTTCTCCGGGCGCGTCTCGTCATCGCTTCCGGATCGGCCCAGTCGCATCATCCACCGCTGGCCGGGGGCTGGGTCATGAGCCCGACCTGGGGCACGCCGGCATCCTGGAGCGCGGTCATCACATCGATCACCCGTGCGTAGGCCACCTCGCCATCACCGCGCACGAACACCGGCGTGTCGGGCTGCGCCCGCATGACCGCGGTGACGTTCACCACCACCTCCTCGGCGCTGACCGGCTCATCATCCGCCTGCGCGCCGATGCTCAGGTAAAAGCGCCCGTCCCGGTCGACCTCCACGATCACCGGCTCCTGCTCCTGCGGCGGCATGGGCTCGGCGGTGGACTGCGGCAGGTCGATCTCCACGCCCTGGTAGAGCAGCGGGGCGGTGACCATGAAGATCACCAGCAGCACCAGCATGACGTCGATGTACGGGACGACGTTGATCTCCGCCATCGGGCGGCGACGGCCGCGTCGGCGCATGGGCGCGTTCACGCTCACCGGCCGCCGGCTCCCGGGTCGGCGTATCCCGCACCGGCGGCGGCCCCGCCGCCCGCCGCGGGTGATCCGGCCGCCGCGCTCCCCGCGCCGGCCGCGCCGGCGGCACGGCCATGCAGGTGCCGCTGCAGGATGCTGGTGAACTCCTCGATGAACATCTCGTAGCGGTTGGTGATGCGCTCGGACTGGTTGGAGAAGCGGTTATAGGCGATGACCGCCGGAATGGCGGCGAAAAGCCCCAGGGCCGTGGCGATCAGCGCCTCGGCGATGCCGGGGGCCACCGTGGCGAGCGTGGCCTGCTGCATCGCGCCCAGCGCGAGGAAGGAGTTCATGATGCCCCAGACCGTCCCGAAGAGACCGATGTAGGGGCTGGTCGAGCCCACCGTGGCGAGAAACGGCACGTACTGCTCGAGCTGGTCCATCTCGCGGTTCAGAGCCACGCGCATGGCCCGCTGTGCCCCGTCCATGGTGGGCTCCGGGTCGGCGCTCTGCCTGCGCATGCGGCTGAACTCCCGGAACCCGGCGCGGAAGATCCGCTCCATGCCGCCGGACTCGATATCGGGCTGCTCCGATCGGGTGTAGATCTCGGTCAGGTTGCCGCCCGACCAGAAGTTGTCCTCGAACCGGATGGCGCCGTCGCGGGCCTGTCTGAGCTGCCGGAGCTTGCGGAAGATGATGGCCCACGAGCCCACAGAGGCGGCGAGCAGGATGAGCATCACGAGCTGGACGACAAGGCTTGCCTCCAGGATCAGATGCGTGACGGAGAGATCAACGGACATCGGCCACCTTCAGGTCAGAAAATACCAGCCATCCCGTGCAGATGGGCCGGATCGGTGAGAGAGAACACTAACGGGCCGGCCCGATGGGCGCAACCGCTCAGCCGCTGCCGAAGAGCTCGCCGGTGGGGTCCTCGATACGCGGCGGTGGCGCCACGCCAAGGTGGGCATAGGCGCTGCGGGTGGCCATGCGCCCGCGGGGGGTGCGGTGCAGGAAGCCCTGCTGGATGAGGTAGGGCTCGATGACATCCTCGATGGTGCCGCGTTCCTCGCCGATGGCTGCCGCCAGGCTCTCAACGCCCACCGGCCCGCCGTCGAACTTCTCGACGATGGCGAGCATCAGGCGCCGGTCCTGGGTATCAAAGCCGTTGTCATCGACCTTGAGCATGTCCATGGCCGCAGCGGCGACCTCACGGTTGATGTGTCCGTCCGCGCGGACCTCGGCATAGTCGCGCACGCGGCGCAGTAGCCGGTTGGCGATGCGCGGCGTGCCGCGGGCCCGGCGGGCGATCTCGCCGGCCCCGTCGTCGTCGATGGCAAGGGCCAGCAGCCCGGCCGAGCGGTTGACGATGGTGGTGAGCTCGTCCACCGAGTAGTACTCGAGGCGCTGGACGATGCCGAAGCGGTCGCGCAGCGGCGAGGTGAGCAGCCCCGCCCGGGTGGTCGCGCCGACCAGCGTGAAGGGCGGCAGATCGAGCTTGATGGAGCGCGCCGCCGGCCCCTCGCCGACGACGATATCGATCTGCTGGTCTTCCATCGCCGGGTAGAGCACCTCCTCGACTACCGCGGAGAGGCGGTGGATCTCGTCGACGAAGAGCACGTCACCCGGCTCGAGGTTGGTGAGCAGCGCCGCCAGATCGCCCGGGCGGTCGATGACCGGACCCGAGGTCTGGCGCAGGCTCACGCCGAGCTCCTGGGCGATGATATGCGCGAGCGTGGTCTTGCCGAGCCCGGGCGGGCCGAACACCAGCACATGATCCAGCGCCTCGCCCCGGCCACGGGCCGCGCCGATGAAGATCTCGAGCTGCTCGCGCACCGCCTGCTGGCCGATGTAGTCGGTGAGCCGGCGCGGGCGGATGGCACGGTCCACGGCCTCGTCATCGGGGCCGGCGGTGCCGGCGATAATGCGGTCGTTGTCGATCATGGCCCCTCGTCCTGATCCGTGCCGCTAGCGTACCGCCTTTTGCAGGGCGGCGCGGATGAGCTGTTCGCTGTGATCACCCTCAAGGCCCTTCAGCAGACGCTGCGCCTCGGCGGGCTTGTAGCCAAGCGCCACCAGTGCCGCGCTGGCCTCGGCCATCGGATCCTCGGGCACCGCCGCGGCCGCGGCCATGCCGGCGGGGCCGGGTGTCGCTGCGATGCCGCCGCCGAGGCTCTCCAGCCGGTCCTGCATCTCCAGGGTCAGCCGCTCGGCGATCTTCTTGCCGATGCCGGGCAGCCGGGTGAGGGTGGCGGTGTCCTTCTGCTCGACGCAGCGGCGGAATTCCTCGGCACTGATGCCCGAGAGGATGGCGAGTGCCATTTTCGGGCCCACGCCATTGACCCGGACCAGTGCCCGGAAGAGCCCGCGTTCGCCCTCGCTGAGAAAACCGTAGAGCACCGGGACCTCGTCGCGCAGGCCCTGGTGGACGCGCAGCGTCACCGCCTCGCCGATGGCCGGGAGTTGGTAGATGGTGGACATCGGGGCCTCGAGCTCGTAGCCGACCCCGCCCACGTCCACCAGGACTAGCGGGGGCTGTTTCTCGAGCAGGGTTCCGGCGATACGCCCGATCATTGTGGCGGCCTCTGTGGTTAACGCTGCCCGGCGAGGCGGGCGGAGAATCGATCCTGCTGGATGTGGGTGAGCGCGACGGCGAGGGCGTCGGCGGCGTCCTCGCGCACCGCGCCCTTGATCGCCAGGATGGCGCGCACCATGTAGCCCACCTGGTCCTTGTCCGCGCCGCCGCGGCCCACCAGGGCCTGCTTGACCGCGCGGGCGCTGTATTCGTGGACGGTGAGGCCGGCGCTCGCGCAGGCGCAGATGGCGGCACCCCGGGCCTGACCGAGCTTGAGCGCGGACTGCACGTTGCGATTGACGAACACCTCTTCCACCGCGCTCTCGCCGGGGGCGTGTTCGGCGATCACCTCAGCGAGGCCGCGGAAGATGATGTGCAGGCGCTCGGCGAACGCGCCGGTGCCGGCCTGGATGACGCCGCTTGCGATGTAGCGCGTCTCGCCGCCGTTCACGGCGACGATGCCGAAGCCGGTGCGCACCGAGCCCGGATCGACGCCCAGGATCCGGCGTTCAGCGCCTGCGCCCGGCATGCCGACTCAGGCGTCCTCGAAGGCGGCGGCCTGGATGTCCGCGTTGGTGTAGACGTGCTGGACGTCGTCGAGATCCTCGAGCCGCTCGATCAGACGCGCGGCCTTGCCGGCCTCCTCGTCGTCGAGGCCGGTGGTGTTCTCCGGGCGCATGGTCACTTCGGCGTCGGCCGGCTCGAGGCCCGCCGCCACCAGGGTATCGCGCACCCGGGTGAACTCGTCGGGGGCGGTGAGCACCTCGAAGGAGCCGTCCTCATTGCTGATGACATCCTCGGCGCCGGCCTCGAGCGCGGCCTCCATGAGGGTGTCCTCGTCGGTCTCCGGCGGGAAGATCATCACGCCGCGCTGCTGGAACATGAACGCGACGCAGCCATCGGTGCCGAGGTTGCCGCCGTGCTTGTTGAAGGCATGGCGGATGTCGCTCACCGTGCGGTTGCGGTTATCGGTCATGCAGTCGGCCATGATGGCGATGCCGCCGGGGCCGTAGCCCTCGAAGCGGGCCTCCTCGTAGGCCACGCTCTCGTCATTGCCGGCGCCGCGGGCGGCGGCCTTCTCGATCTTGTCCTTGGGCATGTTCACCGCGAGCGCGCGGTCGACGGCGAGACGCAGGCGCGGGTTGGCGTCGGGGTCATCCCCGCCCTGACGGGCCGCGACGGTGATCTCGCGGATCATCTTGGTGAAGATCTTGCCGCGCTTGGCGTCCTGGGCCTTCTTGCGGTGCTGGATGTTGGCCCACTTGCTATGCCCTGCCATGATCCCCCTCTTAGAAGAAGCAATGATAGTCTTTCCGGAGATGGCAGATTAGCATGCCGGGAAAACACGCACAGACGGGTCAGGCAGGGCACATGGCCGAAATCCCGCTTCCACTCCCCGACGATCTGGTCGCGACCTTTGCGGCACTGCGCGAGCGCATGCCGGCGCCGGTGTGGCTGGACGGTGCGGCCGGCGGGCGCTACAGCATCATGAGCGCCGCGCCCCGCAGCGTGCTGGTGAGCCGGGGCGGGCGGACCTGGTCGCTACCCGATGGTGCGCGGGCCGACCACGCCCTCCAGCCCGGTGGGCCGGGGGATCTGGGCACCGGCGATCCGCTGGCGCTCCTCGGTGAGTGTCTGGGTGACGGGCCGACCGGCATGGCGCCCTTCGCCGGCGGGGCCATCGGCTACTTCGGCTACGAGCTCGGCCGCCGTCTGCAGGGTCAGCGTCCACTGGACGCCGGCATGCCCGAGATGGCCGTGGGACTCTACGACTGGGCACTGGTCATGGATCACCGCGCGGGCCGCGCTTGGCTCGCCGGCGAGCCGCCGACGGGGACCACGGGCTGGTTGCAGCGCCCGCCGCAGGCCGAGCCCGGCGGCTGGCAGGCGGAGAGTGATGTCCGGGCGATGCCCGGGTTTGACGGCTACGCCCGGGCCTTTGAGCGTGTGCAGCACTATCTGCATGCCGGCGACTGCTATCAGGTCAACCTCGCCCGTCATCTGCAGGCGGCCTTCAGCGGTGACCCCCTCGGTGTCTATGCCGACTTCCGCGGCCGTGCCGGCGGCCCCTTCGCCGCTTACCTCGACCTGCCGGGCGGGCCCGTTCTGAGTGGCTCGCCCGAGCGTTTCCTGCAGCTCCGCGATGGCATGGTCGAGACCCGCCCGATCAAGGGCACGCGCCGGCGCGAGTCCGATCCCCGCCGCGATGCGGCCGTGCGTGCGGCGCTGCAGGCC
This sequence comes from Spiribacter onubensis, assembly GCF_040838425.1. Classification (NCBI taxonomy): domain Bacteria; kingdom Pseudomonadati; phylum Pseudomonadota; class Gammaproteobacteria; order Chromatiales; family Ectothiorhodospiraceae; genus Spiribacter; species Spiribacter onubensis. The sequence goes on along the minus strand of NZ_JBAKFI010000001.1, from coordinate 663,758 downwards.
AGTGCCAAGGACCGGGCGGAGAACGTGATGATCGTGGATCTGCTGCGCAATGACCTCGGCCGCGGCTGTGAGACCGGCAGTGTTGCGGTGCCGCGCTTGTTCGCGCTGGAATCCTTTGCCACGGTACACCACATGGTCAGTGTCGTGACCGGGCGGCTGGCGGATGGGCGTGGCGCGACGGATCTGCTGCGCGACTGCCTGCCCGGGGGCTCGATCACCGGCGCGCCCAAACTGCGCGCCATGGAGATCATCGACGAGCTCGAGGCCGGGCCGCGGGGCGTCTACTGTGGTGCGATCGGCTATATCGGCCACGATGGCGCGATGGACACCAACATTGCCATCCGCACCCTGACCGCCCGCGATGGCTGGCTGGACTACCGGGCGGGCGGTGGTGTGGTCGTCGACTCGCGGGTGCGCGCGGAGTTTGACGAGACCGAATCCAAGGCGGTGGCGTTCCGCCGCCTGGTCGAGGGGGCGCGGCCGTCGTTGCTGCAAAGCAGCAATAACGCGGCGCTGGTATGATGAAAGAGAAAGTAAGCGACTCCGGTTGTGGAGGAGGATGATTCGATGGAAGACGTGGTCATAACAGCAGCAGGACGCAGTGCGGTGGGCAGCTTCGGGGGGACGCTCGCACCGCTGTCGGCATCGGAGATCGGCACCCAGGTCATCAAGGGCGTGCTCGAGCGCGCCGGTGTCGAGCCGGAGGCCATCGACGAGGTCATCCTCGGTCAGGTCCTGACCGCCGCCTGTGGCATGAATCCCGCGCGGCAGTCGGCGTTGAATGCCGGCCTGCCCGTCACTACCCCGGCCATGACCATCAACAAGGTCTGCGGCAGTGGCCTGAAGGCCACGCATATGGCGACCCAGGCCATCGCCATGGGCGATGCGGGCATCGTGCTCGCCGGCGGCCAGGAGTCGATGAGCCAGGCGCCCCACGCCCTGCCGAATTCCCGCAAGGGACAGCGCATGGGCCCCTGGAAGATGGAAGACACCATGATCAAGGATGGTCTGTGGGATGTCTTCAACAACTACCACATGGGGGTGACCGCCGAGAACCTCGCGCGTGAGTACGACATCAGCCGTGAGGCGCAGGACGAGTTCGCCGCGCGCTCGCAGCAGCTCGCCGAGGCCGCGCAGAAGGCCGGGCGCTTCGACGAGGAGATCATTCCCGTCGAGATCCCGCAGCGCAAGGGCGATCCGGTGGTCTTCGACACCGACGAGTTCCCGCGCCACGGCGTCACCGCCGAGAGCCTCGCGAAGATGCGTCCGGCCTTCGACAAGGAGGGGACGGTCACCGCGGGCAACGCCTCGGGCATCAACGACGGCGCGGCCGTGGTGCTGATGATGTCGGAGAGCCGAGCGAAGGCACTCGGCCTCGAGCCCATTGCCCGGATCAAGGCCTACGCCAACGCCGGCGTGGAGCCGCATATCATGGGTAGTGGACCTATTCCGGCCACCCAGCGCTGCCTCGAGCGCGCCGGCTGGACGGTGGACGATCTGGAGCTCATCGAGTCCAACGAGGCGTTCGCCGCCCAGGCGCTGGCCGTGAACAAGGCACTGGGCTGGGACACGGATAAGGTCAACGTCAACGGCGGGGCGATCTCCATCGGTCACCCCATCGGCGCATCCGGTGCGCGTATTCTGGTCACGCTGCTGCATGAGATGCGCCGCCGGGATGTCCATCGCGGGCTCGCGACACTGTGCATCGGTGGCGGTCAGGGTGTGGCACTCGCAGTGGAACGCTAATCGGGGGAGAGACCCATGGCTGAGACGCGGCTGATCAAGAAGTATCCGAATCGCCGGCTGTACGACACGGCGATCAGCAGCTATGTGACGTTGGAGGATGTCAAAGGGCTTGTGCTCGATGGCGTGGACTTCCAGGTCACCGACGCCAAGACCGGCGCCGATCTGACCCGGACCATCCTGCTGCAGATCATCAGCGAGGAGGAGGAGGGCGGCGAGCCGATCTTCTCCAGCGAGCTGCTGGCGCAGATCATCCGCGCCTACGGCGGCAACATGCAGAGTCTGCTCACCAGTTATCTCGAGAAGAGCATGGAGCTCTGGGCCGATCAGCAGCGGGCGCTGCGCGAGCGGGCCCGGACGTTCATGGATGCCAGCAATCCGATGACGGTACTCTCGCAGATCACCGAGCAGAACCTTTCGATGTGGCAGCAGGCCATGGACAGCTTCCGCACCGAGCAGGCCGACGGCTCGCGGGGTGGGGATGACGGCGACGACGCCGGCGAAGGCGGCAGGCCCCCCGGTGGTTCGTCCCGCGGCGGGAGCGGCAAACGCTAGGCACGGGCCGCCCCCGTATCCTGAGAATGACCGGCCATGCGCCGGTCGTTTTTTATGTCCGGATCTGTCCGCCGGTCTGAACTTTCCGTCGTGTAGCATAGCGGATGTTGCGTTGACACCTTCCTTTAAGCCTCTCTATGATGCTGCGCAACATTTTATTGTGCGTTGCACAAGCATACTGGGAGGTCCGACATGACGCAGCGACTGGCTTTGGTAACCGGGGGAGAGGGCGGCATCGGTACGGCGATCTGCCGGCAGCTCGGCGCGGACGGGCGTCGGGTGGTCACCACCTGCGTCGATCCGGAGGCGGAGAACATCGAGGCCTGGGCCGAGAAGCTGCGCGGTGAGGGAATCGACGCCCACTGGGTGCAGTGCGATGTCAGCGACCACGAGGCCTGTGTGGCGATGGCCGAGGACGTTCGCTCGCGCTTTGGTGAGGTGGAGATTCTCGTCAACGTCGCGGGCATCACCCGGGATGCCTTCCTGCATAAGATGGCCGCCGAGCACTGGGAGCAGGTGATCGACATCAACCTCAGTGGCGTCTTCAACGTCACCCGTCAGTTCGTCGGCAGCATGCGCGAGCAGGGCTTCGGCCGCGTCGTGAACATCTCCTCGGTGAACGGCCAGACCGGGCAGTTCGGGCAGACCAACTACTCCGCGGCCAAGGCGGGCATGCACGGCTTCACCATGGCGCTTGCGAAGGAAGGGGCACCCAAGGGTGTCACGGCCAACACGGTCTCGCCGGGCTACATCAAGACCAGCATGACCGACGCCATGCCGGATAAGGTCCGCGAGGCCATCATCGGCCAGATCCCGGCCGGCGATATGGGCCGTCCCGAGGATATCGCCCGGGCCGTGGGCTTTCTCACCGCCGATGACGCCGGCTACATCAACGGCGCCAACCTGCCGGTCAACGGCGCGCTCTTCTGCAGCTTCTGACCGACTGAAGGGGCCCGGGGCCCATCCCGGGCCCCAGCCCCAACGCCGATCGCGCTCAGGCGTACGCCCCCTGTCCGCACGCGCCAGCCGCCCCCACGACCCGGTTCGCCTGGCATACGTATCTCATCCATTGCGCTGAGCGCCTGATGAAAGATGGGGAAAGGTAAGGCGGGTTGTTGCGTGATGCGCCGCAGCAATAAGGGCCGAAAAAATGGGAGACTGAGTCTCCCGAGGGAAGTGCACCCTCGTTGCGGGGTGCTTTATTCGGGGGTGTTGCACACTTTCTGGCGGTTCCCCACCGGTGCGCTTTACCCGCTCCTCCTCTTGGCGCTCTATCGTTGTGATTGATCAAAATAATGGGCCGTTCCGGCCGACGCAAGCGCTTTCGTTGACGCACCGCACCACGCCGATCGCCGTCTCTAGCCGGCCTGCAGTGCCGCATCCACCTCGGCCCGCGTCGGGACCGCCGGGGCGGCGCCGGGGCGGGTGACCGACAGCCCGGCGGTGGCGCAGGCTCGGCGCGCGGCCGTGGGCAGGTCCAGCCCGTCGGCCAGTGCCGCCGCCAGTGCGCCGTTGAAGGCGTCGCCGGCGCCGATGGTGTCCACCACCCGGTCCACGGCGATGGCCGGGACCACGCCCTGGAATGTCTCGCCGTCGATGTAGACGCCCCGCTCGCCGAGGGTGATCAGTACATTCCGGACACCGCGCTCGCGCAGCGTGGCCGCGGCGGCTTCGATTTCGGCATCGGTCTCCACCGGATGCCCGACGAGCAGGGCCGCCTCCGACTCGTTGGGGGTGAGGTAGTCGATGCCCTGGAACATCTCCGTGGGCAGTGCGCGGGCCGGCGCCGGGTTGAGGATGACCGGCACACCGTGCCGCTGGGCCAGCCTCATACCGTGCTGACAGATCTCGAGCGGCAGCTCGAGTTGTGAGATGAACACGGCGGACTCGGCGATGCGGGCCTCGGCGGCGTCGACATGAGCGGTGGTGAGGCGCTCGCAGGCGCCCGGATCGATCACGATCGCGTTATCGCCGCGCTCGTCATCCACCAGGATGGTGGCGGTGCCGGTGGCCGCCTCGGGGTCGGTGCCCACATGGGTCGCATCGACGCCCTCGCGGGCGTAGAGCTCGCGGGCGATGGGGGCGAAGGCATCGTCGCCCAGACGGCTGATGAACGAGACCTCGGCGCCCTGGCGGGCAGCAGCGACGGCCTGGTTCGAGCCCTTGCCGCCGGCCAGCAGGCTGAAGCCCCGGCCGTGCAGGGTCTCGCCCCAGACGGGCATGCGTGGGGTGCGGGCGATCAGGTCGGCACAGAAGAGGCCAAGAACGGTGACGCGAGGCATGGCTTATTGACTCCTTAACCACTCGACAAGGGCCGGGTAGAGCGTCTTGTGCGCCCGGCCACCGATGAAAAGACCCAGATGCCCGCCGGGGATGCTCCGCTCCTCGCAGGCCCCGGCGACGTGATCGCCGAGGGCGCGGGCGGCGTCCGGCGGGACGAGATGATCGTGTTCGGCCCAGGCATTGAACACCGGCGCGGTGATGCGGCCAAGGCGCACGCGCCGGCCATCCAGCGTCAGGCGATCCTGGACGAGGGCATTGTGCTGATAGATGTCCCGGGCGAATTCCGCGAACGCCCGCCCGGCAAGGTCCGGGCCGTCATACATCCAGCGCTCCATGCGCATGAACGCCTCGAGTTCCGCGTCGTCGGCGTCGGCCAGCGCGGCCAGGCTGCCGTAGCGCTGCGGGCCGAGGGCGAAGGGCTTCAGCGAGGCGAAGACCGTGGCGAGGCCGGGACCGGTGACATTGCCCGTGGCGGCGACCAGATCGTCGAAGTCGACGCGGCGCGCGAGTTCGGCCAGGCGGTCACCGGCCGTGCCGGTGTCCACCGGTGTGGCGAGGGTGGTCAGGCTGCGCAGGCGCTCGGAGGCCAGCGCCGCATGACAGAGCGCGAGCACACCCCCCTGGCAGATGCCGAGCAGGTGGGGCGGGACGGCGTGCCGGCCGCTCACCCAGGCCACGGCATCGGCGATATCGCCGAGGATGTAGTCGGCGAGACTCAGATAGCGCCTTGCCAGGCCCGGTGGATGCCAGGCGATGAGGTAGACGCAGTAGCCGCCATCGGTCAGCCGACGGATCACCGAGCGCTCGGGGCTCAGATCGAGGATCGCGGGGCGGTTCACCAGCGAGTAGACGATGACCAGCGGCGGATGGGCCGGGTCACCATAGCGATGCAGGGTGGCGTTATCGGTCTCGGTGACCGGCTCGCTCGCGGTGGTGGGCTCGGTCCGCTCGCCGAGCCGTGCGGCGCGGGTCAGCGCGCGCTGAAGGTCGGTCTGCGGGGGCGTGCTGCTCATGGCGCGGGCTGGGTCGTCCCGCCATTGCCGCGCAGTTCGGCGCGCAGCTCGGCGATCTCGGCGCGCAGCGCCGCGGTCTCCTCGCGCCGGCGCCGGCGCTGGCGCTGCAGCTCGGCGGCCAGATCGTCGAGGCCCCGGGCGGAGGGCAGGCCCATGCCCTCGAGCAGCTCGTCGGCGAGCTCGCGAAAGGTCTGCACGAGCCGGCTCCAGGCGTTGATCAGCTCGGCGATGCGGGCCTGGGTGTCGGGCTCGGCGAGCCAGGCCTCGTAGCGGGGCTCGGCGATGGCCGACCAGCGGGCGCTGAAGGTCTCCGGATCGAGCCGCGCGGCGGCCGCCGCCGGGCTGTCGGCCTCATCGCTGTCCGAGTCCGCGGCGAGCGCCTCGCGGAAGGCGGCGGTGCACTCCTCGGCGAGGCGCGTGACCGAGTCGAGATGCCGGGCAAGCGCCGCCTGGTAGGCCTCGGCGCGCTCGCCGAGGGCACGGACCTGGGCCTGCTGGCGTGGATAGGGGCCGAGGCTCGGGAAATCGCCGGCGGTGGTGTCCGGCAGCATCGGGCCGATGACCCGTAGCGTGTCGGCCCACTGGCCGAGGAGGGTGCCAAGGCGCTCACCGCCGGCCTCGCGCTGCGCGCGCTCCGCCTCGATGGCTTCAATCAGGCGTTGGACGGCCTCGGCGGGGGTGCGTGCCTCATCCAGGGCCGTGGCGCTGCGTGTGAGTAGCGCACGCACGCCGAGGGGGTCGGTGTCGCCCTGGAGTTCGTGCAGCCACGCCATCCAGTCCGCCGCCCTCGTATTGCCCTGATCGCTTGCCCCGTTGCCGGCCATCCATCCTCCCCTTGACCCGCGGCTATGCTAACACTGTGCCGGCGGCGGAAATCAGCCAGGTGGCGTGAGGCGTGACTCCCAGCGATCGCGCAGGGCATTGGCGCGGGAGCGTTGACTGGCGCTGGCACTGGCAGGATCCACCCGGCGCAGTTGCGAGAGGCCTGCGCGCAGATCGCCCTGAACGGCGTAGTAGTGGGCCATGGCGAGCGCCGATTCCGCCGGATCGGCGGCGGCGCTGGCCACTCGGGCATGCAGCTCCCAGATGCCTGGCGCCTCGGGATGTTCGTGGGTGAGATTGCGGGTCAGCGCGAGGGCCTTCCGCGCGCGGTCCTCGCGCAGCAGCGCGTCGATGCGGGTGACCTGCAGCCCGACGCTGTCGGGAAAGAGGCTGAGCCCCGCGTTGATCCGCCCCAGCGCGTCATCGACACGGTTCTCCGCCAGCGCCGCCTCGGCCAGCCCCAGGTAGAGCATCTCGTGCTCGCCCCGCGCCTCATCCAGGCCCTCGAAGATCGTCGTCGCCCGGGCGGGATCGCCGCTGCGCACGAGCGCGGTGGCGAGCCCATAGCGATCGCCCGGCGTGGCCTCAGACTCGACGCGGGCCTGGAAGATGTTTCGCGCCTGATCCGGGTTGTCCGCCACGAGCACCGCCAGGCGCGCCCGCACATAGGCGAAATCCGGACTCTCGAATACACGCTCGGGTTTCAGCTCGTCAGCCATGGCCCGGGCATCGGCGATCCGCGCCTGGGTGAGTGGATGGGTGCTCAGGAACGGCGGGGGCTGAGAGCGATAGCGGTTGTCGTCCATCAGCACCTGAAAGAATTCCGGCATGCCCATGGGGTCGAGCTGGGCACTGGAGAGGATGCGCATGCCCACCCGATCGGCCTCGCGCTCATGATCCCGGGAGTAGGCGAGCTGGCTGTCGATACCGCTCGCCATGCCCGTGGTGGCGGCGGCCATGCCCGCCTGCGGATTCTGGGAGCCGATGAGCAGCCCGGCGAGCACGAGGGCGGCGGTGCGCAGGCTCGTCTGCTGGGCGGCGGCCACGCGCCGGGCGATATGCCGCTGGGTGACATGCGAGAGCTCGTGGGCAATGACCGCCCCCAGCTCACTCTCGTCGCGGGCGGCGGTGATCAGCCCACTGTGCACGCCGACATAGCCGCCGGGCATCGCGAAGGCGTTGATGCGCGGGTCATCGACCACGAAGAAACGGAATTCGGTCGCCGGCATATCGCTGGCGACGGCGATGCGCTCGCCGAGGTCGCGGACGTAGGCGTTGATCGACGGGTCGGTGATCAGATCCACCTCGCCGCGGATCTCGCGCATCATCTCCTGGCCGATACGCGCCTCCTCGCTCGGCGGCAGCACCCCGCTGGACGGGTCACCGAGATCGGGCAGGGACAGATCCAGCCCCTGCGCGCCAACGACGGCCGGGGCGAGGGCAAGTGCCATCGCCAGGAGCCCGGCGAGGCATGATCGGATGGGCGCGTATCGCGTCATGACAACCCTGTTTGACCGGTGGCGGGACCGCCGCGTTCCCCTTCGGCCCCGGAGTATGGGAAAGTATAGCGCGCTTGCAGGAGGTTGCCGTGTCCACGCCCATGTACCCGATCCGTGAATGGATTCGCCGTCATCTGAGTGATCCGCAGGTGGTGGGCCTGGCCGTGCTGCTGCTGGTTGGCCTGGCGGTGGTGACCTTCCTCGGCAGCATGCTGGTGCCGGTGTTCGCCTCCATCGTGCTGGCCTATCTGCTCGAGGGGTTGGTACGCACTCTGGTGCGTCATGGCGTGGGCCGGCGCATCGCGGTGGTGGGCGTGTATCTGGTGTTCATGATCTGTCTGGCGGCCACGCTGGTGACGCTGCTGCCGACCATCGTCAACCAGGTCATCCAGCTCATCGAGAATCTGCCCGCGATGCTCGAGCAGGGCCAGCGCGCGCTGCTGCGCCTGCCCGAGCGCTATCCGGACTACTTCTCCACCGATCAGGTCGCCGCCCTGCTGGACACCATCCGGCGCGAGGCGGTCGGCTACGCGCGGGCGCTCGCCTCGTCGTTCTCGCTGGCCTCGGTGGTGATGGTGATCACTCTGGTGGTCTATGCGGTGCTGCTGCCGGTGCTGATCTTCTTCTTCCTGTGGGACAAGTCGAAGATCCTCGGCTGGATGGGCCGCTTCCTGCCCCGCCACCACGGGCTGGTGGTGTCGGTCTGGCACGAGGTGGACCTGCAGATCGGCAACTACGTGCGGGGCAAGTTCGTCGAGGTGGTGATCGTCTGGTTCGGCAGCTACATGACCTTCCTTTTCCTGGGGCTGGAGTTCGCCATGCTGCTGGCGCTGCTGGTGGGCCTGTCGGTGATCATCCCCTATGTGGGTGCCATCGTGGTGACACTGCCCATCGCCATCGTCGCCTATTTCCAGTTCGGTACGAGCAGCGAGTTCATGTGGGTGTTGATCGCCTACGCCATCATCCAGGCCATTGATGCCAATGTGCTCGTCCCGCTGCTCTTCTCGGAGGCGGTCAACCTGCACCCGGTGGCGATCATCATCGCCATTCTCGTGTTCGGCGGGATCTGGGGTTTCTGGGGCGTGTTCTTCGCCATCCCGCTCGCCAACCTCATTCAGGCCGTGATCAACGCCTGGCCGCGGGCGGCCGTGGATGAGGAGATGCTGGAAGAGGCCGCCGACGACCCGGCCGCTGCCCCTGTGGGTGAGACGACGGGCGAGCGTTGAGGCCGGCTCAGTCGCTCTCGGCAAACATCATCAGAGCACGTCGCTGGCGTGAGCGGCGAGGCGGGAGCGCTCGCCCCGGGTGAGGGTGAGATGGGCGCCGTGGGGCCAGTCCCGGAAGCGCCGGACGAGGTAGGTGAGCCCGGAGGTGGTGGGCGTGAGCCACGGTGTGTCGATCTGCGCGATATTGCCCAGGCAGACGATCTTCGTGCCGGGGCCGGCGCGGGTGATGAGGGTGCGCATCTGCTGCGGGGTGAGGTTCTGGGCCTCGTCCAGCACCATATAGCGGTTGAGCAGGGTGCGCCCGCGCATGAAATTGAGCGAGCGGATGCGGATGCGGCTCTGGAGCAGATCCTGCGTGGCGGCCTGTCCCCAGCGGCTGCCACCGCCGGCGCCGCTGGCCGGGGCGCTCAGGATCTCGAGATTGTCCATCAGCGCCCCCATCCAGGGCGTCATCTTCTCCTCCTCGGTGCCCGGCAGGTAGCCGATGTCCTCGCCGATGGCGACCGTGGCCCGGGTCATGAGGATTTCGTCGTAGTGCTGCACCTCCAGCGTCTGCGCGAGCCCCGCGGCGAGGGTGAGCAGCGTCTTGCCGGTCCCGGCCGGGCCGAGGAGCGTGACCAGATCGATCGTGGGGTCCATGAGCAGGTTGAGTGCGAGGGCCTGCTGCTGGTTGCGGGCGTGAATGCCCCAGACCGACTCGCCCTCGGGCCCGTAGTCGGTGACCGGGACGGGCTGGAGCCGGCCATCGGCATCGGGCTGCAACCGCCAGGCCGTCGCGTCCTGGACCAGGAATTCGTTGGGGCGGGCGGCCAGCTCGCCGGCGGCGGTGGCCGGATCGGCGTGCGGGGCAATCGCATGAATCCCGCCGGGCAGCAGATCCGGATCATCCAGGGGTGCCTCGCTCTCGTGATCGGTGGCGTGCAGGCCGAGCACGCTCGCCTGGATGCGCAGGTTGATGTCCCGGGCGACCACGGTGACATGGACATCGGGGTGGGTGCGCGTGAGGGTCTGGGCGGCGGCCAGCACCGGCGTGGGGTGCCCGGCATCGCCTTCGGTGAGAAAGTAGAGCCGGCCCAGGCCCTCGCCCAGCGGCAGGCCGCGCTCCAGCTCGCGTGGCGCGATGCCGGCCAGGCGCTCGTCGAGAAAGCGCGCCGCCTGCAGCGCATTGCGCGCCTCCTCGCTGTTGCCATGGCGCGCGGCATCGAGGCCGTGCAGAACCGCCAGTGGCAGGTAGATGTCCTGCTCACCGAAGCGGAACAGTGCGGCCGGGTCGTGCAGCAGCACCGAGGTGTCGAGCAGGCAGGCACGGCGCATGCCGGCACTAGCCCTTCTGGTGACCCGTCAGGCTCTCGAGAACCGCCTCGGCATGCCCCTCGACGCTTACCTTGCGCCATTCCTCGCGCAGCGTGCCCTCGGGATCGATCAGGAAGGTGCTGCGCTCGATGCCGCGGGCGGGCTTGCCGAACATCACCTTGTCCTTCATCACCCCGAAGAGGTTGCAGACCGACTCGTCCTTGTCGCTCAGCAGCGGGAAGGGGAAGTCGTGCTTGGCGCGGAAGTTGGCGAGCGCCTTCGGCCCGTCACGGGAGATGCCCACCACCTGCGCGTTGGCGGCGCTGAAGCGCGGGTCGAGATCGCGGAACGCCTCGCTCTCGACGGTGCAGCCGGGTGTGCTCGCCTTGGGGAAGAAGTACAGCACCACCCAGCGGCCCCGCTGGTCGGCAAGCCGCCAGTGCTCGCCGGTGTCGGTGGAGCGCTCGAAGTCGGGAACGGGCTGATTAACGGTGACATCGCTCATGGGATTATTGCCTCAGCGGTTCGATGATGGCGTCAAGGTTCAACTGGTCGCACAGATCCATGAATTCCTCCCGCAGCCGGGCGATATGCAGCGCGGCGGAGACATCAATCGTCATCTGCACCTGAAACATCGGGGTGCCGGTGTGCGCGGCCGCGTAGGTGCTGGTGGTCAGATCGCGGATGTTGATCTCGCGGCTGGCGAAGAAATTGGCGAGCTGGTGGACGATGCCGGGATGATCCACCGAGACCACCTCGACGCTGTAGGGCAGCAGATTGGCGGCCGGGGCGCCGGGGTGCGTGCGCCGCGCCTGCACGGCGAGACCCAGGCGACGTCCGGCGGAGGGCAGGCCCGCCTCGAGCTTGGCCAGTTCGTTCCAGCGCCCCTCGACCAGCATGACGATGGCGAAATCGCCGCCGAGTACGGTCATGCGGCTGTCCTCGATGCTGCAGCCGGTCTCCGAGATCAGTTGCGAGAGTTCATTGACCAGCCCCGGGCGATCCTCGCCCAGCGCGGAGATGACCAGGAAATTCTTCTGCATGACGCTGCCCGACGCTGTCTCGCTGACACCCCGTGAACAAGGGTTCGGAGTGTAGCACGGTGCCGATGGCACTCGGCTTGTCAGTCCCGTGGTGCAGGGCTAACATCCGCGCATTACCGCAGATTAAGGGGATTTGGCGATGTTCCAGGGCAGCATGGTCGCGATGGTGACACCCATGCACGAGGACGGGGCCCTGGATGAGGCCGGTCTCGAGCGGCTGGTGGAATTCCACATCGCGAGCGGCACCGACGCCATCGTCGCGGTGGGCACGACCGGTGAATCGGCCACCCTCGACCACGAGGAACACTGCCACGTCATGCGCCGCACCGTGGAGATCGCCGCCGGGCGGATTACGGTGATGGGCGGCTGCGGGGCGAATTCCACCTGGGAGGCGCGGCAGCTTACCGAGTGTGCCCTCGAGGCGGGCTGCGAGGCCGCGCTGCTGGTCACGCCGTATTACAACAAGCCGACCCAGGAAGGGCTCTATCAGCACTTCCGCCATGTCGCCGATGCCGTGCCCATGCCGCAGATCCTCTATAACGTGCCGGGGCGCACCGGCGTCGATCTGCTGCCGGAGACCGTCGACCGGCTGGCCGATACCGCGAACATCGTTGGCATCAAAGAGGCCTCGGGCAGCCTGGAGCGCGCTGAGGAAATCATCGAGCGCTGCGGCGACCGGATCGATGTCTACTGCGGGGAGGATGCCCGCAACCTCGCGCTCATGAACGCCGGGGCCAAGGGCTGCGTGTCGGTGACCGCCAACGTGGCACCGGGGCTCATGCACCGGATGTGCGCCGCGGCGCTCGCCGGCGATCAGACCGAGGCGGAGGCGCTGGACGCGCGCCTCGCGGCCCTGCATAACGCGCTCTTCCTCGAGACCAACCCGATCCCGGTCAAGTGGGCGTTGCTCGAGATGGGCCTGATCGGCCCGGGCATGCGCCTGCCGATGACGCCGCTCTCCGAGCAGTACCACGAGACCGTTCGGCAGGCCCTGAAGCTGGCGGACGCACTGTGAGGCATCTGGCCGCCATGTCGCTGGCCGCCCTGCTGGCGGGCTGTAGCTGGATGGGCGGTGAGCCCACCGAGGAAGAACGTATCGCCGAGCGGCTGGCCCAGCCGCCGGATGTGCTCTCCGATGCGCAGTTGAGAGCCGCCCCGACGCAGAGCGGGGATGATGCCGTTGTGGCGCGTGACGGCGTGGAGATCGTCGGCACGCAGATCGAGACCGATCCCGAATCGGCACTAAGCTATGTCGACGGCCGCCCCGTGCTGGACCTCGGGCTGCCGCTCGAGGCGGGCTGGGCCATTGTCGGCCGGGCGCTGGATCGCACCGGTTTTGAACTGGTGAGCTCCGACCGGGCGGAGCACATTCACCTCATCCGCTACGACAGTTCGATCGCCGATGATGAGGTGTCGCGTGGTGACGGGGATGGGGACGGGATGCTCTCTTCCCTCGCGTTCTGGCGGGACGAGCCAGAGTCCGCCCCGCGCGACTATCGCATTGCGATGGTGGAGCGTGGCAAGGGATCGCGGGTGAGCGTGCAGACGCCCGATGGCGAGCCGGCCGCCCGGGGTGCCAGCCGCCAGGTCCTGGCCGTGCTCGCCGAACAACTGAAGCCCTGACGCCATGCTGATTTTCCTCGCCGATGCGCCCCGCGAGCCGGTGCGTGACACGCGCCTTTTGCAGAAGGCCCGCGCCGCGGAGCCGGCCGTGGCCACGATCCACGCGTGCAGTCTCTATTTCATCGACCCGGAGCGCTCGCTGAGCGCAGCGGAGCTCACCCGCCTGCGCGCCCTGCTCGGTGCGCACCCGATGGAGGGTGGCGATGAGGATGACGGGCCGGCACTCATCGTGGTGCCGAGGCTGGGCACCATCTCGCCCTGGGCGAGCAAGGCGGGTGATATCGCCCATCACTGCGGACTGACCGCGATCCGCCGGGTCGAGCGGGGCACGGCCTACACGCTCGCCGATGCCGAGGGCAGCGCACTGGATCCCCGGGATCGATCGGCCCTGGCGGCGGCCCTGCACGATCGCATGACCGAGTCGGTGCTGAGCGATCTGGACGAGGCCGAGGGGCTTTTCGCCGAGCACTCGCCGCGGCCGTTGCAGACCATTGACCTGCTGGGCGGCGGCGCCGAGGCGCTGATCGCCGCCGACGCGGCGTTGGGGCTGGCGCTCTCGGACGACGAACGCGACTATCTGGTGGAGAACTATCAGGCGCTCGGCCGTAACCCGACCGATGTTGAGTTGATGATGTTCGCCCAGGCCAACTCCGAGCACTGCCGGCACAAGATCTTCAACGCCGACTGGGTGATCGACGGCGAGGCGATGGATGAGTCGCTCTTTGCGATGATCCGCCACACCCATGCGAGCCGCCCCGAGGGGGTGCTCTCCGCCTATAGCGATAATGCGGCGGTGGTGGCCGGTGGCGAGGTGGACCGGTATTTCCCGGGCAGTGACGGGGTGTATCGGTACGTCAGCGAGCCGGCGCATCTGGTCATGAAGGTGGAAACCCATAACCACCCGACCGCCATCTCGCCGTTTGCCGGCGCGGCCACCGGCGTGGGCGGTGAGATCCGCGATGAGGGGGCCACCGGCCGCGGGGCGCGCACCAAGGCGGGACTGGCCGGTTTTTCCGTCTCCAACCTGCGCATTCCCGGCGCCGAGCAGCCCTGGGAGGTGGATCATGGCCGCCCGGGGCGGATGGCCTCGGCGCTGGAGATCATGCTCGACGGGCCCATCGGCGCCGCCCGCTATGGCAACGAATTCGGCCGCCCGCAGCTTGGCGGGTATTTCCGCACCTACGAGCAGCGCGTGCCCGGCCCGCACGGTGATGAGATCCGTGGCTATCACAAGCCGGTGATGATCGCCGGGGGCATGGGGGCGATCCGGCCGGGCCAGGTGGACAAGGGCATGGCGCCGCCGGGATCGCCACTGGTGGTGCTCGGCGGCCCGGCGATGCTCATCGGCCTCGGCGGCGGTGCAGCCTCGTCGGTGGCGAGCGGGCAGAGTGCCGAGGCGCTGGATTTCGCCTCGGTGCAGCGCAGTAACCCCGAGATGGAGCGTCGCTGTCAGGAGGTGATCGATGCCTGCTGGCGGCTCGGCGACGACAACCCGATCATCGCCATCCATGACGTCGGCGCCGGCGGGCTTTCGAACGCGCTGCCCGAGCTGCTGGATGACTCCGATCGCGGCGGGCGTCTGGAGCTGCGCACCATCCCCTGCGCCGAGGCCGGGCTCTCACCGCTTGAGATCTGGTGCAACGAGGCCCAGGAGCGCTATGTCCTCGCGCTCGACGGCGAGCGGCTGGAGGCCTTCCAGGCGCTCTGCGAGCGCGAGCGGGCACCCTTCGCCGTGGTCGGCGAGGCCAGCGAGGAGCGGGATCTGATCCTCGGCGATGGCGAGTTCGACAATTATCCGGTGAACATCCCCATGGATCTGCTCCTCGGCAAGCCGCCGAAGATGCGCCGTGAGGTCGATCATGTCGCGCCGCCGCGCCAGCCGCTGGGGCTCGTCGGGGTGAGCCTCGCCGAGGCGGCCCAACGGGTGCTGCACCTGCCCACGGTGGCCAGCAAGGAATTCCTGATCACCATCGCCGACCGCACGGTCACCGGACTCACCGCCCGCGATCAGATGGTCGGGCGCTGGCAGGTGCCGGTGGCCGACTACGGCATGACCCTGGGGGATTACAGCGGCTATCGCGGCGAGGCGATGGCCATGGGTGAGCGCAGTCCGGTCGCTCTGCTCGATGCCCCCGCCTCGGGGCGGATGGCCATCGGCGAGGCGCTCACCAACCTCATGGGCGCGGCGGTGGGCCGTCTGCGCGAGGTCAACCTCTCAGCGAACTGGATGGCCGCCTGCAACCACCCCGGCGAGGATGCGCGGCTCTTTGACACCGTCGCCGCCGTCGGCCGCGCGCTCTGCCCCGAGCTTGGCATCGCCATTCCGGTGGGTAAGGACTCGCTGTCGATGAAGACGGTCTGGGCCGCGGACGGCGAGGAACGGGCGGTGATCTCGCCGCTCACGCTGGTGATCTCGGCCTTCGCGCCGGTGGCGGATGCGCGCCTTGGCGTAACGCCTGAGCTGGTGGCGGATCCGAACAGTCATCTGTTCCTGCTGGATCTGGGTGGGGGTCGACGCCTCGGCGGCTCGGCGCTGGCGCAGGTCTATGGCCAGCTCGGTGAAGAGGCGCCGGACCTGGATGATCCGGCGGCGTTCCGCGCCGGCTTCGATACGGTGCAGGCGCTGCTCGAGGACGGGCGGCTGGCGGCATTGCATGATGTCTCCGATGGCGGGCTGCTGGTGACCCTCGCCGAGATGGGCTTCGCCAGCCGCTGCGGACTGGCTGTGGACTGCTCCGAGCTCGCGGATGATCCCCTCGCCGCCGCCTTCGCCGAGGAACTCGGCGTGGTGCTGCAGGTGGCGGAAGCCGAGCGCGAGGCGGTTGAGGCCGCCTTCGACAGGGCCGGCATCGGTAATCGTCTGCATCGCATTGGCCGGCCCACCGAGGGCGGGCATCTGGTCATCCGCCATCACGGCGCGGTGGTGCTCGACGAGCCGCTGGGTGCGCTGGAGCAGGTCTGGCATGAGACAAGCCACTACCTTCAGGCACTGCGTGATGATCCCGACTGCGCCGAGGAGGCCCATGCCGCCATCGCCGATCGCGAGGATCCCGGGCTGCGGGCCGAGCTCTCCTTCGACCCGGCGGAGGACGTGGCCGCGCCGCTCATCAACACCGGGGTCCGGCCGCGGGTGGCCGTGCTGCGTGAGCAGGGGGTCAACAGCCATATCGAGATGGCTGCGGCCTTCGAGCGCGCCGGCTTCGGGCCGCTGGATCTGCATACCACCGACCTCATGGCTGACCCGGCCCGCCTGCAGGACTGCCAGGCGCTGGTGGCCTGCGGCGGCTTCTCCTACGGTGACGTCCTCGGAGCGGGTCAGGGCTGGGCGCGGACGGTTCTGTTCAACCCCACGCTGCGCGAGGCCTTTGAGGGCTTTTTCGCCCGCCCCGACACCCTGGCGCTGGGTGTCTGCAATGGCTGCCAGATGCTCTCAGCACTGCGCGAGATCATCCCCGGCACCAGCCTGTGGCCGGATTTTCGCGCCAATCGCTCGCGGCAGTACGAAGCCCGTCTCTCGCAGGTGGAAGTGCTGCCTTCACGCTCGCTCATGCTGGGTGACATGGCGGGTTCACGCCTGCCGATCGTCGTCGCCCATGGCGAGGGGCGAGCGGTGTTCGCCGCCGATAGTGGGCCGCGCAAGGCCATGGCGGCGGATCTGGTGGGGCTGCGCTACATCGATGGCGCCGACGAACCCGCCTCGCGCTACCCGGCCAACCCCAACGGCTCGCCACTGGGCGTGACGGGCCTGTGCAATGAGGACGGCCGGGTAACCATCATGATGCCGCACCCCGAGCGGGTCTTCCGCACCATCCAGCATTCCTGGTGTCCCGCTGAATGGGGCGAAGATGCCCCCTGGATGCGCCTGTTCCGTAACGCCCGCCGCGCGCTCGCCTGAGCATCACCGGTTTTCGACGAGCTGACCGCTGACGTACTTGTGCAGCAGGCTCGCGGCTAGCGTCTGATAAGGAATGCCTTCCTCCAGAGCGCGCGCCTTCAGGTTCTTGAGGTCGCGGCTGGAAATCCGGATATTCAGGCGCTGGTCTTTCTTAAACGTCTCGTTTGCCGCCCTCTGATGTGCCTCGATGCGCTGCTCTGAGTCGTCGACGCTTTTCAGCGCGCCTGCCTCTTCAGCCTGCAGGATCTCCAGTTCCTCGTCGTCGTAGCGGTGTTTTTTGCTCATGTCTGCCCCCTGTACTGTCGGATGGCCTTTCGGCTGGGGATGATGATTTTGAGAAAGATCTCTCCCTCGGTCTCGATAAACGGGACGAGATAGACATAGTCCTCCACTGCAACCACCGAAATCATATAGCCCCGACGGCTATTGGATAACCCGCATGACTGGAGCCGTCACCTGGATGCGCCCATTCCTAAACGCCCGATGGCCGCTCGGCTGGGCGATTGGTGCTTGATCCGCCGCCGAACTCCGGCCATCGTTGGGGGTCTTACCAGCCGAGTGATCGAACGCAGAGGGAAGTCGGATGCTCATCAAACGACGCCGCGCAAGTGATGTGCGCCCTTCCGAGATTACCCCGGAGTCGCTCTATCGCGACCGCCGGCGTTTCCTGCGCACCTCGGCGCTGGCCGCGGCCGGCACCCTGCTGGCGCCGGGCTGGAGTATGGCCAAGCCCATGGAGGCGCTTGAGCCGCTGGGTGAAATGCCCGGGAGCGACTTCAGCACCGATGAGGCACTGACCCCCTATGAGGAGGTCACCACCTACAATAATTTCTACGAATTTGGTTCCAGCAAGGATGATCCCATGCGTCTGGCGCCCGGGCGACTCGAGCACCGGCCGTGGACGGTGACGGTCAGCGGAGAGGCCGGGAATACCGGGGAATTCGGATTTGAGGATTTCATGCGGGGCCTCACGCTGGAGGAGCGGATCTACCGTCTGCGCTGCGTGGAGGGGTGGTCCATGGTCATCCCCTGGAACGGCGTGCCGCTCGCCGAGGTGATCCGCCACGCACAGCCCACCTCGCGCGCCAAATACGTGAAGTTCAGCACGAAATACGACCCGCAGGTCTTTCCGGCCCAGCGCGCACGCGGCATGAGCTTTCTGGCGAGCATTGACTGGCCCTACACCGAGGGGCTGCGCATGGACGAGGCGATGAACCCGCTCACCCTCCTCGCGGTCGGGCTCTACGGCAAGGAACTGCCTTCGCAGAACGGCGCACCGATCCGGCTCGTGGTCCCGTGGAAATACGGGTTCAAGAGCATCAAGTCGATCGCGCACATTCATTTTCAGGAGACCGAGCCGGAGACCACCTGGAACCTGCTCGCGCCCAACGAGTACGGTTTCTACGCCAACGTGAACCCCAACGTGAACCACCCGCGCTGGAGCCAGGCCCGTGAGCGTCGCATCGGCGAGTTCTTCAAGCAGGACACGCTGATGTTCAACGGCTACCAGGAGGAGGTGGCCGACCTCTACGCGGGCATGGATCTGCGCAAGTACTATTGAGCAGCGTCCGCGCTTCCAATGGCTGGCTGGCGGCGGTGGCGCCGGCGCTGGTCCGTCCGCCTTCAAAAGGCCGGATGCGGCTCATCCGGCTCACCCTGTTTGCCGTGTGCGCCCTCCCGGCCGCTCTGCTCGTCAGCGGTCTGTTGCGGGGTGGTCTGGGCGTCAATCCCGTCGAGACGCTGCTCAACCAGTCCGGCCTGTGGGCGCTTCGCTTTCTCGTGCTCACGCTCGCGGTCACGCCCCTGCGCTGGCTGACCGGCGCCGCCTGGGTGATCCGGCTGCGCCGCCAGATCGGGCTCTGGGCGTTTTTCTACGCGGCCTCGCATTTCACGGTCTATGCGCTCTTCGAGCATAGTCTGGTGCTCTCGACTATCCTCGCCGACATCATGGATCGCCCGTTCATCCTGGTGGGCATGAGCGCGCTCCTGCTCATGCTGCCACTGGCGCTGACCTCGACCCAGGGCTGGATCCGGCGGCTCGGGCGTAACTGGAAGCGCCTGCACTGGCTGGTCTACCCGGCGGTGGTCCTGGGGCTGGTGCATTTTTTCTGGATCATTCGCGCCAATCGCTGGACCGAGCCGTTGATCTATGCGGGCCTGGTGGCGGTTTTTCTGGCATGGCGGGTCTGGCGACGGCGGCCGCAGAGGGCAGGCTAAACGAGCCCTCTGGATCCCACCCAGTGGCGTGCGAACTGCCACGCCACGCGACCACTCCGCGAGCCGCGCTCGAGGGCAAAGCGCAGGGCGTCGGCCCGCCAGTCCGACATGGGCGGGGCGGGTGGCGCCTGTAGCCCGTCAATCCAGGCCGCGCAGATATCCAGGTAGCGTTGCTGATCGAAGGGCTGGAAGGAAAGCCACAGGCCGAACCGCTCGGATAGGGAGATCTTCTCCTCCACCGCCTCGCCGGGGTGGATTTCCCCGTCGACCATGCGCGCCTGCTCATTCTCAGAGAAGTATTCCGGCAGGAGATGGCGGCGGTTCGATGTGGCGTAGATCAGCAGGTTCTCAGGTGGCGCTGCGATGGAGCCGTCGAGGGCCGCCTTGAGGGCCTTATAGCTCGGATCATCGGCCTCGAAGGAGAGATCGTCGCAGAACAGGATGAAACGCTCCGGGCGCTGGGCCACCGCCGCGATGATGCGCGGCAGCTCCACCAGATACTGCGGCTCGACCTCGATCAGTCGCAGGCCCTCGGTGGCGTATTCATTCAGGAGCGCCTTGATGAGCGATGACTTGCCCGTGCCGCGGGCACCGGAGAGGAGCACGTTGTTGGCGGGCAGACCCGCCAGAAACTGCCGGGTGTTGAGGTCGGCCGCATCGCGCTGGCGCTCGATATGCTGCAGGGCGTCCAGGCGGATGGGGTGAGTGTGTGGCACGGGCTCCAGCCCCCCGCCACTGGCGCCATGGATCCAGCGTGCGGCGTGGCTGCGTTGCCAGTCGATCCCGGTGGGCCTCGGCGGCAGCAGCCCTTCCACTCGATCGAGCAGGGTGTCCAGGCGATCGGCGATTCTCTCGAGGTCATTCATCCGGCCTATGTTAGCCTCTCGCGATGGAAAAGGCAGGGGGCAACCTGGAGCGCGTCTTTACGGTCGCTGACCCGCTCATCGCCGGCCATATCGAATCCATCCTCAGCGAGCGCGGCATCCATTGCTTTGTCCGCAACCGCCATCTGGTGGGCGGTGCCGGCGAGATTCCGCCGCTGGAGGCCTGGCCGGAGATTTGGGTGGATGCCGACGATGCGGCGGTGGCGCGGCGCCTGATTGATGAGGTGGTCGAGCCCGTCGGGCCGGCGCCTGCGCCGTGGGTCTGTCCCGGCTGCGGCGAGACGATCGAGGGGCAGTTTGCCCAGTGCTGGCGCTGCGGGGAGTATCCGGATTGATCCAGCTAAGCAACATCACGCTCCGCCGCGGTCCCGACCCGCTGCTCGAGGATGCCAGGCTTACCGTGCATGCCGGCAGCAAGCTGGGTCTGGTGGGAGCCAACGGCACCGGCAAGAGCACCCTCTTCGCCCTGTTGCGCGGGGAGCTCTCCGTGGATGCCGGCGAGGTCTCGATGCCGGCGGACTGGCGGCTGGCCTGGATGGCGCAGGAGACGCCGGGGCTGCCGAGGCCCGCGATCGAGTTCGTGCTCGACGGGGATGAGCGTCTGCGCGCCGCCGAGGCCGAGGTGGAGGCGGCCCAGGAGAGCGGTGAGGGTGAGCGCATCGCCCACGCCCATGCCGACCTGGAGGCGGCGGGCGGCTATGACGCCCTGGCCCGGGCCGGCGCGCTGCTCCATGGTCTGGGCTTTGAGTCGGCAGTGCAGACGCAGCCCGTGGCGGCCTTCTCCGGTGGCTGGCGGGTGCGGCTCAATCTGGCACGGGCGCTGATGGCGCCCTCGGATCTGCTGCTGCTCGATGAGCCCACCAACCACCTGGATCTGGAGACGGTGCTGTGGCTTGAGCAGTGGCTTCAGGCCTATCAGGGCACGCTCATTCTCATCGCTCACGACCGGGATTTCCTCGACAACGTGGCCGAGGGCATCGTGCACATCGAGCATCGCCGGCTGCATCACTACAGCGGTGGCTACAGCGCCTTCGAGCGCCAGCGCGCGGAGCGTCTCGCCCAGCAGCAGGCGCTCTATGATCGCCAGCAGCGCGAGATCGCCCACATGGAGCGGTTCATCGACCGCTTTCGCGCCAAGGCCACCAAGGCGCGGGCGGCGCAGAGCCGGATCAAGGCGCTCGAGCGCATGGAACGGGTAGCGCCGGCTCATGTCGACTCGCCCTTCCACTTCGATTTCCCCGCGGCGCCGGCTGCTGGTAATCCCCTCATCGGCTTCGAGGACCTCAGCCTGGGTTATGGCGACACGCCGATCCTCGCCGGGCTTCGCCAGACGCTGGCGCCGGGTGACCGGATCGGCCTGCTGGGGCGCAATGGCGCCGGTAAGTCGACGCTGATCCGGGCGCTGGCCGGTGATCTGGCGCCGCTCGATGGACGCATCCAGCGCGCCCGCAACCTGCGGGTGGGCTATTTCGCCCAGCACCAGCTCGAGCAGCTCGACCCGCAAGCGAGCCCGGTGCTGCATCTCCAGCGCATCAGCCCCGATGCCGAGCCGCAGCGGCTGCGGGACTTCCTCGGCGGCTTCGACTTCAACGGCGATCAGGCGCTGGATCCGGTCGCGCCGTTCTCCGGTGGGGAGAAGGCGCGGCTCGTGCTGGCCATGCTGGTCTGGCAGGCGCCCAACCTGCTGCTCCTCGATGAGCCCACCAACCACCTCGATCTGGAGATGCGTCACGCCCTCAATCTGGCCTTGCAGGGCTTCGAGGGTGCCGTGGTGGTGGTCTCCCATGACCGCTACCTGCTCGAGAGCACGGTGGCTGATTACTGGCTGGTGGCGGGCGGGGGCGTCACTGCGTTCAAGGGTGACCTCGATGACTATCGGGGCTGGCTGGCGCGGGACGAGCGTGAGGCCCGCCGCGCCACGCGGACGGTGGGTCAGGACGTCACTGAGTCGTCATCGGCATCGGTCAGCGGGCAGAGCGATGCGGCGCCGGTGTCGCTGCCGAATGAGCCGCCGGCGGTCAGCCAATCCCGTGATGACCGTCGTGCCCGGCGCCAGGCCGTCGCGCAGGCCAAGGCGGCGCTGCGGCCGATGGAAAAGCGGGTGCGGGCCGCCGAGACGCGGATCGAGAAGCTGGATGCGGCGCTGGGGGAGGTCGAGACCCGGCTCGCCGATCCGGCCCTCTATGCCGATCCGGCGAGCGATGTGCTCAATGATCTGCTCCGCGAGCAGGGTCGGCTGCGCCAGGAAAAGGCGTCCGCCGAGGCCGAATGGCTGGAGGCTGAAGAGGCACTGGAGACGGCCCGTGGCGAGGCCGGGACCGGCGCCTGGCAGAGCGCCTGAGCGACCCGCCATCGAAGCGCTGGCATCGGCCTGTGGCGGCTTTGCCTTCCGTCGCTGGGCTGCGTATTCTCGACCCTTGCCCAATCCACAGTTATCCAGCGGAGAGTGTTGGACATGAGAATAAACGCCAAGCTAGCGGGCGCGCTGGGCGCCCTGTCCCTGGTCATGGCCGCAGGCGCGGCACAGGCGGAGCTGCGCATCGGTGCGCTGCTGCCCCTCACCGGCGATCTGCAGGCCTATGGTGAGAGTTCGCGCAACGGCATCGAGCTGGCCGCCAGCGAGATCAACGCCGAGGGCGGTGTCATGGGTCAGGAGGTGGTCATCGAGATCGCCGATACCCAGACTGAGCCACAGGCCGGCGTGGACGCGGCGCAGCGGCTGGTCTCCGTGCAGGATGTCTCGGCAATCGTCGGCGCGCTCTCCAGCGGCGTGACGATCCCGGTGGCGAGCAGCGTCACCTCGGTCGAGGGTGTGCCGCAGATCTCCGGTGCCTCCACCTCGCCGGTGATGACCACCCTCGAGGATAATGACTTCCTGTTCCGCACCACGCCGTCGGATGCCTTCCAGGGCACCGCGCTCGCCTCGGTGGCCGCGGATGAGGGCATCGAAAGCGTCGCCATTCTCTATATCAACAATGACTACGGCGAGGGCCTTGCCGACGCCTTTACGGAGGCGTTCGAGGCCACAGGCGGCAGCGTGGTCGGTCGCACCGGCTACGAGCCGGGCATGGCCTCCTACCGCGGTGAGCTGAGCCAGGTCTCGGACGGCGAATCGCCGCTGCTGCTGATCGGTTATCCGGAGAATGGCCAGACCATCCTGCGTCAGGCGCTGGAAGGCGGCTACTTCAGCCAGTTCATGTTCACCGACGGCATGAAGTCGCCGCAGATTGTCGAGAACCTGGGCGCAGAGTTCCTCAACGGAAGCTTTGGCACGGTGCCGGAGGCCCGTGATGACACGAACGCCGCGCAGCATTTCCGCAGCGCCTACGAGGCGGCCTATGGCGAGCTGCCACCCGTGCCCTACATCGATACGGCCTATGATGCGGTGTACACCATCGCGCTGGCGGCTCTGCTCGCCGACAGCACCGATCCGGTGGCGATCCGTGACCATCTGCGCGCCGTGAACGATCCGGAGGGTATGACCGTCGGTCCCGGTCAGTTTGACGTGGCCGTGGAGCTCGTCAATGCGGGTGAGCCGATCAACTATCAGGGTGCTTCCGGCAGCGTCGACTACGACGCCAACGGCGATGTCGCCGGTACCTTTGGCCATTGGGTCATCGAAGATGGCGAGTATGTGACCGTGGAGGTCTTCGAGCCGTCCATGTGATCGGTGTGCCGGTCGTCGGCCGGCCCCACTGAACGCCTCGGTCGGATCGGCCGGGGCGTTTTTGTTTAACCCATCAAGCGAGAATGGGGCACGGATAGTGTTCGAAGAGGGGGTCCTGAGTGGCGATCGTGAGTCCTTTCGCGATGGACTGCGTGATTAGCATCCGATCAAAGGGGTCTCGGTGATGGAACGGCAGTTGGTGCAGAAGCATCGCCTCATACGCTGAGAAGTCCAGGAGCGAGAAGCCACTTTGCTCGGCCACTTCAAGTGGATCGAAAGTCAGGGGCAACTTGCCGAGCGAGGCCTTGATTGCCAGTTCACTCACGGAAATCGAGCTCAGATAGACCTTATTGCTCGGATCCTCGATCTCGGAGCGCTGTGTGCTGGTGAGCCGATGCGGTTCGGACAGGGCCCACAGAAAAATGTGGGTGTCCAGCAGCAGTTTCACCTGTCCTCTCCAAAGAACATGTCTTCGATTTCACGATCCGCTTCGAAGAATTCGTCTGGAGTGACGAATTGACCCTTCAGCAGGCCGAGTCTGCGTTTGCCCTCGGGTTTGTGGGCGACCAGATCCACGAGGGGAAGATTGTTTTTACAGATGGTGACCTTTTCCCCGTGGTAGGCCTGAGCGATCAATTTAGAGAGCTGTGCCTTGGCTTCGGCGATGTTGACTTCCATGGGTGATCCTTCCCTAAAAGGTGAAGGTCAATCTTCCCTAAGTTAGTCAAGTTGGTCAATCAGATTGGGTTGTTCCCATTCAACGCCGATGCTCTCCCGGCATCGGTGGCCGCTTCTCGGGCAGCAGACCCTGCGGGCGGCTGACCAGGATGATCTGCAGCAGGATACCGATGAGGAACACGCGGAACGCGCTCTCGCTACCGATCAGCGCCGTGGGTACCAGACCGGCGAGCATCTCGGTGGACGACCAGATCAGCCAGACCACCAGGGCGCCGAGCATGGCGCCGAGATTGTTGCCGCTGCCGCCGGCGATCAGCATGACCCAGACCAGGAAGGTGCCATAGAGCGGGCGGAAGGCCTCGGGGCTGACAAAGCCGACGAAGTGGGCATAGAGCCCGCCGCCCAGCGCCATGATGCAGGATCCCACCACGAAGGCCTGCAGCCGGAAACGCGCGATGTCCTTGCCGGCCGCCGCGGTGGCGGGTTCGTTGTCGCGGATGGCCCGCAGCACCCGGCCCCAGGGCGAGCGCCGGGCGATTTCCACCGCCAGCCAGGTCAGGCCCACGAAGGCGGCCACCACGATCAGATAACCGCCATTGCCGAGCCCGAAGGGCTTCTCGATGCCCGGAATGCCGCGGGTGCCGTTGCTGAGCCAGCCCTCATTGAGGAAGAACAGCCGGATGATCTCGGCAATACCGATGGTGGCGATGGCGAGGTAATCGGTGCGCAGTCGTGCGGTGATGCGCCCCACGGCCCAGGCAATGGGCAGACAGACGATGACCGATCCCACAAGCCCCAGCAGGAAGGGCAGGTTGAGTCCGCCCAGCCAGTTATCCGATGGGCCGGTGGTGAGGATGGCCGTGGTGTAGGCGCCGACGGCGAAGAACCCCGCGATGCCGATGTTGAACTGCCCGGTCATGCCCCATTGCATGTTCAGCCCCAGCGCCATGATGGCGTAGATGCCCACCAGGTTGAGGAAGAAGAGGGCGTAGGCGCCCAGTCCGGCAAGTTCCATTACACCGACCCCTTGATGATGCCCTGTGGCCGGAAGATCAGCGTGACCACCATGATTGCGAAGGCCACCGCGGGTTTGTACGAACCCGGGATGATGAGCGTGGAGAGCTCCATCGCGCAGCCGATCACCAGCCCGCCGAGGATGGCCCCGTAGGGCCGGCCGATACCGCCCAGTATCGTGGCGGCGAAGATCGGCAGTAGCAGGGTCCAGCCCATCACCGGATGCAGCCGCGTATCCATGCCGAGGAAAACGCCGGCCGCGGCGGCGAGCGCGCCACCGATCACCCAGGTCCACATGATCACGCGATCGGCCGGGATGCCGGTGACCAGCGCCAGGTTCATGTTATCGCTCATCGCCCGCATGGCCTTACCCATCTTCGTGCGGGTGAGGAACAGATGGACGCCGATGACGAGCACCGTCGCCGCCAGGAAGATCAGCAGATGGTCGGGCTTGAGCGTGAGCGGCCCGATGCGCCAGGGGAGCTGGATACCGGTCTCGTAGACCTGGTTGCTGCTACCCCAGACCATCTGGATGAATGAGCGCAGCACCAGGGCGGTGGCGAAAGAGGCGATCAGCAGGATCACCGGTTGTACCCGTCGGATGCGGCGGTAGACCACCTGGTCGATGCCCACGGCAAGCCCCGCGGTGAGGAGCATGGCGACGGGCAGGGCGGCCAGTACCGGCAGGTTGAACACGGTCACCACGGTCAGGGCGAAGTACGCGCCGATGGCCATCAGATCCCCATGGGCGAAATGCGCGAAGCGCAGCACGCCGAAGATCATGGTCGCCCCGACGGCGCCCAGCGCGAGAATACTGCCGAGCAGGATGCCGTTGATGAGAAGCTGGATGAACTCGATCATTGCCTGTCAGCCGCCCAGGAACATTTCCGCCACCTCGGGGTTGGCGAGGAGGGCGGGGCCGGTGTCTTCATAACGGTTCTCGCCGGTGGCGAGCACATAGCCGCGATCGGCGGCGGCCAGCGCCTGGCGGGCGTTCTGCTCGACCATGAGCACGCCGATGCCGAGCTGGTTGATGCCCTTGATGCGCTCGAAGGTCTCGTCGATGAGCCTTGGCGAGAGCCCCGCGGTCGGCTCATCGAGCATGAGCAGGTGCGGGTCGACCATGAGCGCCCGGCCCATGGCCACCATCTGGCGCTCACCACCGGACATCACGCCCGCCTGCTGGTTACGACGCTCCTTCAGGCGCGGGAAGATCTCGAAGATCTTCTCCATGCGCGGGCGATGATCGCCACTGAGCGCATAGGCGCCGAGTTCGAGGTTCTCCAGCACGGTCAGTGACGGAAATACATTGGATTCCTGCGGGACGTAGGCGATGCCGCGGGTGACCATGCGCTCCGGCGGACGGTTGGTGATGTCTTCGCCCATGTACTCCACGCGCCCCTCGCGGATGGGCACCAGGCCGAACACGGCCTTCATGGCCGTGGACTTGCCCGCCCCGTTGGGGCCGACGATGACCACGATTTCATCGGCCTCCACCCGCAGGTGGGTGCCGCGGAGGATGTCCACGCCGCCGTAGCCGGCGTAGAGCCCGTTTGCTTGCAGAAGGCTCATGCTTCAGGCCGCTCCCGTCCCGCCACTGATGCCGGTGCCCAGATAGGCCTCGCGCACCTCCGGATTGGCACGCAGCGTGGCCATGTCGCCCTGGGCGATCAGCTCGCCGTTGGCCATGACCATGACCGGGTCACAGAGCCGGGCGATGAGATCCATGTCGTGTTCGATGACGCAGAAGGTATAGCCGCGCTCGCGGTTGAGCCGCTCGATGGCCTCGGCGAGCTTGCCGAGCAGGGTGCGGTTGACGCCGGCACCGGGCTCGTCGAGCAGCACCGCCCTGGCATCGGTCATCATGGTCCGGCCGAGATCCAGGAGTTTCTTCTGGCCGCCGGAGAGATTGCCGGCAAGCTCGTCGCGCAGGTGGCTGATCTCGAGGAATTCCAGCACTTCGTCGGCCTGGCGGAGGATGGCGCGGTCCTCGCGGACCACCTTCCACCATTGCAGCCAGCTTCGCAGCAGATTCTCGCCCGCCTGGCGGGCGGGGACGACCATGAGGTTCTCGCGCACGGTCATGCGCGAGAACTCGTGCGGGATCTGGAACGTCCTCACCAGCCCTTTGTGGAAGAGCTCGTGGGTGGGCAGGCCGGTAATGTCCTCGCCCTGCAGCCGGATGCGGCCGCTGTCGGGGGCAAGGGCGCCCGCGACGATGCTGAACAGCGTCGACTTGCCGGCGCCGTTCGGGCCGATCAGCCCGGTGATGCTGCCCTCGGCCACCGTGAAAGAGACCTCACGGACTGCCTGCAGGCCACCGAATGCCCGGGAAATCCGCTCGATCTCGATCACGTTGTCGTCCCCTGCTGTCGGTTGAGTCTACTCGTGCACGTGCCCGTGTTCGATTTCCTCATCCGAGGCCTCGCGGACATCGGAGACCTTGACATTGAAGTTCAGCGTCTGGCCGGCGAGCGGATGGTTGGCGTCCACTGTGACGCTGTCACCGCTGACGGCGGCCACGGTCACCACCTGGGTGCCGGACTGGGTCTGGGCCTGAAAGCGCATGCCGGCCTCGACGTTATCGACGCCCTCGAACATGCTGCGCGGGACATCCTGCTGCAGGCGATCGTCACGCTCGCCGTAGGCCTCCTCCGGCGGGATGCTCACGTCCAGGTCGTCCCCGGTGGTCTTGCCCTCCAGGGCCTTCTCGAGGCCGGGGATGATGTTGCCCGAGCCATGCAGGTACTGCAGTGGCTGGCCTTCCGGCGACGCGTCCAGGATCTCGCCCTCGGTGTCGCGCAGGGTGTAGTCGATGGCAACCACCGCGTTCTTTTCGATCTGCATGTAGACCTCTGAGTCGATTATGTGTGACCGCGTAGTGTAAACGTCCGGTTTGTGCCGAACAAACGTGTTCGGCTGGCCATTGATGGCCTTGGCGGATAGGCTCTGTTATCGATCTTTTCAAGGAGATGCGCGCTTGGTGGCAACGCCGGACCAGATTGGGCTGAGCGGACCCGCGGCACATGGCCGGGGCCTGGCGATTGCGCTGGGCGCGGTGCTGCTGATCAGCTTCGATGCGCTCATGGTGCGGCTCGCCGATGCGCCGCACTGGGATGTGGTGTTCTGGCGCGGGTGGCTGATCTGCTTGTCCCTCGGGGCGTGGATGCTGGTCACGGGCAATCGCCTGCGCTTGCCCGCGGGCCGGCGTGAGCGCTGGCTCATCGCGGTCTCGGTGGTGCTCCTCTCGGGCAATACGACGCTGTTCGTACTCTCGGTGACCTACACGGCGGTGGCCAACACCGTGGTGATCCTGGCCGCGTCACCGTTCTTCGCGGCGCTGTTCTCCCGCATCTTCCTGCATGAACGCGTGCCCCTGCGGACCTGGGCGGCGATCGCGCTCGCCGTCATCGGCGTGGTGGTGGTGTTCGGGGGCGGGCTGCAGGGCGGATCGGTGCTGGGCGACAGCCTGGCGCTGCTGCTCGCGTTGATGGTCGGCGCGCAACTGACGATCCTGCGCCGCTTCCCGGCGGTCCCGCGCCTGCCGCTGGTCTGCGTGAGCGGGGCGATCGCCGGCGCCATGGCCATCCCGTTCGCCGATCCGTTCAGTCTCTCGCTGTCGAGCTACGCGGTGATCGGCGTCATGGGCGTTCTGCAGATGCCGCTCGCCACCGTGCTGCTCACCGTTGCCACGCGCTATCTGCCCGCGCCGGAGGTCAGCCTCTGCCTGCTCATCGAGACCATCCTCGGCCCGATCTGGGTCTGGTGGGTCCTCGGCGAGGCCGTGCCGAGCCTGACGCTGGCCGGCGGTGCGCTCATTCTGACCACCGTGGCCGTGCATGCCTCGCTGGCCCTGCGGGCCGAGCGACAGGCCCGGCCCGTTTAACCCAGGGAGTGACGTGCATGACCGATCGACCGGGATCCGGCGCGATCCGGCCGCCGCTTGCCATGCGCCGGCCGATAACCGACACCCGACATGGTGTCACGCGCACCGACCCCTACGCATGGCTGCGTGACGCCCACTGGCGTGATGCCATGGTGGACCCCGAGCGTCTGGATCCAGCCATCCGCGACTACCTCGAGGCCGAGAACCGTTATGCCCAGTCGGTGATGGACCCCCTGGAGCCGCTGCGCCAGACGCTGGTGACCGAGCTGCGCGGGCGCATCCGCGAGGATGACAGCAGTGTCCCGGCGCCGGAGGGCCCCTGGGCCTACTACTCGCGCTATCGCGAGGGTGGGCAGCATGCGCTGCTCTGCCGGCGGCCCCGCGATGGCGGGGACGAGGAGGTGTTGTTCGACGGCGACCGCGAGGCGGAGGGCACCGAGTACTTTCGCCTGGGCGGCGCGGCCCACAGCCCCGATCACCGCTATCTCGCCTGGGCCAGTGACCGTGCCGGCGCGGAGTCGTTCAGCATCCGGGTCCGCGACCTTGCCACCGGCGATGATCTGGACGAGGTCATCCATCCCGCGCGGGGGGACATGGCCTGGGCCAGTGACGGCGAGAGCTTTCTCTACACCGTGATCGATGACGAGCATCGGCCCCGCTGGGTCTATCGCCATCGGGTGGGCATGCCGGCCGAGTCGGATGAGCTGGTCTATACCGAGCGGGATCCCGGCTTCTTCCTCGGCGTGGATCGCACGGAGAGCGGGCGCTATCTGTTGATCGACAGCCACGACCACACCACCTCGGAGGTGCGCTGGCTGCCGGCCGACGATCCGACCGCCGAGCCGCGGCTCATCGCCGGGCGCGAGCGGGATGTGGAGTACTCGGTGAGTGACCATGGCGATGACTGGTTCATCCTCACCAACGCCGGTGGCGCGGAGGATTTCTGCATTGCCCGCGCGTCGATCGGCGCCACTGGGCGCGATGCCTGGGTGCCGCTGGTTGCCCATCGTCCGGGCCGGCTCATCGAGGGGATGCTGGTGTTCGCCGACTGGCTGGTCCGCCAGGAGCTGGAGGATGCCGAGTCGCGCATCGTCATCCGCGAGCTGGCGACGGGCGAGGAGCATGTCATCGAACAGCCCGACCCCTGTATCGAGGTGGGTGTGATGCCCGGGCTTGAGTACGACACCGATACGCTGCGCTTTGCCATGAGCGGGTTCGCCCGGCCTGCTCAGGTGTTCGACTACGACATGCGCCGTCGCGAGCGGACGCTGCGCAAGACCCAGGAGGTCCCATCCGGCCACGACCCCGAGGCCTATGTCACGCGGCGTCTGATGGCGACGGCGCCGGACGGGGAGTCGGTACCGATCTCCCTGTTCCACCACCGCGACGTGGCACCCGATGCCGATACGCCGCTGCTGCTCTACGGCTACGGGGCCTATGGCATCAGCGAGCTGCCCGGATTCAGCCCCAACCGGCTATCGCTGGTGGACCGGGGCTTTGTCTATGCCATCGCCCATGTCCGTGGCGGCCGCGAGCGGGGTTATCGTTGGTACCGCGAGGGACGACAGGCGGCGAAGCGCAATACCTTCAGCGATTACATCGCATGTGCCGAGACGCTCATCGAGGCGGGTTATACCGGTGCCGGACGAATGGCCGCCCACGGCGGCAGCGCCGGCGGGATGCTGGTCGGCGCCGTGCTCAACCAGCGCCCGGAGCTCTTCGGGGCCGCGGTGGCGGATGTGCCGTTCGTGGATGTGCTCAACACCATGCTCGATCCGGATCTGCCGCTGACACCACCGGAGTGGCCGGAGTGGGGGAACCCCATCGAGGACCCCAAGGCCTATGCGGAGATCGCCGCCTACTCGCCCTATGACAACGTGGCGCCACGGCCGTACCCGCATCTGCTGGTCACCGCCGGCGTCTCTGATCCGCGGGTGACCTACTGGGAGCCGGCCAAGTGGGTGGCACGCCTGCGCAGCGAGGGGGAGCCGCCGGGGACGGTGCTGCTGCACACCAACATGAGCGCCGGGCATGGTGGCCCGGGCGGACGGTTCCAGTTCCTGGAGGAGGTCGCCTACCGCTACGCCTTTGTGCTCTACCACATGAGATCGTCGGGCACGGGATGATCGGCGTAGGCGTCGTCCTCGTCCCCTGAATCGCTGTCCGCGGCGGTCCAGGCGATGAGAAACGGCGCCCGGCTGCGCACCTTCTCGACGATGTCCCCGGGGATGAGCCGGTAACGCCCGCGCGTGCGGGCGATGGCGAGCGCGCCACTGGCCAGCTCCCGGCGCTGGGCGGCGCTGACGTGAATGGGGCGGATGCGGCCATTGTGGCTGAACTGGAAGCGCTCCTCGCCGTCGTGGGCGATCTCATTGTCGATCACCATCTGCCGCGCCGCCTTCTCGTCGGCCTCCTGCCGGCGCTCCTCCTGGCGCCGGGCATTGAGCGTGCGGTCCCTCGCCCGCCGGTCCGCCTCGCGCCGGGCGGCCGCCTCGCTGGCCGCGCTCTGCTCGGCGTCGGCCTCGCCACGGCGGCGTTTCTTGCGCTTGCTGCTGCGGGTCTTCTTCACCGACTGTTCGTCGACGAGCCCCGCCTTGAGCAGTTGATCGCGAAGGCTGTCACTCATCGTCGCCGCCTTCAGTAGGCCTCGTCGAGGACCTGCTGACGGAGCTGATCATACTCGGACTGATTGATCAGGCCGCGCTCCAGGAGCGCATCGAGCTCCTCGAGCCGCGCGGTGAGCGAGTCGGCGGATGCCCCCGCACTGCCGCCGCCCGCACCGTCGCCGCTGCTGGCGGGCATCCGCTCGGCAAAGGCCTTGCCGGTGAGCTGGAACATCCGCTCGTCGCACATGCCCCGCTCGAAGACATCACCCGTGCCGAGGATGTAGAGATAGTCGGCGTCGCGCTTCACCGCCTCGTCGCGGAGTTTGCGGATGGTCTCCTCAACGGCGCCGTGGCGGCCGGAGGGGATGTCGCAGTCGGCGCGGCTGTAGCGCGTGAACTGCCCGAGGCTGAGGTAGTCGTTGCCCGGTGGCTCCGTGCTCACGATCAGCGACGGTGAGCTCAGCGACTCGGTCAGCGCCGTGCCGGCGTCGGCCGCTTCCTCGGCGGATTCCTCAATGGCGGTGACGCTGTTGCCCGGCATCATGCCGCAGGCGGACAGGGCGAGGCTGGCGGCGAGTATGGGCAGGGCTTTGCGGACGGTCATCGGCGACTCCGGTCGATATGAATTCATTACTGCGCGAAGTATTGCTGATGAGGGCGGCGATTGGCCAGTCCGCTATGGCCAAAACCGGACTGAAAGGGTACGGTTTGCCCCGTTGAATCGAGCCTTTTTCTGTCACCGAAAACCAGCAAAGGAGACCCTCATGGCCTTCACGCTACCGGATTTGTCCTACGACTATGATGCCCTGGACCGCTCCATTGATGCCCGCACAATGGAGATCCACCACACCAAGCATCACAACACCTACGTCACCAAGCTGAATGATGCGGTGAACGGCACCGACCTCGAGGGCAAGCCGCTGGAGGAGCTGCTCACGGGTATCTCCGCGCTGCCGGTCGGCGTGCGCAACAACGGCGGAGGCCACTATAACCACTCGCTGTTCTGGAAGATGCTCTCGCCCGACGGCGGCGGTGCGCCGGACGGCGCCGTGGCGGATGCCATCAACGAGGCCTTCGGCTCCTTCGACAGCTTCCGCGAGACCTTCACCAACGCGGCGCTGGGTCGCTTCGGTTCCGGCTGGGCCTGGCTGATCCACACGCCGGAGGGGCTCAAGGTCACCTCCACGCCCAATCAGGACAACCCCATCATGGATGTCGCCGAGGAGCGTGGCACGCCGGTCCTGGGCATCGACGTCTGGGAGCATGCCTACTACCTGCGTTACCAGAACCGCCGTCCGGACTACGTCGAGGCGTTCTGGGACGTGGTCAACTGGGACGAGGTGAACCGCCTGCTGGCGGACGCGGGCTGAACCGCACCAGATCCCGTCGCATCGCTCCCGCCAGCGGGAGCTGCGCATCCCGGGGATGCAACCCGATGCGCACTCCCGCCCGCGGGGCGCGGGCCCGGTTGACGGCGTTGCTGACCTGCAGCGCCCGATACTGCAGCCCGTTACCCGCCTCGTAGCCGAGTAATGCCCGATAGCGCCAGCGCCCGCTGGTCACCGAGTAGATCCCCCGCATCGTCTCGATGGAGTCAAACGGCTGCTCGTCGAGCCGGGCTCGGGGAACGGCGCCGAGCGCCCACGCGGGCGGCACATAGAGCGTCGGCGACGCCAGTCCCCGCGCCCCGAACCAGTCATGGCAATCGCGCATGAGCGTGAGGATGCCCTCGGCGTCCAGCGCCAGGTGCTCCGCGACGTCGCGCGAGATGAATGCCCCATGCAGCCGGTGCCAGAGGCCGCCATAGCGGGTGATGCGATGCCGCCAGCCATGGCCCGCCAGCTCATGGCCATCGTCCTGCCAGCGCCGCAGCGTCTCGATACCATCGTGATCCCAGCCCGCGCCGGGCACCACCAGCAGCACGGGTGGCGGCCAGCCGCAGTCATGACACAGTTCGATGAGTGCCTCGACCTGCGGGAGCGTGTCCGGCATGACATCGTGGATACTCAGGTGAACGGCGGCTCGACTCATGGCTGGATGAGCGCCATCCACTCATCGATGCACTGGCGCGCCATCCGCGCGCTGCACGCGCGGGCGGCCCGCGCACGGGCCTCGAGTTCATCAGGCGACCGGGCGAGGACCTCGCCCAGTGCCGTCGCGACGGTCTGTCGGCCATCCATGACCAGCAGGCCATCGGCGAGCTCCGGCCAGTCGGTGATCCCGCAGCCGGGCGAGACCAGCGTCAGTCGGCCACGCACCATGGCCTCCAGTGCCACCGTACCAAACGCCTCGACCTGCGAGGGCAGCACCAGCAGGTCGCTGTCATCGAGCATGCCGAGCAGGCGACCGCGGTCGAGCCAGCCGACATACTCCAGGTTCCCGAGCCGCGCGGCGGCGGCCTCCACCTCGCCGCGCAACGGGCCATCCCCGGCGATGCGGAAGTCGAGTCCGGGTTGGGACTCGGCGGCCTCGATGACGGATTCCACGCGCTTTTCCGCCGCCAGGCGGCCGACGAAGAGGACCCGCCGGGGGGGTATCTGCAGTGGCGCCAGAGGCGCTTCGAGGAAGTCCCGGGGGATGGGGGTGTTCACCCGGATCGCATGATGGGCGCCCTTTTCCCGGGCGAGCTGGTGCATGTGGGCGGAGTTGCTGACCACCACACCGGCGCGGCGGAAGAGGATACGGTTGATGCCGCGCATCGCCAGGCGGTTGAGGGCGCCGCGCAGGCGCCCCCAGTAAAGTCCGGCCAGGGCCTCGTAGTCGGT
Organism: Spiribacter onubensis; assembly: GCF_040838425.1. Lineage (NCBI taxonomy): Bacteria > Pseudomonadati > Pseudomonadota > Gammaproteobacteria > Chromatiales > Ectothiorhodospiraceae > Spiribacter > Spiribacter onubensis. The sequence continues at coordinate 629,046 of NZ_JBAKFI010000001.1, read as the reverse complement.
ATGCAGGCCGAAGATCAGTCGCGCCCCCAGGCGCCGGGCCATGAGTCCGGCGAGTACGCCATAGGGTCCGGGCGTGGCGACGATGATCACCTCCGGGGCGGCGTCCGCAATGATCCGGCGGAGCGCACCCGGCGAGGGCAGGGCGATGCGCTGGGTGGCATCGCCGGGCAGCGCGGTTTCGTGCCAGTGCGGAATTGATGCGCCTTCGCTGCCGTTGGCGATCAGTCGGATGGCGGCGACCCGGGTGTCGAGGTGGGCCACCAGGTCGCTGTAGTAGGTGCCCACGCCATTGCGCTGGGGTGCGGCGTCGGAGACCACCACCACGCGCAGTCGATGAGCAAGCGGCGTCTGTCGGCCCGCGGGGGTGACGACGGTGGCGGCAAAATCGAAGGCCGACCGGATGTCGGCGAAGTCGGCGGCGACCTGCTCGTCGTCGAGGCCATAATCGGCGAGATCGTGCCGGTGGCCGGAGCGATGGGTCCGGGCCCGGGCGTCCAGGGCATCGAGTCGTTCGGCGAAGGCGGTGCCGAGCGGCAGTCCCAGATGGGCATAGACCTCGCGGATCGCCTCGGCCAGCCCCTGGCGCTGTGCGCCGAGGGGCAGGAATACCGAGCGATCGCCGGCCCGCGCCGGCAGCACCGAGAGCAGGTTGCGGTAGCCGAACTGCAGTTGCGCGAGCATCCGCCGGGTCAGCTCGTCCTGATGGATCGGGCCGTGCAGTGCCCGCAGGCCCGGGCCGAGGCTGGAGAGCTGTGAGGAGACCACCTCGGCTGGATCGCGCAGGCAGGCGACGACCCGGGCATCCGGAAAGGCCTCGAGCAGGCTGGCGGCGAGGGTGGCATGGCTGGCGTTCTTGGCCAGGTAGGTGCGCTCGGTGCCGTGAAAGTACAGATGCCGCTGAATGACCCGACGGTACTGGCCCATGAGGCGTCTGCGCTCGTCATCGGCAAGGGCGATGTCGCCGCGGCCGAGCCGCCAGAGCCGGTCGCTGTCGGGGAAGGCCACCACGAGGATGAAGGCCGAGAGCTGCGGTAGCAGGCTGAGATAGTCCTCCTCCGGGGCATGCAGGCTCATCGGGTGCGCATCGGTGAGCGGCGCCAGCCAGCGGCGGTTGAGCCAGCCGGCGAGCCGGCGCAGGGGGCGGCCCAGGCGGCGATCCGCGCGGGCGAGTCCGCGCCAGAGATGGCGATGGGTGATGGACGGGGCGAGCAGGCACTCCCAGGTGCGCTGCGTGGTGAACTGATGATCCTCGGCAAGCGCCTCATGCAGGGCCGTGGTGCCGCTGCGCGGCACACCGAGGATGAAGACCGGTTGCTGCACCGCGACCCGGCGATAGCCCCGGAAGAACAGTTCGTCCAGCCACAGGCCGAGCCAGTAGTAGAGCAGCACCCACGGCAGGATCAGCGCCAGGCCCAGGTTGACGGCCCAGCGCCGGGGCCCATTACGCAGCAGCCCCTGACGGCGGGGCAGCAGACCGGATCCGATCAGGCCGAGGGCATCGGCGAGTACCCTCAACATTCAGCCAGTCTGCCCCGCCTTCATGACCATTGGATGTCGATCAGTGCGGGCGCTTGCGGTCGTTCTTGCCGAACTGGTTGGCGAGCGCCCGGTCGAGCTTGCCGGCGGCCTGATGCGAGGCGGTGTAGGCGTCCTCGGCCAGGGCCTCGGCGACGATGGGATCCATGCCACGGGGGTGTGCCTCGAGCAGGCAGTGGATGTCGCGGCCGCCCTTGTTCGCGTTGTCGTCCTTGAAATGGGCCTCGATGCGCGTCAGACGCTCGCCGTGCTTGCGCTCCAAGGGCTCGAGCTTGTGCTGGAGGTGGTCACGCAGCGCATCGGAGAGCTGGACGCCATCGCCCGGGTTGATGATGAGTTCCATATCGGCTCCTGATCTCCTTGTCGGTGGGTTGGGGCCGGTCTATGGCTGGCTGGCCTGCAAGTCATCCAGCGCCGCGCTGAAGCCGAGCAGCGACATGGGAATCTCGACGTTGCGGCCCTGGGGATCGACGATGGTCAGCACAGCCTCGGCACCGGCACGCATCTGACCGATCAGCGCCTCGCCGAGTTCGATATCGGCCCGGCAGCCGCTGCCCAGACAGAGCTGGACGGGGAACTGGATCGGCTCGTTGTCATCGACCTGCAGGCGCACACCCGGCGGCAGCCGCATGCCCAGCGGCAGGTTGAACAGCGCCACCGGCTGACTGGCCTCCTGGGGGTAGCCGATCACCACCTCCAGCACGGTCTGCTCGGTCTCCTGTTCGCTCACCTGCTGGTACATCTCGCAGAATTCGCCGGCGCCGAAGGCATCCGCCGGGGCGGGCTGACAGCGCACGACCCAGTTCTGGTGGCGGGCGCGGATTTCCGCCTGCGGCCGCTCGCCCTGGGGCTGGAGCGCGGGCTCGGTGCTGTTCGACTGGGCCATGGCCGTGCCGGCGGTGCAGGCCAGGGCCAGGGCCAGCAGTGCCACAATCGGGGCCAGTGGGCGGGTGACTGCCGTCATGGTCTACCTCGGTTGTCCTTGGGTGGAGTGGTCAGTCTGCCGGACTGCCGCCGTCATGCAAGTCAGTCGTCGTCGGGTTCGTAGCCAAGGTTGGGGGCGAGCCAGCGCTCGACCTCGCGGACCGACAGGCCCTTGCGTTCGGCGTAGTCCTCGACCTGGTCGCGATAGATGCGACCGATGCCGAAGTAACGGCTGTCGGGATGGCCGAGATACCAGCCCGATACCGCGGCGGTGGGGAACATCGCCCGGCTCTCGGTGAGGCGCAGGCCGATGCGCTCCTCGACATCCAGCAGCGCCCAGAGCAGGTCCTTTTCGGTGTGATCCGGGCAGGCCGGATACCCCGGTGCCGGCCGGATGCCGCTGTACTGCTCGTCGATGAGCGCGGCGTTGTCGAGCTGCTCGTCGGGCTGATAGCCCCAGTATTCCCGGCGGACGCGCTGGTGGAGCATCTCCGCGAACGCCTCGGCCAGGCGGTCGGCCAGCGCCTTGACCATGATCGAGTTGTAATCGTCGTTATCCGCCTCGAAGCGGCTCACGGGCTCGTCGATGCCGATACCGGTGGTCACCGCGAAGGCGCCCATCCAGTCGGGCAGGCCGCTGTCCCGAGGCGCCACGAAGTCGGCCAGTGACTGGTTGGGCCGGCCCTCGGGCTTTTCGTTCTGCTGGCGCAGATGGTGCAGCGTCGTCAGCACCTCGCGGCGGTCCTCGTCGGTGTAGAGTTCCGTGTCATCCCCCACGGCGTTGGCCGGGAACAGGCCGTAGACGCCGCGGGCGGTGAGCCAGCGCTCGGCGACGAGCTGATCGAGCATCTCCAGGGCGTCGGCATGCAGCTTGCGCGCCTCCTCGCCGACCACCTCGTCATCGAGGATTTTCGGATAGGAGCCGGCGAGCTCCCAGGCATGGAAGAACGGCGTCCAGTCGATGTACTCGACGAGTTCCTCCAGGGCGGGCTCGACGATATGAATGCCAGGCCGCTGTGGCTGGACGGGCCGCCAGCCGCTCCAGTCCACCGGGGTGCGGTTCTCGCGCGCGGCCTCGATGCCGAGCCATTTCTGGCGGCGTTGGCGGCCGGCATGCTGCTTTCGCACCCGCTCGTACTCGCTGCGGATCCCGGCGGCGAACGCCTCATAACGCGTATCGCTGACCAGGTTGCTGGCCACGCCCACCGCCCGTGAGGCGTCCTTTACGTAGATCACGTCGCCGTCGTAGCGCGGATCGATCTTGACCGCCGTGTGCACCCGCGAGGTGGTGGCGCCACCGATCAGCAGCGGGGTTTCCATGCCCCGGCGCTGCATCTCCTTGGCCACGTTGACCATCTCGTCGAGCGATGGGGTGATCAGACCCGACAGGCCGATGACATCGGCCCTGTGCTCGATGGCGGCCTCGAGGATCTGCTCGGCGGGCACCATGACGCCCAGGTCGGTGACCTCGAAGTTATTGCACTGCAGGACCACGCCGACGATGTTCTTGCCGATGTCGTGGACGTCGCCCTTGACCGTGGCGAGCAGGATGCGACCGGCGGGTTCGTCGTCGGTATTGCCGCTCGCCGCCTTCTCCTCCTCGATATAAGGCAGGAGATAGGCCACGGCCTTTTTCATCACGCGGGCGGATTTCACCACCTGGGGCAGGAACATCTTGCCCTCGCCGAACAGGTCGCCGACGACGTTCATGCCGTCCATGAGCGGGCCTTCAATGACCTCGATGGGGCGCTCGAACTGCTGGCGGGCCTCCTCGACGTCCTCGTCGGTGTAGTCGGCGATGCCCTTCACGAGGGCATGCTCGAGGCGCCTGGCGACAGGCTGCTCGCGCCAGGCGAGATCCTCTTCCTTTTTCTTGCCGCCCTGGCCCTTGTAGCGCTCGGCGAGATCCAGCAGCCGCTCGGTGGCGTCCTCGCGACGGGCCAGGACGACATCCTCGACGTGATCGCGCAGCTCCGGGTCGATGTCGTCATAGACCTCGAGCTGGCCGGCGTTGACGATGGCCATGTCGAGCCCGCTGCGGATCGCGTGATACAGGAAAACCGAGTGCATCGCCTCGCGCACCGCGTTGTTGCCGCGGAACGAGAAAGACAGGTTGGACAGCCCGCCACTGACCTTGGCGTAGGGGAGGTTGTCCTTGATCCAGCGGGTGGCGGCGATGAAGTCCACCGCATACCGATCGTGCTCGGCGATGCCGGTGGCGACCGGGAAGATGTTGGGGTCGAAGATGATGTCTTCGGCCGGATAGTCGACCCGTTCGGTGAGCAGGCGGTAGGCGCGCTCGCAGATCTCGATGCGCCGCCCGTAGGTATCCGCCTGGCCCTGCTCATCGAAGGCCATGACGACGACGGCGGCGCCGTGGCGCTTGAGGTCGGCGGCCTGCTCGAGAAACGGCGTCTCACCCTCTTTCAGGGAGATGGAATTGACCACCGACTTGCCCTGGATGCACTTCAGCCCGGCGATCATCGCGTCCCACTTCGACGAGTCGACCATGACCGGTACCCGGGCGATGTCGGGTTCGGCGGCCACCAGCTTGAGGTAGTTCTCCATGGCCTCGGTGGCATCGAGCATGCCCTCGTCCATGTTGACGTCGATGATCTGCGCCCCGCCATCAACCTGTTCCCGGGCCACCTCGAGGGCGGTGTCGTAATCACCCTCCTTGATCAGGCGCTTGAAGCGCGCCGAGCCGGTGACGTTGGTGCGCTCGCCGATGTTCACGAAGAGGCTTTCTTCGCCGATGTTGCAGGGCTCCAGGCCCGAGAGCCGCATGGCCCGCTCGGGCTCGGGGATGGGCCGCGGAGGCAGGCCGGCCACGGCCTCTGCCAGGGCCCGGATGTGCTCGGGCGTGGTGCCGCAGCAGCCGCCGATGATGTTCACGAAGCCGCTCTCGGCGAACTCCTTCATGATCTGTGCCATGAATTCGGCGGAGTGGTCGTATTCGCCGAATTCGTTGGGCAGCCCGGCGTTGGGGTAGACGGTGACGTAGGTGTCCGCCACCCGGCTGATCTCCTTGACGAAAGGCCGCATCAGATCGGCGCCCAGCGCGCAGTTCAGCCCCACCGTGAAGGGCCGGGCGTGGCGCACCGAGTTCCAGAACGCCTCGGTGGTCTGGCCCGAGAGCGTTCGCCCGGAGGCGTCGGTGATGGTCCCGGAGATCATTACCGGCCAGCGCTCGCCGCGGTCCTCGAACAGCCGTTCGAGCGCGTAGATCGCCGCCTTGGCGTTGAGCGTGTCGAAGATCGTCTCGATGAGCAGGATGTCCGCGCCGCCCTCGAGCAGTCCTTCGGCGGCCTCGCGATAGGCGGTGACCAGCTCGTCGAACGTGACGTTGCGCTTGCCCGGATCGTTGACGTCCGGCGAGATGGACGCCGTGCGGTTGGTCGGGCCGATGGCGCCGGCGACGAGGCGCGGGCGGCCGGGGTCTTCGGCCTCGAATTCATCGCAGACCTCGCGGGCGATGCGCGCGGCCTCGACGTTGATCTCCCGCGCCAGGTGCTCCATGCCGTAGTCGGCCTGGGCGATGGTAGTCGCCGAGAAGGTGTTGGTCTCGACGACGTCGGCGCCCGCCGCCAGGTTCTCGCGATGGATCTCGGCGATGATTTCCGGCCGGGTGAGGACCAGCAGGTCATTGTTGCCGTTGAGATCCTTCGGGTGCTCGGCGAAGCGCTCACCGCGGAAATCAGGTTCGGCCAGCTCGTACGACTGGATCATCGTGCCCATGGCGCAGTCGAGCAGGAGAATGCGCTCGGCGAGGGCCTGATGCAGTCGGTCAATGCGCTGCGACATTCGCGGCGGACTCCGTTTGCCATCGATAAACCCGTCATTATACGGAATATGGCGGTTTACCCCAGTGAGCGGGGGTGCATAATACAGCCATGGATTCCTGGCCGCGGCGCTTCATCGCCTACTGGTTCGCGCTCTGGCACCTGCGCCAGCCGCCGCTCGCGACGGCGTCGGCGCAGGAGCGGGCGCGCTGGTGCCGGGATCACTGCGGCACCTTCGCCGGGCGCTGGTTCGCCCTGGGCGCCGGGCTGTGGCTGCTGTTCAGCACCCCGTTCACCTCCTTCGCGCCGCTGGGCATCATCGGCATTCTCGGCCTGGTGATGGGCATGTGGCATATCGCCTGGCAGATCCTCGCCCAGGGGCGTGCCGGGCCGCCGCCCATCGAGCCGCCCGCCGAGTTTCCCCGGCCCGACGCGGAGCGTGACGAACCGTCGGATCGTGATGATGACAAGCCCTGACAGGCCAAGCCGCCGGCGCGCCGCACGTGCCCTGCGGGTCACCCTCGTCCTGGCACTGGCCCTGGTGGTGGCGGCCTGCGCGACATCGCCCACCGGTCGCTCGCAGTTGCAGTTCTTCCCGGCATCACAGATGCGCAGCATGGGTGTCGAGGCCTACGGCCAGATGAAGGCGAACGAGCCGGTCATCGAACAGGGGCCGGTGGTGGACTACGTCGAGTGCGTGGCCGACGCCATCATCCCGCAGGTGCCGGCGGAGTACGCCGAGAACGGCTGGGAGGTGACGGTCTTCGATAGTGAGCAGATCAACGCCTTTGCGCTGCCGGGCGGCAAGATCGGGGTCTACACCGGGCTGCTGGCGGTCGCCGAAAACCAGGATCAGCTCGCCGCGGTGATCGGCCATGAGATCGCCCATGTCATGGCCGAGCATGCCAATGAGCGGATGTCCACGCAGTTCGCGACGACGGTCGGCCTCGGGGCGCTGCAGGTGGCCGCCGGCGATGACCCGGAGCGCCAGGAGTTGATGGCGGTGCTCGGCGTGGGCGCGCAGGTGGGCATCCTCCTGCCGTTCAGCCGGCTGCACGAGTCGGAGGCCGACGAGATCGGCCTGGATCTGATGGCGCGCTCCGGCTTCGATCCCGAGGCCAGCGTGGCGCTATGGCGCAATATGGCGGAGGCCAGCGGCAACGGGCCACCGGCGTTCCTCTCCACGCACCCTTCCCGCGATCAGCGCATCGATGACCTGCAGGCCGCGATGCCGCGGGCGCTCTATCTCTACGAACAGGCCGTGGAGGCAGGCCGGCGGCCGGACTGTCAGCGCCCGCCTAGCTGAAGACGATGGTGCGGTTGCGGTAGACCAGCGTCTGGCGCTGGATATGCGCCCAGACGCCACGGGCGAGCACGAGCTTTTCCAGATCCTGTCCCTTGCGCACCAGCTCGCCGACGGAATCCCGGTGGGTGATGCGGGTGACGTCCTGCTCGATGATGGGGCCGGCGTCGAGATCCTCGGTCACGTAGTGGCTGGTGGCGCCGATGATCTTCACCCCCCGGGCATGGGCGGCATGATAGGGCCTGGCGCCGGCGAAGGCGGGCAGGAAGGAGTGGTGGATGTTGATGATCCGCTGCGGGAAGGCCTCGATGAGCCGCGGGCTGACGATCTGCATGTAGCGCGCGAGGATGACGAGATCAATGCCGTTTTCCTCCAGCAGCGCGATCTCCCGCGCCTCCTGCTCGGCCTTGGTCTCCGGCGTGATGGGGAAGCAGTGAAAGGGCAGGCCGAACTGCTCCGCCACGGGGCGCAGCGTGTCGTGGTTGCTGATGATCAGCGGGATCTCCACCGGCCACTCGCCGGACTGCCAGCGCGACAGCAGATCGTAGAGGCAGTGCGACATGCGGGAGACGAACAGCGCCATGCGCAGCGGGCGAGCATCGTCGTGGAGCTGCCACGTGGCCCGGAAATCGTTGGCGATGGCCGTCTCGAAGGCCGCGCCAAAGCCCGCCGTGTCCAGGCCGAAGCCGTCCAGTTCCCATTTGACGCGCATGAAAAACACGCCCTCGGCGCGGTCGACATGCTGGTCGAGGTCGATGATGTTGGCGCCGTGCCCGGCCAGGAACCGGGTCACGGCCGCCACCACGCCCGGGCGGTCCGGGCAGTGCATGAGGAGGGTCGCGGTCTGCGCGCCGGGCCCGCCCATCAGCCGGCGAGCCGCCGGTACTTGATGCGGTGCGGGTTGAGCGCGTCGTCGCCCAGGCGCTTGCGCCGGTCGGCCTCGTACTCCTGGTAGTTGCCCTCGAAGAAGGTCACCTGGCTGTCACCCTCGAAGGCGAGGATGTGGGTGGCGATGCGATCCAGGAACCAGCGGTCATGGGAGATCACCATGGCCGAACCGGGGAAGACCAGCAGGGCCTCCTCGAGCGCGCGCAGGGTCTCGACATCGAGGTCGTTGGTGGGCTCGTCGAGCAGCAGCAGGTTGCCGCCACGCTGCAGCAGCTTGGCCAGATGCACGCGGTTGCGCTCGCCCCCCGAGAGATCGCCGATGCGCTTCTGCTGATCCTGGCCCTTGAAGTTGAAGCGCCCCACGTAGGCCCGTGAGTTCACCTCGTACTTGCCCACCTGGAGGATGTCATGGCCGCCGGAGATCTCCTCCCAGACGGTCTTGCCGTCGTCGAGGTGGTCGCGGCTCTGGTCGACATAGGCGAGATCCACCGTCTCGCCGAGGCGCAGGTCGCCGCCGTCGGGCTGTTCCTGACCGACGATCATGCGGAACATGGTCGTCTTGCCGGCGCCGTTGGGGCCGATGATCCCGCAGATGCCGCCGGCGGGCAGCGTGAAGGAGAGATCCTCGACGAGGAGATGGTCGTCGAACCCCTTGCGCACGCCATCGGCCTCCACCACGACGTTACCGAGGCGCGGGCCCGGCGGGATGTAGATCTCGTTGGTCTCGTTGCGCTCCTGGAATTCCTTCGACTGGAGCTCGTCGAACTGCTTCAGGCGCGCCTTGCTCTTCGACTGGCGGCCCTTGGGGTTGGAGCGCACCCACTCGAGCTCGGCCTGCATGGCCTTGCGGTGGGCGGCCTGCTCGCGGGCCTCCTGCTCGAGACGTTTTTCCTTCTGCTCGAGCCATGAGGAGTAGTTGCCCTGCCAGGGGATGCCGTGGCCGCGGTCGAGCTCGAGGATCCAGCCGGCGACGTTGTCGAGGAAGTAGCGGTCATGGGTGACGGCGACGACGGTGCCGGGGAATTCGGCGAGGAAGCGCTCCAGCCAGGCCACCGACTCGGCGTCAAGATGGTTGGTGGGCTCATCGAGGAGCAGCATGTCGGGGTTGGAGAGCAGCAGGCGGCAGAGCGCCACGCGCCGGCGCTCACCACCGGAGAGCCGGGTGACGTCGGCCTCCCAGGGCGGCAGGCGGAGCGCCTCGGCGGCCTGGTCGAGCTTGCGCTCCAGATCCCAGGCGTCGGCGGCGTCGATCCTGTCCTGCAGCTTGCCCTGCTCGGCCATCAGCGCCTCGAAATCGGCGTCCGGATCGGCGAATTTCGCCGAGACCTCATTGAACTGGTCGATCAGCGCCTTGGTTTCGGCCACGCCCTCTTCAACATTGCCCCGGACGTCCTTCGCGGGATCGAGTTCGGGTTCCTGGGAGAGGTAGCCGATATTGATCCCCGGCTGTGGCCGGGCCTCGCCCTCGATGTCGGTGTCGATGCCGGCCATGATCCGCAGCAGCGTGGACTTGCCCGCGCCGTTGAGGCCGAGCACGCCGATCTTGGCGCCGGGGAAGAATGATAGGGAGATATCCCGAAGGATATGCTTCTTGGGCGGGACGACCTTGCCGACCCGATTCATGGTGTAGATGTATTGTGCCATCCCATCAGTCTACGAACTCTGGGGCGCGGAGAGAAGCGCCGGCGGCAATGCATGGAGAAGCGGTTTCCGCTATAATTGACGGTTTCCACGATCCGCCCGCCATGATGAGGGACAGGCATGTATTCCACCGACATGACCGTTGCCGGATTCGACCCGGAGCTGGCCGACGCCATCGATCAGGAGCGTCATCGCCAGGAAACGCATATCGAGCTCATCGCCTCCGAGAATTACGCCAGCCCGCGCGTGCTCGAGATGCAGGGCAGCGTGCTCACCAACAAGTACGCCGAGGGCTACCCGGGTAAACGCTACTACGGCGGTTGCCAGTATGTGGATATCGCCGAGAACCTGGCGATCGAGCGGGCCAAGGCGCTGTTCGGCGCGGCCTACGCGAACGTGCAGCCGCACTCCGGCTCCAGCGCCAATCTCGCGGTCTTCATGGCGCTGGCGAGTCCCGGCGATACCCTGCTGGGCCTCAGTCTGGATCATGGTGGCCATCTCACCCACGGGGCGAAGCCGAACTTCTCGGGCAAGATCTACAACCCCGTGCAGTATGGCGTGACCTCGGATACCGGCGAGATCGACTATGCCGAGGTCGAGCGCCTGGCGAAGGCGCATCGGCCGAAGATCATCGTCGCCGGTTTCTCGGCCTATTCGCGCATCATCCACTGGGCCCGCTTCCGCGCCATCGCCGACGAGGTCGGGGCCTGGCTGGTGGCCGACATGGCCCATGTCGCCGGTCTGGTGGCGGCCGGCGTCTACCCGAGTCCGGTGCCCTATGCCGATGTCGTGACCACGACCACACACAAGAGCCTCCGCGGCCCCCGCGGCGGCCTGATCCTCGCCCGGGAGAACCCGGACGTGACCAAGAAGCTGCAGTCGCTCATCTTCCCGGGCACGCAGGGTGGGCCGCTCATGCATGCCATCGCCGGCAAGGCGGTCGCGTTCCGCGAGGCGCAGGATCCGGATTTCCGCATCTACCAGGAACGGGTCATCGCCAACGCGCGGGCCATGGCAAAGACCGTCATGGAGCGCGGCTACGACGTGGTGTCCGGCGGCACCGACAACCACCTCTTCCTGATGAATCTGGTGAGCAAGGGGCTGACCGGGAAGGCGGCGGACGCCGCCCTCGAGGATGCCCACATCACGGTCAACAAGAACACCGTGCCCAACGACCCTCAGTCGCCGTTCGTCACCTCGGGGCTCCGGATGGGCACGCCGGCGATCACCACACGGGGCTTTGGCGAGGGCGAGAGCCGCGAGCTGGCCGGCTGGATCTGTGACGTCCTCGACGACATCGAGGACGATGCGGTGCGGGCCCGCGTCCGCGATCAAGTGACCGACATCTGCACGCGTCACCCCGTCTATGAGGCCCTGCAGGGCTGACAGGGCGGCATGCGCTGTCCCTTCTGCCAGACGCAGGATACGCGGGTCATCGACTCGCGGCTCGCCAGCGAGGGCGATCAGGTACGGCGTCGGCGTGAATGCGTTGGCTGCGGGGAGCGGTTCACCACCTATGAATCCGCCGAGCTCGTCATGCCCCGCGTGGTCAAGCGCGACGGCACCCGTGTGCAGTTCGACGAGCTGCGCCTGCGAACGGGCATGATGCGGGCGCTGGAGAAGCGCCCGGTGGCCACCGAGGCGGTGGAGGCCGCGCTCAACCGGATCCGGCAGCGCATCCAGGCGCTCGGCGATGGCGAGGTGGCGGCGAGCACCATCGGTGAATGGGTCATGGAGGAGCTGCGTGAGCTCGACCAGGTGGCCTACGTGCGCTTCGCCTCGGTCTACCGAAGCTTCCAGGACGTCAGTGCCTTCCGCGAAGTCATCGAAGGACTCGAGGACCCCGATGCGCCACGGATGAACAATGGTGAGCGCTCTTGAGCGATTTCAGTGCCGCCGACCACGCCTGGATGGCGCGGGCGCTGCAACTGGCGGAACGCGGGCGCTGGACCTGCGACCCCAATCCGCGCGTGGGCTGTGTGCTGGTGCGCGATGGCGAGTGCATCGCCGAGGCCTGGCATACGCGGGCCGGTGAGGCCCATGCCGAGATCCTGGCGCTGCGCGCCGCCGGTGGCGACACCGCCGGTGCCACCGCCTATGTGACCCTCGAGCCCTGCAGCCACTACGGGCGCACGCCGCCCTGTGCCGATGCGCTGATCGAGGCCGGTATCGCGCGGGTGGTGGCCGCCGCCACTGATCCCAACCCGCGGGTGGCCGGCCGTGGGCTGGATCGCCTGCGCGAGGCGGGAGTGGCCGTCACGGCGGGGCTGATGGCCGAGCAGAGCGAGCGCCTCAACCCGGGATTCTTCCGTCGCATGCGCGCCGGGCTGCCCTATGTCCGGGCCAAGCTCGCCGCGAGCCTCGACGGCCGCACGGCGATGGCCTCGGGCGAGAGCCGCTGGATCACCAGTGAGGCCGCCCGCCGCGATGTCCACCGCTGGCGCGCCGGCAGCGGCGCGATCGTCACCGGGGTGGATACGGTGATCGCCGATGACCCGCAGCTCACCGTGCGCGATGTCGAGGCGGATTTTCTGCCGCCACGCCGCGTGGTGATGGATACCGACCTGCGCACGCCGCCCGACGCCGGGCTGCTCGCCGACGAGCGCGGCGTGGTGCTGATTCATGGCGGCACGATGCCCGCCCGCGAGCCCGACCTGGTGCATGCCGGCGCCGAGCTCTGGCATGTCGCCCCGGGCGAGGACGGCCATGTCAGTCCGACAGCGGCGCTGGAGGCGCTGGCCGGGGTCGAGATCAACGAGGTATGGATGGAGGCCGGCCCCCGACTGACGGGTGCCTGGATCCAGGCCGGGGTGGTGGATGAGTTGATCGTCTACCTGGCACCGCATCTGATGGGCCATGAGGGACGCCCGCTGCTGTCCCTTGCCGGGCTCGAGGTGATGGCCGACCGCCTGCCGCTTACCTGGATGGATCAGCGTCGTGTGGGCGAGGACCTGCGCCTGACGCTGCGTGTCCGCGAACCCGAGGAGGTGTGAATGTTCACCGGGATTATCCAGGCCACCGGGACGCTGCGGGAGAGTCGCGAGACAGGCGGCGACCGGCGGATGCGTTTCGATGCCGAGGCCCTCGATCTGCGGGCGGTGGCCGTGGGTGACAGCATTGCCGTCAACGGCTGCTGCCTGACCGCCGTCGAGGTGGATCCCGCGGGGTTCGCGGCGGATGTCTCGCTGGAGAGCCTGGCGCGGACCACCCTTGGACGCCTGACCCCCGGCGACCGGGTCAACCTGGAGACGGCGCTGACGCTGTCCACGCCGCTTGGCGGGCATCTGGTCAGCGGCCATGTCGATGGCGTCGGTGAGGTGGTCTCGCGCACGCCCGACGGCCGTTCCGAGCGCTGGCGCTTCCGGGCACCGGACGCCCTCGGCCGCTATATCGCCGAGAAGGGATCGATCGCCATCGAGGGCATCAGCCTGACGGTCAACCGTGTCGAGGGTGCCGAGTTCGAGGTCAATATCGTCCCGCATACCTCGGCGGTGACCACGCTGGGCGAATACGGGCCGGGCCAGTCGGTCAACCTCGAGGTGGACCTGGTGGCGCGTTATCTCGAGCGTCTGATGCAGGGCGGCGAGGGCATTAACCGCGGCGGAGTGAGTGAGGCGCTGCTGCGGCGCAGTGGATTTCTTGAGGACTAGGCATGGCATTCAATTCGATTGAGGAAATCATCGACGAGCTCAGCGCGGGGCGCATGGTGCTCATGCTCGATGACGAGGATCGCGAGAACGAGGGCGATCTGCTGATGGCCGCCTCCATGGTGCGCCCCGATGATGTCAACTTCATGGCCCGCTACGGGCGGGGCCTGATCTGCCTGACACTCACCCGCGAGCGCTGCGGGCAACTGCGTCTGCCATTGATGGTCTCCGGAGCCGGCGACCATCAGGGGACCCGGTTCACGCTCAGCATCGAGGCGGCGCAGGGTGTCACCACCGGCATTTCCGCCGCGGACCGGGCCCGCACCATCCAGGCGGCGGTCTCGCCCCAGGCGACGCCCGAGGACATCATCCAGCCGGGGCATGTCTTTCCGCTCATGGCGCAGCCCGGCGGCGTTCTCACCCGTGCCGGGCACACCGAAGCGGGCTGTGATCTGGCCCGGCTCGCCGGTTTCGAGCCAGCGGCGGTCATCGTCGAGGTCCTCAACGAGGACGGCACCATGGCGCGGCGCGACGATCTGCTCGCCTTTGCCCGCGAGCATGACATCAAGATCGGCACCGTCGCGGATCTGATCGCCTACCGCATCCGCAACGAGCGCACCGTGGAGCGGGTCGCCGACTGCGAGCTGCCGACCGAGTACGGCCGCTTCCACCTCTACGCCTATCAGGACACGGTGGATGGCGCGCTGCACTTCGCGCTGCTGCGCGGACGCACGGATCCGGAGACGCCGGCGCTGGTCCGGGTGCAGATTGAGAACACGCTGGCCGACCTGTTCGGTGCCACGGCGCCGGATCAGACCTGGTCGCTGCGTGAGTCGCTCGCCGAGATCGGGGGCAGCGAGGTGGAGCCGGCCTGTCTGCTGATGCTGCGTCGCGCCGATGATCGAGACGAGGTGCTCACACGCATGCGCGAGTTCGAGGCGCTCTCCCAGAGTGGCGAGATGACGCCGGAGCCGCGGGAGTCGAGCGAGGAGAGCCAGGCCCTGCGCACCTATGGCATTGGTGCACAGATCCTCACCGATCTGGGCATCCGGCGCATGCGCGTGCTCTCCACGCCCAAGATCATGTATGGCCTCTCCGGCTTCGGCATGGAGGTGGTCGATTACGTCCAGACCGCGAGCGGGGCCGAGCCGTCGGCCTGATCGGCGGTTTCCTCGGGGCGTACGGCGGTTTAGGCTTGCGTCCGTCCACAGAATGACAACGGTACGAACATGAAGACCCTCGAAGGTGATTTCACGGCCAATAACGCGCGGGTCGCGCTGGTGGCTACTCGTTTCAACGACTTTATCGTCGATTCGCTGGTGGGCGGCGCCCGGGATGCGCTGGTCCGCCATGGCGTGGCCGACGAGTCGCTGACCCTGGTCCGGGTCCCCGGCTCCTGGGAGCTGCCGCTGGTCGCCGACCGGTTGGCGGCCTCCGGCGACTACGATGGCATCGTCGCGCTGGGCTGCGTCATCCGCGGGGGGACGCCGCATTTCGAATATGTCGCCGGTGAATGTGCCAAGGGGCTCGGCCAGGTCAGCCATCAGCACGGCGTGCCGGTGGCCTTTGGCGTACTCACCACCGACAGCATCGAGCAGGCCATTGAGCGGGCTGGCACCAAGGCGGGCAACAAGGGCGCCGAGGCGGCCATGTCGCTGCTCGAGATGATCAGTCTCCTGCGTCGTCTGTGAACCGCGCCAAGGCCAACCGGAGCAGGGCGCGGGCTCGCCGGCGCGTGCTCCAGGCGCTCTATCAGTGGCAGTTGACGGGCCAGGATCCGGCCGACATCCAGCGGCAGTTTCTCGGCGAGCACCGTCTGGGCCATATGGACCTGGACTACTTCTCGGAGGTCTTCCGCGGCATCACCGATGATGCCGACAGCCTCGATGCGGCCTTCGACCGATACCTGGACCGCCCGGCAGCCAATCTCGACCCGGTGGAGCGCTCGCTGCTGCGCCTGGGGACCTACGAGCTGCGCGAGCGCCTCGAGGTGCCCTATCGCGTGTGCATCGACCAGGCGGTGGAACTGGCCAAGGCGTTCGGCGCCGAGCAGAGCCATCGGTATATCAACGGCGTGCTCGACCGCGTCGGGCGGGATCAGCCGCTGCGTGCCGCCGAGCTCAAATCCCGCCGGCGCTGATCGGTGGGCGGCATGGCCGGCTGTTCGGAATTCGACCTCATTGATCGACATCTCGCCGGCCTCGGCGCCGAGCGCGACGACGTGCTGCTGGGGCCGGGCGACGACGCCGCCATCACCCAGGATGGCGGGCGACCACTGCTGATGGCCCTCGATACCCTGGTCGAGGGGGTGCATTTCCCGGCGGATCTGCCGGCTTACTGGGTCGGCTACCGGGCGCTGGCGGTGAACCTGAGCGATATCGCCGCCATGGGCGGTGAACCCTGCTGGGCGCTGCTCGGTCTGACGCTGCCGGCGCCGGACGAGTCCTGGGTCGCGCAATTCGCCTCTGGGTTGGGCCGTCTGGCGAGGGCGTCCGGGGTCGCCGTGATCGGCGGGGATGTCACCCGCGGGCCTTTGACGGTGAGCCTGCAGATCACCGGCCGGGCGACCGGCGCGCCACTGCGCCGGGACGGGGCCCATGCGGGGGACAGGGTCTGGCTCTCGGGACGACCCGGCGAGGCCGCCGCGGGTCTGGCGGTCTGGCAGCAGGAGGGGGCGCGGGAGCAGGCCCGATGGCAGGGGCTGCGGCAGGCGTTCATCGCCCCCCGTCCCCGGGTCGCACTGGGACAGGCGCTGGTCGGTGTGGCCAGTGCCGCCATTGACCTGTCCGACGGCCTGGCGGCCGATGCGGGTCATATCGCCGCGCGCAGCGGCGTGGCGCTGCATCTCGATCCGCCACGCGGCCGGCCCTCGGCACGGCTGCTGCGCTGGGCGGGAGAGGCCGAGGCGCGTCGCCTGCAGCTCGGCGGGGGGGATGACTATGAGCTCTGCTTTACCGCGCCGCGGGAGGCCGATGTCATGGTGCGGGCGGCGGCCCGGCGCGCGCGCACACCGGTGCGATGCATTGGCGAGGTGCATGAGGGGGAGGGCGTCTGGTGGGGGGGTGAGCCCATCCTCGACCGCGCCGCCGGCTACTGCCATTTCGTCAGTTGATTCTGTGGTGGTAAGGACAGCGCATTCGGCGTAATATTTTCGCTAGGATCAAGGTGAACAGGAGGACGGGTCGCGCGGGCGACCGAAGGCAGGACAGCCAATGAGCGATTCCGATCCCTCGGACTTCCGGATCTCCAGTCTCCGCCAGGCCTGTGCCCACTGCAGCCTGAATCAGCTCTGTCTCCCCATGTCGCTCAGCGAGGCCGATATCGAGCAGCTTGATGCCATCGTCGAGCGCAAGCGGCCACTCCAGCGGGGGGATCACCTGTATCGGGGCGGAGACAGCTTCCAGGCCGTCTATGCGGTGCGCTCGGGCTCGCTCAAGACCTACACCACCACCGAGGAGGGTGAGGAGCAGGTCACCGGCTTTCACCTCCCCGGTGAGCTGATCGGGCTCGATGCCATCAATAGCTGGGTCCATCCCTGTTCCGCGGCGTCACTGGAGACGACCAGCATCTGCGAACTGCCGTTCGAGCAGCTCGAGCACCTGGCGGCGGATATCCCGGGGCTGCAGCGCCAGTTGCTGCGCCTGATGTCCAAGGAAATCTTCGCCGATCAGGAGATGCTCTTCGCCATGGCCCGGCGCAGCGCCGAAGAGCGCCTGGCGATGCTGCTGACGAGCTTCTCCGAGCGCTTCGCGCGACGCGGTCTGTCGGCCACCCGCTTCCGCCTGCCCATGGCACGCAGTGATCTGGGCAATTACCTGGGGCTGGCTCCGGAGACCATGAGCCGGCTTTTCCGGCGCTTCTCCGACCAGGGCTGGCTGAAGGCCGAGGGTCGGGAGATCCAGCTCATCGAACCGGATGCCCTCAGCGAGCTGGCCGGTCGCGGCCTCGCCGAGGAGCCCGAGCCGCAGCGCGGCGACGGGTCGGATTAGCGTGGCGGCGAGGGCATGGCCCCGCCACCCGCGACGTTACATCATGCCGGTCTGGAGTTTCGCGGCCTCCGACATCATCTCGAAGCTCCACGGTGGATCGAAGACGATCTCCACCTTCACCTCCTCGACGGTCGGGATCTGCCTGACCTTCTCGCGCACGTCATAGGCGAGGATATCGCCCATCCCACAGCCCGGTGCGGTGAGTGTCATGTCGATGTCCACCGACCGGGTGCCATCCCCGTTGAGCGTGATGTCACAGCGGTAGACCAGTCCCAGCTCGACGATGTTGATGGGGATTTCCGGGTCATAGCAGCGCCGCATCTGATCCCAGACAAGCTGCTCGACATCCTCCGCCGAGGCATTGTCCGGGAGCTCCGGCGTCGGCTCGGGCTCCTTGCCGATGGCGTCGGCATCCTTGCCGTCGATGCGGAACAGATTCCCCTGGATGTAGACGGTGTAGCTCCCGCCCAGTGCCTGGGTGATCATGCCCTCGGCGCCCTTGGGGATGATGCCCGTATCTCCCGCCGGGATGAGCGCGGCCTCGCAGTCGCGCTCGAAGATCACCGGCTCGTTGCTTTGCATCGCCATCCTTGAAAACCTCTTCAAAGTCTGTTGGTGAAGGATAGCAAACGGCGGTTTGTTGTCCGACCCGGGAGGAAATGATTGCGCGCTTCGCGTATGCTGAATTGGGAATTCTCTAGCCAGGAGGCTGTGTCATGAGTGACAACGTCCACCATCTCTCGCCGCTGCTGCGCCAGTCCAGCGACATTCTGGTCGAGCGCGCGCAAGGCATGTACGTCTACTCCGAGGATGGCGGCAAGTACATGGACTTCGCCTCGGGGATCGGCGTGCTGAGCACCGGCCACTGCCATCCGCGGGTGGTCGAGGCGGCGAAGGCGCAGATCGACAAGGTGGTCCACGCGCAGTACGCGATCATGAAGCATCGCCCGATCCTCGAGCTCTCGGATCGGATCGTCGAGCTGCTGCCCGATCACATTGACAGCGTGTTCTTCTCCAACGCCGGCACCGAGGCGGTGGAGGCATCCATCCGCCTGGCCCGACAGGCCACCGGCAAGCCCAACATCATCGCCTTCCGCGGCTGCTTCCATGGCCGCACCATGGGTTCGCTGTCCACCACCACCTCCAGCGCGGCGGTCCGCCAGGGCGTGCAGCCGATGATGGGCGGCGTGGTGACGGCGCCATTCCCGGATACCTACTGGTACGGAATGAGCGAGGACGAGGCGGCGGATTTCGCGCTGCGCGAGCTCGACTACATCCTGCAGGTCCAGAGCACGCCCATGGAAACGGCGGCGATGCTCATCGAGCCGATCCAGGGCGAGGCGGGTTACATCCCGGCCAACACCAAATACATGCAGGGGCTGCAGGAGCGCTGCCAGAAGCACGGCATCCTGCTGATCATGGATGAGGTGCAGTCGGGCAACGGCCGGACCGGCATGATGTGGGGGTACGAGCATTTCGGCGTCGAGCCGGATGTCGTGGTCTCCGCCAAGGGGGTGGCGAGCGGCTTCCAGCTCTCGTTCATGGCCGCGCCGGCATCGCTCATGAGCAAGGCCCTGCCGGGCTCTCAGGGCGGGACCTACGGCGGTAACGCCGTGGCCTGTGCCGCCGGCCTGGCAACGCTCGATGTCATGCGCGACGAGAAGCTCGTGGAGAATGCCGCGGAGCGCGGCGCCCAGCTCCGGGCCCGGCTCGAGGACGTCCAGCAGCGCCATCCGGAGATCGGCAATCTCTCGGGCAAGGGGCTGATGATCGGCACCCATCTGGTGGATGCCCACGGCAAGCCGGATGGTGATCGGGGCGCGAGGATGCTCAAGGCCTGTGAGCACCGCGGTCTGTTGATGATCCGCTGCGGCCCGTGGGGTGGCAACGTGATCCGCTGGATCCCGCCGCTGATCGTCACCGCCGAGGAGATCGACTGGGCGGTGGATCAGTTCGAGGCGGCGCTGGTCGAGACCGGGGGTGGCGAGCAGGGCGAGGCCATGCGCAGCACCGGCTGAGGCCACCCCTGCCGCCTCTGGCATCAACGACAAGGCCCGGTTCAGCCGGGCCTTTTCAGTTCAGGATCGACGGATTGATGCGCACTTCCCTGCAGCGCCTGGCGGGCTATCGGTACCTGCTGGGTTTCGGTTTCCTGCTGGCATTCCTCTCCGGTTCGGGCCAGACCTATTTCATATCGCTGTTCGGTGGCGAGCTGCGGGAGGCCTTCGAGCTGAGCAATGCGGAATTCGGCGGACTGTACTCCGCCGCGACACTGGGCAGCGGCCTGCTGGTCATCTGGCTGGGTCGCGGCGTCGACCAACTGCCGCTGCCGGTCTTCACGACCGGCGTGATGGCCGGGGCCGCCCTCGGAGCGGTGGCGCTGGCCGTCGCGCCCGGGGCCCTCTGGCTCGTCCCGGCGTTCCTGCTGCTGCGCCTGTGCGGGCAGGGCTTGATGATGCATGTGGCGCAGACCACGGTCGGCCGCCGTGTGACAACGGCAAGGGGAACGGCCATCGGAGCGGTCACCCTCGGCATGCCCGCGGGCGAGGCGGTGCTGCCGGCGCTGGCGGTGGCGCTGATGGCGGCCCTTGGCTGGCGGGGGAGCTGGTGGGTCATCGCGGCGCTGCTGGTGGTGGTGGCGCTACCGGCCTGCCTGCTCCTGCTGCGGCTGCATGTCCGTCTACCGGCGCCGGCCGCCACGGCTGAGGCGGACGGCGGGCGCTCTTCAGCATCCGCGGGCGCGCCGGTACCGGACTGGACCCGCGAGGCCGTGCTGCGTGATGCGCGCTTCTATCGCATCCTGCCGGCGCTGCTGGCGCCGCCGTTTCTGATCACCGCACTGTTCTTCCATCAGGTTCCCATCGCCAATGCCAAGGGCTGGAGTCTCGCCTGGGTGTCCACGGCCTTCGTGGTGTTCGCCCTGGCGCATGTGGTCTCCCTCGCGCTGAGCGGGACGCTGGTGGACCGGCTGGGGGCGCCCCGGCTGCTGCGGCTCTATCTTCTGCCCATGCTCACCGCGCTCCTCGTGCTCGGGTTCATGCCCGGTGACGCGGCGGCCATGCTCTATCTGGGGCTGGCGGGCACCAGTGTGGGAACGGCCGGTACGCTGATGGGTGCGCTCTGGCCCGAGCTCTATGGCGTCCGGCATCTGGGGGCGATACGGGCGATGGCCCACGGCGCCATGGTGCTCAGCACCGCGGCGGCGCCGGTGCTCGTCGGTGTGCTGCTGGATGCCGGTGTCGGCGTGCGGGGGTTGTCCGTGGCACTGGCGGCCTATGTGCTGGCGGGTATTCTGCTGATCCCGTCCATTCGGGCGCTGACCGCCCGGGAACCGGACGGTCAGCGATCGGGCTGAAGGCCCCTGCTCAGCCCACCGGGATGGTCTGCGTCTCGGTGAACTCGAAAAGCCCCTCCAGGCCGCCCTCGCGCCCGAAGCCGGACTGTTTCATGCCGCCGAAGGGCGCCTCCGGCGTCGGTCCACTGCCGGTGTTGAGCGCCGCATGGCCGAAGCGCAGGCGTTCGATGACCCGGTGGCCCCGGTCCTCGTCGGCGGTGAATACATAGCAGGCGAGGCCGAAGTCGGTGTCGTTGGCCATGCGCACCACCGCCGGCTCATCGGCGAAGGTGATGATCGGCACCAGCGGACCGAAGGTCTCCTCGCGATAGCAGGCCGCCTCGGCCGGGACGTCGAGCAGCACCGTCGGCGGGTAGAAGGTCCCGGCCAGACCGCTGGCATCGCCCTGGTAGATCTGCTGTGCGCCGTGGGCCAGGGCATCTTCCACATGCCGCTGGACCTTGGCGACGGCGTTCTCGTCGATCAGCGGGCCGAGGCGCGTGCCTTCTTTCATGCCATCGCCCACGGTCAGCGCCTTGACCCGTTCGGCCAGCTTGTCGGCGAAGCGGGCCGCCACGTCGGCGTGCACGAAGATGCGGTTGGCACAGACACAGGTCTGGCCGCCACCACGGAATTTGTTGCCGATGAGCTGGTCGGCGGCATGATCGAGATCGGCGTCATCGAAGATGATGTACGGTGCATTGCCACCCAGCTCGAGGGTGAGGCGCTTCACACCGGGTGCGGACTGACGGATCAGCTCGCGACCCACCTCGGTGGAGCCGGTGAAACTGATCACACGCACCGAGGGCGCATCGAACAGCGCATCGGTGATCGGGCCTGCCGAGCCCATGACCAGATTGGCCCTGCCCGCGGGCAGCCCGACCTCACGCTCAAGCAGGGTGAACAGCGCGATCATCGTCAGCGGTGTCTTCGACGAAGGTTTGATCACGCTGGGGCAGTCGGCGGCGATGGCCGAGGAGAGCTTCTTGGCGATCATGCCGATGGGGAAGTTCCAGGGCGTGATCAGGCCGACGACGCCGGCGGGCCGATGGTGGACATGCCAGGTGCAGTCGCGCGGATGCTCGTCGAGCGTATGGGGTGCCAGGGCGTCGATATGGGCGGCGGCATAGCGGAAGAATCCGGCGGCGTAATCCGCCTCGCCCTGCGCCTCGGCCAGCGGCTTGCCGTGTTCCATGCACAGAATGCGGCCGATCTCCTCGCGGTTGGCGATCAGCGCATCGGCAATGGCATCCAGCCAGCGGCGGCGCTGCTCACGATCGGCGGGCTGCTCCAGGGCGGCCTCCGCGGCGGCGATGGCCCGCTGGGTCTCGTCACTTCCCATGGCGGCGACATCCGCCAGATGACCGTTGTCGACCGGATTGGTCACTGCAAGCGTGCGGCCACTGTCGGCCATGACCCATTCACCGTTGATATAACCGCCGAGTGATGGGAGCAGGGGGGATTCGATCATGAAGCGCCTCGTTTGTTTGGGTTGCGTGAATCAGGCGGAGGGGACGAAGCCGTGGGCCTTGTCCACTGTGTTGTTCAGGGTCTCGCCGTTGCGCCAGCGCTCGAAGTTATCGATGAACTGCTGCGACAGGGCGGTCTTCCAGCCGATGAAATCGCCGGCCATGTGCGAGGAGATGTGCGCATTGGGCAGGTCCCAGAGCGGATGCTCCGGCGGCAGCGGCTCCTGCTCGAAGACATCGAGCGCGGCGCCGTCAATGGCCCCATCGCGGAGGGCGTCGACCAGTGCGTCGGTGTTGACGATGGGTCCACGCCCGATGTTGATGAGCCGTGCGCCGGGGTGCATGGCCTGGAACTCGGCCTCGCCGAAGAGCCCCTCGGTGTCGGCGGTGAGCGGCGCGGCGATCACCACGAAGTCGTAATCCGGCAGCACGGAGATCAGATCGGCCTGGGCATAGATCGCGCCGAAGTCATCATCCCCCGGCCGGGCACGGCGGCCCACGCCATCCGGGCTCATGCCGATCGCGCCGCAGAGGCGGGCGATCTGCCGGCCGATGGAGCCGGCGCCCACCACCAGCACGCTGCGCCCGGCCACCGGCTCGGTCTCGCGATGCTGCCACTGATGGCTCTGCTTGAGTCGCCAGTTGCCGGCGAAGTCCTTGCAGAAGGCAATGATCTGGCCGAGCACATATTCGGCGATGCAGCGGTCGAAGATACCGCGGGCATTGGTGACCGGGATGTCGCTCTCGCGCACCTCGGGGATGAGCAGTGCGTCGACGCCGGCGCTGGTGGCGTGGATCCACTCCAGCGCGTCGGCCGCGGGCCAGGCCTCGGCGAGCGCCTCGGTGCGGAAGTCCGTGACGCAGAGCACCCGGGCACCGGGCAGTGTGGCTCGAAGGCTCTCGGCATCCTCGGCGACCTGCAGCTCGGCGATCCCTTCGAGCGCGTTCATCCCCTCGGGAAGGCCTTCACCGGGCGCGGTGAGAACAACGATTTTGGGCCGGGCCTGGGTCATCCGATGCGTCCTTCTGTGGCGGGTCTGACCGCATGGACGGTAAACACCCCCGATGCACCGCGTCAACTGCGTCAGAATGCGCTCTGAGGGGCTTGACCGCTTTCCTCGCGAGGTCTAGCTTCGCGTTGATATCCGACGTTGTTCCGACCCGCAGCAAAAGGGGATCCGATCATGGTGAATCCGGTGGAGATGGACCAGGGCGATCAGGCCGAAGGGCCGCTGTTCAGCCCCTCCCTTCAGGCCATTCCGATGCCCGGCATCCGGCGGATGATCAATACCGCCGCCGGCATGGAGGATGTCATCCATCTGTCCATCGGCCAGCCCGACTTTCCCACGCCGCAACATATCGTTGAGGCGCATATCGATGCGCTGCGCGACGGGTATACCGGCTATACCATGGATGCCGGCCTGCCGGAGCTGCTCAGCGAACTGGCGCGCTACTACAGCAACCGCTACGACCGCGAACTCACCGAGGACAACTTCCTCGTCACCACCGGCGCCACCGAGGCGATGTACCTCGCGCTCACCGCCACGGCGGCACCCGGCCGGCAGTTCATCGTCACTGATCCGACCTTCCTGCTCTACGCGCCGCTCATCCGCATGAACGGCGGCGAGGTGAAGATCATCCCCACGCGCCCGGAGCACGGGCATCAGATCGACCCGCAGGAGGTGATCGATGCCATTGGCATGCGCACCTTCGCGATCGTGCTCAACTCGCCGAGCAACCCGAGCGGGGCCGTGTATCCGCGCGAGACCATTGAGGCGATCGTCCAGGAGGCCGCCTACCGCGGTGTCTATGTCTTCGCCGACGAGGTCTACGACCATATCCTGCTCGAGGAGGGGATGCAGTTCCCCAGTGTGATCAACTGCACGTCGGATCTCGATCACGTGATGTCGATCTCGAGCTTCTCCAAGACCTTCAGCATGGCGGGCTTCCGCATCGGCTGGATGATCTCCAGTCAGGGCGCGATCAAGAAACTGCGGCGCTATCACATGTTCACCACCACGGTGGCGAGTACGCCGGCGCAGTGGGCGGGTGTGGCGGCCCTGCAGGGGGACATGAGCTGCGTCGACGAGATGAACGCGGAATACCGGCGCCGCCGTGACCGGGTGGTGGAGCTCGTCAGCGAGACACCGCATCTCACCGGTTATGTGCCCCAGGGCGCGTTCTACGTCTTCCCGTCGCTGCCGCCGCGCACCGATGCCACGGACCTGTCGCTGCGCATGCTCGAGGAGACGGGCGTCTGCGTGATCCCCGGCGATGCCTTCGGCGACACCTGTGGCAACGCCATCCGCATCAGCTTCTCGAACTCCATGGAGAACATCGAGGAGGCGTTCGCACGCATGCAGCCCTGGCTGGCGAAGCAGAAGTTCTAGGCGGGAAGGCGCCGCCGTTCGTGGCGCCGTCAGTCCTCCAGCCAGTGCACGCGGTAGAGGTCCAGGCGCCGGTCCTTGGCGTTCTGGACCGAGCCCTCGGCGCGGAGCTGCTTGAGCTTGTCCATATCGAGATCCACCACCAGGGTCATCTCGGTGTTGGGGGTGGATTCACTGACGATGCCGTCGTGGGGGAAGGCGAAGTCCGAGGGTGAGAACACGGCCGCCTGGGCGTACTGGATTTCGATGTTCTCCACCCGTGGCAGATTGCCCACGCTGCCCGTGATGGCCACGTAGCACTCGTTCTCGATCGCCCGCGCCTGGGCACAGCGCCGCACCCGCAGGTAGGCGTTCTTGGTGTCGGTCCAGAAGGGCACGAACAGGATCTGCATGCCCTGATCGGCCAGCAGCCGGCAGGCCTCGGGGAACTCGACGTCATAGCAGACCAGGATGCCGATCTTGCCCACGTCGGTGTCGAAGGCCTTCAGTGCATCGCCCCCCTGTACCCCCCAGTAGAAGCGCTCATCGGGGGTGGCGTGGAGCTTGTAGTGATTGTCGATGGTGCCGTCGCGCCGGCACAGGTAGGCGACGTTGTAGAGCGCGTTGTCATCATAGACCGGCATGGACCCGGCGATGATGTTGATGTTGTACGACACGGCCATGCGGCTCATGGCATCGGTGATCTCGCCGGTGTACTGGGCGAGGCCGCGCATGGCTTCGGCGGGATCCTCCTGGTTGAACTGCGCGAGCAGCGGGGCGTTGAAAAGCTCCGGGAAGAGGATGAAGTCACAGTTGTAGCCGGCCATGGCATCGACGAAGAACTCGATGTTCGACATCAGATCTTCGAAGTTGGTCACGCGACGCATCTGCCACTGGACGGTGCCGACCCTGACGGTGGACTTGCGGCCACCGATGAGCGGCGTGCGGTCGCTCTCGTAGAAGATGTTGTCCCACTGCAGCAGCGTCGCGAAGGCCCGCGAGTCCTGATCCTCCGGCATGTAGGCGGTGATCACGCGGCGCACGTGGAAATCATTGGCGAGCTGGAAGGACAGGATCGGGTCGTAGAGCTCGCGGCGCTTGACCAGATCGATGTACTCCTCGGGCTTCATCTCGCCGGCATGCTCGCTGTAGCCGGGCATGCGGCCACCGGCCACGATGGCGCGCAGGTTGAGACTGCGGCAGAGCTCCTTGCGGGCGTCGTAGAGGCGCCGGCCGAGACGCATACCGCGGTACTCGGGGTCGACGAAGATGTCGACGCCATAGAGCACGTCGCCGTTGGGGTCGTGGTTGCTCAGATAGCCGTTGCCGGTGATCTCGTCGTACTTGTGCCGGTCGCCGTAGCGGTCGTAGTCGACGATCATGGAGATGGCCCCGGCGACCACCCGGCCGTTGTCCTCGATGCAGATCTGGCCCTCGGCGAAGCGGCTGACCTGCGCGGCGAACTGCTTGCGGGTCCACGCGCCGCCCAGATCGGGATAGACCTGGTCCATGATGTGCTTGACATCGGGATAGTCCGACAAGCGCAGATGGCGGAGCCGCAGGTGATGTTCCTCGGCGCTGGCGTCCTGTTCACTCATGCGATTGAGGATATCATGGGGCCCTCTCGAGTCAGAGAGCAGGACACTCATCACGGCAGGAGCTGACAATGAACGAGAATCTGTCCGCCGAGGAGCGCCAGGCACTGCGCAGGGAGCTGGAGAAAGAGCAGACCGCGCTGCGCGAGGAGATCCGCAGCGAGGTGCTGGCTGCCGATCTGCACCGCGCCGAGGACATCGCCGACCGGGTCCGTGATCCGGGCGATGAGTCGCTGGTGGATCTGCTCGCTGACATCGAATACGCCGACATCGACCGCCATATCCAGGAACTGCGGGCCAACGAGGCGGCGCTGCGCGCCTGGCATGAGGGTGGCTACGGGATCTGCGTGGACTGTGGCGAGCCCATCCCCTTTGCCCGGCTGCAGGTCTCGCCGTCGGCCTCGCGCTGCATCGACTGTCAGGAAGCCCATGAGCGCGCCGGGGGCCGGCCGCCACGCCTCTGAGACGGACTGTCGGGGGCATGGGATGCGCGCCATGGCGATGGCTCCTCGTACTGGCCGTTGCCTCGCTACTCGCCGGCACCGCGGCGGCCGAGGTCCGTCTCACGCTCACGGGCGTTGATGGCGAGGCCGCCGAGAACATCCGTGCCCACATCGACCCGGCCGTGGATCTGGACTCCGATCTGGCCGCGGATCTCTACCGGGATCGGGTGCGCAGCCAGGTCACGGAGGCGCTGGAGGCGCTGGGCTACTATCAGGCCCGCAGTCAGATCAGTCTCCGCTCGGTGCAGGGACACTGGGCGCTCTCCATCGACGTGGATCCCGGCCCTCGGGTGACGGTGCGCTCGGTCAATGTCCGCGTCACCGGAGCGGGCGAGGATGATGCCGCCTTCCAGCGACTCACCGAGCGTCTGCCCCTGCGTCCCGGCGAGCCGCTCAACCAGGGCGACTACGAGCGCAGCAAGCGGGCCCTGCGCAATCTTGCCCTTCAGCGGGGCTATTTTGATGCGCGGTTCACCACCGCACGCCTTGCCATCAATGTTGCCGGTGCCTGGGCGGATGCCACGCTGGTCCTCGCCACCGGGCCGCGCTACGCGCTGGGCGAGGTGCGCTTCTCGGCGACGCCTTTCCGACGCAGCTTCCTCGAGCGGCTTGTGCCCTTCGAGCCGGGCACGCCCTACACCGCCGACGCCGTTGCCGATCTCAACAGCCGGCTGCTCGAGAGCGGTTACTTCAGCGATGCGCTGGTCGAGACCCGCCGCGATGAGGCGGTGGATGAACGGATCCCGGTGAAAGCCGATGTGGTGACCCGCGACCGCAACACCGTGACCACCGGGATCGGCTATTCCACCGACGAGGGCCCGCGCACCCGGCTCGGCTTCGAGCGGCACTACATCAACAACCGCGGGCACCGCCTGAACAGCGGGCTGCGCCTCTCGACGGTGCGCCAGAGCGTGGATGCCCGCTACGAGATCCCGCTCGCCGATCCCCTCAACGACTATCTCGCGCTCGCCACGGGCTGGCAGAAAGAGGATATCGAGGCGAGCCGCAGCGAGCGCTACACCGTCTCGCTCAGCCGGCGCCAGGGCTTTACCTCGGGCTGGGTGCGCACGCAGTCGCTGCGCTGGCTCGACGAGCGCTTCAGCGCGGGGCTGGATTCGGGGACGAGCCGTCTGCTGCTGCCCGGGCTCGCGTTCACGCGGACCCGCTCCCGCGGCGGCATCGATCCCTACCGCGGTGACCGGCAGACCTACTCGGTGGAGTTGGCGGCCCGGGATGTCATGTCCGACCTGGACATCGCCCGCCTGCGCCTGAGCAACACCTGGCTGCGCAGCCTCGGCGAGCGCAACCGCTTTCAGTTGCGCGCCGACCTCGGTGGCATTGCCACCAATGACTTCGACCAGACGCCCACCTCCCTGCGCTTTTTCGCCGGCGGCGACCAGAGCGTGCGCGGGTTCGCCTACAACAGCCTCGGCCCCCGGGATGCCAGCGGCGATGTGGTCGGCGGGCGCTATCTCGCCACCGGCAGTCTTGAGTACAGCTACAAGGTGTTCGGCAACTGGCGCCTGGCGACCTTTGTGGATGCCGGTAATGCGTATGAGCGTATCGATGACTTCGACCCGGCGGTGGGGACGGGATTCGGGGTGCGCTGGTCATCGCCGGTCGGTCCCCTGCGGCTCGACTTTGCCTGGGGCGTGAGCCGCGAGGATGTGCCCTTCCGCCTGCATATCTCCGTGGGCCCCCCGTTCTGATGCCTGGCCTGCGCAGTCTTCTGCTGACGCTGACCTTCGGCCTGGCGCTGGGGGTTGCCTGGCTGATCAGCACGACCGAAGGCGCACGCTGGCTGGCGGCCCGCGGAGAGGCCCTGGTGCCCGGCCTGCAGCTCTCCGTCGTCTCGGGCACGCTCTGGGACGGGCTGGTGCTTGCTGATGTCGCCTGGTCGGCGGATGACCGGCGCGTGACCGCCGGCCGGCTGGCGCTGGAATGGCGCCCCGACTGTCTGCTGCGCTGGCAGGTCTGTATCAAGCGCTTGACGGTCGTCGATGTTGAGGTGGACTGGCCGGCGGCCCCCGTTGGGCCGGAGAAGGCCGCTGAGCCGTCGGCGGAGGGCGGTCCACTGGATGCCCTGCCTGAGCGGATCCATCTGCCGGATCTGAGCCTGCCGGTGGATGTCCTCATCGAGGGCCTGCGGATCGAGCGGGTGGCGATCCGGCGGGGAGGCGACGCGGGGGATGCGCCTGCGCTTGCGTTGAGCGTTGTCGACCTGGCCGCACGCCTTGTCGATGACCGGCTGACCGTCGAGCATCTGGATGTCGCCGGCGGGCCGGGCCAGGCCAGCCTGTCGGGAGAGGTCGTGTCGGCGGGTGCCTGGCCGGTCGATCTGCGCTGGTCGGTGCAGCCGGACGGCGCCCTTACCGCCGGCGAGTCACTGCGGGTTGCCGGGCGGCTGACCGGCGAGGCGGCGGATCTTGAACTCAGCGGCGAGCTGTCGGGCGCCCGGACGGCGCGGTTCGATATCGGCCTCCGCCTGCTTGGACCCTCCCGTCAGGTGAACGCGAGTATCGAGGCGGAGCAGAGTCGGCTCGCCCTGGACGCGCGTCTGAACGACACCCTGCAACTCGATGGCCGCTTCCAGGCACCCTCGCTGGAGGCCTTCTGGCCGGGGCTCTCCGGCGGGCTCGAGGGCCGTTTCGAGGTGAGCGGGGAGCCGCTGCGCCCATCGGTGACCGGCACAGTGACCGCCACGGCGATTGCCTACCAGGGACTGGCCCTGGCGCAGGCGGATCTCGATGCGGACTGGTCGGCGCACCGGGGGGGTGAGATCGATCTTCAAGTGCTCGGCCTGATGCGGGACGACACCCGACTGGGTGACCTGCGGCTGTCCCTGCAGGGTGAACCCGCCCGCCATCGCCTGGTCCTGACGGCGGATGACGGACCGATCGCCGCGCGGCTGGTGGCCCGTGGCGCCATGGAGGCAGGCGCCGATGCCTGGGCCGGGACGATCACCGAGGCGACCGTCACCGCGGCCGGCCGACGCTGGCGGATGACGGGGGCGCCCTCGCTGGATATCGGTGCGGAACGGGTCCGGCTGGCCGGTCACTGCTGGGTCTGGCAGGACGTCCGGGTCTGTGCCGAGCCGCTGCTGGCCGATCCCGATCGGGCACAGGCCCGGCTGCGTCTCGCACGCATGCCGCTGGCGCTGCTCGAGCCCCATCTGCCCGAAGGATTCGCACTGCTCGGTGAGGTGACCGGGACGGCGGCATTCGACTGGCAGCGCGACACCGGCCCCAGCGCCCGGGTGACGCTGGTCAGCGCCGACGGTCGCATCGAGGTGCCGCAGGACCGTGGCGACGGCGCGCTGTCGCTGGACTATGACCGAATCGTCATCGATGCCGATCTGCGACCTGATCAGGCCAACCTGCGGCTCGGCCTGGCGTCGCCGGCCATTGGCACCGGAGGCATCGTCGTGCAGACCGACCCGTCGGATGCCGCCCGGCCGATCGATGGCATTGTGTGGCTGGATGGCGTTCCCCTGGCACCGCTCGCCGCCACGCTGCCGCAACTGCGCCGCGTTCGCGGTGTGCTGCAGGCGCGGGGCGAGCTGCACGGCACGCTGGCCGACCCGGTTTTCCGGGGCTCTCTGCGGCTTGCCGATGGTGAGCTTCTGCCATCGGCGCTGGTGACGCCGCTGGAGGCGATCAACCTGACCGCGCGCATCGACGGTCGAGTGGCGACGCTTGCGGGTGGTTTCCAGGCCGGCGATGGCGAGGCCAGCGTGGATGGGCGGCTCGACTGGGAGCAGGTGGAGCTGCGCGGGCGGATCGATCTGCGCGGCGAGGACCTGGCCATTGATGTGGGGACGCTGGCCGAGCTCACGGTGAGCCCGGCTATGAGCCTGGAGATCACGCCGCAGACACTTCGGCTGAGCGGCGAGCTGCGGGTCCCCGCGGGTGAGCTTCGGCTGGACCAGCGGGCGCCGGGTGCCGTGCGGGTCTCGCCGGACGCCGTGCTGGTGGATGATGCCGGCGAGCCGCTGGTAAGCGCCGAGGTGGACGCCGGCGGACGGACGCTGGAGAGCGACCTGCGGCTGGTGCTGGGGGATGCGGTGACATTCTCGGCCCAGGGCGCGACCGGGCGGCTCGGCGGTGAGCTGCGCCTGCGCCAGATCGGCGCCGAGGGGGCGGAGGGCGAGGGCGTGCTGAATATCCTCGATGCGAGCTATGAGGCCTATGGCCAGTCGCTGTCCATCCGCCGCGGGCGCCTGATCTTCGCCGGCCCGCTGGCCCGGCCGCGGCTCGATATCGAGGCCGTCCGGGAGTCGGCGGACATCCTCGCGGGCCTGCGCGTGACCGGCCCCGCCGATGATCCACAGGTGCGGCTTTTCTCGCGCCCGACGATGCCCCAGGCCAGCATTCTTTCCTATCTGGTCACGGGCCGGCCGCCCGGCCAGGGCACGCCCAGCGAGGAGGCCCTGCTGAGCCGTGCGGCACTGTCACTGGGTGTTTTCGGTGGCGGGCGCATGGGCTCGGCGATCGCCGAGGAGCTGGGTGTCGAGGACTTTCAGCTTGAGGCCACCGGTCAGGGTGAAGACGCGCAGGTGGCGGTCAGCGGCTATCTCGCCCCCAATCTGATGGTGCGCTACGGCGTCGGCGTGTTCCAGCCGCAGAACACGCTCAGCCTGCGCTATTACCTCACCGGTCAGCTCTATCTGGAGGCCGTGAGCGGTGCGGAGAACGCCCTCGACCTCTTCTACTCGTTCAACTACGACTGATCGCCGCCTTCGTTCGGCGGGGGAGCCGCGTCGCCATTGGACCCGGCGGGCCTGGAGCTCCGGCTCGATCCGCGCGGGCCGCCGTTGCCACGGCCGCCACCATTCCCGCGCCGGCCACCACCGCTTCCGCCGCGGCTGCGGCTGCCACCGCTGCTGCTGCGGCGGTTGTCCATGCGGGCCGCCGGCTTGATGTCCTCGGCGATGAGCTCTGGCGGTGCCATTTCCGAGGGGATCTTCTGGTCGATGTACTGCTCGATGTCGGGCAGCGAGTAGACGTAGCTCTCGCAGGCAAAGCTGATGGCATCGCCCGTCGCGCCGGCCCGGGCCGTCCGGCCGATCCGGTGGACGTAGTCCTCGGCATCCTGCGGCAGGTCGTAATTGATCACATGGCTGACCTCGGGGATGTGAAGCCCGCGGGCGGCGACGTCGGTGGCGACGAGGATGGGCAGTTCGCCGGCCTGGAATTTGGCAAGGAGCTGCTCGCGTTTGTTCTGCGGGATATCCCCGGAGATGACCGCGGCCTTGATGTCGTTGCCGAGCAGGTAGCCGGTGACCTTGTCCGCGTCGCGCTTGGTGTTGACGAAGATGAGCGTGCGTGTGGGTTCCTGCTGGCGGAGGACGCCCAGCAGCAGGCCGATCTTCTGGTTGTTCTCGACGTGGTAGAGCGTCTGCCGGACCTTGTCGGCAGTGATGGTGTCGGACTCGATCTGTACCGACTCCGGGTCGTTCATGTGCTCGTAGGCGAGTTCGCGGACGCGCTCGGAGAGGGTCGCCGAGAACAGCATGTTGAGCCGCTCCTCGGGTGGCGGCATGCGCCGCAGCAGGTAGCGGATGTCGGCGATGAATCCCATGTCGAACATGCGATCCGCCTCGTCGAGGATGCAGACCTCGATGTTGTCGAGGCTGAAGACGCGCTGCTTGTAGAAATCGATGATGCGCCCCGGCGTGCCGATGAGGATGTCGGTGCCTTTCTCCAGGGCCTTGCGCTGGCTCTCGTAGCCGGTGCCGCCATAGATGCAGGCGAATTCCATGCCGGTGAACCAGCCCAGGCGCTCGGCGTCCTTGTGGATCTGCAGCGCGAGCTCGCGGGTCGGCGCGAGCACGATCGCCCAGGGGCCGACCTTCTCGGCGGCCACGGGGTTGGTCATGAGCCGGTGCATGCAGGCGAGCAGAAAGGCGGCCGATTTGCCGGTGCCGGTCTGTGCCTGACCGGCGACATCACGGCCTTTCAGGGCGATGGGCAGGGCCGCGGCCTGGATCGGTGTGCAGTGCTCGAAGCCCGCTTCCTGCAGACCGGTGAGAAGGGATTCGTGGAGTCCGAGGGACTCGAAACGCGTGTCAGACAGATGATTTTGTTCCATGGCCGCGCAGGATACCGTATCCACAGGGTTTTTGCCCCTCGCCTGATATTGGTCCAATCCGTACACTGATCGTACGGATTAACAAAGGAGCCGAGATGAGCGACGTACAGGACAGCATTCGCGAGCAGGTGGAAGGCAATCCGGTGATTCTCTACATGAAGGGCTCACCCCAGTTCCCCCAGTGCGGCTTCTCGATGCGCGCGGCGCAGGCGCTGGCCGGCTGCGGCGTGGAGTTCGCCTACGTCAATGTGCTGGAGGACGAGGGCATCCGCCAGGGCATCAAGGAATACGGCAACTGGCCGACCATTCCCCAGCTCTACGTCAACGGCGAGCTGCTGGGCGGCTGTGACATCATCATGGAGATGTACGAGTCGGGCGAGCTGCAGCAGGCCGTCCAGTCCGCCGCCGGCAGCGAGTCGGACAACGCCTGATCCCGCCGGGGGCCGCGGGGCCGGGCTCAGGCTCCGGCCCCATAGTCGGGATGGTCATTCAGCTCATCCCAGCGATTGACGATGGTGCAGAAAAGCTCGGCGGTCTTCTCCGCATCATAGATCGCCGAGTGCGCCTCCCGCGCATCCCAGCCCAGGCCGGCCGCCGCCACGCCCCGCGCGAGCACGGTCTGCCCGAACGCCAGCCCCGACAGGGTCGCCGTGTCGAAGCACGAGAACGGATGAAACGGGTTGCGCTTGATGCCGCTGCGGTTCACCGCCGCATTCAGGAAGCCCAGATCAAACCAGGCGTTATGGCCCACCAGCACCGCGCGGCTGCAGCCGGTGGCGCGGATGGTCTCGCGGATCGGCCGGAAGATCTGACGCAGGGCCTCATCCTCGGGGATCGCCATGCGCAGCGGATGGTCCGGGTCGATGCCATTGAATTCCAGCGACTTGGGATCGAGATTGGCGCCCTCGAACGGTTGGACATGGGTGGTGTGGGTCTCGCCGGTGTAGAGCGCGCCGTCCTCGTCCATGTGGACCATGACGGCCGCGATCTGCAGCATGGCATCCGTGGCGGCATTGACGCCGCCGGTCTCGATATCCACCACCACGGGCAGGAAGCCGCGGAAGCGTTGATTGATGGCACGGGTGCTCATGAGGCCTCCGGGGCGAGGGTGTCATCGGTGAGCGACCAGGCGATCTCTTCGCCGGCGCGCAGCGGCACGATGTGCCCGTCGCCATAGGGCAGCGCCTTGGGTATCGGGCGCGGCTGACGCTGCAGCGTGATGCGGTCGCCATTGCGCGGCAGGCCGTAGAAGTCGGCACCGAAATGGCTCGCGAAGCCCTCCAGCCGCCCGAGCGCGCCGGCCTGATCGAAGGCCTCGGCGTAGAGCTCGATGGCGAGTGGCGCGCTGAAGATGCCGGCGCAGCCGCAGGCATTCTCCTTGGCATGTCGGGCATGGGGCGCGCTGTCGGTGCCGAGGAAGAAGCGGGGATGACCCGAGGTGGCGATGTCGATGAGCGCCTCGCGGTCGCGCTCGCGCTTGAGAATGGGCAGGCAGTAGTGGTGGGGGCGCACGCCGCCGGCCAGCAGATCGTTTCGGTTCATGAGCA
Organism: Spiribacter onubensis; assembly: GCF_040838425.1. Taxonomy (NCBI): domain Bacteria; kingdom Pseudomonadati; phylum Pseudomonadota; class Gammaproteobacteria; order Chromatiales; family Ectothiorhodospiraceae; genus Spiribacter; species Spiribacter onubensis. Next base: position 594,432 of record NZ_JBAKFI010000001.1, on the reverse strand, counting down.
GATGCTGTGGCGTGATGGTGGCGCCCAGGCGCTCGGGTCCCTGGCGGACGAAATCCACGGCCGCCGCCGTGGTGAGGTGCTCGAGCACCACGCGCAGGTGGGTATGGCGCGCGAGCAGCGGCGCCAGCCGCTCCTCGAGGAAGATCGCCTCGCGATCGAATATGTCCGTCTCGGGTCGGGTGACCTCGCCATGGATGCAGAGCGTGAGGTCATGTTCGGCGATCGCGGCCAGCGCGTTGTCGCATCGGCGGATGTCGGTGACGCCGGAGTCGCTGTTGGTGGTGGCGCCGGCGGGGTAGAGCTTGACCGCGTGTATGAATCCGCTGGCCGCGGCGCGCTCGATCTCCTCGGCCGGGGTGTTGTCGGTGAGATAGAGCGTCATCAGCGGCTCGAACGCGCTGCCCTCGGGTCGCGCCGCGAGGATCCGCTCGCGGTAGGCGCCGGCCATTTCGGTGGTGGTCACCGGCGGCACGAGGTTGGGCATGATGATCGCGCGGCCGAAGCGGGCCGCGCTCCAGTGGACCACGTCCTTGAGCACGACGCCGTCGCGCAGGTGAAGGTGCCAGTCATCGGGTCGAGTCAGCGTGAGCGTTTCCATGCAGCCAGTGTATCAGGGCCGGCGCCGCACGCCTTGATTCTCCCTGCCGGCGCGCCGATCATTGCTGCGCAACAGGACCCCGAAATTCTTCAATCCGAGAGTGCATTTCATGAGCGAGATCAAAAAGGTCGTCCTGGCCTACTCCGGCGGGCTGGATACCTCCGTCATCCTGCAGTGGCTGCGCGACCACTATCACTGCGAGGTGGTGACCTTCACCGCCGATCTGGGTCAGGGCGAGGAGCTCGAGCCCGCGCGCGCCAAGGCACAGGATCTGGGCGTCGAGGAGATCTACATCGATGACCTGCGTGAGGAGTTCGTGCGCGACTTCGTCTTCCCGATGTTCCGTGCCAACGCCATTTATGAGGGCGAATACCTGCTCGGCACGTCCATTGCCCGTCCGCTGATCGCCAAGCGTCAGATCGAGATCGCCCGGGAGACCGGCGCCGATGCCGTCTGCCACGGCGCGACCGGCAAGGGCAACGACCAGGTCCGCTTCGAGCTCGGCTATTACGGCCTCGAGCCGGGCATTCATGTCATCGCGCCCTGGCGGGAGTGGGATCTGAACTCCCGCGAGCGCCTGCTCGCCTATGCCGAGGAGCGCGGCATTCCCATCGAGGGCAAGAAGGAGGGTGGCGGCTCGCCGTACTCCATGGACGCCAACCTGCTGCATATCTCCTACGAAGGCGGGGTGCTGGAAGACACCTGGACGCCAGCGGAGGAGGACATGTGGCGCTGGAGCGTCTCGCCCGAGGCGGCGCCGGATACACCCACCGAGATCGACCTCGAGTTCCGTGGCGGGGATGCCGTCGCCCTCAATGGCGAGGCCCTGGCCCCCCATGACATGCTCTCGCGGCTCAACCAGCTCGGTGGCGATAACGGCATTGGCCGCATCGACATCGTCGAGAACCGCTACGTCGGCATGAAGTCGCGCGGGTGTTATGAGACGCCGGGCGGCACGATCCTGCTGCGGGCCCATCGCGCCATCGAATCGATCACCCTCGACCGTGAGTCGGCGCATCTAAAGGATGAGGTCATGCCCCGTTACGCCGAGCTCATCTACAACGGCTACTGGTGGAGCCCGGAACGTGAGGCGCTGCAGGCGCTGATCGACAGGACCCAGGCTCGGGTCAACGGCATCGTCCGGCTCAAGCTCTACAAAGGCAATGTCATCGTCGTCGGGCGTCGTTCCGAGTCGGACAGCCTGTTCGATGACAGCATCGCCACCTTCGAGGACGATGCGGGCGCCTATGATCAGAAGGACGCGGAGGGCTTCATCAAGCTCAATGCCCTGCGTCTGCGCGTCGCGGCGCGGCGCGGCGAATAGCGCGTCGGGGCCCCGGCCGGTCCCGCAGCCGGGTCGTTGACCCGATGCGGGGCAATGGATAAATTGGAATCATACCAATTCTCATTCGCATGGAGATGTCGTATGGTTGCCAATCGCTGCCGCAGGGCTTTACTCACCGGCGCGACGGTCCTGAGCTTGGGTCTCGGTGCCGCGCAGGCGGCGGTTGCAGCGCCCATGGTGCTCGCCACCACGGGAATGGTCGGCGACACGGTGGCGGCGCTGGGAGGGGAGTGCATCGACACTGACGTGTTGATGGGCCCCGGTGTCGACCCACATCTCTTCCAGGCGTCGGCCTCGGACGTGCGCGCCTTCCAGCAGGCGGAGCTGATCGTCTATAACGGGTTCGGACTCGAGGGACAGCTCGACGATGTCCTGACCCGCGTCGGTGAGCGCCGGCCCACGCTGGCGCTCGCGGAGGCGGCCGGGGCGACGGGTCCGGTCGAGGTGATGCGCGGTATGGGCGATGAGGCAGTGGATCCGCACCTGTGGATGGATGCACGCCTCTGGGCGCAGGGGATCCCACCGCTTGCCGGAGCGCTGACCGATGTCGTCCCGGGCTGTGCCGAGGCCATCAACGAGCGCGCGGGACGTCTCAACGAGCAACTGCTCGCGCTGGATGAATGGATCCGCACGAGTCTTGCCAGCATCCCCGAGCCGCAGCGGGTGCTGCTCACCGCCCACGACGCCTTCCGCTATTTCGGCCGGGCCTATGACATCGAGGTGCGCGGCATCCAGGGCATCAGCACCAGTGCCGAGGCCAGCGTCGCCGACATCCAGGCCAGTGCGGCGCTCATCGCCGCGCGTGACCTGCCGGCCATCTTCGTTGAGACCACCATCAACCCGCGCACGGTCCGCGCCGTGCTGGAGGCGGCCCGGGAGCGCTCGGCCGAGGTATCCATCGGCGGTTCGATCCATGGTGATGCGCTGGGCGAACGTGGAACGCTGGCCGACAGTCTGATCGGTATGCTGATTCACAATACCGCGCAGATCACCCGCGCCCTCGGCGGCTCACTGGCGTCGCTGCCCCCGGCACTCGAGGCCTGGAGCGGGCCACTGCGCGCCGACGGGGAGCGTGGCGGTTGAATCGTATCGGTGAGGGCCTCGGTCAGCCGCATGAGCCGGACCTCGCGCTGCATGTCGAGGATCTGACGGTCAGCTACGGCGATCGCCCCGCGCTCTGGGATATCGATCTCAACATCCCCCCTGGCGTGCTCGCCGGTGTCATCGGGCCCAACGGCGCCGGCAAGAGCACCCTGCTGAAGGCCATCCTCGGGCTTGTGCCGCTGTCGGCGGGTCATGTCCGGCTGTTCGGCCATCCCTACGCGGCCCAGCGTCGCCGGGTGGGCTACGTGCCCCAGCGCTCCAGCGTCGACTGGGACTTCCCCACCACCGCGGTGGATGTGGTCACCATGGGCCTGTACGGCCGTATGGGCTGGTTGCGCTGGCCCGGGCGCCGGGAGCGCGATCAGGCCCTGCGCGCGCTGGAGGAGGTCGGCATGGATGCCCTCGCGGACCGGCAGATCAGCGAACTCTCCGGTGGTCAGCAGCAGCGTGTGTTCATCGCCCGCGCGCTCATCCAGCAACCGGACATCCTGCTGCTGGATGAGCCCATGGCCGGTGTCGACGCCACCACCGAGCGCAGCATCATCGATATCCTCGGGCGACTGCGCCGCGAGGGGCGCACCATCATCGTGGTCCACCATGATCTGCAGACCGTGCAGCGCTACTTCGACTGGCTCGTCTTTCTGAATGTCCGGGTGATCGCCGCCGGGCCGATCGATTCGGTGTATACCGCCCGCAACCTGCGCCGCACCTACGGCGGCCAGGTCGCACTGCTCGACGAGGGGCGGCAGCGCAACGCAGGGCCGGAGAATGATGGGCCTGCTGGCTGACTATACGCTGCAGAACGTCATGCTGGGCGCCGCGCTGATTGGCGTGATCAGCGGCGTGCTCGGGGCTTTTGCCGTGCTGAGGCGCCAGAGTCTGCTGGGTGACGCGCTCGCCCATGCCGCGTTACCCGGCGTGTGCATCGGGTTCATGCTCGCCGGTGCGCGGGAGATGGGCAGCATCATGGGGGGTGCGTTGTTCACCGGGGTGGTGGCGGCGCTGCTGATGGTCGCGCTGACGCGCAATACCCGGCTCAAGACGGATGCAGCGCTGGCCGCTACGCTCAGCCTCGGCTTTGCCCTCGGGGTGGTGCTGCTCACCTGGATACAGCGCCGGAGCGGCGCGAGCCAGGCGGGCCTGGACAGTTTCCTGTTCGGCCAGGCGGCGGCGACCACGCGGGCCGATCTCTACCCGATGATGATCCTCGTAGGCGTGGCCCTAGTGGGTGTGGCACTCCTGTGGAAGCCACTCAAGCTCATGACCTTCGACCCGACATTCGCTGCCGTGACGGGTCTGCCGGTGCAGTGGCTCGAGCGTCTGCTCACGGCCATGATCGCCCTGGCCGTGGTCACCGGCCTGCAGATGGTGGGTGTGGTGTTGATGACAGCGATGATCATCGCGCCCGGCGCGGCGGCCCGCCAGTGGTGTGGCAGTCTGCTCGGCATGGTCATCCTCTCGGCGCTGCTGGGTGCCCTTGCCGGCATCGGGGGTGGCCTGGTCAGTGCGCTGGCGCCGGGGCTCTCAACCGGTCCGGTGGTGGTGCTGCTGGCGACGCTCCTGGCGCTGCTGTCGCTGCTGCTCGCCCCGCGGCGGGGGCTGATCCCTGCCTGGTGGCGGCGTCGCCATCGCCGCTCGCACACCTCGACCGACCGTATCCTGCAGACGCTCTATGACCTTGCCCGCGAACATGGTGACTGGCACTACCGGGTGGAGCAGGGTGCGGTGGATGCCTACCACGGCATGATCACCGAGCCGCAGCTCAGTGCGCTGGCCGATCGCGGGCTGGTCGTGCCGGCCCAGCACATGCCCGATGAAGGGCGCCACTGGCAGCTCACCGAGACCGGCGTGGCCCATGCGGCGGAGTATGCGCAGCGCCGTCGGCGGCGATTCGGGAACGGGGCATGAGCGGACTTGCCGACCCCACGATCGCCATCCTGCTCACCGGTATGCTGGTGGGCATGAGCGCCTCGCTGCTCGGCAGCTTTCTGGTGCTGCGCGGCAACAGCATGCTGGCCGATGCCATCAGTCATTCGATTCTCTTCGGCATCGCCCTCGCCTGGCTTCTCACCGGACAGACCAGCGGCCCGGTACAGATCGTGGGCGCCGCGCTGAGCGGCGTGCTGGCTGTCTACCTGATAGAGACGCTGACGCGCACCCGAAGGCTGCGGGATGATGCGGCCATCGGCCTGGTGTTTCCCGCGCTGTTCAGTGCCGGGGTCATCCTGATCAATGTCTTCGCCCGCGATGTCCATCTCGATGAGCACACCGTGCTGCTCGGTGAGATCGGCTTCGTCTGGCTCGATACGCTGGTGCTTGGCGGCATCGAGGTGCCCCGCGCCATGCTGGCCATGGCCGTGATGCTGATGCTGGACGCCGCCTTCGTGCTGGCCTTCTACAAGGCGCTCAAGCTGGCCACCTTTGACCCGGATCTGGCCCGGGCGCTGGGTCTGGCGCCGGGTCTGATCTTCTACGTGCATCTCTCGCTGCTCAGTGGTACCGCCGTGGCGGCGTTCGACGCGGTGGGTGTGGTGCTGTTCATCACCTTCGTGGTGGTGCCTCCGGCCACGGCCTATCTGCTCACCCGTCGGCTCCCGAGCATGATCCTGCTGGCGATGGCACTGGCGGCGGCCAGTGCGCCGCTGGGCTATGCCCTGGCGGTGTGGCTGGATGTCTCGATCGGTGGTGCGATGGCGCTGGCCACCGGGCCTTTCCTGCTGCTCGCCTATGCCTGGCGCCGCTGGCGGGCCGGGCGGCAGAAGCGCTCGACGCAGCCGGTTCAGTCGCCGTCGGCCCCCGCGTAGCGGGCCTTGTCGGGGAATTCACACAGGTCATAGATCGGGCAGGCGCCGCAGCGGGGCCTGCGGGCGGTGCAGATGTAGCGCCCATGCAGGATCAGCCAGTGGTGGGCGTCCTTGAGGAATTCCTTCGGGATGAGTCGCAGCAGCTTGTCCTCGACGGCGCGCACCGTCTTGCCTTTCGCGATCCCGGTGCGATTGGCCACCCGAAAGATATGCGTGTCGACGGCCATGGTGGGCTCGCCGAAGGCGGTGTTGAGGACCACATTGGCGGTCTTCCGGCCGACGCCGGGGAGCGCCTCGAGGGCCTTGCGGTCGCGGGGGATCCGGCCGTCGTGCTGCTCGACCAGCGCCTGGCAGGTGGCGATGATGTTCTTCGCCTTGCTGTTGAAAAGCCCGATGGTGCGGATGTAGTCCCGCAGGCCGTCCTCGCCGAGCGCGAGAATCGCTTCGGGGGTGCTGGCATCCCGGAAAAGCGGGCCGGTGGCCTTGTTGACGCCGCGGTCGGTGGCCTGCGCGGAGAGGATGACCGCGATCAGCAGCTCAAAGGGGGTCGAGTAGTTGAGCTCGGTGGTGGGGTGCGGGTTGGCCTCGCGCAGCCGCTCGAAGATCGCCTGGCGTTTCTCGCGGTTCATGACGGTTGATCCGTCCGCCGGCGGCGTCGGGCCCGGGCCCGCTCCAGGGCGGCGCGGGCCGTGGCCCGGCGGGCGTCGCGATCCGGCAGGGTATGGGTCGGGGCCGTGCCTCCGGCGCCGGCATTGCGCTGGCGGCGGACGCGGTCGGTGGCACGGCGCGCATCATGCGCCGCCCGCCGGCGGGCCAGCCGCTCGTTGCGCTGGCGGAAGCGCTCGCGGGCGATGTCCCGGCGGCGCTGCTGGACGGCCTCCGGCTCCTGCTCCCGCGAGGTCGGCAGCATGTGGATGCAGTCCACCGGGCAGGGGGCGAGACAGAGGTCGCAGCCGGTGCACTCCTCGGCGATCACGGTATGCATGAGCTTGCGCGCGCCGACGATGGCGTCCACGGGACAGGCCTGAATGCACTTGGTGCAGCCGATGCAGACCGCCTCGTCGATCCAGGCCACCCGCGGCGGTCGGTATTCGCCATGCGCGGGGTCGAGGGCCTTGCTGGCCCGCCCGAGGAGATCGGCCAGGGCATCGATGCCCGCCTGGCCGCCCGGCGGACACTGGTTGATGTCCGCCTCGTCGCGGGCGATGGCCTCGGCGTAGGGCCGGCAGCCGGGATAACCGCACTGCTCGCACTGCGTCTGGGGCAGCAGCGCATCAATGCGGTCGGTGAGCGTCGCCTTCTCACTCATGTGGGTTTCAGGTTCTCCCGGGAGTCCTCGACCATGGCATCGATGGCCTCGCTGTCCACCCGCGTCATGAGCGGCTTGAAGGCAGCGATGTCGTGGTCGAGCAGCGGCTGGCCGGCATCGGACCAGTCCATGGCGTGGATCTGCAGGAAGTCCTCGGCCGCCGCGGCGGTCTGCGGCAGGACCGGCTTGAGGTAGAGCATCAGCAGCCGGAACAGGTTGAGCCCCGTGGTGCTGATGGCCTGAACCGCCTCCGCCTGATCGGGCTCCTTGGCCAGTACCCAGGGCTTTTTCTCGTCGATGTACTGGTTGGCTTCGTCCGCCAGCGCCATGACCTCGCGCACCACGCGCGAGTACTCGCGGTCCTCGTAGAGCCCGGCGATGATCTCGGCACGGGCGCTCATGCGCCGGAACAGCTCCGGGGTATCCAGCCGCGGTCCGAGCCGGCCGTCGAAGCGCTTGTTGATGAAACCGGCGCAGCGGCTGGCGATGTTGACCAGTTTGCCGACCAGATCGGCGTTCACCCGTTGGGTGAAGTCCTCAAGGCTCAGGTCGATGTCGTGCACGCCGGTGCCCAGCTTGGCGGCGAAGTAATAGCGCAGGTATTCCGGGTTGAGATGCCGGAGGTAGGTCTCGGCCATGATGAAGGTGCCGCGGGACTTCGACATCTTCTGGCCATCGACGGTGAGAAAGCCATGGGCGCAGACCCGCGTCGGGGTGCGGAAGCCCGCGCCGTGGAGCATCGCCGGCCAGAACAGGGCATGGAAGTAGACGATGTCCTTGCCGATGAAGTGATAGAGCTCGGCCTGCGAATCGGGTCCCCACCAGGCGTCGAAGTCCATGCCCAGGCGATTGCACAGGTCCTGGAAACTCGCCATGTAGCCGATGGGTGCATCCAGCCAGACGTAGAAGTACTTGCCGGGCGCATCCGGGATCTCGAAGCCGAAATAGGGCGCATCGCGCGAGATGTCCCAGGCACGCAGCCCGGCGTCGAACCACTCCTGGAGCTTGTTCGCCACCTCGTCCTGCAGGCCTTCGCTGGCCGCCCACTCGCGCAGCATCGGCTCGAAGTCCTGCAGCCGGAAGAAGAAGTGTTCCGATTCCTTCTGCACGGGGGCCTCGCCGGAGATCACCGAGACCGGGTTGCGCAGTTCGTCGGGCGAGTAGCTGGCGCCACAGGCCTCGCAGTTGTCGCCATACTGATCGTCGGCGCCGCAGCGCGGGCAGGTGCCCTTGATGTAGCGGTCGGGGAGGAACATGCCCTCCCTGGCGTCGTAGGCCTGGGTGATCACCTGGCGGTCGATCCAGCCGCCGTCGCGCAGGCGCGTGTAGATGAGCTCGGAGAAGTACCGGTTTTCCTCGGAATGGGTGCTGTAGTAGTTGTCAAAGCCGATCTCAAACCCGGCGAAATCGCGTCGGTGTTCGGCGCCCACCTGCTCAATCAGCGCCTCCGGCGTGATCCCCCGCTCGCGGGCCTTGAGCATGATCGGCGTGCCATGGGCGTCGTCGGCGCAGACATACCAGCACTCGTTGCCCTGCAGTTTCTGGAAGCGCACCCAGATGTCGGTCTGGATGTATTCGACGAGATGGCCCAGGTGAATCGGGCCGTTGGCATAGGGCAGGGCACTGGTCACCAGTATCTTGCGGCTCATGGACGCTCCGCGTTGACGATTACAAAGGCGGCATTATGCCAGAGCCATCGCTCCGGTTATCAGCCCTCTCGAGGGCGGCCCTGACCGCCTGGACGCTGGCCGCGGGGTCGCATCCGCTGACATCCACGCGCAGATCGGCATGCCGGCGGTATAGGGCCTCGCGCTCGTGATAGAGCGCCTCGAGGGGCTGGCCGGCCTCGCGGGCCAGGCCGCGGGTATCGATGTCGGTCACCCGCTCGAGGATCACCGGCAGTGCCACATGAAGCTCGACGATCACGCCGGATGCCCGCAGATGTGCCATGGCCCGGTCGCTGTAGACCGCGCTGCCGCCGGTGGCGATGACATGGCCCTCGCATGCGAGGGTGCTCAGCACGTCGGCTTCGATGGCGCGCAGCGCCTGATGGCCCGCGCCATCGACGATCGCCTGCAGGCTGCGCTGCTCGCGTTCCTCGATGAGCGCATCGGTATCCGTGAACCCGAGCCCCAGGGCCCGCGCCAGCAGCGCGCCGACGGTGCTCTTGCCGGCGCCCGGCATGCCGATGAGCACGATGTTGCGGCGGGACGGCGTCATCGTGGCAATCTGCCGGAGCCGCCCGCTGCCGGCAACCCCCGGGCAGGGGCAACCCCATGGCGAGCATGTTTTATGCGCCGGGGGGTGGGGTTAGACTCGCCAGCCTGGCTGATTCAAGCGCTGATTCCGAGGAGCCGACATGTCTGCACCGACCCCTGAGGCCGTCGAAAATGCCCTGTCACACTGGACCGAGCCCAGTCTGGGCACGGATCTGGTGAGCGCCGGGGCGCTCGAGGATGTGCGCATCGACGAAGGCACGGTCCACATCGGGCTCCGGCTGGGGTTTCCCGTCGATCACTACCGCCCGGCGCTCGAGCAGGCAGTCGCCGAGCGCATCCGCGAGGCGACCGGTGCCGGGCGGGTCGAGGTCGCCATTGACTGGGCGATCGCCGCCCATCAGGTGCAGGCGACCCTGAAGCCGCTGGATAACATCCGCAACATCATCGCGGTGGCCTCGGCGAAGGGCGGGGTGGGCAAGTCCACCACCGCCGCCAACCTGGCACTGGCGCTGGCCGATGAGGGCGCCCGGGTGGGCATCCTTGACGCCGATATCTATGGCCCCAGTCAGCCGCGCATGATGGGGGTCGCCGGGCGCAGGCCCGACAGCCCGGATGGCAAGACCATGAACCCGCTCGAGAATTACGGCGTGCAGATCATGTCCATCGGCTTTCTGATCGAAGAAGACTCGCCGATGGTCTGGCGCGGTCCGATGGTGACCCAGGCGCTGACGCAGCTCCTCAACGACACCCGCTGGGAGGCACTGGATTATCTGGTCATCGATCTGCCGCCGGGCACCGGTGACATCCAGCTCACGCTCTCGCAGAAGGTGCCGGTGGCCGGCGCGGTGGTGGTCACCACGCCCCAGGACATCGCCACCCTGGACGCCCGCAAGGGCGTGCGGATGTTCGAGAAGGTCAAGGTGCCGGTGCTCGGTATACTCGAGAACATGAGCCTGCATGTCTGCTCGCAGTGCGGGCACGAGGAGCATATATTCGGCGCCGGGGGCGGCGAGCGGCTGGCCAAACAGGAGGGTGTCGAACTGCTCGGCTCGCTGCCGCTCGAGATCGGCATCCGTGAGCATGCCGACAGCGGCGCGCCGACCATGGTCTCCGAGCCGCAGTCGCGGGCCGCGCAGCGCTACCGGGAGGCGGCGCGGCGGACGGCGGCGCTGCTCTCGCGACAGGATCCGGCCGGCGCGAGCCGGTTTCCGAACATCGTCGTCGACGACAACTAGAACAGGGGCAGGGCAATGAGCATCAAATCCGACCGCTGGATCCGGGAAATGGCCGCGGGAGGCATGATTGAGCCATTCGAACCGGAGCAGGTGCGCGACGCCGGCAGCGGTCGGATGATCTCCTACGGTACGTCGAGCTACGGCTACGACGTGCGCTGTGCGGATCACTTCAAGATCTTCACCAACATCAACTCGGCGGTGGTCGACCCGAAGAACTTCGACGAGTCGAGTTTCGTGGACGTGCGCTCGGATGTCTGCATCATCCCGCCGAACAGTTTCGCGCTGGCGAGCACCGTCGAGTACTTCCGCATCCCGCGCAACATCCTGACCATCTGCCTTGGCAAGTCCACATATGCCCGCTGCGGGATCATCGTCAACGTCACGCCCCTCGAGCCGGAATGGGAAGGGCACGTGACGCTGGAGTTCTCCAACACCACGACGCTGCCGGCGAAGATCTACGCCAATGAGGGTGTCGCGCAGATGCTATTCCTGGAATCCGACGAGGTCTGTGAGCAGTCCTATAAGGATCGCTCGGGCAAGTACATGGGCCAGCGCGGGGTGACGCTGCCCCGTCCCTAGTCCGGGAGGCCCTGGACGTCGGCGAGGACCAGGCGGAAGTTGCGGCTGCCATCCTCCCACTGCTCCACCTGCACGGCCAGATAGCGCAGCGCCGGCGCCACCCAGAGGATGGTCCGCCGGTCGCTGTCCGTATCGCTGCGCTGGATGCGCAGCGCCGCAAAGCGCCCGGCGGGTGTCTCCACGGTCTCGCGGCCGTCGATGTCGAGCAGATAGGTCCTGAGTTCGCCGCCGTCGGCGATGCGGTAGACGAGCTGTTCGGTATCCGCGGGGCGGGCGGCGAGATCGTGCATGAGCTGCAGCGGGCTGATGACGCGATCGATGGTGTCGCGGGTGATGTCCATGCGCCATGGCCAGTCGGCGACATCGTTGACCACCTCGAGTGCCCCCCAGTCGAACCGGAGCTCCGCCTCGCGGGCCTTGTCATCGCCGCTGCGCTTGTAGCGGTAGACATCCGGACGGAATCCATCCGGTCCGACATGGCCGATACTCATCTCCCGGACTTCGCTGGCGTAGACCATCCGGGCAATGCCCGTGGGGCGGGTGTGCAGTCGGTAGTAATAGCGCCCTTCGGCCGGCCGGCGCAATTCGAGATCGGCGCGCCCCAGCGTGAACCCCGCCTTGCGCACTTCGTAGACGGCGCTGAACGGGGGGATCGCCTGCCCGGTTGACGCGTCGGCGGGCACTCCCGGTGGGGTCCATGCCAGTGCGACGCCCAGAACGAGCCCGGTCAGGGTGGATCGCACGCCGGCGCGCCGCTTCATGAGGCCACTTCGGGCTCCAGGCAGGGCGGAGCGGCGAGCGGTTCATCGTCAAGCCACACCCTGCCGGAGCGCAGAACCACCCGCCCTTCGGCAATCCAGCGCACAACCTCGGGGTAGAGGCGGTGCTCCATGGCCTGGACCCGATCCTGCAGGCGCTCGGCGGTATCGCCGGGATGGATGGGGACGGCGGCCTGCGCGATCACCGGTCCGGCATCCAGTTCGGGGATGACGTAATGCACGCTGCAGCCGTGCCGGGTCTCGCCGGCGTCAATGGCCCGCTGGTGGGTATGCAGCCCGCGATAGGCCGGCAGCAGTGATGGGTGGATATTGATCAGACGGCCCATGAACCGCGTCACGAAGCCATCGGTGAGGATGCGCATGAATCCCGCCAGGACCACCAGGTCGGGGCGTATGGCCTCGAGCCGCTCGGCGAGTACCGCATCATAGCGCTCGCGGTCGGCGTATGCCCGGTGGTCGAGCACCTCGGTGTCGATACCGGCATGCTCGGCCCGGGTCAGGCCTCCGGCGCCGGGGCGATTGCAGATCACCCGCTCGATGCGCCCCGGGATATCGCCGGCGGCGACGGCGTCGATGATCGCCTGCAGGTTCGTGCCACCGCCGGAGATCAGGACGGCGATGCGAAAGGGCTGGTTCTCGCTCACGACACGCCCCGGTAAACGGTCTCCGCCGCCTCGCCCCGGGCGCGGGTGACTTCGCCGGCGACCCAGGCCGTCTCGCCCGCGGCGCGCAGGATATCCAGGGCCTGCTCGGCCTCCGCGCCCGGCACCACCAGCATCATGCCGATGCCGCAGTTGAAGGTGCGGCGCATCTCGTCGGTCTCGACACCCCCGGTGTCCTGCAGCCACCGGAACAGCGCCGGCCACCGCCAACTGCCGGTGTCGACGCTGGCGGCCAGACCGGGAGGCAGTACGCGGGGCAGATTCTCGGTAAGCCCCCCGCCGGTGATATGGCTGATGCCGTTGACGGTCACTTCACCGAGCAGCCGCCGCACCGTCCGTGCATAGATCCGGGTGGGCTCGAGCAGCCACTCGTCGAGGGGGCGGCCGTCGAGGGTGCGTGTCAGGGCCTCGGGGTCGCGCGCGAGAATCCTTCGCACCAGCGAGTAGCCGTTGGCGTGAACGCCGCTGCTGCCGAGCGCGATCAGGGCGTCTCCCGGGCGGACGCCCGCGCCGTCGATGACATGGTCGCGCTCGACGACGCCCACGCAGAACCCTGCCAGGTCATAGTCGCCTTCGCCATACATGCCCGGCATCTCGGCGGTCTCGCCACCGATGAGGCCGGCGCCGGCCTCCCGGCAGCCGGCGGCAATGCCGCGGATGACCCGGGCCGCCACGTCGGTGTCGAGCTGACCCGTGGCGTAGTAGTCGAGGAAGAAAAGCGGCTCAGCGCCGGTGACGATGACGTCGTTCACGCACATGGCCACCAGATCGATGCCGATGCCGTCATGGCGACCGGTCTCCAGGGCGAGCCGGAGCTTGGTGCCAACGCCGTCGGTGCCCGCGACCAGCACCGGCTGGCGATACCGGTCAACCGGCAGCGCGAAAAGCCCCCCGAAACCGCCGAGCCCGCCGATCATGCCGGGCCGGCGCGTCGCCGCCACATCGCCCTTGATGCGCTCGACAAGATCGGCGCCGGCATCGATGTCGACACCGGCGTCGCGGTAGGTGAGTCCGGGCTTGGAATCGGGTCGGTTCACGGCGTTGCTCCGAGTCTCGCTTTGATCGTTCCGGTCATTCGCTCATGGTACCGTAAAAGCCCTTTTGCGGAGGTTCCGGATATCCAACCGATGAGCTTTGCCCTGCGAGCGATCTGTCTGGTCATCCTGCTCGGCGGCCTGCTGCCGGTGGCCCTGGCGCAGTCGGCCCCGGAGGCGGTCCTGGTGCCCGTGGCGGATGAATCGGAATCAGCCCGTGACCGTGCGCTCGGCGAGGCGATGAATGTGATGCTGGTGCGGCTCACCGGCGATGCGGCCGTGACCGGCACCGACCTGGCCGAGCGGCTCCGTGCCTCGGCCGAGCGGTATCTGGTCGGCTTTTCCTACCGCGCCGCGGACGAAGATGCCGGTATGCGGCTTGCGGTGCGGTTCGACGAGACGCGCCTGCGCGGTGCGCTCGGCGAGGCGGCGGTCGCCATCTGGCCGGCGCCACCGCCCACCGTGGTGGTCTGGCTGGCGGTCGAGCAGGCGGGTGAGCGCTTCCTTGTCGATGGCGAACAGGGCGCGGCGCTGCGCGAGCGTCTGCGGGCCGCGGCCGCCTCGTCGGGCCTCTCCCTGCTCTTCCCGCTCATGGATCTGCGGGATCGCCGCGATCTCGGCTATGCGGATGTCGCCGGGGGGTTCGCCGACCCGGTCCGCGCGGCGTCGGCACGCTATGCCGGCGAGGCGGTGCTGGCGGGCCGGCTGCGGATCTCCGATGACGGGGCGGTGGCGGTGCGCTGGCTCCTGTTGCCCGGCGCCGGGGAGCCTGTAAACCGCTGGCAGGCCGAGGCCGGGGGCACGGGCCCTGCGCTGGCGTCCGCGGTCGGGGTGCTGGCTGAACGCCTGCGGCCGGTCTATGCCTACGTCCCGGATCCGGAGGCGGGGCGCCGGGTTGCCCTGACGGTGGCGGGCGTCGAGTCGCTCGCCGATCATCGGCGTCTGCAGGGCTATCTCGAGGGGCTCACCGGCGTGGAGCGGGTGGTCACCACCGCCGTGTCCGGCACACAGGTGCGGATGCAGCTCGCCGTGAGCGTCGACGAGGCCCGGATCCTCGAGGCGCTGGCCCGGGACGAGCGGCTGGGTGAAGCGGATGATGGGTACCGCTGGCGCTGATGAGCGGATCCATCCCGGGCGCGCAACTGGCACTGGATTTCCGCTGGAGTGATGCCGCGGATCTGGCGTCGTTCGTGCCGTTGGGTAACGAGCAGTCAGCGGCGGCCGTGGCGGCGCTCGGCGGCCCGGCGGCGCAATCCCTCTACCTCACCGGTCCGCCGGGCAGCGGCAAGAGCCACCTGCTGCAGGCCGCCTGCGGCCGGGTCAGCGATGCCGGCGGCCCGGCCGTCTACATCCCCCTCGGTGATCATGTCGAGGGGCCCGTCGCCCAGCTCGATGGTCTCGAGGGCCTGTCACTGGTCGCCATCGACGATCTGGACTGCCTGGTTGGGCGGGATGAGTGGCAGGAGGGCGTTTTCCATCTCTACAACCGGCTTCGCGATGCCGGCGGGCTCATGGTGGTTTCCGCGCCGGCCGCGCCCTCAGCGCTCGGACTCCGGCTGCCGGATCTCGTCTCGCGGCTCGATTCGCTGCTGCGGCTGCGCCTGACGGCGGCGGATGACGACCGGCGCCGCCGGATCCTGGCCGCGGCGGTGGCCCGGCGGGGGCTCGATCTGCCGGCGGCGAGCACCGAGTACCTGCTGCGTCACCACGCCCGTGATCTGGGGTATCTGATGGGCGTGGTCGAGCGCCTGGATGCCGCTTCGTTGCAGGCGGGCCGCCGCCTGACCGTGCCCTTCATCAAATCGGTGCTGGACGATCAACCCTCGGCCTGACGGGCCTTGTGCGCCTGCTTGCCGCGTCTGAGCACAAGCATCACGGCCCCGAAGTAGCCGATGGTCAGAACGGCCTCGGCGCTACCCAGCCAGCGCTCCGGGAAGCCGCCGGTGGCCGTGAGGATGCCATGGATGAAATAGACCAGGATGAGCATGCCGGTCCATTGCAGCGTGTATCGGCGGCGGTTGAGCACGCCGCGCAGGCCGAAGAGCAACGGCAGCAGGAAGACCAGTAGCAGCGGGCTGCGCAGGCCCGGTGGTGGTGGCGAGAGCCAGATGAGCCACGCGAACAGCAGGACGATGAGCGCCAGATAACAGCCTGCGGCGAAGCGATAGAGCCCGGAACCCGCCACCTGCGTAGCTGACTCGCCGGTGGGCGCCTTGCCGCGCAGCACCTTCATCGGCCCGCGCCCGTGCCGCCCGCGGCCAGGCGCTGCGCGGCATCCGCCACCCGGGCACCGAGCGCCCGGCAGAGGGCGGCCTCCGTTTCGTCCACCTCGCGATCCGCCTCGCCGCCCGCCAGGTGACTGGCGCCATAGGGCGTGCCGCCGGTGGTGGTCTCGGTCAGGCCGGCCTCGGTATAGGGCAGGCCCAACAGATACATGCCGTGGTGCAGCAGTGGCAGCATCATCGACAGCAGCGTGCTCTCCTGGCCGCCATGGAGGCTGCCCGTGGAGGTGAAGACCGCCGCCGGCTTGCCCGCCAGCGCGCCGCTCAGCCAGAGCCCGGCGCTCTGGTCGAGGAAATGCTTGAGGGGCGCGGCCATATTGCCGAACCGCGTCGGGCTGCCGAGGATCAGCCCGTCGCACTCGCCGAGCTCCTCGAGGCTCGCATAGGGCGGGCCCGCCTCGGGAATCGGTGACGCCGTAGCCTCGCAGATCTCGGAGACCGGCGGCACGGTGCGGAGCCGTGCGTGGGCACCGTCGATCCGCTCGATGCCATGGGCCATCTGCCGGGCCATGGCATGGGTGGCGCCATGGCGGCTGTAGTAGAGGACCAGGATTTCGCAACTCATGGCGCGAATCTTGGGTGTTAGGGTGACCGGGCGCAAGAGCCGGAGGATCAGGATGAGCGCGACATCCATTTCATGCCGTGAGTTCAGGGTGCGGGGCCGGGTGCAGGGCGTGTTCTACCGCGCGAGCACGCAGGACCGGGCGAGGGCGCTCGGGCTCCGGGGCTGGGCCGAGAATCTCCCCGACGGGAGCGTGCGGGTGGTGGCCTGTGGCGACGAGGCGGCCGTCAGCGCGCTGGGCGAGTGGCTCTGGGAGGGGCCGGCCGCCGCCGAGGTCACCGACGTGACCGCCGCGGCGATCGATGACCTGGGAAGCCAGGGCTTCACGACCCATTAAAGGGTCCGCTTAAATTGACCGATATCAAGTTTCCCGCGATACTTGCGCCCTGGGATGACCGGCTGAGAGGAGCACAATGAACAGCATGCGATGGATGGCGGCGGGGGCGGCTGCGCTGCTGCTCGCGCTGCCGGGCGTGAGCGCCGCCCAAGGCAACATCGAAGCAGGCCGCGCCAAGGCCTACACCTGTCTCGGTTGCCATGCGGTGGAGGGCTACCGCAACGCCTACCCTTCTTACCGCGTGCCCAGGCTCGGTGGCCAGCATCAGGAATACCTCGTCTCAGCGCTCCAGGCCTACAAGAACGGTGACCGTCAGCACGCCACCATGCAGGCGCTGGCGGCCACGCTGAGCGAGCAGGACATGCTGGATATCGCCGCTTACTTCGAGGCCGAGGGCCGGGGAGGTGCGGAATGAACCGGTTGATGCGCATGATCGGCGCGGGTCTTCTCGCCACGGCCGGCATCGCCCAGGCGCAGCCCATCGGTAATGTCGAAGCCGGGCGGGAGAAATCCCAGGCATGCATCGCCTGTCACGGCGAGACCGGGGCCGCCGATAACCCGGCCTTCCCCATGCTGGCGGGCCAGCATGCCGACTATCTGCTGCATGCCCTTGAGGCGTACAAGAGCGGCGATCGGCAGAATGCCATCATGAATGGTCAGGCCGCGGCGCTCAGCGAGCGCGACATGCGCGATCTCGCGGCTTTCTACGCCGCGCAGGATCCCGCGCTCTACACGGTGGAGCGGGGTTCGGCGAGCAGCGAGCGGTAGCCCGAGCGGTAATCGGGATAGCGCAGGCGATAGCCATCGGCCTGCAGGCGCCGGTTACTGCACCGCCGGCCACCCGCCGTCCCGGGCTCACGGGGCGGCGTGGGTCGTCCCATCTCAGCGGCCAGCCAGTCCATGATCTCGCACTGAGTGCACGGCGCGTCATCGACGCCGATATAGACCGGTGCCGGTGTCGCCAGCGCCCCTACATGGGCCAGCACGCCGGCACAGTCCGCTTCATGGATGCGGTTGGTGTAGCGGGGTGGATCGGCCTGGCAGGGTGCGCCGCGCGCCACCCGACGGAGGAGCACCTCCCGCCCCGGACCGTAGATGCCGGCGAAGCGCACGATCACCGCACCACCGGGATGCGTGGCTGCGACCGCCTCGGCCTCGAGTAGCCGGCGGCCGGAGAAGCGGGTCGGCTCCGTGGCGCTCGATTCATCCACCCAGCCACCGTCGTCCTGGCCATAGACCCCCGTGCTGGAGACGAAGATCAGCCGGCTCGAGGCATTACCGGAGGCGCGCAATGCCTGGCACAGTCGCTCCAGCCCGGCGACGAAGGTCTCCCGATAGCCTTCGTCGTCATAGCGGTCCGGGGTGAGGATCGCATAGACGCGGTCGAGTCCGGTGGGCAGCCGCGCGGCGAGATCCGCATCGAACAGATCCGCCCGGCAGGGGGCGATCCCTGCGGGCAGTCCCTCCGGGTTGCGCCGCAGGCCGGTGACCTGATGCCCCGCCGCGGCGAGTTCCAGTCCCAGTCGGCTGCCGAGCCGGCCGCAGCCGGCGATGAGAATGCGTTGAGCCATAATCCTCTAGAATAGCGGCAGTACCGCCAGGGAGGACAAGCCTTGAGTGCCAATCGCCTGGCCCGGTTGCGGGCCACGCTGGACCGACGCCAGCCCGATCTGCGCGTGCTGCTGGACGGTGTCCACAAACCCCACAACGTGAGCGCGATCCTGCGCACCTGCGACGCGGTGGGCGTCTATCAGGCGCATGCCGTGGTTGGCGGCGGTCGGCTGGATATCCATCGCCACTGCGCGGCCGGCGCCGGCCAGTGGATCCACACGGTCACCCACGATCACGTCACCGACGCCATCGCGGCGGCCCGCAGTGACGGGCTGTGCGTCTATGCCGCGCACGCCTCGGAGAAGGCCGTGGACTTCCGCGAAGTGGACTACACCGCCCCCTGTGCCGTGCTCATGGGTGCGGAGCTATGGGGGGTGAGCCGGGTGGCGGCGGATCAGTCGGATGGCCATATCGTCGTGCCCATGGCCGGGCTGGTGGAGTCACTGAACGTCTCGGTGGCCGCGGCCGTGATCCTGTTCGAGGCGCAGCGCCAGCGCCAGGCGGCGGGTTGTTACGACACCCCGCGGCTCGACCCGGACCGCTACCGCCGCACGCTGTTCGAGTGGCTGCACCCGAGAATCGCCGCGCATTGCCGAGCGCAGGGTATGGACTACCCGGCGCTCGATGACGATGGTGACCCGATCCGCTCGCGCAGCACCGACACCGCATGATCGAGCGGGATGTCCTCGGCCTCGTCCCCGGTTCGGGCGCGGTACTCCAGCGTACCGGCCTTGAGACCGCGGTCCCCCACGACGATGCGATGGGGAATGCCGATCAGCTCCATGTCGGCGAATTTCACCCCCGGACGGGCGTCCCGGTCATCCCATAGCGGGTCCAGCCCCGCCGCGCGGAGTTCCTGGCAGAGGCGCTCGGCGGCCTCCGCCACCGCCGGCGAGCGGTCCGCCCCGATGCTGACGATGGCGACGTCGAAGGGCGCCAGCGGAGCCGGCCAGATGATGCCGCGGTCATCGTGATTCTGCTCGATGGCGGCGGCCACCACCCGCGAGACACCGATGCCGTAGCAGCCCATGATCAGCGGCTGCAGGTCGCCATCCTCATCGAGGACGCGGGCATCCATGGATTCGCTGTACTTGGTGCCAAGCTGGAAGATATGGCCGACCTCGATGCCGCGATGGATCTCGAGCTGACCCTCATCGCAGCGGGGGCAGCCCTCGCCGGCGTTGACGGTGCGCAGGTCGGCCGTCTCCGGCAGCGATGCATCACGCCCCCAGTTGAGATTGATCCAGTGCCAGTCCGCGCGCCCCGCGCCGCTCGAGAAATTGGCAAGCCCGGCGGCGCGGTGGTCGACCACCCGGCGCAGGCCGTCGGGCAGCCCCTTCGGCCCGATGAAACCGCGGGGTACACCGGTGGCGGCGAGGGCCTCATCGGGCTCGGCAAGGCGGACCTCTTCGGCATCGAGGGCATGCGCGGCCTTGACCAGGTTGAGTTCATCGTCACCGGCGACGAACAGCACCGCCGGGACGCCGTCGGCCATGACCACGACACTCTTGACCACCTGCTCCGGGGTCAGTCCCAGGACCTCGCACTGCTCGGCGACGCTGTGGATGCCGGGCGTGGCGCGCTCTTCGGCGGGGAGTGCGTCGGCCGCCGCCGGCACCGCCGGTCGACTCGCCGCGAGCTCCGTGTTGGCGGCGTAGTCGCAGACGCTGCAGCTCGCGATCTCGTCCTCGCCGGATTCCGCCAGCACCATGAACTCCTCGGAGACGCTGCCACCGATGGCGCCGCTGTCGGCGACCACCGAGCGGAAGCGCAGGTCGAGGCGCTCGAAGACGCGGCTGTACGCCCCGTGCATGTCGCGATACGTCGCCTCCAGCGAGGGCTGGTCGAGGTGGAAGGAGTAGGCGTCCTTCATGATGAATTCGCGGGCCCGCATCACGCCAAAGCGGGGCCGGATCTCGTCGCGGAATTTGGTCTGTATCTGGTAGTAGGTCAATGGCAACTGCCGGTAGCTGCGCAGTTCCCGGCGCAGGTAGTCGGTGATGACCTCCTCATGGGTCGGGCCGATGCAGAAATCCCGCTCGTGACGGTCCTGAAGCCGCAGCAGCTCCGGGCCGTAGAGCGACCAGCGTCCGGATTCCTGCCAGAGCTCGGCGGGCTGGACGGCGGGCATGAGCACCTCGAGTCCACCGATGCCATCCATTTCCTCGCGCACGATCTGCTCGACCCGCCGCATGACCCGCAGCCCCAGGGGCTGCCAGGTGTAGAGCCCGGCTCCGATCTTCTCGATCAGCCCGGCCCGCAGCATCAGCCGGTGGCTGACGATCTCGGCATCCGCCGGGGTCTCCTTGCTCGTGAACAGTGGAAAACGGCTTGTGCGCATGAATCCGTGCCCTGTGGTGAATGCCAGGCTGCACAGGTTATCCGACCGGGGGCGGAGCGCCCACCCCCGCGCTTGACGCCCAATAGCGGGCACCGTAACTTGAGCGGCTTTCATCGGACAAAAGTTGGGACCATCCGGCGCCGGTCACAGGGCTATGCGACATATCATCTCCATCCTTGTCGAGAACGAGTTCGGTGCGCTGGGGCGCATCGCCGGGCTTTTCACCGCCCGCGGCTACAACATCGACTCGCTGACCGTCGCGCCCACGGATGATCCCACCCTCTCGCGCATGACCCTGGTCACCCAGGGCGATGAGCGCATCGTCGAGCAGATCCTCAAGCAGCTCAACAAGCTGCTGGATGTGGTCAAGGTGATGGACATCACCGACTCGGCGCACATCGAGCGCGAGCTGATGCTGGTCAAGGTGCAGGCCACCTCCAGCGAGGCGCGGGAGGAGTTCAAGCGACTGGCGGATATCTTTGACGCCCGTGTCGTCGATGTCACCGACAAGACCTACACCATCGAGGTGATTGGCCGCGGCAGCAAGCTGGATGCATTCCTCGAGCTGCTCGAGCACAAGACCCCCATGGAAGTGGTGCGCTCCGGTGTCATCGGCATTGCGCGCGGCGACAAGCAAATGCGTGTCTGAATCCACACTCCGGGGGAGTCATGAAGGTCTACTACGATAAGGATGCCGATCTTTCCATCATTCAGGGCATGAAGGTGGCCATCCTTGGCTACGGCTCACAGGGGCATGCCCATGCCAATAATCTCAAGGAATCGGGTGTCCCCGTCGTGGTCGGTCTGCGTGCCGGCTCCGCGAGCGCGGCCAAGGCCGAGGCCGCGGGCCTCGAGGTCGCCGAGGTGGCCGACGCCGTGGCGGCGGCCGACCTGGTGATGATGACCCTGCCGGACGAGCACCAGGCGGCGGTCTACCGGCAGTACGTGGCGCCCAACCTGAAGACCGGCGGGACGATCGCCTTCGCCCACGGCTTCAACATTCACTACCAGCAGATCGAGCCGCGCGCGGACATGGACGTGATCATGATCGCGCCGAAGGGCCCGGGGCATCTGGTCCGCTCGACCTACGTCGAGGGTAACGGCGTGCCGAGCCTGATCGCGGTGCACCAGGACGCCAGCGGCCGCGCGCGTGATGTCGCCCTCGCCTATGCCTCCGCCAACGGCGGTGGCCGCTCGGGTGTCATCGAGACGAGCTTCCGCGAGGAGACCGAGACGGATCTGTTCGGCGAGCAGGCGGTGCTCTGCGGTGGCATCACCTCGCTGATCGAGGCCGGTTTCGAGACGCTGACCGAAGCCGGTTACGCGCCGGAAATGGCGTACTTCGAGGTCCTCCACGAGACCAAGCTCATCGTTGATCTGCTCTACCAGGGCGGCATCGCCAACATGCGCTACTCGATCTCCAACACCGCCGAGTACGGTGACTTCACCCGCGGCCCGCGGGTGATCAACGAGCAGTCGAAGCAGGCCATGCGCGAGCTGCTCGAGGAGATCCAGAACGGTGAGTTCGCCAAGGAATTCGTGCTCGAGAGCCAGGCCGGCGAGCCCCGTCTCAAGGCCATGCGCCGTCGCGCCGCGGAGCATCCCATCGAGGAAGTGGGCGAGAAGCTGCGCAGCATGATGCCGTGGATCCAGGCCAACCAGTTGGTGGACCGCAGCCGTAACTAGGGAGCGGACACCGCTGCCAACCGGCGGCCCCGGCATGTCGTCGGCGGCCGCCGCGTCGAGGTCGGCATGACCGAGCAACTCCCGGAGCCGCGTCGATCCCGGCGCGGCATCTATCTTCTGCCCAATCTGATCACCACGCTGGCCCTGTTCTTCGGGTTCTACGCGGTGGTGGCGGCGCAGTCCGGTGCCTACGAGGCGGCGGCCGTGGCCGTGTTTCTGGCCATGGTCATGGACGGGCTGGACGGGCGTGTCGCCCGCATCACCAACACCCAGAGCGATTTCGGCGTGCAGTACGACAGCATCGCCGACATGGTCTCGTTCGGCATCGCGCCGGCGCTGGTGGTCTATCTCTGGGCGCTTGAGGATCTTGGCGAGCTTGGCCCGGTCTGGGACAAGCTCGGCTGGCTGGGTGCGTTCATCTATACCGCCTGCGCGGGGCTGCGCCTCGCCCGGTTCAACACGCAGGTGGGCGTGGCGGACAAACGCTATTTCCAGGGGCTGCCGAGCCCGGCGGCGGCGGCTACGCTGGCGGGCCTGGTCTGGGCCGGTGACCGCCTTGATTTCGGCGGCTGGCCGGCGGGTATTCCGGCGCTGGTCATCACGGTGCTGGCGGGCGTGCTGATGGTCAGTAACGTCCGCTACGACAGCTTCAAGGAAATCGACTTCCGCTATCGCGTGCCCTTCGTGGTCATGGTCCTCGGGGTCATGGGCGTGGCGTTGATGTCGGTGCATCCACCCACCGTACTGTTCGCGCTGGCGCTCACCTACCTCGGCTCCGGTCCGGTGCTCACGGTGCTGCGGCGCCGGCGGCGTCGCAAACGCCGGCAGGCGGGTTAGAATGCCGCCAAGGGAACATCGCGAGGACCGGGAACGATGAGCGAAGCCGACCGCCTGATTATTTTTGACACCACGCTGCGCGACGGCGAGCAGTCGCCGGGCGCGTCCATGACGCGCGAGGAGAAGGTTCGCATCGCCCGGGCACTGGAGCGGCTGCGGGTGGATGTCATAGAGGCCGGATTTCCGGCGGCCAGCCAGGGCGATTTCGAATCCGTCCGGGCGGTGGCGGAGACCATCACCGACGCCCGCGTCTGTGGACTGGCTCGGGCCAACGACCAGGACATCGACCGTGCCGGTGAGGCCGTTGCGCCAGCGCCGGCGGGCCGGATCCATACCTTTATCGCCACCTCGCCGGTGCACATGGAGAAAAAGCTCCAGTTGACGCCCGATCAGGTGGTGGAGCGCGCGGTCGCCGCGGTGGGCCGGGCACGCAACCTCTGCGACGATGTCGAGTTCTCGCCCGAGGACGCCGGCCGGTCCGATCCGGAGTTCCTCTGTCGGATCATCGAGGCGGCCATCGAGGCCGGTGCGACGACGATCAACATCCCGGACACCGTGGGTTATAACCTGCCAACACAGTTCGCCGGCCTGATCCGTGGGCTGCGCGAGCGTGTACCGAATTCCGACCGCGCCGTATGGTCGGTGCACTGCCACAACGATCTCGGCCTGGCGGTGGCCAACTCCCTCGCCGCGGTGCGCGAGGGCGCCCGGCAGATCGAGTGCACCATCAACGGCCTGGGCGAGCGGGCCGGCAATGCCGCACTCGAGGAAGTGGTCATGGCGCTGCGCACCCGGCGCGATGATTTCCCCTGCGATACGCGCATCGAGACCCGTGAGATCGTGCCGACGTCGAAGCTCGTGGCCAATATCACCGGTTTTCAGGTGCAGCCCAACAAGGCCATCGTCGGGATCAACGCCTTCGCCCACGAGTCGGGCATTCACCAGGACGGCGTGCTCAAGCACCGCGAGACCTACGAGATCATGCGCGCGGAGGATGTCGGTTGGGGCACCAACCGCATGGTGCTCGGCAAGCACTCAGGGCGGAATGCCTTCCGCAGCCGCTGCGACGAACTGGGCATCCGCTTCGAGACGGCCGCACAACTCAACGAGGCCTTCCAGCGCTTCAAGGACCTCGCCGATAAGAAACACGAGATCTTCGATGAAGACCTCCAGGCGGTGGCGACTGAGGCGGTGGCGGCGCTGGAGGAGGATCAGGGCGTCACCCTGGTGGCCTTCCGCTGCTGCTCCGAGACCGGCGAGACGCCGGTGGCGGACGTCACCCTCAATGTCGATGGCGAGGAGCGGCAGAGCTCGGCAGCCGGTGACGGGCCGGTGGATGCGGCGTTCAAGGCCATTGATGGCATTCTCGGCGTGGAGGCCGAACTGCTGCTCTACTCGGTGAACAACATCACCACCGGCACGGATGCGCAGGGCGAAGTGACGGTGCGGCTCGAGCGGGGCGGCCGGGTGGTCAATGGCCAGGGGTCGGACACGGATATCGTGATCGCCTCCGCCAACGCCTATCTCAATGCGCTGAACCGCCTGCGTGCGCGGGGCCAGCGCACCCATCCGCAGACCGAGGGCGTCTGAGCGGCGGCCGGCTGTCATGGGCGTGCTCGATCCCCGTCGCCGCCGGCTGCTCGACGAGATGGGCATTCCCGTCTGGCGTCTGCGCGGGCGCTCGGACGGACCGCCCGAGATCCAACCCGAGGCCGAATCCGAGGCCGAAGCCGTGGCTGATGCGGTTGCCTCCGCGCCGCCGGCAGACCAGTCGGGCGGGGTGAGTGCACCCGCGATGGACTGGGCGGGCCTGCTGCAGGGCATCCGCGGGTGTGACCGCTGCCCCCTGCATGCGACCCGCCAACAGGCCGTCCCGGGTGTCGGTGACCCTGATGCGCGGGTGCTGATCATCGGCGAGGCCCCTGGCGCCGAGGAGGACCGCCGCGGCGAGCCATTCGTGGGCCGGGCCGGGAAGCTGCTGGATGCCATGCTCGCGGCCATCGGCCTGGACCGGCAACAGGGCGTGTACATCACCAACGTGGTCAAGTCGCGCCCGCCGCAGAACCGCGATCCCAATGCCGATGAGATCGCCGCCTGCCGGCCCTGGCTGGAGGCGCAGATCGCGCTCATCCGGCCGGCGGTGATCCTGGCCGTGGGCCGGGTTGCCGCGCAGTCGCTGACCGGCAGGACGGCCCGTATGGGCGAGTTGCGGGGGCGCTGGCATGCCTGTGGGGATCCAGCGACCCCGTTGCTCGCGACCTATCATCCCGCCTATCTGCTGCGCACGCCGTCCGCCAAGGCCAAGGCCTGGGAGGATCTGCTCAGGCTCAAGCGCCGCCTGCGCGAGGCGGCCGGATGACGGCCGCGCCGGCGGATTTCCTGCCGGTGATCCGGCCCATGCGCCCGCGCGATGTCGGCGCCGTCCATGAGGTGGAGTCGAGCGCCTATGACTATCCCTGGACACTGAATATTTTCCGCGACTGCCTGCGCATGGGCTATGAGTGCTGGGTCCAGTTGGCCACCGACCGCATCGTCGGTCATTTCATTCTGGCCATGGGTCCGGGGGAGGCCCATGTGCTCAACCTCGCGGTCCATCCCGGCTGGCACAATCATGGCCTGGGTCGGGCGCTGCTCGAGCGGGCCCTCGAGCGGGCCGAGCGACTTGGCGCCGAATCGGTGTTCCTCGAGGTTCGCCCGAGCAATTCGCCAGCGGTCCATCTGTACATGAGCAGCGGCTTCCGCCGGGTCGGTCGGCGACGCGATTACTATCCGTCGGAATGCGGGCGCGAGGATGCACTGGTCATGCGCCATGACCTGCGGGAGGTTGCGCCGGCGGGGCGGCGATGAGCGCGCCGCGCGGGCAGCGCCGGGTCGTCAGGGCCTGGGCGCTCTACGACTGGGCCAATTCGGGGTTCGCGACGGTGGTGCTGGCGGGGCTCTTCCCGATTGTCTTCCAGGACTACTGGAGTGCCGCGGCCGAGCCATCGGTGGCCAATCTGCGGCTAGGCTGGGCCAATGGGCTGGCCAGTCTGGTGATCGTGCTCATCGCGCCGCTGGCCGGCGCCATGGCCGACCGCACCGGACGACGCAAACGGGCGCTGCTCCTGTTCGCCTTCCCGGCGGCGGCGCTCACGGCGCTGTTCGCGCTGGTGCCGGCGGGCATGTGGTGGCTGGCGGCGGGCCTGTTCGTATTGGCCACGGTGGGCTTCATGGCCGCCAATCTCTTCTACGATTCGCTGCTGGTGGCGATTGCGCCGCGCCGGCGCTGGCATGCGGTGTCCGGCTTCGGGTTCGGGCTCGGCTACCTGGGTGGGGGGTTGCTCTATCTCGGCTGTGTGATCGCCGTGCTGCGGCCCGGTTGGTTCGGCCTGGCCTCGGCGCTGGACGCCGCGCTGGCCGCGTTCGTCGTCACCGGCCTGTGGTGGGCGGTATTCAGCCTGCCGCTGGCATTCCGTGTGCCGGAACCGGCGGGTACCGCGCCCCGGACGGCGGCCCTTCCGGGCGGGCTCCGACAGCTCCGATCGACGCTCAGCCATCTGCGCGCGCATCGTCCGGTGGGGATTTTCCTGCTCGCCTACTGGCTCTACATCGACGGCGTCGGCACCACCATCCGCATGGCGGTGGCCTACGGCCGGTCACTCGGCTTCGAGCAGAATGATCTGATCGTGGCGTTGCTGATCACCCAGTTCGTGGGCTTCCCGGCGGCCATCGCCATGGGGGCGCTGGGTGAGCGCATCGGCGCCCGGCGCGGTATCCTTCTCGGCCTCGGGCTGTACATCGGCATTGCCGTCTGGGGCGCTTTCATCCAGGCCCCCTGGGAGTTCTACACCATCGCGGCCCTGGTGGGGCTGGTGCAGGGTGGTGTGCAGGCGCTCAGCCGCTCGTTCTATGCCGGGCTGATCCCGCCGGAGCGGGCCGGCGAGTTCTTTGGTTTCTATAATCTACTGGGCAAGTTCGCGGCACTCATCGGCCCGCCGCTATTCGGCCTGCTCGGGGTGTGGTTTGGTGATGTGCGCTACTCAATGCTGGCGCTTATCGTATTGTTCATGGCCGGCGCGCTGCTGTTGATGCGTGTCGATACAGTCGAAGGGGAGAGACGATGACGGATACGGGTGAGCCGGAAGACGGGCAGCGGCGGCTGTCGGTCTGGCAGGTGATCAAGAGCACCGCGGCGGCGGCCTTCGGTGTGCAGACCGAAGACGCGCGGCGCCGCGATTTCACCCAGGGCAGCGCGGCGAGCTTCATCATCGCCGGGCTGCTGTTCACCGTGGCCTTTGTGGTGGGCCTGCTGGTGGTGGTCAACCTGGTACTGAGCCAGGCCGGCTGAGAGGCGCGAGGCGCGCCACCAGCCAGGTGACGGCGGCCGAGCCCAGCAACGCGCCGAGGAATGGCCCCAGTGTCGGGGTGGCGCCGGGGAAGCTGGCGGCGAGCAGACCGGCGGCGATCGAGCCACCGCTGAGGCTCCCCGGGATCACCGCGCCGACGAGCCCGGCAATTGCCCCGATAATGGCCGCCCTGGGCGGCACGCGATCGGACAACCCGCTCAGCAGCGGGACCACGGCGGTCGCGCAGAGCAGATCCGCGATCAGGAAGAGTCGCAGTACGGAGATGTCCTGCAGGGCAAGTGCGACCACCGGCAGCATGAGCAGGGCCGTGAGCCAGCGCGCGCCGCTCAGACCCATCCGGCCGGTCTCGGTCACGCCCAGCGAGACCAGCGCGTTCTGCAGCGTATCCACCGAGGAGGCCACCAGCGTGATCGCCAGAACCAGTGCCGGTAGCGTGAGCCAGCCGGGCGCATCGCCGAGGAGGGCGAAGAAGGGAATCGGCGGCGTTCCCAGATCGAGTCCGCGGACCGCGGCGAGGACCCCGGCACCGCCCAGTACCGCGACGACGACAATGGTGGCCGCGCCACCCAGCAGGGCACCGCGGCGCAGCGACTGATCGTCCCGGGCCGCCCAGACCCGCTGCCAATAGCCCTGATGGAAGAGATTGGCGGCGGTGACCGCAATGATCAGCGTCGCGGCCACCGACAGCCCGGTGCCCAGTCCCGGTGAGGGAAAGTGACCCGCCGAGGGCGTTGCGCCCGCCGGCGCCAGACCCAGTGCGCCGTAACTCACCACACCGATCAACGCGATCAGCAGCCAGGCCTGCCAGCGATCGGTGACGAGGCTGGCGCGCAGGCCGCCGATCGCCGTGTAGAGCAGGGTGGCCACCGCCACCGCGATGATCACGTACTGCCCATCGACGCCGGAGAGCAGGCTGGTGATGGCGCCAATGGCCGTCAGTTCCGCGGCCAGGAAGCAGAGCATGTAGAGCACGGACAGTGCGGCGACCCAGTGGCGGAACCCGCTCCCGAAGCGGCTCGCCGTGAACTCGGTCAGGCTGCGGCCGCTGGGCAGGCGCCGACGGATGGCCGGCCCCAGGAGGCCGAGGATGATGAAGGGCAGGGCCGAGCCGAGGGCGTAGCCGGCCACCGCGACCGGGCCCACGAAGGCGCCGACCTCAGGTGGTGCGAAGAGGATCCAGGCGCCCATCCCGGAGGCGAGGAAGGAGAGGCCCACGGTGGTGCCGCTCTGCGATCGTCGGGCGGTGAGATAGTCGTCGAGTCCGGCCGTATGCCGGGCGCGCAGTCCGAGGCCGATGAAAACAAGCAATGCGGCGGCAATCGCCGCCAGAGTCAGGGCAGGCATGTCGCACTTCCTCCGCCGGTATGATCCGGTTCAGGTTCCAGGGTCAGCGCGATGCGCACTCTCAGTCCGAAGACTCCCCTGGCGACGTGGGTTCAGATTGTTCAGCGGCAGTGAGTATGCCGGCCGGTATGCGCTGGTGCAAACAGGGCTGGCTGGGCAATCGCGCCCGCGCCGGGCATGATGCTCACCTGACTCAGGGTGCGTTCAGGGGTGTCTGATGACAAAGCAATGGCGCTGGGGGATTGTCGGTGCACTGATCCTGCTGGCGGGGATCGCCGCCGCGGTCCCGGTGTTCAATGGCTGGCAGGCCGAGCAGACCTGGCACAACCAGATCGATGAGCTGAATGCCCGGCTCGCGGCGGCGGGCGATGGCTCGGGTGCCCGGATCATCGAGTACGAGCGCGGGGCCTTCGCCGCCCGCACCCGTGCGCTTGTCGAGCTGTCGGCCGCCAACTTTTCCCCCGCCATGCGGGCCACCCTTGCGCTGCCGCCGGGCCCGGCCGAGCTGATGCTGACGCAGACGCTCCGGCATGGCTGGCGTGGGGTGTCGTTCGACGGCTATCTGCAACCGGTCGGCGCCCTCGCCGAGACCTTTGCCCGGCTCGGCGGCCACGAGCGCAGTGT
The DNA here is from genome assembly GCF_040838425.1 of Spiribacter onubensis. Classification (NCBI taxonomy): domain Bacteria; kingdom Pseudomonadati; phylum Pseudomonadota; class Gammaproteobacteria; order Chromatiales; family Ectothiorhodospiraceae; genus Spiribacter; species Spiribacter onubensis. The sequence goes on along the minus strand of NZ_JBAKFI010000001.1, from coordinate 564,794 downwards.
GCGTATCGCCGGGCGTTTCGGCATGGGCCGGCAGTCGCTGACGGTGGAGAGCGAGTTGCTGGCCGGGGCGCTGGATCCCGCCGGCACACTGAGGCTGCGCAGCGAGCCGTTGCGCTTTGAGGCCGACTACCATGACCGGTCGGATCGGTTGACGACGCGACTGGTCTGGCCCGAGCTCTCACTGCAGGCCCCCGAAACCGATGGTGCCCTGCGCCTCGAGGGGGTGCTGATCACCACCGACGCCCGACTGCTCGCCGGCACGCCGACACAAGGGCTCTGGGTGGGTGAAAGCCAACTGGACCTGGGTCTGTTCAGCCTCGAGCCGGCGAGCGAACCCGGTCTGACCCTGCGGCAGTTCGCGTCCCGGGCGAGCACTCGGGAAGGTGAGGCCGGCCTCGTTGAAGCGGACTTCGACTTTGACTGGGCGTCACTGGCCATCGGCAGGTTGCCGCCGCTGCGCGGTGGGTTCGCGCTGGCAATCGAGCGGCTCGCGCCGGCCGGGCTGCTCGCGCTGTCGCAGCACACGCCAGGCGCTGATCCGCCGGCGACCTTCGATGCTCGCCAGCGGCGGGCACTGGCATTGCTCGCCGAGGCAGGTCCCCGCTTCGCATTGACCCGGTTGCGGCTGGAAAATCCGGCAGGCGCCGGTATGAGTGGGACCGCCGACCTGCGGATCCTGCCACTCATGGCCGATCGGCTGCGCATGGGCGAGAGCGGCATGGCACTGTGGTCCGCCGCGCGTCTGGACGCCGCCATGGGCATCGATGACGCGCTGGCCCGGGCGTTTCCGGCCGAGCAGGCAAGCTGGCTGCGGCAACTCCAGGCCTTCGGTGTTCTCCAACGGCAGGATGACCAATGGCGCCTGGAGGTATCGATGGACGAGGGGCGCCTCAGCGTTCATGGCCAGCCCTGGTGGCGTGGTGGCTAGCGGGCGGAGTCGACCATGAACCTGGCCGCGGACAGTCTGCCGGTATGGATGGCCTGGGGGCTGCTGGCGGTCTTTGGCCTGATCATCGGCCGTGCGGCGTGGCGCGCGCCCTGGCGCGCATTGCGCGCCAATGGGCTGGTGACGGTATTCATCGCGGCGACGGCACTGGCAGGGTTGCTCTGGAGCATGCAGGTCGGTGTGCGCGAAGGCCTCACGCTGCATCTGCTCGGCACGGCGAGCCTGGTGCTGGTGTTCGGGCCGGCGCTTGCCATGATGGCCGGCGCCGGCGCGCTGCTGATGACGATCATGGCCGGTCAGACCGATGTCCTGATGGCCGGTTACCAGGGGCTGCTACTGGCGGTGCTCCCGGTGTGGGTGGCCGACGGGTCGCACCGGCTGCTGCGCCGCCTGTTACCACCCAACCCGTTCATTTTCTTCCTCGGTAGCGGGTTTGTTGGCGGCATGCTGGCCCTGGCCGCGCCCATCCTCGTCTCCGCCGTGCTCATCGCCTTCCTGGGGCTGCAACCCGGCTGGGCCATCCAGCGCGACTATCTCGCCCTGCTGCCGCTGGTGCTATTCCCCGAGGGCTTTATCAACGGCGGGGTGATGACGGCGCTCGCCGTCTATCAGCCCGACTGGGTTCGAAGCTTCGACGACGAGACCTATCTGCGCTAGAGCCGCTCGATGCGGGCCATCTGCCCGTCGATGCGCTCCAGCGCCGAGCGCCCCTCGGCCAGCTTGTCGCGCTCGCGCTGGACGACATCGGCCGGGGCCCGGCTGACGAAGGCCTCGTTGGCGAGCTTGCCCTCGGTGCGCGCGAGATCGTCGGCGAGGCGCCGGCGCTCCTTGTCGAGCCGCGCGAGCTCGGCGGCCTTGTCAATGAGGCCGGCCATGGGGACGCGCACTTCCAGCTCGTCGACCAGTGCCAGGGCCGACTCCGGCGCCTCCTCGCCGGCCTCCAGCACGGTGACCGACTCGAGCCGGGCGAGGAAGTCGAGCTCGGCGCGATGGCGTTGCAGGCGCTGCCGGTCGAGGTCGGCGGCATTCTGCAGCAGCACCGGCAGCGGCTTGCCCGGGGCGATGTCCATCTCCCCGCGGATGCGCCGGATGCCGAGGATGAAGCGCTGCATCCATTCGATCTCCGCCTCCGCGGCGGGATCCTCGCGGCCGGCCTCCGCCACCGGGAAGGGCCGGGTCATGACCGTGTCTCCATCAACGCCGGCGAGCGGCGCCACGCGCTGCCAGATCTCCTCGGTGATGAACGGCATGATCGGGTGCGCCAGCCGCAGCAGCGCCTCGAGGACCCGGACCAGCGTCTGGCGCGTGCCCCGCGCGCGGGCCGGATCGGCATCGCCCTGCAGCGTCGGCTTGCTGAGCTCGAGATACCAGTCGCAGTACTCATCCCAGGTGAACTCGTAGATCGCCTGCGCGGCCTGGTCCATGCGATAGCCTTCGATGGCCTCGGCGACCGCACGCTCGGTGCGCTGCAGCCGTGAGATGATCCAGCGCTCGGCGGTGCCGAGCTCGATCCCGCCGTCGCCACTGCCGCAGTCCTCGCCCTCGGTGTTCATCAGCACGTAGCGCGCCGCGTTCCAGAGCTTGTTGCAGAAGTTGCGATAGCCATCGACGCGGCCCATATCGAACACCACGTCGCGGCCGGTGGTGGCGAGGCTCGCGAAGGTGAACCGCAGGGCATCGGTGCCGTGCGCGGCGATGCCTTCGGGGAATGCCCTGCGGGTCTGCTTTTCGATGGCGGGCGCGCGCTGGGGCTGCATGAGCCCGGTGGTGCGCTTGGCCACCAGCGACTCGAGATCGATGCCATCGACGATATCGATGGGGTCGAGGACGTTGCCCTTCGACTTCGACATCTTCGCCCCTTCGGAATCCCGCACCAGGCCGTGGATGTAGACCTCGCGGAACGGCACGTCACCGCGGAACTTCAAGCCCATCATGATCATCCGGGCGACCCAGAAGAAGATGATGTCAAAGCCGGTGACCAGCACGCTGGTGGGGTAGAAGGTGGCGAGCTCCGGGGTCTCCTCCGGCCAGCCCAGCGTGGAGAAGGGCCACAGCGCCGAGGAGAACCAGGTGTCGAGCACGTCCTCGTCCTGGGTGAGTGCGGTGGTCTCGTCCAGCCCATTGCGGCGGCGCACATCGGCCTCGTCATGGCCGACGTAGACCCCGCCCTGCCCGTCGTACCAGGCGGGAATGCGATGGCCCCACCAGAGCTGGCGGCTGATGCACCAGTCCTGGATGTCCTCCAGCCAGTTGTAATAGGTCTTGGTCCAGTTATCGGGGACAAAGCGGATGTCGCCCTGGCGCACGGCCTGGATGGCCGGGCGGGTGATCTCCGCCCAGCCGCCGGGACGGCCGTCTTCCTGCACCTCCCGGGTGAGGTCAACGAACCACTGATGGGTGAGATAGGGCTCGACCACGACACCGGTGCGGTCGCAGCGCGGGACCATCAGTTTGTGGGGCTCGATGCCCTCGAGCAGGCCGGCGGCCTCGAAATCCGCCACGATGCGCTCGCGCGCCTCGTAGCGATCGAGGCCCTGATAGGCGGCAGGGGCGTTGTCGTTGACCCGGGCCTCCTCGGTGAAGATGTTGATCGGCGTGCAGCCGTGACGCTGGCCGACCTCATAGTCGTTGAAGTCGTGGGCCGGCGTGATCTTCAGGCACCCGGTGCCGAATGCCGGATCGACGTACTCGTCGGCGACGATGGGGATCTCCCGGCCGACCAGCGGCAGCTTCACATGGCGGCCCACCAGATGGCGGTAGCGCTCGTCCTCCGGATTCACCGCCACGGCCGTGTCGCCGAGCATGGTCTCCGGCCGCGTCGTTGCCACCACAAGGACCTCATCGCCGTCGGCGAGGGGATAGCGCAGCTTCCAGATCGAGCCCTGTTCCTCGCTGGATTCCACCTCCAGGTCCGAGACGGCGGTCTGCAGCACCGGATCCCAGTTGACCAGTCGCTGGCCGCGATAGATCAGGCCCTCGTCGTGCAGGCGCACGAAGACTTCGCGGACCGCGGCGGAGAGGCCCTCGTCCATGGTGAAGCGCTCGCGCGACCAGTCCACTGAGGTGCCGAGCCGGCGCATCTGGTTCTGGATGGTGCCGCCGGAGTGGGCCTTCCACTCCCAGATTTTCTCGACAAAGGCGGCGCGTCCGAGCGCATGGCGGTCGGTCCCCTCGGCATTGAGCTGCCGCTCCACGACCATCTGCGTGGCGATGCCGGCGTGATCGGTGCCGGGCTGCCAGAGCGTGTTGTCACCCCGCATGCGATGGTAGCGGACCAGGATGTCCATCAGCGTGTCCTGGAAGGCGTGTCCCATATGCAGGGTGCCGGTGACATTGGGCGGCGGGATCATGATGCAGTAGGGGTTGCCCACGCCAGCGGGGCGGAAATGGCCGTTGCGCTCCCAGGTGGCATACCAGTGGGGTTCGATGCTGGCGGGATTGTAGGTCTTGTCCATCGCGGGCAGTGGCTCCTAGTGATCGATGCGGTGGGTGCGGGGTTCCGCGCCCCCTTGCTGATAGTCGCGGTAGCGCGTACGCCCGGCCCTGCGGGTGGTGGCGTCGGCGCTGATGATCTCGGCGATGCGGCTGCGCCCGGTCCAGTCCTCGGGGAGGGAATCGGCCAGATTGATGATCAGCGCGCCGGGGGCGGGGTCGGCGCTGATGACGATGGGGTTGTCGCCATCCAGCGCCTCGCGCCCGTGCGGGATGAAGCTCGCCTCCTCAAAGGTCCACAGCGCCGCGTCGATGCGCTCGCTCATGGCCTCGTCGGCGGTGCGGATATGCACATCCAGCCCCTCGCGCCAGGCGCGCGCCGCCAGACGGCAGCAGAAGTGCTCCCGTGGGTCATGGCCTTCGGCGGCCAGGATGTAGAAATCGATGCGCGGCATCATCGGCTCCGGCGCTGTACCATGACGATCCGAGGATCGGCTGGCATGGGAACGATCGCATTGCACAAACGGGGGAAGGTTACCGCAGCCGCCGGGGCGCTGTCGTGGGGCTGAGCCGGCTGACGCGCTATCTGCTGCGCGAGGTGCTGCTCGCCTGGCTGGCGGTGACGGTGGTGCTGGTGGTGGTGCTGCTGACCAATCGTCTGGTGCAGTTCATGGCCGACGCCGCGAGTGGCGACATCCCGGCCAATGTCATCTTCACGCTGCTCGGACTCAAGGCCGCCGCCAACCTGGGGGTGGTCCTGCCGGGGAGTTTCTTCCTCGGTGTGGTGCTCGCGCTGGGCCGGCTCTACCGCGACGCCGAGATGACTGCCATGGCCGGGTGCGGGATCGGCCCGGGCCGCATATTCCGAGGGATATTCGCCCTGGCGGTACCGCTCAGCCTGCTCGTGGCGCTGCTGACGATGTCGCTGGGGCCCGCCGCCGAGCGCGAGGCCGATCGCGTGCTCGCCAATGCCCAGCAGCAGGCGCGGTTTGCCGGCGTGCAGCCCGGCCGCTTCATCGAGCTCGGTGATGGCACCACCGTCTACGTCGCGCGCGTGAGCGATGACGGCGAACTCCAGGGGATTTTCGCCGAGCGGACTCTGCCGGACGGACGCCAGATCTGGGTGGCGGAACGGGGGCGGCGCGCCATGGATGCCATGGGCTCGGGAGAGTTTCTGGTGCTGGAAGACGGCTGGCGCTATGAGGGCGAGCCGGGCCAGGCCGCCTGGCGTTTGATGCGGTATGCGGAGCATGGCGTGCGCATCGCCGAGCCGGCGCCCGTGGAACCCGGGGCCGGGCTTGACGCGCAGTCACCCGGGCAGTTGCTGGCCGATGGCGGTGATGGCGCCATCGCCGAGCTGCAACTCCGGCTCTCCCTGCCGCTGATGGTCCTGGTGCTGGCCCTGGGCAGCCTGCCGCTGGCCAGTACCGATCCGCGCAGCGGCCGCTACGGCCGGGTGGTCGTGGCGGTGCTGCTGTTCATGATCTATTTCAACCTGCTCTACACCGCGGCTGACTGGGTGGGAAGCGGCGTGCTGCCCGCCTGGGTGGGGGTGGGCTGGGTTCACGCGCTGGCGCTGCTGGCCGCCCTGACGGGGCTGTGGGCGCGACTCGGCGTGCGCTGGCGGAGGCGGGCGGTGTGAGGCGCCTGGATCGCTACATCGCGAAGACCGTTTTCGGTGGGGCACTCGCCGGGCTCTTCGTGATCGTCTCGCTGAGCTTCGTCTTCGAGTTCATCGACGAGGCCGATGACATCGGCCGCGGCGGCTACGACCTTGCCTCGGCGATGCTGGTGGTGGCGCTGTCGATGGTGCAACGCGCCTACGAGGCCTTCCCCATGGCGACGCTGATCGGTGCCCTGGTCAGCCTCGGTGCGCTCGCCGCCCGCAGTGAGCTCACCGTGATGCGGGCCGTGGGCATGTCCGTCGGGCAGATCGCCCGCGCGGTGGTGGCCGCCGGCGTGCTGCTGGCCCTGCTGGCAGCAGCGCTGGGGGAGTGGGTGGCACCGCCGGCCAATCAGCTCGCCCAGGCCGTCCGGGCCGAGGCGGCCGGCGGCGGCGTGGGTGCGGTCGGGGGCGGCTTCTGGGCGCGGGATGGCGACTACCGGCTGCGGGTCGAGCAGGTCGTGCGGCCGGATCTGCTGGCCGGCGTGCGCGCCTATGAGCTGCGGGATAATCGGCTGCAGCGCATCATTGATGCCCCCCGGGCGCGTTTCGAGCAGGGGCGCTGGCGCCTGTCCGATGCCTCGGTGACGGCGCTCGGCGGCGAGTCGGTGGTCGTCTCATCCGGGCAGTCGCTGGCCATTGGCGGTGAGCTGCAGCCGGCCACCCTGGAGGTGGTCGTCCAGGCGCCGGAGACGCTGTCGGGGCGTGAGCTGCGTCGCTATATCGGCTATCTGGAAGGTAACGATCTGGACAGCGGCCGTTATCGGCTGGCGCTGTGGGTGAAGCTGGCCACGCCGCTCGCCACCATCGTGATGCTGTTGCTGACGGTGCCGCTGGTGTTCGGCTCGCAACGCGGCGCCGGGGTCGGCCAGCAGATCTTCCTCGGCGTGCTCATCGGCCTCGCGTTTTTCCTGCTCAACCGGTTCCTCGGCAATGCCGGACTGGTCTATGGGCTGCCGCCATCGTTCAGTGCGCTCGCGCCGACGCTGGTCTTTTTCGTGATCGCGCTGGCATTGCTGAGGCGGGTCCGGTGATCGGGGGCTCGACCCGGCGACGGCTTCCGGATCGCCTCTGCATGCCGCGGATGCTGCTGGCGTCGGTCCTGCTGCTGGTCGTCAGCTTCGGGGTCATGCATGCGGCTGCCGCGCCGCTGGAGCCCGCGGATACGCGGCGCGAGGTCTCCGGTGACTGGCACTTTCTCGATGATCCGAATGGTGAGCTGACGATCAGGGATGCGGCGCTCGCCTGGCGCACCGGCCGTTTCGAGGCGCGCGACGGATCAATCAACCGGGGTTACACGGATTCAGCGAGCTGGGTCGCGTTCGAGCTTGCCCCGGTGCCTGCCGATGCCCCGAGGCAGTACCTGCTCATCGAACCGGTCTACCTCGACAGGGTCGATCTCTACATCGCACCCGTGGTCGACGGTTCGCCTCCGGACGGGCAGGCATTCCAGGCCTATCGCTATGGTGACGCGAGACCTCTGGATGAGCGGCTCCTGCCGCAGACACGCATCGTGCATCCGCTGACGCAGGATCTGGACAGGACCCGACAGGTGTTCATCCGGGTCGAGACTCGCTCCACGCACACGGTTGACGTTGCCCTGGTGACCGAGGCGGCCCTTCAGGGGGCGCTTCAGTGGAGCGTCCTCCTACATGGTGGTTTTGTGGCCATTGCGCTCGCCCTCGCGCTGATCAACGTGCTCCTGGCGATCCGGCTCCGCCAGGGGCCGCTGGCGATCTACGGCGCCTACCTGCTGGCGCTCGCGATCGGCTATGCCGGCATCGAGGGCATCGGTAATCTGGTCTTTCCCCATTCCATTCACCGGCTGAACGACTGGTTTGTCTCGATCGGCACCGGTGGGAGTTTCGCCCTCGTGGCCTGGCTGGTAATGGCACTTTTCGATACGTCGAGACGCCATCGCTGGGCCCATTACTATCTCATCATCGTGGCGTTGGCCGGTCTCGGCGCCCTCGTGACCACCGGCGGCCCGCTTTACTCGCAGTCGGCGGAACTGCTTTTCGCGGTGAGCCTGCCGCTGGTGTTCGTGGCCATGTATCTGGCCTGGGCCAGCTACCGGGCCGGCGAACCGGCGGGGCGGATATTCCTGCTCGCGTTCTGTGTGTCGACCGTCGGCGCAACCGCGCCGTTTCTGCGCATTCTCGGGATTCTGCCGAGTAACCCGTTCACGCTGCATGCGCTGCAGGTCAGTTCATTCTTCCACATGATCCTGATGACCATGGGTCTGTCCGAGCGGGTGCTGGATGCCGAGGAGCGGGCGAAGAGAGCGCTGCAGGGTGCGGAACAGCGCGCCGTATCACTGGCCGGCAAGATGACGCAGCGGCTGGAGGCGAGTAACGAGGCGCTCACTCAGACACTCGAGCGTGAGCGTCAGCTGCGGCTCGATCAGCAGCGTTTCATCGAGTCGCTCAGCCACGACTATCGAACGCCGCTGGCGGTGCTGAACACCAACCTCGACATCATCAGGTCGGAAGGCGGTGTCGGGTCGGGCCGTCTGGCGGTCATGGGGCAGGCGATCCGACGGCTTCGAAGTCTGTTCGACGATGCGCTGCGCAGTCGGCGCTTCGGCTGGGTGCCCGATGACGAGAACCGGCGAGTCGATGTTGGCGAGATGCTCGAGCTGATGGTCGATGAGTTCCGTGTCCTGCATCCGGAATGTCCGCTCTCCCTCGAGACATCCAAGGCATCGATCGAGGCGCTGGGCAATGACCGGTTGCTTCGGGTCGTGCTCTTCAACCTGCTGGATAATGCGCGCAAGTACCGAGTCCGCGCCCCGGATGACCGCGGCATCGAGGTCTGCTGTCATATGAGCGATCATTCCGTGTCGATCGCGATACGCAACGCCGTTGAGAAAAAATCCGATGCGCCAGCGGATGCCCTGATGGCCCCCTTCGTGCGCGGGGGCTCGGAGGGCGATGAGTCCGGTACGGGGATGGGGCTTTTCCTGGTGCGTTCGGCGGTGGAGCAGATGAACGGTCGGATATGGCTTGTGGACGGTGATCCCTCGGTTTTCGAGGTGTTGATCGAGCTGTCAGGGGGAGCGCCCATCAAATGAACGACCCGCGCCTACGGGATGATTTCGAGCCTGCCCCGGTTCTGCTGGTGGAGGATGATGAAGACCTGGGAGCCGCCCTGGTGGAGTTGCTCGAGCTGAGCGGCTTCCGGGTCGCCTGGGCACGCTCCGGCCTCGAATGTTACGCGAGGCTGCAGTCGGGGCCGGATTTCCACGTGGCTGTCGTCGATGTGGGCCTGCCCGACCAATCCGGCCTTGTGCTCGCCGAATACATCCGCAGTAACACGGCAGCCGGCGTCATCATCCTGACCGCGAGTGACCGCATTGACCTGACCGCTCAGAGTTACGAGCTGGGCGTTGATCTTTTCATCGCCAAGCCAGTGGACAATGAGGTTCTGATCGCGGCCATCCGCTCGTTGAATCGCCGTTATTTCCAGCGCCACGGCGATCCCGTCACCGGCGCCATTCCCCCGCGGATTCCATCCACGGCGACCCGGCCCCCGGCCGGCGAGGCGGGCTCGGGCTGGACACTCAATGCCCGTCGGCGCCTCCTGGTCTCCCCCGAACGGGCCGAGATCCCGCTGACCGCCCAGGAACTTGCCTTATTGCGGTTGTTCGCCGATGCGGGGGACGAGACCCTGCCCCGCGCCATACCGTTGCAGCACCTCTATGGGCGAGAGGATGAATCGGCCGGCAGAGCGCTTGATGCGCTGATCAGTCGCCTGCGACGGAAAATCGCGGAGGCACGCGATGGTGACAACCCACTGCTCACGGAGCATGGGGCCGGGCACCGGTTTGCCGATCCGCTGCAGTTCCGTGATTGACGGGCGTCAGTGCCCGGCGCGGTCCTGGTCTGTCACATACCGTCATAATCCGTGCGTTCTGTTTGTTGCCGATCTGATGGCCGCCACCTAGCGTTGTTCCCGTAAAAAGGAATTTCGATGGAGTCCGTTTGATGGCGCGCATCCATGCGCAGTCCCTGGCTGCTCTCGCCACGCTGGTTCTTCTGTCCGGGGATGCATTCGCCCAGGAAGTGCCGGATGCCGGTTCTCTCCTGCGCCAGGAAGAGGAGAGCCGGCAGCCGGAGCCTGATGCGCTGCAGCGCTTCGAGGCCGAGCGGCCGCTCCCCGAGCTCACTGGCATCGGTGACGCGACGGTTGTGGTCAGGCAGGTGGAATTCACCGGGGCCACCGAACTCGTTGGCGAGGCGGGTCTGCAGGCGGTCGTCTCAGAGGCGCTGGGCCGCCGGCTCGACTTTAACGGGCTCCAGGCGCTGGCTGAACGGGTCACCCGGCACCTGAAGGCCGAGGGGTGGATTCTGGCGCGTGCCTACCTCCCCGAGCAGGATGTCACCAACGGCATCATCACCATTGGCATCATTCCGGGGCGTCTGGATACCGAGGGGCGCGCTTTCCGCATCGAGGCGGTGGGCGAGCGCGCGCTGCGCATCGATCCGCTGCGCCTTGGCCGGATGCTGACCGAACTGGTGCCCGAAGGCGAGCCGGTTCGCGCCGACGATATCAACCGAGCGGTCCTGCTCATCAATGATCTACCGGGGATTGGCGCGGCCGCACGATTCGAGCCCGGCGAGTCGCCCGGTAGCAGTCACGTGCTGCTCAGCGTCGAGGAAGGGCCGCTGTGGGCTGGCGATGGCAGCCTGACCAATACCGGCAACCGCAGCACTGGGCGGACACGCAGCACGGTTCAGGCAAGGCTCAACGACCCGGGCGGCCGTGGTGAGCAGTTCCAGTTCGGCGCGACCCGGACCAAGGGGCTCGATTACCTCAATTTCGGGTATTCCCAGCCGCTCGGCCACAACGGGCTTGTCGGTTCGCTCGAGTATGCACGGCTGCACTATGACATCGTCTCGGGGGAGGGCAGCGACAGCGATATCAGCGGTAAAGCCGCCGCCTACCGCGCCAGTGTCGAATATCCCCTGCTGCGGTCACGGCGGACGAACCTCTGGCTGGGGTTTGACCTCGAGCGTGAAAACCTCAAGGACACGGTCGAATCCGAAACCATCAGCGATCGACATGTTGACGTGGCCTCACTGCCGCTGACCTTCGTCCGTTCGGATGCATGGCGCGGCGGTGGGCGCAATACCGTGCGGCTCACGCCCGTCTACGGCGATCTCGACCTCTCGGGCTTCCCACGGCAGGCCGCCGATGATGCCGCCAGCTTCGAGCGTGCGGGCCACTTCGGGCGGGTGGCCTACGAACTGAACCGGCTCCAGGCCCTTGGCGACACACGCCTGTCACTGTTCGCGCAATGGCGCGGACAATGGGCGAGCAAGAACCTCGACTCGTCGCAGCGATTCCAGCCCGCGGGCCCGCGCGGCGTGCGTGCCTACCCCGGCGGCGAGGCGTCATCCGACGAGGGTAATCTGCTGCGTGCCGAACTGCGTTATGCCCTGCCGGTGAACGCGCTCCGCTACGGCAGCGGCCTGTTCGGCGTCTTCTACGACGTGGCCTGGGTGCGCCGCAACAAGGATCTCAGGGGCGAGGATATTGATTCGGCCACCGGCAGGAACCGCTACCGCATCGAGGGCGCCGGCGTCCGATTCGTCTATCAGTTACCCGAGCGACTTTCCCTGAGTGTCACCTGGGCCCACGCCATCGGCGATAACCCCGGTCGCAGCGTCGACGGAACCAACAGTGACGGCCTGGCCGATGATCATCAGGTCTGGCTGGAGGCCACCCTGCAGTTATGAAGCACCATAGTTCACTCACCCTGTTCGCCCTGTTGATGGCGCCGACCGCACTGGTGGCGCAGCCACTGGCTGACCAGCTGCCAGAGGGCGGTACCGTGACGCACGGTTCGGCCGCCATGGAGCGCACGCCGGGTGCGCTGACGATCCGCCAGGGAAGCGAACGGCTGATCACCGAGTGGCAGGAATTCTCCATCGGCCGGGATGCGCGGGTGGAGTTCATCCAGCCCTCCGCCGACAGTGCCGCGCTCAACCGGGTGGTCGGTGTGCGTCCGAGCGAGATCCACGGCTCGCTGACGGCCAACGGCGAGGTGCTGATCATCAACCCCGCGGGCATTCATTTCGCCAGCGGCAGCACCATCGACGTGGGCGCACTGACCGCCTCCACGCTCAACCTCAGCGACGCCGACTTCCTGGCCGGAAACCGCCGCTTCGCCGGCACGGGCGCGGGGGCGATCACCGCCGAGGGGGAAATCAAGATCGGCCGCGATGGCTGGCTGACGTTCGTGGCGCCCCTGATCGAGCATCGCGGCAACATCACGGCACCGTCGGGCCAGGTCAGCATGGCGGCGGGCGAGGCTGTTGAGCTTGCACTGGACGCCGATGGCCTGGTGAGCCTCAAGGTGACCCAGGGCGCCATTGATGCGGCCATCGAGAATGGGGGCGCCATCGAGGTCGGTGACGGGGCGGTGCTCCTCAACGCCCGGGGCATGGACGAGCTCACCCGTGCGGTGGTCAACAACACCGGCTACATCGAGGCAGACGGGCTCGACACCGATGGCGGGCGGATTCGCCTGACCAGCAGCGGCGATGTGAACAACAGCGGTACGCTGAGTGCGGACAGCCGCGACGGCGCGGGTGGACGGATTGTCGTGGAGGGTGACGCCATCACCCTTGGCGAGGACAGCGTGGCGACCGCCACCGGTGCGGCCAGCGGCGGCGATATCCTGGTGGGCGGCGACTGGCAGGGCGGCGCCAACGACCAGCGCCGTGTCTTTGAGGACCCTGACGCGGTGCGCGAGGCCACCACGGTCACCATGGACTCGGGGGCCCGCATCGATGCCAGCGCCACCGGGAATGGCGACGGTGGCACGGTGGTGCTCTGGTCCGATGTCACCCACCCCGACTCGCTCACCTCCGTCCACGGCGAGATTTTTGCTCGCGGCGGCCCCCAACGCGGTGACGGCGGTTTGGTGGAAACCTCTGGCTATTCGCTGAACGCAGAAAGTGGGAGGGTTGACGCGGGCGCTGATGAGGGTGCAGGCGGTCTTTGGTTAATCGATCCAGACGATATCACGATCGATCAATCCACAGCCGATGGTTACGCAAGTGCCTTGGACTCCGGAACAAGCGTTGAGGTGCTCGCAGAGGACGGCAAAATCGACTGGGACGGCGCCACGCTTGAAAAGACGGCGGGCGGTGATGCCACCCTTACACTGCGCACCAGCAGCACCGACACCATTACTAAATCCATCTCTTTCAATGGTGGAAGCATCAGCTCGAGCAGCGGTGCACTCAATGTGGTGGCGTGGACGGATTCGGGCGCATCAGGATCAGGAACCGCGACTGTCAATCTAGATGGTGTCAGCATCGACACCAATGGCGGGCATTTTTGGATCGGTGCCGGAGCCGAGGAGACCTGGAACGGCATTCAAGGTGGCAGCGGTCGCGCATTTACTTATAACCCCGACTCGTCGGGGGTTGAGATCGTCAATAGCAGCATCACAACCGATGGGGGTGACGTCCGCGTGAAAGGCTTGGCGCATCACACGAGCGGCGGGGATGTCGGACGGAACAACGGTGTCCGGGTTCATCAAAACAGCTCCATCCACACAACCTCAGGATCGATCGACATTGATGGTTTATTGAAAGGCAATTACGACACTGGCGTAGGCCTTCACATAGGAGGCGACGGTACGCTATCGGATGACACCACCAAGCTTTCGACAACAACTGGCAATATTTCCCTGAAAGGCGTAGATGAAGGGGTTGCAGGATGGGGGCATGGCCTTTTGTTGCGAGCCAATGGGAACAACACCATCACCAGAGTCAGGACAACGGCTGGTGCGATCAATATCGACGGGAACACTGCCACCAACAACACCAATGATGGTAGTGGTGTGCAATTGCAGTCATCTGGCCTCCTCGCCGTTGTTTCCCAGTCCGGCGATATTACGATCACCGGGGCGGCGAGTTCGGCTGACAGTGGCAATTTTATTAACGGCATTCGCCTCGCTGCCGAAAATACATCCAACCGCATTCAAATTGGTTTTGATGGCACCACTACCTACAGTGGCAATATCAAGCTGATTAGCGATTCGATTCTGCAGCGCAATGTGAATGCGGGTGCGGGTTCATTGAGTCTGCAAACGACCGGATCGCTCATCATCGAGCCGAAAGGGAACGCATTCACCCACCTGCGCGCGGGCAGTGGTACTCTCACGTTTGACGATGATTGGAATTTTGGTACCACGCTGAGTGCGTTGACCATCGGTAAAAGCACGAACACTTTTGATATCACGCTCAGTAACGCGATCGAGACAGCCGGATCGGTTTCAATCTACGGCGGCCAGATCGATGTCCAGCCAACGCTCACGGCCGCGGGTGACATTCTCATTCGGGCTGGGGGCAACAACGACGTTCTGTTTGGCGGAGCGATTACTAACACCTCTACCTCGAATGCCTCGACGACCACGATCGAGGCCGGCCGACATGTCCGATTGGGCGCGAACGCCACGGTTTCTGCCACCCAAGCCGCCATTGACACCCAGCTTTGGGCTGATACCAACGCAGACGGTGACGGCATCATCTATGTGGAAAGCGAAAGCGTTGGTACCAACGGCGGTAGCCTGACCTTCGGCAAGCAGGGCCAGACGGCCAACATCGCCGGATCGACGGTGTTGGTCGGGGGCGATACCTTCTTCCAGCGGAGTGCCTCCGCGCAGTCGCTGACGACAGAGGGCGGGGCTCTCGACATCTACGGGGAGACGATTGTCGCCAACACAAACGGCCTCACCTTCGACACTACGGATGCATCCGGTTCGGGTTCCGATGGGGCCGTCGTTTTGCATGGTCTGCTGAACTCGGGGAACAGTTATTCCTTTACCTCCACAACCGACAATTATCCTTGGACCAATGCCCGGGCTGATGCGAAAGGGGCGACTAGCGGTGGCAGTGCAGTCGGGGACAGCTACCTTGTCACGATCACTTCCCGCCTCGAGAACTCGATCGCCGGGCTGACGGCCGATTATCAATCCTCCTGGATCGGCGCTTTCCGCGATAAAGACAACTCCATCGGAAACGGTGACAACCAGTGGTATTGGGCCGACGGCCCGGAAGCGGATGTCAATTTCTTCACGCAAAGCGCCGGTGGCGGAGGCACCGCCGTCGATGGGTACTTTGAGTTCTTTGCTGGTGGAGAACCGAACGGAACCGGGACGGGCGGAGAGTCCTACGGTCAGTTCTTTGGAGCGGAGGGCCGCTGGAATGATTTGGGGAACTTTGGCAGTACCAATCCAACGTATACCTTGAAAGGTTATGTCGTGGAAACGAACGCGGACGCCTCACCCGTCACCATTGATGCAGGCACAGGTGCGGTCACGATTGGCGGCGGCATCGGCACCTCCAAAGCCCTTGCCTCCCTCGATGTGACCGCGGCCGATACCGCCGTCAACGGCAACGGCATCGTCACCACGGGCGCCCAGACCTACAGCAGCGGCCTGACCGTGAACAGCGCCGGGTCGACGACGGGTGTCCGGCTGGAGGCGGGGTCCGGGGGGATGGATGTGGAGGGTCCGGTGGAGGTCTATGGAGGAAACATCAATGTGGCGGGAAGTCTAGACACTTCCAGCGTGAGCGGTGCGGATGGGGATGTTCTGCTCAAGTCGGCCGGAGATATTAGCCTGGCGGCCGGGAAGTCGATTGACACTTCGGGTGGCAACGTCGTGCTGTGGGCCAACAGCGATGATCAATCCACCGACGGCAGTATCGCACTCAGAAACGGTTCTTCGATCACAACGGGTTCGAACTCGGTGGCCGGTGGTGTCGTTTGGCTAGGGGGCGGTGCCGACGGTGGCACCTGGGAGGGTGTGACTGTAGGCCAAGGCTACGCGGTCCCCGGCACCGAGTTCACCCCCTCCAATAGTGGGGGTAACATCATCACGGGTGTCTACCTGGAACGGAATTCGATCTCTTCTTTCGGCGGTGGAATCAAAATTGCGGGTGATGCCTCCTCCCGTTCTTCAGGAGGAATTGTGACCTACGGGAACACAGTCGACATCGATGCGGGTAGTGGTGTCGTTGAAATAATCGGCGCGGCCAGTGACACGAGCGACGACCCTCGAGGCATTTTATTCGGTATTCACGACAATACCATTGCCTCTACCGTGAACATCCTGTCTTCCTCGTCCGGGGACGCCATCACTTTGACGGGTACGGGTCAAGGCGACGCTGACGCCATCGCCATGAGCGGTACCCTCAATATTATTTCCTCGGGCGGCGGTACCATCCTCTTGAGCGGTGATGCGCAAGGCACAGGCGGCGGGATCGTAGCAGGAAATTTCTACAACGGCATATTAAATGTTCACGCTGACTCAGGAAGTATCACGCTCGATGGCGGCTCTAACGGAGTGGCGGTAAAGAAACGGGTAATGGATGGTAAAACATCAGGTCCTTCAAAGATCAATATCGGTCAGGGTGGCCCGATTACCTCGTCAAGTAGCGACGTTTTCATTATTGGAGACGCGATAACACTAGACCCGACTGAGGACGGAATTGAGGTCGATAGCTCAGGCGCCTTCACTATTGCGCCCTCCAGTGCCAGCTTTGCGAACCCGATGAGCTATCCAATTACAGATTTGACCGTGGGTTCGTCCGTGAGCGGATTGACGATTGGCAAGGAAAGCAACACCGCAAATATAACGATCGGTGGTGCGTTGGATATTGCCGGTCCGATTGCGGTCTACGGCGGTGCGGTTACTCTGGCCAGCAACCTCACCAGTCAGGCCACAACCGGCACGGGTGTCACGGTGGCAGGGAGCGGAATCACGCAGAACGCCGGCGTCGATGTGGTCACCAATGGTGCGGATATTGACTTTACGGTCGCGAACACCGTTTCTACGAACGGGCGAGATAACTTCCTGCTGCTGGATGGGTCTGACGGCAATCGAGCGACCTTGGATGCGCAGGGAGGCAATATCACCTTCTCCTCTACGGTGTCGGCCAACGGCTCGCATGACCCGGGCAGCTCGCTAGATTCCGACCGAGCCGGCAATTTTATCTACAGTACCTTTCGCACCAGTGGAGATGGCACAATTTCCATCACAGGGGATGCCAGCCTCTCTCCCACGGAAGGCAATGTTTTCGCGTTACAGTTGGGCGAGGTTGTCCTTGAAACGGACACCGGTGCCATTACGGTCACGGGAATTGGCGGTGGAAATTCGGCGAACAGCCGAGGCATCGCCGTCGACGGGTCATCCCTGCAGGTTCTCTCTACCAGTGGTGCGATCACTTTGCGCGACGAAAAGCCGTCGAATCTCGCGTCGGGTGCCGATTACACAGGGTTTTACCTAGAGCCGATCTCCGCTGGCGCGATCGTGATCGGTGCGGCGTCAGGGACGGGGATGACCTCGAGCTCTTCGGCGATCTCGATCGAAGCGGACAAGGCGACCTTTGCCGGGAATGCGACTGAGTTCGACACCACGGGCAGCTTCTCCCTTACCTCCGCTGTGGAGCCGACTTTTCTTGCTGGTGTCAACACCACCAATGTGAATCTGACCGGCAACCCTTCCTCCATCACCCTCGGCAAGACGACCAATACCGCCGATGTAACAGTCGGGAGCGCGCTCACGGCGGCGGGGCCGATCTCGGTCTATGGCGGCGACCTCACTCTGAATGATGCCGTTACCGCCACGAATTCCACCCTCACCCTGAACGCGAGTGGGTCCGTGACCCAGTCGGCGGCCCTCACCGCCGACAATCTCTCGCTCGGCGGGGTGGGGGATTTCACGCTCACGAACGCAGCGAACAACGTGGCCATCCTCGCCGGCGGCAGCAGCACCACTCCGCTGGGTAGCCTGTCGTATGTCGACGCCGACGCGCTCACCATCGGCATGGTCAACCCGACCGGACTCTGGTCCGCCGGCGATGTCGCCGTGAGCACCGTGAGCGGAGACCTCACCCTTGCCGAGTCGATCCAGACGACGGCCGGGACCGCCAGCGCGATTGTCCTCAATGCGGGCAGCGGAGAGGATATCTCGTCCGCCGCCCCGGCGGTCGGGACGGACACCGCCGGCAACCTGCTCGTCAGCAACGGTGCCACGGTCGTCACGGGCAGCGGTGGCCGCGTGACGCTCTACACCGGAAGCCTCGCGGACAGCACGGGTGTCGCCGAGAGCCACCCCAGCGCGGACGACAATGGGCACTGGCTGGTCGACGATGGTAGCGGCCGGTTCCGCTACGGGAGCGACGAGACGACCACACGCTATTCGGCCACCCTCGGGACGGGCGTCTTTGCGATCTACCGCGAACAGCCGCAGCTGACCGTAAAGCCGGATGGTGAAACCATCACCTATGGGGAGAACCCAGGGCTCACCACGGGCGTTTCGGACACGGCGAACCTCGCCAACGGCGATACGGTGGCGGCCGCGTACGGGGCGGACCTCGCGGCCAATGTCTACGATGCTGCTGACACGAATCCGGTCACGCCGAACACATCCGGGTACTACGACGCCACCGCGGGCGGCAGCCCCTACACGCTGCGGGTGGGCGACGGGTCAGTCCCATCGACTTCCGCCCTCGGCTACGAGCTCTCCACCGCGACGGACACCCTCACGGTCAATCAGCGCGCGGCGACCGTCACCGCCAATGACGATGCGAAATTCTACTCGCAGACGGATCCGAGCGGTTTTGCCGGGATCAGCTACACCGGGCTCGCCAGCGGGGAGACCGACCTCGGCGGAACGGCCTCGGTCAACCGGGCCAGCGGGGAGGCAGTCGGCGACTATGCCCTGACCCCGAGTATCACCAGCCCTTCCGCCAACTACACGGTCACCTATGTCGGTGGCACCTTCACCATCCTGCCGGTGGACCACTTGCGGGTTCAGGTAGGATCGACCTCGACGGACTACGGGACCGAAGCCAGCTACACGGCCACCTCGGCAAGCTACATCACCGCGCCGAATTCGGTGACGAGCAACGCGGCCGCGAGTGCCCTCAGTGGGGGGGATACAGTCACCCTCACCGACGGAAGCAGCAACCTCGCCACCGCGGAGGTGGTCGCGATCGATGGCGATGTCCTCGAAATCGGCAATGTCACCTACGAGAGCGGCGTCAGCAGCTTCGCCGACGCGACCAAAGTTTCGGCTTCCGGTACTGACTATTCCGTGACGGCCACCAACGTCCTCGAAGAAATTGACCTGACCCTCACGGACGCCACCGGCTCCGCCACCGACGATCTGGTCTTCACCGATGCCAACGACGCCACCGTGACGCTCAACATTGACGGTGACGGCACGCGCAACACCACCACCGGGCAGTGGGATGTCGGCTCCTACAGCCTCCTCGCCGAGAATGTCGTCAACGTCACTGGGGCGCTCGCGAGTGGCATCGCCATTGCCGGCCAGCTCGAAGTGAACCCGAAGACCGTTTCTCTTTCCGCGAACCGCACGTACGACGGTACGAGAGAGCTCGGGTCGGCCGACCTCACCCTCGATACGGGCGTCACTTCCGATGCTGGCAAGGAAACCCTCACCTTCAACAACGCCTTCGCCAACGACCGCGACGTCGCGGAGGCCTCGCATGTGAGCAGTATTGTCCTGCAGGACGCCACGGACGGATCGGGCGGTCGCGCTTCGAACTACCAGCTCCCGGACCTGAGCGCCTCCGGTGCCAACAACCAGGTCACCCTGACCCGACGCCCGCTCTCCCTCTCTGCGACTCGTGTCTATGACGGCACGGACGATGTGGCCGCGGCCCTCAGCCTTCGCGCGATCAGCGGGAATCCGGACAGCGGGCTCGTGGAGGGCGAGTCGCTCGAGGTCTCCGCCGCGACGGCTTCGGACCTCCATGTGGCCACGCCGGATAAGTTTGTCAGCAGCGTCACCCTGGCGGATGCCAGCGGGCGGGTCGGCAACTACAGCATCCAGGGGCAGAATCCCACGGCGGGCAGCGCTCTCTCCACTGGGCTGAGCCACACCACCGCGGAGAACGAGGTGAGCTTCTCCGCGCGCCCCCTCAGCGTCACTCTCACCAATACAGGAGTGACCAAGGTCTACGATGGCACGACCGACGCGGACGTTGCCGATGGCAATAACGCCAACACGCCCTTTACCCCGAGCTATGCGATCTCCGGGCTCGCCAGCACAGACAGCAACCCGGGGTTTACCTACACGGGAAGCTACAATACGAAGGATGTGACCACGGCGGACACCCTGTCGCTGGCTTCCTTCGCCCTCGACAGCATCAGCGGCGCTGGCAACACCTCCGACTACACGGTGCCGTCCAGCGTCTCGGTAGCCGCCTCCATCACGCCGCGGCCGCTCGAGATCTCGGGCTCGGGCGTTTCCAAGGTGTACGACGGCACCACCGCGATGGATAACGTGACCGTCGGTTTTGCGGGGACGGGTGCCGCCGAATCCGGGCTGGTCAGCGGAGAGACGATCACGGTGAGCGGGGGTACCGGGGCCTTTGACTCGGCCGATGTCGGCACGGGCAAGGCGTACAGCCTGACGGGGTTCAGCCTCTCCGAGGGCGGCGGGGCCGATCCGGACAACTATTCCATCCCCGGCGGAGGCACGACCACGATCACCGGGAACGACGGCACGATCACCCAGCGGCCGCTGGTCATCACCTTCACGGGGGACGACCGGGCTTACGACGGGAGCGCTGCCGCCACAGTGAGTCTCGCCTACACAGGCACTGACAGCCAGAAGCCCGTCGTCGGCGACGATCTGGTCGTCGATCGCTCGGCCGCCTTCGCGGATAAGAATGTCGGCACGAACCGAACCGTGAGTATCAGCGGGGTTGGCCTGAGCGGCGAAGCGGCCGGGAACTACTCGGTCACGATCACCGGTGCTTCCTTCAACACGACGACCACCGCCTCCATCATGCGCCTGGATTCAGCGACCTGGACGGGGAGCGGCGACGGGAGCCATTGGTTCGATCCGGCCAACTGGGAAAGCACGACCGGCGGGCTGGCGGGTACCGTTCCCGACCTTGCCAATGTGGCCGCCGTGGTGGTGCCGGAGGGCACCGCTATCACCTTGGACGAGGGCAGCCTGTCCGGCGCAGCCGAGGCGGGCACCGTGGAGCTGACTTCGCTCACCTATGGCGACGACACCGGCGCGCGCGACACCGGCGCTCTCGACCTTGTCGACGGCACCCTGGAGGTCGCCGGAGATGCCACCCTTGGGGCGCTGACGAGTGCTGTGGGTACGACTTTGTCCGCTGCCGGTACCCTGTCCGTGGACGTCTCCGCCGGAGAC
Source organism: Spiribacter onubensis (assembly GCF_040838425.1). Taxonomy (NCBI): domain Bacteria; kingdom Pseudomonadati; phylum Pseudomonadota; class Gammaproteobacteria; order Chromatiales; family Ectothiorhodospiraceae; genus Spiribacter; species Spiribacter onubensis. Next base: position 543,533 of record NZ_JBAKFI010000001.1, on the reverse strand, counting down.
ACCGACACGGTCGCCGGTTTCCTCGGCGGTTCCGGCGGTCTCGCCAAAGAGGGAGACGGTACGCTCGTCCTCTCCGGCACCAACACCTACGCGGGGACCACCGCTCTCAACGACGGCATCCTCAAGGTCACCGGTACACTGGCGGACGCCACCGCTCTCACCGTGGCGAGCGGGGCGGAGTACGCGGTCGACAGCACCGATACGATTGGTTCGCTCGCTGGAGCGGGCACGGTCACGATTGCTTCGTCGACAGTGCTCTCCTCCGGCGCGGATAATTCCTCGACGACCTTCTCCGGGGGCATCGGCGGCGACGGTGCTCTCACCAAGCAGGGCACGGGCACCCTCACCCTCTCCGGCCAGCAGACCTACACCGGCGACACCACCGTCGACGGCGGGACTCTCCGCGTTACCGGGAATCTCGGCGGCAGCAGTTGGGACTACGCGGGGGCGATCGCGCTGGCGAGTGGGGCCACGCTCGAATACGCGGAGACCGGTTCCACTCAGACCCTTTCCGGGGTCATCACCGGGGCAGGCGGGCTCTCCATGACGGCGAACGGCGGCAAGCTCGCCCTCACCAGCGGCAGCAGCACCTTCGCCGGGGGCATCGCCGTGACCGCTGGCCGGGTGGAGGCGGGGGCTTCCAGCACGGGCAGCGTGACCTCGGGCCCCTTCGGCACGGGCACGGTCAGCGCCTCCGGCGGTGGCGCCATCGATCTGAACGGGCAGACGATCGCCAACGCGCTCAGCCTCGCCAGCGTCGGCCAGACCCTCAACGACCGGGCCCTTTACAACGCCAGCGGCAATGCCGCGACAGCCAGCGGGCCGATCACCCTGACCGGGGATACCGTGATCGATGCCAGCAGCGGCGATCTGACGATTAGTGGGGTAGTCTCGGGCGATGCCAATGCGGACCTTCTCAAGACCGGTTCCGGCAAGCTCGTCCTTACCGGAAACAACACCTATGAGGGCGTGACCACGGTGGGGGCGGGGACGCTGGAGGCGAGGGATTCGAATGCGACTCCCACGCCGCTCGGTGCCCCCTCAGCAGGGACCGTGGTGAGCAGTGGCGCCACCCTCGATCTCGCTCCACCGTCTGGCTATACGGGCATTTACTCGGTCGGCGAGCCGGTCACCCTCGATGGTGGCACTCTCGCCAAGGGTGGGTCCACGGCAAGGATTACGGGGGCCATCTCGCTCACCGATGACAGCGTGATCCATGTTGCGAGCGATGAGTTCACGCTCGCGGGAGTCATCAGCGGCGACTACGGTATCTCCAAGATGGGAGCGGGCACCGCGCTGCTCACCGGTGTGAACACGTACATGGGCGCCACGGCGATCAACGCCGGCACGCTCGGGATCTTCGGCTCGAGCAACCTCGGGACTACCCCCACATCGGTCGCGCCAGCCCACCTGATGCTGAACGGCGGTACGCTGAGCGCGCTGAATGACTTAACGCTCTCCGCAAACCGTGGCATAACCATTGGAAGCGCTAACGGCACCCTGGAGGTTGATGCCGGAAAGACGCTATCCATCTCGAGTATCGTTGCCGGCGCCGGCAACCTGACGAAGCGCGGTCCCGGGGATCTGGGACTCTTCGGCGCGAACACCTACAGCGGAAATACCACGATCGCGGATGGGAATCTGTCGATCGATGGATCTGGATCGCTCGGGAATGGGAACTACGCGGGCACCATCTCGATCGCCGACGGCAGTGAATTGCGCTATACGAGTATTTTGAGTCAGGAGCTGAGCGGCGTCATCAGCGGTGACGGCGCGATCAAGACGGAGGCATCTGCCACCGCCCTCACCCTCTCCGCCCCGAACACCTTTGCCGGGGGCGTTGAGGTTACTGCAGGGATCGTCAAGGCGGGGGTCGACAGCGCGCTGTCCGGTGGATCCCTCGACTCCGGTGCCGTCGGGATCGGGACCGTGACGGTCACCAGTGGTGGCGCTCTGGATCTCAATGCCAAAAGTGTGGCCAACAATCTGTCGCTGGCCGGTACCGGCGATACCAACAGCGGTGCCCTCTTCAACAGCGCTTCCGGTGGGTCCAACACCACCGGCGCCATCACCCTGACCGGCGACACCACGGTCAAGGCGAACAACGGCACGATCACCCTGGGTTCCGCGATTGACGGTGGCCATGCCCTCACCCTCGACCACACGGCGCAGGTCACGCTGGACGAGGCCGTCGGCGGTACCACCGCCCTCACCTCCCTCTCCTCCAACGGTCTGCTCGCCGTGGAGAAGAACATCAAGACCGACGGCAACACCCAGACCTACGACGGGGTGACGACCTTCGCCGACGGCATCACTCTCACCGCCCTGAGTGGCGACATCAGCGGCACAGGGCCAATCAGCGCTCAGTCGGTCACCCTCGACGCCCAGGCGGGCAGTGTCCTTTTCACGAACACGGCCAATGAGTTCACCGGGACCGTCACGATCCCGAACGCCACCAACGCGACCCTCGTCGACGCCACCGGCCTCGATCTGGGGGCTTCCACGGTCGTCGGTGATCTCGCCCTGACCACGGGCAGCGGGGGAGCCACCGGCGGGCTTACCCAGAGCGGCGCGCTCACCGTGGGTGGGACGAGCACTTTTACGGCAGACGGTTTGGCGAACCAGGACGCGAGCCTCTCGGGACAGGACAACCGGTTCGGCGGCGCGGTCACCTTCGCGGGGGCGAACGGGGGTAGCTGGAACGGCGTCGCGCTGAAGGAGACCGACGGGGGAATCGTGCTGGGCGCGACCGACGTGTCCGGGAACTTTTCTCTTGAGAGCACCGACGGGGCCATCACCCAGTCCACGGGCACCACCGTCGGCATCGGTGGCACCACGACGCTGACCGCTTCCAACGGTGCCCCTACGCCCACTTTTTACGACATCACTCTGGCTGAGAGCGGAAACGACTTCGGCGCGGAAGTGCGGGTCATCAGCGCCGATAATGTCCGTCTGGCCGACACCAACGCCCTCACGGTCCACGACCTGACCGCGAGCGGGAATCTCCTCCTGTCCGCGGGAGGGAACCTGGTCGCCGAGGATGGCTCGGGGTCGGGTACGGACTCCCTGCAGGCGGGCGGGAACCTCCGGCTCGCCTCCTCGGGCGGTGCGCTCGACCTCCAGACCGATGTGACCTCGACCGGCGGCGACATCACCTTCCTCGCCGATACCAATATTGACCTCGCCAGCGGGGTGACGGTGACGACCGGCGCCGGTCAGACCTTCTACGGCGAGGCCACCAGCGGCGCCTGGACGATGGCCGCGGACACCTCGGTGGTCACGGGTGACTCGGCGAGTGATCCGGTCACCACCGGGGATATTTACGTCAAGACCGGGAGCGACCTGACCGTCTCCTCGCTCGACGCGGACGGGGGCACGATCTACCTCGAAGCGGGAGGGTCGCTCCTCGACGCGGACGCCAGCGGGTCGTCGAGCCCGAGCCAGCTCCAGGCGAGCGGGCTCGCGCTCGTGGCGGGCGGGAGTATCGGCAGCTCGTCCGGCTCCGGCGCGCTGGAAACGACCGCGGGCACCCTTGCGGCGACGGCCGCCGGTGCCGACGGCATCGACCTGCGCGGGGAGGGCGGCACCCTCACCGTCGATTCGGTGGAGAGCCCGACGGACACGCGGTACAGCGCGGTCGTCGAGCAGGTCACGGTGACCGGCACCACCGCGACGGTCGAGAAGGCCTCTCTCTCCGACGTCCGAACGACCGCCAATAACGGCAAGATCGACCTCCGCACCCCGAATGGCGCCCTCACCATCAATGGTGGCTCCGACGGCAGCTCATCGGTCGGCGTCTCCGCGCACGGCTCGGGTGCGATCGCCCTGAAAGCCACGGGCTCCACGGGCACGCGCACGCTCACGGTCAATGCCGATGTCCTCTCCGGTTCCGGCCTCTTTGACCTCTACGCGGAAGAGGCGCTTACCGTCGGCGCGGGGGTCAGCCTGACCACGGGCACCGGCGGCGTCGTCCGCGTCGAATCGGGCGCTGCCGGGCTCGGCCTGGGCGCGGGCAGTACGGTGTCTTCGGGCACGGGGAATGTGAGCCTGGTCGCGGAAACCGGTGTGACCGTCGGCGCGGGCAGCTCGGTGACCACCAGCGGAAACGGGCTGCTCTTCGTCGCGGGCAAGACAGCGGTCACCGTCGACGACAACAGCACGCTGACCGGTGGCACCGGCGGCCTGCTGGTGCGGGCCGGCCAGGATCTCTCCGTCGGCTCGGGCAGCGCCCTGTCGGCCGAGAGCACCGGACTCGTCCTCCTCGAGGCGGAAACGGGCAACCTCACGATCTCCGGGACCGCCGCCGACACAACGACCACGGTGTCCTCGGGAACGGGCGACATCACTCTCACGGCCGCTGACACCCTGCACCTCGAGACGGACCCCTCCGCGAACGGCGCGGTCACCGTGAGCACCGGGGGCAGTGGTTCGCTGACCCTGTTCGCCACGGGAGCCGACCTTCTCATGGACGCCACCGCGAGCCTGCAGACGGCCGACGGCGACCAGATCCTCGAGGCGAAGGGGGACGGTGGAGACGGGAGCACGGTCCGGCTGGTGGTCGGCGATCTCACCGCGACCAACGGCAAGGTCAGCCTGACGAGTGCTGGGTCCATCGAGGACGCCGACACGCCCACCGAGACGGACGATGCGGACACGGATGTCAGCGCTCAGGCCCTGCGGATCGACGCCGATACCTTCGCAGGCAAGCAGGCGAATCAGTTGGAAACCGCAGTGGGTACCCTCGCGGCGATCACGGGATCGGCCAGCGACGGACGCCTCTATGTGCGGGAGACCGATGCGCTGACCGTGGGCACCACGGGGAGCATTGCCACGGAAAAAGTGGTCGTGAGTGGCGGTGCGCTTGCCACGGAGACCGAGACGGTCACCGGCCTCAGCGGAATCGATGCCGAGGGTCCGCTGGAGCTGACCGCCGGCGGCACCGTCACCCAGGCCGCGAACATCGAAACGCTCGGCAACCTGTCCGTCGAGACCACCGCGGGCGGGATCAGCATGGAGAATGATGCGACGGCGACCGCGGGGGACGGTGGATCCGTTCTCTACACGGCGAGCGGCGCCATTTCGCTTGGGGGGATCGTTACCGGGCCGGCCGATGGGGGCGTGACGACCTCGCCGGGGATCACCGTCGAGGCCGGCACCACGATCGCCGACAACCGCACGGCGGGTAGCACCCTCCCCGTGAATTTCAGTTCGGTGGGTCCGGTCGACTTGCAGGCCAACCAGGGAATCGGCACCCGCTCCGATCCACTCACCCTCCGCTCGGGCACCCTCTCCGTGGCCAACGACGGCACCGGTGCTGCCGGCGGCATCTACCTGACCGAGGTCGCCGGTACGGGGGGCACCTCCAACGAGCTGCGGGTTACCGGCTGGGACCAGCAGGCCGCCACGGGCGACTCCGTGCTGTCCACCGAGAAGGGCGCGATCAGCTTTTCCGGTCCGGTCACCCATCAGGCCGGGGCCCTCACGGTCACCGCGAACGAGGGTGCGATTGCACAGACGGACGACGCGGGCACGATGACGGTCGCGAGCGGTCCGGCCACCTTCATGGCAGTCGGGCAGGACATTGAACTGGATCTCGCCAGCAACGACTTCGGCGGCTCGGTCACTGCCAGCGGCGCCAACATCTCAATCACCAACCGCAACGCCCTCCAGCTGGGCGCGATCACCGCGACAGGAGACTTCACCACCCGGACGGGAGCGCCGAAGGGCAGCACCAGCAGCGGGCTCACCCAGGCGCCGGCCACCGAGACCGCCATCCTCGCCATCGACGGGGACGCCACCTTCCTCGCCATCGGGGTCGCCGACCAGTCCGCCAACCTCCGCACCCAGGCGAATGAGTTTGGGGGCAAGGTGTCCTTCCTGGACGACCCCAATCCCAAGAGCGGGGGTTCCTGGGGCACGATCGGGGTGAAGAAGGAGGGGGACGCGGTGCTCGGGGACCTCAGCGCGACAGGCGATTACGCGGTCCTTGTCACCGGCACGCTCACCAACGATCCCAACGCCACGATCACCATCGCCGGCAACGCCGAGTTCGAGGGCGCTTCGATCACCCTGGGCGACCAGATAGGCGACAATCTCAGCTTCGGCACGCTCACTTTCATGAGCTCGGGTGACGTCTCCATCGCCGAGGATGACGCCATGGAGATCGCGAACTTCCCCGACGACGACCCGAGCGCGGCCGCCAATCTCACCCTGTCCGCTGCGGGGCCGATCACCGATGGGACGGGGGGCCAGCTGGAGGTGACCGGCACCGCGAGCCTGACCGCCAACAATGGCACCAGCGACGACGCGATCACCCTCGACAACAACGAGCACGACTTCGGGGGCGCGGTGGCCGCCACGGGTTCGGACATCACCCTGACCGACCGCAATGCCCTCGCGCTGGGCACCCTCAATGCCAGCGGCAACCTGGTTACGAAGACGGGCAGCGGCGGCGCCGGCGGCGGGCTCACCCAGAGCGGCATCGTCACGGTCACAGGCACGAGCACCTTCACCGCCGATACCTCCACTGACCAGGACGCGGTCCTCGCCAACGTGGACAATGACTTCGGCGGCGTGGTCACCTTTGACAATGCCAACGCTGGCAGTTGGCGGGACCTGACGATCGTCGACAAGAACGACCTCACCCTCGGCGATGTCACCGCCAGCGGGAAGCTGGATGCGACGGCGGCAGACGACCTCGATCTTTCCGGGACGATCACGGCGGACAGCGCGGACCTGACCAGCACGGGCGGGGCGATCACCCAGAGTGGCGGCACGCTCACCGTCGTGACGGGTCCGACCAACCTCGAGGCGGACGGCGCGATCACCCTCGACCGGGAGAACGACTTCAACGGGACGGTGAATGTGCTCGGGGGTACCGATGTCACCCTCAACGATACGGACGACCTCACCCTCGGCGATGTCACCGCCAGCGGGAAGCTGGACGCGACGGCGGCCACCGACCTGAACCTGAACGGGACGATCGCAGTCGACCAGCTCACCGCCGCGGCCACTTCAGGCGCGATCACCCAGGGCCCGGACGGCCAGCTCACTGTCCTGACCGGGCCGACGGACCTGACCGCCGGAACCGATATCACCCTCGACGCGCCGACCAATGACTTCAACGGGACGGTGAACGCGGACGGTCAGAACATCACCCTGGCCGACGGCACCGGCGGGCTCACGCTCGGCGATGTCACCGCCACGGGGACGCTTGATGCCACCAGCACGGATGGCCCGATCGACCAGGCGGCCGGGACCGGCATCCGGGTTGATGGCAACACGTCGATAACGGCGCGGAGCGGATCCAACCCGCCAAGTGATTTCGATATCACCCTCAACGGCGCCGATAACAGCTTCGGTGCGAATGTCTCCGCCCGGGGCAGGGATGTGACGCTTGCCGCCTCGAGTGGTCTGCGGGTCGATGTGCTGGCGAGTGGCGACCTCTCGCCTCGCTCAGGCGGGACCACGCTCCTTGAGAACATCGTCGTCGGCGGTGATATGTCGATCGTGAGCCGTGACGATATTCTGACGGTGGGCGAGGTCGTGGTGTTCGGCGTGACGGATGCCACTTCCGTCAATGGACGCGTGGTCGGCGTCGGCGAGCCCTACTACCGCTCTCTGGTGCCACAGGATCAGCTGCCCGGGGCCGGTAGGTCCGTGTCCGGATCGTCGGCGTCGGCGTCGGGGCGGACGATGATCATCCGCGGCACGGACGTGGTGATCGTTCGCACAGCGGTGAACATGCCGCTCGCCGACGGTGCCGGTCAGAGTGCCGTGCCGATCGCGGTCTTCCGTGTGAGCGAGGGGGGTATCCCGGACGCACTGCCCACGCTGTCACTCAGCATGGATAACGGTGACCTTGTGCTGCGATCTGCCGGTGTCCGGGTGGATGCCGGGGCGGAGCCGGTGCCCGAGCGCTTCCTCGAGCGGGTCACCTTCGAAACGCAGGATGTGGACGGCCGCCGGGGCCGGTTCGAGGCGATGCTTGCCGAGGGTGGCCGCGTCGTGATCCGTGGCGTGGATGCGGTCGGCAGCCGGTTGCTCGAGGGCGATGTGAAGAGTGTGGTGGGCGTGGCGCTGGCGGAGCTTCAGGCGCAGCGTGGCGTGCCTTCGATGTCGGTGACGGCGGTCTTTCTGGTGCAGCCTACAGGCGTCGTCATGGCAGGCCGGTGAGGTGGAGCCCTAGCGGATTTTCGGCTCCAGGTAGAGGTAGGTCTTCGACAGACGGTCGTGCCAGGTCAGGCCTTCGCGGTCAACGAGTGCCCAGAGAAATCCGGCGCCCGCGGGCAGCCAGGAGAGGATGGAGGCTACGAAACGGTTGGTGGCGGCGCGGACGGTGACGCGGTTGCCGTCGGCGTCAATCAGCCGCAGCCGCCAGGCCTGCATGCCCAGGGTGCGCCCGCCCCATATCCAGAAGCCGACGAAAAAGGCGTAAGCCACCGCCAGTAGATAAAGCCGGAAGGCACCGTCTCCCGCGGGGGCCGCGTTGCCCCCGTGAAAGCCGATCCATAGCGCGCCCGCACCCATCCACAATGCGATCAGCAGCATACCGTCATAGAGCACGGCGGCGAGGCGGCGCAGGAGGCTGGGGCGATGTTCTTCGGCAATACTCATGCCGGCATGATACGGATCCACATAGCGATAGGGTACACGTCGGCCTTTAATGGAAACGCTAACACTATTTACAAAGGGCTTTTTTGATGCGTGTTTTATCGAACGATCGCCATATCAAGCGGTTTCGGGGGGCGCTGGTGTTTTTGGTTGCCACGATTTCCCTGATGGTCATGGCGTCCGCCGTAGCGCAGGAGGAGGGCGATGCGGCACCGGAAATCGAGACCTCAACGGAGGTCTATGGCGACTGGACGGTGGTCTGCGTCGAAAGTACGCCCCGTGCCTGCCGCATGACGCAGCGACTGGATGTCGAGAACGAGCAGGGGGGCGGGCGCCTTCTGCAGGTGACGCTGCTGCGCAACACCGACGGGGTGGTCATCGCCATGGAACTGCCCTTCGGGCTCGATCTGCGCGCTGGTGTCGTGGTGCGTTTCGACGAGAACGAGGAGGTGCCTCTGCCGTTTTCGACCTGCTATGCGAGTGGCTGTCAGGTGATTGCACTGCTCTCCCCCGAGCATCTCGAGCAGTTCCGCAACAGCGGGCAGATGCAGGTGGGCTTCCGGGCGCTCAATCAGGCCCAGACACTGGTCACGGAGGTCTCGCTGAATGGCAGTAATGCGGCGCTCGCCGAGTTGCCGGAGCCTGTGCCCGCAATGTCGGCGGAAGAGGGCTGACGCGTCCGATCCGGTGAGTATGGGGGTGGCGCTCCCACGGGGATTTGAACCCCGGTTTCCGCCTTGAGAGGGCGGCGTCCTCACCACTAGACGATGGGAGCGTTGCCGGTTTTGCGCCGATTGGAGGCCATGATCGGCCTCGCTGGCGAGGGCTGGTATTATACGGGCTCGTTTTTAACGCACAAGAGGTTGAGCCCGCTCTGTGACTGAAGCCCAAGCCGGGGGGATCGAACCCACCATCATTCCGCGTGACCAGCACGCCATATCGAGATCGCAGATCAGCGAGCGGGCCCTGACCGTGCTCTACCGGCTGAAGAACGCTGGCTACGGTGCCTATCTGGTGGGCGGGGGCGTGCGCGATCTCTCGCTCGGCCGCGAGCCCAAGGATTTCGATGTGGCCACCGATGCCACGCCGGACGAGGTCAAGGCGCTGTTCCGCAACTGCCGGCTCATCGGCCGGCGCTTCCGGCTGGCGCATGTGCACTGGGGGCCCGAGATCATCGAGGTGGCCACGTTCCGGGCCCTCTCGCCGCCACCGGCGGATGATGATGGCGGCGATCGCGTGGTCGAGGACGGCATGATCCTGCGCGACAACATCTATGGCACCATCGAGGAAGATGCCCTGCGGCGGGATTTCACGATCAACGCGCTGTACTACAACATCGCGGATTTCTCGGTGGTGGACTATGCCGGCGGAATGGCCGACCTGCAGGCGGGGCGCCTGCGGCTGATTGGTGATCCGGCCGTCCGCTACCGGGAGGACCCGGTGCGGATGTTGCGCGCGGTCCGCTTTGCCGCAAAGCTTGGATTCACCATCGATGCCGGCACCGCCGAGCCCATTCCGCGCATGGCCGATCTGCTTGACGATATCCCGCCGGCGCGGCTTTTCGACGAAGTGCTCAAGCTCTTCATGGCCGGCCAGGGCGTCGAGACGTTCGAGGCGCTGCGCCAGCACGGCCTCTTCCGTTATCTCTTCCCGGCGAGTGATACGGCACTCGATGACGATGAGCACGGCCAGCTCATCACCTTCATCGCCCGGGCACTGGAGAGTACCGATCGGCGGGTCAATGAGGAGCGGCCGGTGACACCGGCGTTCCTGTTCGCGGCCCTGCTCTGGCCGGCCATCCTCGCGCAGTTGCCCGGTGGGCGCCTCCAGCCCGGCGTCGATCGCGAGCTCTTCGAGCAGTCGGTGACCGAGGCACTCGAGCGCCAGTTGCGGCAGGTCGCGATTCCCAAGCGCTTCGCCATGCCCATGCGCGAGATCTGGGCCCTGCAGCCGCGCTTTGATACCCGGTCGGAGAAAAAGGCCAAGCGGCTTTTCTCGCACCCGCGCTTCCGGGCTGCCTATGACTTCCTCCTGCTCCGCGGCGAGGCCGGACTGGTGGATCGCGAGCTTGCCGACTGGTGGCAGGAATACACCACGAGCAGCGCGGATGCGCCACCGCCAACGCCGCCCCGCCGGCGGCGACGGGGTGGTCGGCGCCGCAACGGCACCAGTGGCAGCGCCTCACCCGCGGATGGCGACAGGGGCTGATCCTTGGCGGTGCAGGCATTCATTGGGATAGGCAGCAATCTGGCCGACCCGGTGGCCCAGGTGCGCCGGGCGATCGATTGGCTCGATCAGCTCCCGGAGACGTCTCGCGCCTCGGCCTCGCGGCTGTACCGCAATCCACCCATGGGCCCGGCGGATCAGCCGCATTACGTCAACGCGGTGGCCGAGATCGAAACGGCCCTCTCGCCGCAGGCCCTTCTGGCCGCCCTGCAGGCGCTGGAGGCCGAGGCCGGTCGGGATCGCAGTGGTCGACGCTGGGGAGCGAGACCCCTGGATCTGGATCTCCTGGTCTACGGCGATCAGCAGATCGACGAGGCGACGCTGACCGTGCCCCATCCGGGTCTGGCCTCTCGCGCCTTTGTGTTGCATCCGTTGGCCGAGATCGCCCCGGCGCTTTCGGTACCAGGCCTTGGGACGGTGGCCAGCCTCGCCGAGCGCGTCGCGGCGGATGACCTGATGGCAGTGGAGTAGGGCATGACGTCGCCAGGCCTGGATTACGTGGTGGTGGAGGGGCCCATTGGGGTGGGCAAGTCGCGTCTCGCCGAGCAGCTCGCCGAGCGCCTGGTGGCGACGCCGCTGCTGGAGCGCAGTCAGGAGAACCCGTTCCTTGAGCGTTTCTACAAAAACCCGCGGGAGGGGGCGTTCCCCGCGCAGCTCTTCTTTCTGATGCAGCGTGCGGAAATGCTCAGCGGCATGCGGCAGAACGACCTTTTCGCGCCGCGCCATGTCGCCGACTTCCTGTTCGCGAAGGACCGCCTGTTCGCCGAACTCAACCTCGATGCCCACGAGTTCGATCTCTACGACCGCGTCTGGCAGACCCTGGCGCCGGGGGTGCCCGCGCCGGATCTGGTGATCTATATGCAGGCGCCCGCCGATGTGCTGCAGGCACGGCTGCGGCGATATGCCAGCGGCCCGGAGCGGCGTCTCGACATCGACTACCTGGAGCGCCTCTCGGGTGCCTATGTCGATTTCTTCCATCACTATCAGGCGTCGCCGGTACTCATCGTCAACGCCGCCGCCTTCGATCCGCTGGACAATGCCGATCATCTCGAATCGCTGATTGAGGAAATGGCGCTGGCCCGGACCGGGCGGCATTACTTCAACCCGGAGAGGGGCGTACTCTGAGGCCATGACACGTTCTATCTCGCTCTCGACATTGCGCAGAATGAAGGCCGATGGCACGCCGATCGTCGCGCTGACGGCCTATGACTACAGCTTTGCCCGCGTTGTGGATCGCGCCGGCGTCGACGTCGTGCTGGTGGGCGATTCGCTCGGGATGGTCATGCAGGGGCATGGCGGCACGGTGCCGGTAACGCTCCAGGAGATGGCCTATCACACCCGCTGCGTCGCCCGCGGGCTGGATCGTGCCTATCTGATGGTGGATCTGCCGTTTCTCAGTGACTACGACAGCCGGGCCGCGCTGGAGAGTGCGGCGATGCTGATGAAAGAGGGCGGCGCGGATATGGTCAAGATCGAGGCCAACGCCGAGCAGGCGCCCATCGTCGAGGCGCTCTCACGGGCCGGCGTGCCGGTCTGTGCGCACTTCGGACTGCGTCCGCAGCGCGTCGGTCAGCTTGGCGGCTACCGCGTCCAGGGCCGGGGCGAGGAGGCCGCCGAACAGGTGCTGGCGGACGCCCGGGCGCTGGAGGCGGCGGGTGCCGATATTCTGCTGGTGGAGTGCCTGTCGGCGCCGGTGGCCGCGCGGGTGCGGGCGTCCACCGGTCTGCCGTTGATCGGCATCGGCGCCGGCGTGGACTGTGATGGCCAGATTCTGGTGCTGCAGGACATTCTGGGTATCACGCCGGGGCGGCCGCCGAAGTTCAGTCACGATTTCCTGGCCGGGCGGGACAGCATCCCGGCCGCCGTCGAGGCATATGTCGAGGCAGTCCGCTCGCGGCGGTTCCCGGGCCCGGAACACGGATTCGAGTAACTCATGTGGACGATCACGGACATCGCGGCACTCCGCGAGACGGTGGCGCAATGGCGTCGCCAGGGTGAGCGCATCGGTTTCGTGCCCACCATGGGCAATCTCCACGGGGGACATCTGGCACTGGTCGATGAGGCGCGCCGTCAAAGCGACCGCGTCGTGGTGAGCATCTTCGTCAATCCCACGCAGTTCGGGCCGGGCGAGGATTTCGAGAACTACCCCCGGACCTGGACGGCGGACTGCGAGGCGCTGCGGCGCCATGATACCGATGTCGTGTTCGCCCCCGCCGTGGAGGCCGTCTATCCGGATGGGCCGAGTCTGCGCACGCGGGTGGAAGTGCCGGAGTTGACGGATATCCTCTGCGGGGCATCGCGACCCGGGCACTTCACCGGCGTGGCCACCGTGGTGACGAAGCTGCTCAACCTGGTGCAGCCCGATCTCGCGGTGTTCGGTCTGAAGGATTATCAGCAGCTCCTGGTCATCCGGCGTCTGGTCGAGGATCTCAGTCTGCCGGTGGAGATCGTCGGCGGCGCGATCGCGCGGGAGTCCGACGGGCTTGCCATGAGCAGCCGCAACGCCTACCTCGAGCCCACCGAGCGTGAGCGGGCGCCGGTGCTGTATCGCACGCTCCGCGATCTTGCCGCGCGCATGGAGGCCGGCGAGGACGACTTCGAGGGGCTTCTCGCTGACGGGTGGGAGCGGATCCGCGAGGCGGGCATGACGCCGGACTATCTCGAGATCCGCCGCGCGGCCGATCTGGCACCGGCAGGGCCCGGGGACCGTGAACTGGTGATCCCGGTGGCCGCCTACCTCGGTCGTGCCCGGCTGATTGACAACGTGCGGGTGAGCCGCCCGCATTCCGGACAAGGGGGAGGGAATGGATACACTGGCGAATGACGACACCTGGCAGCGGCTCTGGGCCTCGAGGGAGGCCATTGCGAGGCAGTCCATCAACGGCCTCTTCGCCGAGGATGCCGCGCGATTCGATGCGTTCTCGCTGACCGCCGCGGGGATACTGTTCGACTACAGCAAGCAGCCGCTGAGCCGGGCGACCCGTGACCGGCTGCTGGCGCTCGCCCGGGCCCGGGAGGTCGCGCGGCTGCGTGATGCGATGCTCGCCGGCGAGCCGATCAACCGGAGCGAGGGCCGGGCGGTGCTGCATACCGCACTGCGGGTGCCGGCGGGCGAAACCGGCTGGGCCGGGCCTGACATTGCCCGGGAAGTCGAAGATACCCGCTCGCGCATGGCGGAACTGGCCGAGGCGATCCGCACAGGCCGGCGCACCGGGGCCACTGGCCAGCCCATCGAGCATGTCATCAATATCGGTATCGGCGGCTCCGATCTGGGGCCCAGACTGGTGCTCGAGGCGCTGGCGCCGCTGGCGGACGGCCCGAGCGTGCACTTCGTCGCCAACGTCGACGGCGTTGAATTACAGCGAGCGATGGCGTGCTGTGATCCCGAGCGCACGCTGGTACTGGTGGTCTCGAAGAGCTTCGGGACGGTGGAAACCATGGCCAACGCCCACGAGGCCATGGCCTGGCTGCGTCGCCGCGTGCCTGCCGATGACGTGCTGGAGCGGCAGGTCATGGCGGTGACCGCCAACCTCGAGCGGGTCAGCGAGCTGGGGCTGGATCCCGCGCTGGCCCTGCCCATGTGGGACTGGGTCGGCGGACGCTATTCCCTCTGGTCCGCGGTCGGGTTCGCGATCATGCTGGGCATTGGCCCGAGCGCCTTCGCCGAGCTGCTGGCGGGTGCCCATGCCATGGATCGGCACTTTTCCGAGGCGCCGCTCGATTCGAACATGCCCGTGCTGATGGGCCTGGTCTCGGTGCTGAACGGCACGCTGCTCGGTCGGCGGAGTCAGGCCGTCGTACCCTACACGGAGCGGCTCGGCCGACTCTCTGCCTATCTCCAGCAGCTCGTCATGGAGAGCAACGGCAAGTCCGTCGACCGTGATGGCCGGTCCATCAGCCTTCCCACAGCGGCGGCCATCTGGGGGCAGACCGGAACGCCGGGCCAGCACGCCTTCTTCCAGGCCCTGCACCAGGGGACCGATGTCGTGCCGGTGGATTTCGTCGGTGTGGCCCGGCCTGTCGCCGGTGAGCATGGCGACCCCCTGGAGCTCACGGCCAACCTCTTCGCCCAGAGCCAGGCGTTGATGCAGGGGCGGGGCGATCCGGGCATGGCCGCGGAGCGGCACTGTCCCGGCAATCGCCCGAGCAACACCCTCCTGCTCGAGGCGCTCACGCCCTCCAGCCTCGGCGCACTGATCGCGCTCTACGAACACAGGACCTTCGTCGAGGCCGCCATCTGGGGGATTAACGCGTTCGACCAGTTCGGTGTCGAGCTGGGGAAGGTGCTGGCCACGGATCTCAAGCCCCTCATCGCCGGCGGTCAGGCGCCGGACGGGGTGGATGGTTCCACCGCCGGGCTGATTGCGCGCTACCGGGACTGGCGCGGTTAGCGTTGGCGCCGGGCCTGGCGGACCGCGGGCAGCGTCAGCCGTGCCCGGAGTCCCGGATGGGCGTTCTCAAGGGTGAGCCCACCCCCGGCACCCTCGGCGATCTCGCGACAGATGGCCAGACCGAGGCCGGTATTGCCCCCGCACTCGTCAAGCCGGGCACCGCGATCGAGCAGCCCGGTGAGGGCCGACTCGGGCAGGCCGGGGCCATCATCCCGGACGCCCATTTCGATCAGAGCGGCGTCGTTGATCCGCGCGGTGATCTCCACACGCCGGCTCGCGTAGCGGGCGGCGTTCTCCACCAGCGTGCCAAGGGCCTCGGCGAGGTCCGCCGGATCCAGCGCAGCCTGCATCGGCGCGCCGGCGGTCGGTCCGGGCCCGCCGTCCCCCGTCATCAATGTATCCCAGTCCAGACGGGCACCGGCCGGCGTGCGCACGATGACATCGACCACCTGGGCGACGACCGCGGCGACGTCGCTGCAGGCGCCGCCAGCGCGGCTCGCCACCCGGGTGCGCGTGAGCTCACGGTCGACATGCTGGCGCATGCTGCCGACGATCTGCTCAATGCTCTCGGCGGTCTGTTCGTGACCCGCCTGACGCAGGCGCTGGCTCTCGCCGAGCAGTGCCTGGAGGGGCGTCTTCAGTCCATGGGCGAGATCGCCCGCCCGCTGGCGGGCCGCCTGCATTTCCGCCTCGCGGGCGGCGAGCAGGGCGTCGAAGTCCGAGGCGAGTGGGCTCACCTCGCTGGGGAGATTCTCGCCGAGGCGCTCGGCATCGCCCGTGCGGATCGCCGAGAGGCGCCGTCCAAGCTCGCCGAGCGGGCGCAGACCGATGCGGAGCTGGAGCCAGCCGGCAGCGATCAGCGCCACCGCCAGCAGGGCGAGGTAGGGCAGCAGATCCTCGGCGAAGCCCCGGGTCGCCGCGCTCAGGGCGTCGCGGTCCATCGCCAGCAGAAGGGTCACGGTCTCGCCACCCAGTGAGGGAGGGAGCACGACGCTGCGCTCCACGCCGAGGAGGCGGCGGCCGTCGGGTGCCCGGAGGTCATGCAACACCGCCAGTCCGTCCGTGGGCGAGAGGGCAGGGAGTGTGAGCTGCCAGTCCCAGAGCGATCGCGAGCGGAGCGTCTCCCCCGCGGTATCGATCTGCCAGTAGAGCCCGCCATAGGGTTGCCGGAAGCGCGGGTCGGCGGGTTGATTGCCGAGAATCAGCGCGCCGCTCGCGCCCCGCTCCAATGCACCCAGGACCTGATCGAGATGGGTTTCCAGTTCGCCAACGGCGCGCCGCTCGACATGGGCGGAGAACAGCAGCGTCAGCCCCCATCCGGCCAGTGCGAGGCTTAGGCAGATGGCAACCGCCCCCGCCAGCGCCAGGCGCAGGCGCAATGAGCTGCGGGTCACTCGTCGGTCCCGCGCAGGTAGTAGCCAAAACCCCGACGGTTGCCGATGACCTCGGCGCCCATCTTCCGACGCAGCCGGGTGATGACCGCCTCGATGGCATTGACGTCGCGGGACTCGTCATCGCCATAGAGATGCTCGAGCAACTCCGTCACGGGGACGGTTCGATCCCGATGGTGGAACAGGTAGGCCACCAGCCGATACTCCAGCGCCGTCAGGCTCACCGGCTTGCCCCGTTGCGTGACGCGCATCTGATTGGCATCCAGACGCAGGTCGCCGAGCGTCTGGATCGCGCTGCCATGGCCGGCGGCCCGGCGCACCAGGGCGCGGGCGCGGGCGACGAGCTCCTCCATGTGGAAGGGTTTGGGCAGATAGTCATCGGCACCGGCTTCGATTCCCGCCACCCGCTCGCTCCAGGTGCCGCGCGCGGTGAGCACGAGCACGGGCATGCCGCGGCCGTTGTCGCGCCACTGGCGCAGGATACTGAGCCCGTCCAGTGACGGCAGGCCGAGATCCAGCACGATCAGGTCGTAGTCTTCCGTATCGCCACGGAACAGCGCCTCGTTCCCATCGCCGCACGATTCGGCGAGAAAGCCGGCGGCGGTGAGGGCATCGCCGAGATCGGCGCGGATGATCGGATCGTCCTCGACTACCAGGACCCGCATCAGTCGTCCTCGCGCTCGACTTCGAGGATCTCTCCTGTGGCGGCATCCAGCTCGATCTCGAGCACATAGCCGTCCTCATCGAGCAGTTCCAGCTCGTAGCGATAACCGTCGTCCTCCACCTCGAATTCCGTCTCGAGGACATGGCCCGGGTACTGCTCGCGCACCCGCTCGAGGATTTCGGTCAGCGGCAGGACCTCGCCACGCTCGAGCGCCTGGCGCGCGCGCATGTGATCGTCATCGGCATATGCCGCACCCGCGGCCAGCAGCCCGACGAGGAGGAGGGCCGGTATCGCATCTCTCATGGGTGCAGTGTAGCGCGTCCCAACCTGACAGATCGCTGACAGACGCCGTCAGGCTGCGGTCAGTCGGCGGGTGGCAGATTGGTCCCCGCAGCACAGGGCTGCATTCGCAGAAACCGCAAGGAGTATTGACTATGAATCGCAATCGCATGATCCCGGGTCTGGTCGGTGGTCTCGCCGCTGCCGTGCTCTTGAGCGCGGGCATCGCCATTGCCGATGGTGATGATCGGCATGATCGGGACGACGACATGCCGCGTGATGGCTGGATGAGCCTCGTCGAGGTGGCCGGGCAGCTCGAGTCGCAGGGCTACACGCCCTATGAGATCGAGATCGATGACGGCGCCTATGAGGTGACGATGGTCGATGAGCAGGGCATGGTGATCGAGACCTATATCGACCCGACTAATGGTGAGCCGCTGCCGCGTCGCTGGGACGACTGAGCCGCGTCAGGGCCCACTGGACATGCTCACGGACCATGGCCGAGGGATGGTCGAGGCGCTCGCGCAGGGCCTCGACCGCCTCCGGATCATCAGGGCCGTTCCCCAGGGCGACGGCGAGGTTGCGCAGCCAGCGCTCATGCCCAAGGCGGCGTATGGCAGAGCCCTCGGTGCGCTTGAGGAAGGTGGTCTCGTCCCAGCGGAAAAGCGCCACCAGCGAGGCGCTCTCGAGGCCATGGCGTGGCTGGAAGTCCGCCTCGTCCGTCGGTTGGGCGTAGCGATTCCAGGGGCAGACGGCCTGGCAGTCGTCACAGCCGAACACCCGGTTGCCGATGGCCGGGCGCAGGTCCTCGGGGATACCGCCCTCGTGCTCGATGGTCAGGTAGGAAATGCACCGCCGGGCATCGAGCTGACGGGGGCCGGTGATGGCCCCGGTGGGGCAGGCATCGATGCACGCCCGGCAGCTTCCGCAGAGATCCTCCACGGGGCCGTCCTCGGGCAGTGGCAGGTCGGTGAAGAGTTCGCCGAGAAAGAAATATGAGCCGGCGTGGCGATTGAGCAGCAGCGTGTTCTTACCGATCCACCCCAGCCCCGCATTCCGGCCCAGGGCCTTCTCCAGGACCGGGCCGCTGTCCACGAACGCGCGGTAGCCGAATTCCCCCACGGCGGCCTCGATGCGGTCTGCCAGGTGCTGTAGACGCCTGCGCATGAGCTTGTGGTAATCCCGCCCGAGGGCATAGCGGGCGATGAACGCCCGGCGCGCGTCGGCGAGCACGGCGTCATCGGCCTCGAGGTCCGGCGGGCGGTAGTCCATGCGCACGCTGATGACGCGCACCGTGCCGGGAACCAGGCGCTCGGGCCGGGCGCGCTTGACGCCATGCCGGCCCATCCAGCGCATGGTGCCGTGCCGGCCATTCCGTAGCCAGCGCAGCAGATGCGCTTCATCCTCGCTGAGCGCCGGTCGGGCGATGCCCAGCTCGTCGAATCCCAGTTCATCCGCCCATTGACGGATATCGTCGCGGAGGCGTTGCATGTCGGCCGTGCGTTCCATGGCCCCCAGTGTAGCGATTCCCCGCCGATGATCGGCAGAGTCGTTATAATCGGGGCATGAGTGAATTGCCTGACGCCCTCTACACACCCGAACAGGTCCGCGCACTCGACCGGCGGGCCATCGAGGACCACGGCATCCCCGGCGGCGTGCTTATGGCCCGTGCCGGCCGGGCCACCTGGCGCCTCATCCGGCAACGCTTTCCCGACGCGCGGCGGGTGATGGTGCTCTGCGGCGGGGGAAACAACGGCGGTGATGGCTACGTGATCGCCCGTCTGGCGGCGGATGCCGGTCTGGCGGTCGATCTCTGCCCGTTCGCCGATCCGGCGGGCCTGAGCGGCGATGCGCGCCGGGCGGCCGACGAGGCGCTCGCCCGCGTTCCGTCAGCGGCGTTCTCCCCGGAGCGGCTGGCGGAAACGGATCTGGTGGTGGACGCGCTGCTGGGAACGGGGCTTGATCGCCCGGTGAGCGGCGCGATGGCCGATGCCATCGGAGCGGTGAACGCCAGCCACTGTCGAGTCGTCGCCGTGGATGTGCCCTCGGGTCTCAGTGCCCGGACCGGACAGGTCATGGGGATCGCGGTGCGGGCGGCGCTGACGCCCACCTTCATCGGGCTCAAGCAGGGGCTGTTTACCGGCGAGGCGGCCGACTGCATCGGTGAGGTGGTCTTCGATGATCTCCAGGTTCCCGCCGCGGTTCATGACGGCATGGAGCCTTCGGCCCGCCTGCTGGGCGCGGAGGCGCTGGAAGCGGGGCTGCCGAGGCGACCTCGCACCGCGCACAAGGGTGCGTTCGGGCATGTCCTGGTGATTGGTGGTGATCTTGGCATGGGCGGGGCCGTGCGCATTGCCGGTGAGGCCGCGGCCCGCAGCGGCGCGGGGTTGACCAGCGTAGTGACCCGGCCGGCGCATGTCGCCGCGCTCCTTGCCGCGCGGCCCGAGCTGATGGTTCACGGCGTCGAGGCAGGCAGCGGGCTGGCGGCGCTGCTCGCACGCGCCGATATGCTCGCGGTGGGGCCCGGGCTGGGTCAGGCTGAGTGGGGGCGCGCCCTCTTCGAGGCGGTCCGTGATGGCGATCGACCACTGGTGGTGGATGCGGACGGACTCAACTGGCTCGCGCAGGCGCCCACCCGGCGCGATGACTGGGTGCTGACGCCGCACCCCGGGGAGGCGGCGCGCCTGCTGGATACGGATATCGCGGAAATCGATCGGGACCGCTTTGCCGCGGTGACGGCGATCGCCCGTCAGTATGGCGGCGTGGCGGTGCTGAAGGGTGCCGGCACCCTGATCAGCGATGGCCTGTGCTGTCGCGTCTGCACCGAGGGCAACCCCGGCATGGCAAGCGGTGGCATGGGAGATGCGCTCACCGGTCTCATCGCCGGGCTGCGGGCCCAGGGGTTCGACACGCTGGCGTCGGCCTGTCTGGGCGTCCAGGCCCATGCCCGGGCGGCGGATCGAGCGGCGTTGGATGGCGAGCGCGGTCTGCTGGCCGGTGACCTGCTCAATGCCCTGCGTAGCGTGGTCAATCCATGACAGCGACAGCGCTTCATCTGCCCGATGAGGCGGCCACCGAGTCGCTGGGCGCCGCGCTCCAGGCCAAGCGGCCCCGGCACGGCTGCGTTCATCTCACCGGCGATCTGGGCGCCGGCAAGACCACGCTGGTCCGCGGGTTCCTGCGCGGGGCGGGCCATGAGGGCGCGGTACGCAGCCCGACCTACACGCTGATCGAGCCCTATGAGCTCTCCGGCGGGGCGGTATTCCATCTGGATCTCTATCGGCTCTCGGATCCTGAAGAGCTCGAGTTCATCGGCCTGCGTGAGCTCCTCGATGCGGGGCTGCTGCTGGTGGAGTGGCCGGAGCGGGGCGAGGGCGTTCTTCCCGCGCCGGGACTGCATGTGCACCTGGCGTTATCGGACAGCGGACGCATGGCGCATCTCGAGGCATTCTCCGGGGAGTGGTCGGATCTGCGCAGAATGCTTGATCCAGTAGACTAAGACATCACCCTATCCTCCTATCGAGCCAAGGGTTTTTGTTGAAATCTCCGCAGCGCTGTGGCGTACTGGAGAAAAGAATTCCGGGAATGGGGGGACGATGCGCGTCCTGGCAATGGTTTTTGCACTTCTACTGGCGCCGGCCACCGCGCTGGCTGAGACGGTGGTGGAGGACGTCCGGACGTGGAACGGCCCGGATCACACGCGGGTCGTCCTTGATCTGAGTTCGCCGACTGATCATGAGCTCTTCACCCTTGAGGGCCCGCATCGGGCGGTCATCGATCTCGCGGATGCCCGCCTCGATCCGGCGCTGCTGGAGGGCATTCGCGATGAAGGGCCGATTCGGCGGATCCGCAGCGGACGTCGGGACGATGGCGTGCGCATCGTGTTCGACCTCGATCGCGCGCTCGCCACGGAGAGTTTCCGGGTGGCCCCGAATGAGAACTATGGCCACCGCCTGGTGGTGGATCTCAACCATGTCGGTGGCGGGGTCGATGACGGATCGTCGGGCGGGCGCGGCGATGCCCCGGTGCGCACCGCCGAGTCAGGCCGAACCGGGGAATTCGTGGTGGCCATCGATGCCGGTCATGGCGGTGAAGACCCCGGTGCCATCGGTGCCGCTGGCACGTACGAAAAGGATATTGTGCTGGCGGTGGCACGGAAGCTGGCCAACCGGGTGAACGCCGTCGACGGGCTGCGTGCCGTGCTGATCCGGGACGGGGATTACTATATCGGGCTGCGTGACCGCACCCGCAAGGCCCGCGAGTCGGGGGCGGACCTGTTCATCTCGCTGCATGCCGATGCCTTCCACGACCGCCGCGTCAAGGGCTCATCGGTGTTCGTGCTCTCCCGCAACGGGGCAACAAGCGAGATGGCCCGGGTCCTCGCCCAACGCGCGAACCGCGCCGACCGGATCGGTGGCGTGTCGCTGGCGGACAAGGATGAGCAGCTCGCGTCCGTTCTGGTGGATCTGTCGAGGGCGCATACGGTGGAGGAGAGCGTTGACGTGGCGCGTGTTCTCATCGAGGAGCTCGACGCGCTGGGTGACGTGCACGGCGGGGATGTGGAGCAGGCGGGCTTCGCGGTGCTCAAGTCACTCGACATGCCCTCGGTGCTGGTGGAGCTCGCCTTCATCTCCAATCCCGATGAGGAGCGGCGTCTCAGGTCGAAGGCCTACCAGCGCCAGCTCGCCGATGGCCTTGTCCATGGTGTCAAGGCGTACGTGTCGCGGACCCGCCCGGAGCTGGCCCTCAAGGTGGACGACAGCGAATATATGGTGCGCCGCGGTGACACGCTCTCGGCCATCGCGCAGCGTCACGCGGTGAGCGTTGGCGCGCTGCGCCGCGTCAACGACATCGGTGGCGACATGATCACTGCCGGCCGCACGCTGCGTATCCCCTGATCCGGTTTCCTCCCCAGCGCCGTGCGACGGCATAATGTGCGGATGAGCATCCGCCGTCTGTCCCCCGAACTCGTCAACCAGATCGCTGCCGGTGAGATCATCGAGCGGCCCGCCTCGGTGCTCAAGGAACTGCTGGAGAATGCGCTGGACGCAGGGGCGGGGGCGATCCAGGTCGACATCGAAGCCGGGGGCACGCGGCTGATCCGGGTGCGCGATGATGGCCGCGGCATGGCGGCGGCGGATCTGGCGCTCGCGGTGGAGTCTCACGCCACGAGCAAGATTGCCGCGCTGGATGACCTCGAGCATATCGCCACCCTGGGATTCCGCGGCGAGGCCCTGCCGAGTATCGCCTCGGTCGCCGCGCTCAGGATCACCTCGCGTCCGATGGATGCCGATCATGGCCATATGCTTGCGGCGGGTGATGAGCGCACGCCGGTGCCCGCCCCCCATCCACCCGGCACAACGGTGGAAGTGCGCGATCTGTTCCACTCGGTCCCCGCGCGGCGCAAGTTCCTGCGCACTGAGCGCACCGAGCTGCGCCACATTCAGGAACTGGTCCGCCGCGTGGCGCTGGGGCGGCCGGAGGTGGCGTTCCGGCTGACTCACAATGGCCGTGAGTTACTGCACCTGCCGGCGCTCCCCGCCGAGCGCAGCGAACAGCGCGTGGCCGAACTCATGGGGCATGCCTTCACCGAGGCCGCCCTGCGCCTGGATACCGAGGCGGCCGGACTGCGGCTGCAGGGCTGGATCGGTCTGCCCACCGCGGCCCGCGGTCAGCCGGATCTTCAGTATGTCTATCTCAACGGTCGGATGATCCGTGACCGGCTGGTCACACAGGCCCTGCGCCGGGCCTATGCTGATGTGCTCTTCAAGGACCGCTTCCCTGCCTATCTGCTCCACCTGCAGATGGATCCGGCGCTGGTGGATGTGAACGTGCATCCCACCAAGCATGAGGTGCGCTTCCGTGACGGCCGCCTGGTGTTCGATTTTCTCCACCGGCAGATCACCCGCGCGCTGGCGCATGGCGGTGCCGCGGCGGCGGTGTCGTCGGCCGAGGCCGGGGATGCCGATGCGCGGGTTGAATCGGTGTCGGTGTCCGCCCCTTGGCGAGGCGATGTACGCGGCGGGCTGGCGTCCCGGCCGGCGTTCCACGCCGCGCCCCGGCCCGGTCATCTGCCACTGCCCGTCGCCGAGGCGAGGGCGGTCTATGCCGGGCCAGCGGATGCGACGCCGGCTGGCGAGGCCGAGCCGGACCATACGGGTGCCGGCGGGCAGGGGGTGCCACGGCTCGGTCATGCGGTGGCCCAGATACATGGTGTCTACGTGCTGGCCGAGTCCGCCACGGGCCTGATCCTGGTCGACATGCACGCTGCCCACGAGCGCATCGTCTACGAGCGTCTCAAGCATCAGTACGCACAGGAAGGGATCGCGCGCCAGCCCCTGCTGATGCCGGTGGCGGTGGCGGTCACGCCGGGCGAGGCCGATCTCGCGGAGGACAGTCGGGCGCTCCTCGAGGCGGTTGGCCTGGAGGTGGACCGGGCCGGGCCCGAGCAACTGCGTCTGCGGACCGTGCCCGCGTTGCTGGCCCGGGCCGATGGTGAGGCCCTGCTTCGGGATGTCCTCGCCGATCTGCGCGCTCATGAGGGCATGGCCGCCGTCGAGGCACGGCAGCGCCATCTGCTCGCCACCATGGGTTGCCACGGCTCGGTGCGCGCCAACCGGCGCCTGACCCTGACGGAGCAGGAAAACCTGCTGCGCGAGATGGAGCGCACGCCCAATATCGATCAATGCAATCATGGCCGGCCGACCTGGGTGGCCCTCGAGATGGCCGATCTGGATCGGCTTTTCCTGCGTGGCCGATGAGCAGGGGGCAGGCCGAAAAGCCGCCGGTGATCTGTCTCATGGGCCCGACGGCCGCCGGCAAGACCGATCTGGCCCTGGCGCTTCACGCCGCGGGCGGGCTTGATCTGATCAGCGTCGACTCGGCGATGGTCTACCGTGGCATGGATATCGGCACCGCCAAGCCTGACCCGGCAGTGCAGGCCCGGGCTCCACACGCGCTGATCGACATCCGTGATCCAGCCGAGGCGTATTCGGCCGCGGAGTTCGCCCGGGATGCCCGCGTGCTGATCGACGCCGCGCATCGCGCCGGTCGGGTGCCACTGCTGGTCGGGGGAACGATGCTGTATTTCCGTGCGCTCCTGCACGGGCTCTCGCGGCTGCCCAACGCCGACCCCGGGATCCGCGCGGATCTCGAGCGCGAGGCGGCGGACGTCGGCTGGCCCGCCCTGCACCAGCGCCTCGCGGCGGTGGATGCGGCCACCGCCGAGCGACTGCATCCAAACGATGCGCAGCGCATCCAGCGGGCGCTTGAGGTCCATGCACTGACCGGGCAGCCGCTGAGTGCGCTGCAGTCCCAGGCGGCGCCGGAACCCTGGCCGGGCAGGCTGGTCAGAATAGCTGTCGCGCCGGCATCCCGTGCCGCGCTCCACGAGCGAATCGCCGCACGGTTCGAGGCGATGCTTGCCGAGGGGTTCATCGACGAGGTGGCGGGACTGCGGGCGCGGGGTGACCTGCATCGGGATCTGCCCGCCATGCGGGCGGTGGGATACCGGCAGGTCTGGGACTGGCTGGATGGCCGGATACCGCGGGATGAGCTGCGCTTCCGGGGTGTTGCGGCCACGCGGCAGTTCGCGCGCCGGCAGATGACCTGGCTGCGCCGGGAGCCGGACCTGAACTGGCTCGATTCCGGGGCCGGCGACTGTCAGGCGCGGCTTAGGGATCTCCTCCCGGACGTGGTAATTTAGAGCGCAGGATTGAGAAGAAAAACCGCCGCGAGCGATCAAGGAGTCACGGCACTATGTCGAAGGGGCAGTCATTGCAGGAACCATTTCTGAACGCGCTTCGCAAGGAGAAGGTTCCGGTGTCCATTTATCTGGTCAACGGCATCAAGCTGCAGGGCCAGGTGGAGTCGTTCGACCAGTTCGTGATCCTGCTGCGCAACTCCATCAGTCAGATGGTCTACAAGCACGCCATCTCCACGATTGTCCCGTCCCGCAACGTCCGCAGCCTGTTGCAGGAGGAGCGTAATCCCGAAGCCGACGAAGACTGAGCGCACGGCGGGTCCGGATACCGCGCCATCGCAGCTTTTCGAGCGCCCCGGCGGGGGCGAGCGGGCGGTGCTGGTGCAGGTGGATGGTGGCGTTGTCGACGCCGACGATGCCCTGCGCGAGTTCCATGCCCTGGCCGAATCCGCTGGTGCAGAGGTTGTTGCCAGCCAGACCGGGCGACGCCGGAAGCCGGATCCGCGGACCTATGTGGGGCCGGGCAAGGTCGAAGAGCTCGCCGGGATGCTACGGGCGCACGAGGCGGACCTCGTGCTCATCAACCATGCCCTGTCGCCGGTCCAGGAGCGCAATCTCGAGCGCGCGCTGCGCTGCCGCGTGCTCGATCGTACCGGGTTGATCCTCGATATCTTCGCCCAGCGGGCGCGCTCTCACGAGGGCAAGCTCCAGGTGGAGCTGGCGCAGTTGCGGCATATCGCCAGCCGCCTGGTGCGCGGCTGGTCCCATCTGGAGCGCCAGAAGGGTGGCATCGGGCTGCGCGGCCCGGGCGAGACCCAGCTCGAGCTGGACCGCCGGATGCTGGGCAACCGCATCCGGCAGCTCGAGAAACGGCTCGGGCGCGTCCGGCGGCAGCGTGATCAGGGACGCAAGGCGCGCCGCCGCCGTGATCTGCCAGCCGTCTCGCTGGTGGGTTACACGAACGCCGGCAAGTCCACACTGTTCAACCGGGTCGCCGACTCCAGCGTGTACTCGGCGGATCAGCTCTTCGCCACGCTGGACACTACGCTGCGGCGCATCGAGCTCGCCGGCGGTGAGGCGGCGGTCTTGGCCGACACCGTCGGGTTCATCCGGGATCTGCCGCCGCAGCTTGTCGCGGCATTCCGCTCGACGCTGGAAGAAGTGGTGGAGGCGGACCTCCTGGTGCACGTGATCGATGCCGCGGATCCGGCCCGGGAGGACAACGCGGCCGAGGTGGAGTCGGTGCTGCAGGCACTGGGCGCCGATGATGTGCCGCAGTTGCGTGTCTACAACAAGATCGACGCTCGGGGCATGGCGCCGAGGATCGATCGCGACGATGACGGTCAGGCCGTGGCGGTATGGCTGTCCGCGGCCACGGGTGAGGGGCTGGGGCTGCTTCACGAGGTCATTGCCGAGCGTGTGAGCGCCGAGCAGGCGCGTGGCGTGATCGAGCTCAGTCCGTCGGAAGGACGCCTGCGGGCGCGTTTCTACGCCTTGGGCGATGTCCTCGAGGAGCGCTACACCGACTCGGGTCATGTCCGGCTCGCGGTTGAGCTGCCGCGACGGGAACTCGAGCGGCTCTACCGGCACGAAGGGTTGGCCGCGGAACTCATGCCTTTTGCCGATGCCAACTTGCCGGTAGGTGCGGTGGCTCATTAGAATCACGCGGCTGGGGCCGGCGACGGCGCTGACCGCATAACATTGGAGTATTTGCATGGCCTGGAACGAACCCGGTGGCGGCAACCGCGACCCCTGGAGCAGTGGCGGGGGCGGACGCGGCAACAACCAGGGGCCGCCTGACCTGGACGAGGCGATCCGCAAGCTGCGTCAGCGTCTGGAGGGCCTGTTCGGCAAACGCGGCGGTGGCATCCGCGGAGCTGGCGGCGGCGATGATGGGGGCAAGGGTAAAACGCCCGGGCTCAAGGGTGTCGGCATCATCGCGGGCCTGTTGCTGACCGTCTGGATCCTCTCCGGCATCTACATCATCGACGAAGGGACGCGCGGCGTGGTCACGCGGTTCGGCGCCTATCAGTCGATCGCCATGCCCGGGCCGCACTGGCATCTGCCGTACCCCATCGAATCGGTCCAGACAGTGGACGTCTCCAGCCGTCGGCGGATCACCATCGGGTATCAGGCGGTCTCCGCTCAGCAGACGCGACCGGTCCTCTCCGAGGCGCTCATGCTCACCGAGGACGAGAACATCGTGAACGTCCAGCTCGCGGTGCAGTACCAGGTGTCGAACGCGGCGGATTTCATATTCAACTTCGTCGACCCGCAGCAGACCCTCAAGGAAGTCACCGAGAGTGCGCTCCGCGAAGTCGTGGGTAAACGGCGCATGGACTTCGTGATCACCGAGGGCCGGACCGAGGTGGCGCAGCGAACGCGCGAACTGGTGGTCGAGGCGATGGCGGAGTACGAGGTCGGAATTGAGGTCGTTGAGGTCGTCATCCAGGACGCCCAGCCGCCGGAGCAGGTGCAGCCGGCCTTCGAGGATGCCATCAAGGCGCGTGAGGATCGGGAGCGGCTGATCAACCAGGCCGAGGCCTATCGCAACGAGGTGATCCCACGGGCTCAGGGTCAGGCGGCGCGTATCGGCGAGGAAGCCCAGGGTTACGTGGCGCGTATCGTGCAGCGGGCCGAGGGTGACGCGAGCCGGTTCTCGCAGCAGCAGCAGGAATATGCCAAGGCGCCGCGTGTGACGCGTGACCGTCTCTATCTCGACACAATGGAGCGTGTCCTCGGCAGCTCGGCGAAGGTGCTGATCGACAACGAGTCGAGCCAGCAGCTCATGTACCTGCCGCTCGACCGGATGATGCGCTCCAGCGGGGCCACCGGCGGTAGCGCGGGGAGCGACGGGACGCCGTCAATGGATAACGCCGTCTCGAGCAACACGGGCTCGAACCGGACACAGAGCAGCGGCACATCAAGCAGTTCGCTGCGCATGCGGGAGACACGCTGATGAATCGTCTGACTACCATCGGCGCGGTGGTGATCGTCCTGCTGATCGTGGGGATCACCTTCGGCACTTTCACCGTCAAGGAAACCGAGCGGGCCCTGAAGTTCCGGCTGGGTGAGGTGGTCCGTACCGACTTCACGCCGGGTCTTTACTTCCAGATCCCGTTCGTCAACAACGTCCGCAAGGTCGACGCCCGGGTCCAGACCCTCAATGAGAGCCCGCAGCGGTTCCTGACCAGCGAGCAGAAGAACCTGATCGTCGACTCGTTCGTGAAGTGGCGCGTGGACAATGTCGAGCAGTACTACGTCACCGTGGGCGCCAACCCGCGGCGGGCCAACCTGCGTCTGTCGGAGATCATCCGCGACGGACTGCGGGCGGAATTCGGCAAGCGCACGGTCCAGGAGGTGATCTCCGGTGACCGCGCCGAGATCATGGCCATCCTCACCGAGCAGGCGCAGAGAGCCGGTGATTCGCTGGGTGTCTCGGTACTCGATGTCCGACTCCAGCGTGTCGACCTGCCGGAGGGCGTCAGTGAGTCGGTGTTCAACCGCATGGTCGCGGCGCGTGAACAGGTGGCGCGTGAGTTCCGGGCTGAGGGTCAGGAGCAGGCCGAGCGCATTCGTTCTGCCGCGGACCGCCGACGCACGGAGATACTCGCCGAGGCACAGCGACAGGCCGAGGAGCTTCGCGGTGAGGCGGATGCGGAAGCGACGGCGATCTATGCCGAGGCCTATGGGGCCGATGAGGAGTTCTATCGGTTCTACCGGAGCCTGAGGGCCTACGAGAACACCTTCAACTCGCAGGATGACATGCTTGTTCTGTCGCCGGAATCGGAGTTCTTCCGCTACTTCGACCAGCTTGACACCCTGCAGCCCTGATTGACGGGTTCGGAATGCAGGATCTTCTCACGGCGGTCGCGCTGCTGCTGATCATCGAGGGGATCCTGCCTTTCGTGAGCCCGCGCACCCTGCGTCGGGCGCTGTTCTCGATCGTCCAGCACAATGACAAGGCACTGCGACTGACAGGGCTGGGCACCATGCTGGCGGGGGTCCTGCTGCTTTACCTGGTCCGCTGAGGGGGAGCCATGAACGACAAACTGGCGGGCAAGCACAACCCCTGGCTGCTGCCCGATGGGGTGGAAGAGCTTCTGCCGCCTGCCGCGGAGGGCCTGGAGCGGCTCCGCCAGTCCTGTCTCCAGCGCTGCGCGCGTTGGGGCTACGCACTGATCATGCCGCCGGCGATTGAATATCTCGAGGCGCTGCTCTCCGGTGTGGCGCATGATCTGGACCTGCAGACCTTCAAGCTCACCGATCAACTGAGTGGGCGTCTGATGGGGGTACGGGCCGACATCACCCCGCAGGCGGCGCGCATCGATGCCCATCAGTTGCGTCGCGATGGCCCGGTGCGGCTCTGCTACAGCGGCACCGTGCTGCGGACGCGGCCGGAGGGGGCCGACGGCTCCCGCAACCCCTTGCAGATGGGCGCCGAGCTCTACGGCCATGCCGGGATCGAAAGCGATGTGGAGGTCATCACGCTGATGGCCGAGTTGCTCGCCGAGGCTGGTGTGGAGGCATTGCATATCGATCTGGGCCATGTCGGGATCTTCCGGGGGCTGAGTGCCGCAGCCAGGCTCGACGCAGACGCCGAGGCCCGGCTCTGGGACGCCCTGCAGCGCAAGGCGACGGCCGATATTGCCGAGCTGCTCGACGCGCTGGATGTGTCGGCATCCGCCCGCGGGCGACTGGCGGCACTGGCCTCGCTGAGCGGCGGTCCGGAGGTCCTCGCCGAGGCACGGGCGTGCCTTCAAGGGGCCGGTGAGGCGGTTGATGAGGCGCTGGATGCCCTCGAGCGGATCGCCGAAGCGCTGGCGGCTGCCCTGCCCGACGTGACGCTGCATTTCGATCTTGGCGAGCTCCGTGGCTATCGCTACCACACCGGTGTGGTGTTTGCCGCCTATACGCCGGGCGTATCCGGTGAGCTCGCCCGGGGCGGGCGCTATGACGATATCGGCGCCGTGTTCGGACGGGGGCGTCCGGCCACTGGCTTCAGTGCTGATCTCAAGG
Organism: Spiribacter onubensis; assembly: GCF_040838425.1. NCBI lineage: Bacteria > Pseudomonadati > Pseudomonadota > Gammaproteobacteria > Chromatiales > Ectothiorhodospiraceae > Spiribacter > Spiribacter onubensis. The sequence continues at coordinate 513,248 of NZ_JBAKFI010000001.1, read as the reverse complement.
CGCTGTATCGCGTGACATCGAATGGGCATGACGGGCGCGAGGCAGCCGGGGCGATCGCGGCTCCATGGCATGGCGATGCGGCGCTGCGCAGAAAAATCAACGCGCTGCGTGCATCCGGCGAGACCGTGGTCTGGCTTTTGCCGGGGCACGAGGGCGAAGCGGCAGAGATGGGATGTGATCGCCGTCTGTCATCCACGACGGATGGCGACTGGCGGGTCGATCCGCTTTAGATAACGGGGAATACAATGGCCAGAAGCGTGGTAGTCATCGGCTCCCAGTGGGGGGATGAGGGCAAGGGCAAGATCGTGGATCTGCTCACCGATCGGGTATCGGCGGTGGCACGTTTCCAGGGCGGACACAACGCCGGGCACACGCTGGTCATCGATGGCGAGAAGACTGTGCTTCATCTCATTCCCTCCGGGATCCTCAGGGACGACGTGCTCTGCCTCATCGGCAATGGTGTCGTCCTCTCCCCGGAGGCACTGATGACCGAGCTGGCGGCCCTCGAGGCCTCCGGCGTCCCTGCGCGGGAGCGACTGCGCATCAGTCCGGCCTGTCCGGTGATCCTGCCTTCGCATGTCGCCCTCGACCAGGCCCGGGAGAAGGCCCGTGGCAAGGCGGCGATCGGCACGACGGGCCGTGGTATCGGTCCGGCCTATGAGGACAAGGTGGCGCGGCGCGGTATCCGGGTGGGGGACCTCTTCCATCGGGAGCGGCTGGCGGCCAAGCTCGGTGAGCTGCTGGACTATCACAACTTCATCCTCAAGCAGTACTACGGCGAATCCGGACAGGATTTCCAGGCCATCCAGGAGCAGTGCCTCTCGGTGGCCATTGAACTCGAGCCGATGGTGGCCGACGTCAGTCATCTACTGCACACCCACCGCAAGGCGGGTGACAATCTCCTGTTCGAGGGCGCCCAGGGCACGCTTCTGGACATCGATCAGGGCACCTATCCGTTCGTGACCTCGTCGAATACCACCGCCGGGGCGGCGGCGACCGGCACGGGGGTGGGTCCGCTCGAGCTCGATTATGTGCTGGGCATCACCAAGGCTTACACCACCCGGGTTGGTGCGGGGCCGTTTCCGACGGAGCTCTCTGACGACCTCGGCGAGCACCTGGCCCGCCGCGGCCATGAATTCGGCTCGACCACCGGACGCCCGCGGCGCTGCGGCTGGTTCGATGCCGTGGCCATGCGTCGCGCCGTGGAGATCAGCAGCATCTCGGGGCTTTGCATGACCAAGCTCGATGTCCTCGATGAGCTTGATACGCTGCGCATCTGCACGGGCTATCGCTGCGGATCTCAGCGCAGCGATGTCCTGCCCACCGGCGCTGAAGCGCTGGCCGAATGCGAGCCGGAGTACGTCGAGCTGCCCGGCTGGCAGTCCTCCACGCTGGGCGTGCAGCGCTACGAGGATCTCCCAGCGGCAGCGCGCGATTACCTCGAGCGGATCGAAGCGCTCTGCGGCGTGCCCGTGGACATCGTCTCCACCGGTGCCGACCGACGGGACACGATCATCCGACGCCACCCCTACGACGGCTGAGCGGCTCTCCGACGACCCTCCCATCTCGACGCTCGCCAGCGTCACATCGCCCCTTGCCGGCCGACACCGCGCCGCGGCGGCCATGGTGATCGATTTCTCTCATGGCGCATCTGCAACAAAAATTGCTAAAATGTATTATTCGGAATAAACATAACACCCTGAATAAGGTGCTCGAGAGGAGATAGCGCATGTCAGCCCCGGCCATCACTGAAATCAATCATTACATCAATGGCGCGATCGTCCGAGATGAGGGGGGGCGGCGTGCTCCGGTCTATAACCCGGCAACGGGTGAGCAGACCGGGTCCGTCGCGCTCGCGAGCGCTGACCGCACCCGCGAGGCGATTGCCGCGGCGGCGGAGGCCTTCCCCGCGTGGCAGGCCATAACGCCGCTGCGCCGGGCGCGAGTGATGTTCAAGTTCAAGGCCCTGCTGGAGGACAACCTGCCACGGTTGGCCGAGGCCATCACCCGTGAGCACGGCAAGGTCTACTCGGATGCCCGCGGCGAGGTGATCCGGGGGCTCGAGGTCGTGGAGTTCGCCTGTGGCATTCCCCATCTGCTCAAGGGCGGGCACTCCATTGACGTGGGCACCGATGTCGACTCCTGGTCGCAGCAGCATCCGGTGGGCGTCTGTGCCGGGATTACGCCATTCAACTTCCCGGCGATGGTGCCGATGTGGATGTTCCCCATTGCCATCGCCTGCGGCAATACCTTCGTCCTCAAACCCTCGGAGAAGGATCCGACGCTGCCCATGATGCTGGCCGAGCTGCTCGCGCAGGCGGGACTGCCGGCGGGTGTGTTCAATGTGCTGAACGGTGATCGCGAGGCCGTCGACACCCTGCTCACGGACGACCGGGTCGGTGCCATCAGTTTTGTCGGCTCAACGCCCATTGCCGAGCACATCTACTCCACGGGTGCCGCTCATGGCAAACGGGTTCAGGCGCTCGGCGGTGCCAAGAACCACATGGTGGTCATGCCCGATGCGGATATCGACGGCGCGGCCGACGCCTTGATGGGGGCTGCCTATGGATCGGCAGGCGAGCGGTGCATGGCCATCTCGGTGGCCGTGCCCGTCGGCGAGGAAACGGCAGACCGGCTCGTGGCGGCTCTGCAGTCCCGTCTGGCCGGGCTCCGGGTGGGCAACGGTCTTGACAGCAACGAGCCTGAGATGGGCCCTCTGGTGACCCATGAGCACCGTCAGAAGGTGGCCGACTATGTCGAGATCGGCGTGCAGGAAGGCGCGGCGCTCGTCCATGATGGTCGAGCCATCGAGGTGCCCGGCCATTCCCACGGCTTCTTCCTCGGACCCTGCCTGTTCGACCGAGTGACGCCTGAGATGAGGATCTACCGGGAGGAGATCTTTGGCCCGGTCCTTTCGGTTGTCCGGGCGGCCGATTTCGATGAGGCGGCCGCGATCGTCAATGGTCATGAGTTCGGCAATGGCACCGCGATCTTCACGCGTGATGGCGATGCGGCCCGCACCTATGCCCAAGCCATCGAGGCCGGCATGGTCGGCATCAATGTCCCCATTCCGGTACCGATGGCGTTTTACAGCTTTGGTGGCTGGAAGCGCTCGCGATTCGGCGTCCTGCATGCTCATGGCCCGGATGCCGTTCGTTTTTACACGCGCATGAAGACGATCACGGCCCGCTGGCCACGCGGCGTGCGCAGCGATAATCAGTTCGTCATGCCAACGATGCAGTAGCGCTATGACTGATCAGCAGAATACCGCCTTTGCCCGATATCCGGGTCTTGCGGGCACCACCGTATTCGTTACGGGTGGTGCCTCCGGCATCGGTGAGGAGATCACCGCCGCGTTCGCCGCTCAGGGCGCCCGCGTCGGATTTATTGATCTTGACCTCGATCGGGGCGCGGCGCTCGCCGCCCGGCTGGGTGAAAACGTCGTGTTCGAGGCCTGCGATCTGCGGGATGTCGCGGCGCTCAGGGCCTCCTTCAAGCGCCTTGCCGAGCGGTTGGGTCCCGCCACCGTGCTGGTGAACAATGCCGGACGCGACGACCGCCATGACTGGCGGGAGGTGACCGAGGATTATTGGGATGAGCGTTTCGCGACGAACATCCGGCACATGTTCTTTGCAATCCAGGCCGTCGCGCCGGGCATGATCGAAGCGGGCGGTGGCTCCATTATCAACCTCGGGTCCAATAGCTGGTGGGAGGCCGGTGGCGACATGCCGGCTTACACCACCGCAAAGTCAGCCGTGCACGGCCTCACTCGGACCATGGCCCGTGATCTGGGCGACTACCGGATAAGAGTCAACACGGTGGTCCCGGGCTGGATAATGACAGAACGCCAGCGTGCGCTGTGGGTGACGCCACAGGCAATCGAAAAGCACCGCGACCGGCAGTGTCTGCCGGATCTCATCAATCCGGTGTATGTCGCGCGCATGGTGCTTTTCCTGGCATCGGACGACGCCCGGATGTGCACGGCGAGCAATTACATGGTGGATGCGGGTTCGATCTGAGGACGCCCTCAGCGATCGCCTCCCAGCAGCCAGGCAACCGCCGGGTCGGGCTGGAACCGCCAGCGCCGCAGCGGCCCGGCCATGACGTTCAGATAGTACATTTCGAACCCATAGGGCACCCCGCAGGGGTGATGCCCGCGCGGGACGAGCACCACGTCGCCGTCGGCAACGGCCATCGTCTCGTCAAGACTGCCATCCTCGGTATAGACGCGCTGGACGCCGAAGCCCTGGGCCGGGTTGAGTCGGTGGTAGTAGGTCTCTTCCAGGTAGGTGATGCGTGGGAAGTCGTCCTCGTCGTGGCGATGGCTCGGGTAGGAGGACCAATTGCCCGCGGGCGTGAAGACTTCCGTGACGAGCAGGCTGTCGCAGTAGTCCTCGTGCTCCATGGCGATGTTGTTGATGAACCGGAGGTTCTGGCCCTCGCCACGTTGCAGCAGTTCAATCCCGTCCGGCCCGATCCGTCTTGGCGTATGGCCGCCCCGGCAGGGGGCTGCGCAGACGGCCAGCGTGCAGTGTGTCTCCGCTTGTGCAGTCCATTCCGATCCGCCGGGCAGATAGAGCGAGTGGGGCGGCGTTTTCTCGAAGACATTCATACGCTCGCCGAGCACGCCCCAGTCCTGTCCCGCGCCGCTGATGCGGGCCTTACCCTCAACGAGCACCAGGATCACCTCAGTATCGCCCGTGTGGTCATGGGCGATCTCCCCGGGGCTCAGGCGATAGAGTGAGAAACCGACGTAGGACCAGCCGGCGCTCTGCGGCGTGACGTGGTGCACGCGGCCGCTGCCGGCGCTGGGTTTGATGAGCAGGTCAGACATGGTCAGGCGGCCTCGTCCTTGTCACGGGGTGGCTGGTCTTCCCAGACCACCAGGAAGTGCCAGGCGGTGTAGGCGGTGAGCGCCCCGAAGAAAACCGCCCATCCGATATTGCGCTGCCAGAGATCGAAGATGGTCCAGGCGCCGCAGGACGCGACCACGGCAAGGCGACGCCAGCGTGGGTTGAATACCGGATCCTTGAGCTGCTTGCTGAGCATGTCGGGTTTCAGTCCTTCCTCGCGGCGTTGCGGGCCCGGTCCCAGCATAGGCAGAGTCGGGCGAAGTTCGCCTGCACCGCCGCCGTGGCTTCAGCGTCATCGATTTCGTTGCGCATCCATGCTCGGGCGGCAGCCATGAACACCGTACGGCCTACCGCAAAGCCTTTCACGAGCGGTTGGCGAGCGGCACTGGCAAAGCTGCGGGAGAGGGATTGCTCCGGTGCGTCGAGGCCGAGCACCAGGATGCCCCGGGTCCGGGAGTCGTTGCGCTCAATGGCATTCACCGCCATCTGCCACTCGTGGTCGGTTTCGAAGGGCTCGAGTTTCCACCAGTCGGGATAAACGCCGATCTCGTAGAAACGCTCGATCAGCGTGGCCGTGGTGGTCGGTGTCACGGGCCCCACCTGCGAGGGCACCAGCTCGAGCAGGAACTCCAGTCGGTTGCGCCTTGCGGCATGAAAAAGGCGATGCACCGTGGCCTCCTGCTCCGCCTGCATCGCGGCGTCATCGTCGGGATGGGCAAAGCAGAGGCATTTGACGACCTGGCCGTCAGGCCAGCGCGAGAGCCCACCGAAGTCGGGCCCGAGCTCGGGCTCAAGCGCGAGTGGACGGGATCCCGGCCACTCCACCGGTCGACCTGTCCACAGGTGGGTCTCGGCGGCTTCGTGCAGGGCCTCGCGGCCAAGCCGTTCATCGCAGAGCACGCCATAGCCGGCGGCGCCACCCGCCACGGCCTCCGCCGCGCGAAGGCAGAGGCGTTTGAAATGACCAATGCGCGCCGGTGTGGCGCCAGGCAATGCCTCGAACTGTGCCCGATGGTCGAAGGCCAGCACCCTGAGTACAGCGATCTCGCCCGCCCGATTCGTGCTCCAGTGGACCTGCTCCAGGGCCTCGTCATTGCGAAGATCCGGCCGCCGAACGCCCTCGTGGAGAAAGTAATCGAGCTCCGCTGCGCTGGGATAGGCGGGCGTGCATCCATGGCGACTGACTGCCAGGGCGCCGCACGCGTTCGCTGTCTCAAGCGATGCCGACCAGTCGGCGTCACTCAGCCAGCCCTTGAGCAGGCCGGCCATGAAGCCATCGCCGGCACCCAGCACATTGAATACCTCGATCGGGAAACCCGGCCCGCGCTCACCCGCCTCGATGTCGGCCGGAATGGCGCCGGGGAATGCCACCGCACCGGCGGCGCCACGCTTGCAGACAAGGGCTGCATCGGTGCATTCACGAACCGCGCGGAGTGCGGCAAGGGTGTCGGTCGTGCCGCCGGCGATATGGAATTCTTCCTCGGTGCCCACGATCAGGTCGAACCGGTGCAGATGGCTCTGAAGACGGCTCGTGACCGCGCTGCTCGCGATATAGCGGCTCTCGCCGGCGCCATGGCCGGCCAGCCCCCAGAGATTGGGCCGGTAGTCGATATCCAGCGCGGTTCGCCCTCCACTCTCGCGGGCTGCGGTGATGGCCTTGAGTACGGCGGCCTCGGTCTGCGGGTGGCTCAGATGTGTGCCCGTGACGACGAGGGCCCGGCTGGTGGCGATATACGCCGGGTCGATATCCGCCGGTGTCAGGCCCATGTCGGCGCAGTTCTCGCGGAAGAAGATGAGCGGGAAGCGCACATCGTCGCGAATACCCAGCAGTACCAGGGCGGTGAGGCGTTCCGGATCCACTTTGACGCCGCGCGTATCAACGCCCTCTCGGTGCAGTTGTTCGATGATGAAACGGCCCATGTGCTCGTCACCGACACCGCTGATCAGACCGGAGCGCAGGCCCAGACGGGCCGCCCCGCAGGCAATGTTCGTCGGCGATCCCCCGATATACTTGTCGAAGGTCCGCATGTCCTCGAGGCGACCGCCAACCTGACCACCGTAGAGGTCGATGGACGATCTGCCGATGGCAATGACGTCGAGCGGCTTTCCGGCCATCAACCGGTCTCCTGCGCGTTGATCGCCGTAATGGCGATGGTTTTCTGCTCTGCCAGTGAATGCATGGCCGCTTCAGCGAGCAGCAGCGCATTGACGCCATCGCGTACTGTCACCGGCATCGGACCGCCACTGAGCAGTGCCTCCCTGAAGGCCCGCCACTCTCGATCGAACGCCGTCATGTAGCGCTCGAGAAAGAAATGAACCGGGTTGCTATGGCGAGAACCGGCGGCGCTTCGATGGATGAGCGTGGATTCGGTCACATTCCCCACCTCAATCAGACCGGTGGCGCCCAGCAGTTCGATCCGCTGGTCATAGCCATAACTCGCACGCCGGGTGTTGCGGATCGTCGCCAGTCGGCCATCGGCGTAGTGGAGAATCACGATCGCCGTGTCCGTGTCGCCGGCCTCTCCGATCGCGGAGTCCACCATGCAGCTACCTGTCGCTGTGACGGCGTCGGGCATTCCCCAGAGCCAATTGGCGATATCGAAGTCATGGATCATCTGATCGCGGAACTGACCGCCGGAGGCGGTGATGTAGGTGAGCGGCGGTGGTGCGGGGTCAAACGAGGTGATCATCAGCATCTCGCCCTGACCGATTTCCCCGTTGACGTAGGCCTCCCGGAGCGCCTGGAAATTGGGGTCGAAACGGCGATTGAAACCGATCATCACCCGCTCGCCGGTTGCCTCGACCCGTGTCGCGCAGGCCTCGGCCCGGGCGAGTGCCAGATCCACCGGTTTCTCGCAGAAAACGGCCTTGCCGGCGGCGGTTCCCCGCTCGATGAGATCGGCGTGGGTGTTTGTCGAGGAGGCAATGAGAATGGCATGGATCGCCTCGTCGGCGAGGACAGCCTCGACGTCGCGTGTCTCGACCCCCATCTCTTCACCCAGTGCCCGGGCGGCCTGCGGATCGGCATCGGCGATGGCGGCCAGCCGGGATCCGGCATCGGCACTGATGGTTCTGGCATGAAGCCGACCGATACGGCCTGCCCCGATCAGCGCGACATTCATCGATTGGACGCTTCGGTCACCCATGGTATGCGCGGGTCCTTTTCGTTTTTCTGGAGCTGGGCTGCGGTGGCGACGACCAGTGCCTGGGCCAGGCAGATGGGCGCGGCCAGTGATCGGGCAACACTCTGACGGTGTTCCGGAACAGGGAAGATGACCGTGGCGGAATTCGCCAGTGGCGAGAGGGTGGTGTCGGAGATGGCCACAACGGGAATGCCTGCCTCATGCGCCTCATCCACGATGCTGACGACCTCGGTCGCGTAATAGCGAAAGGACACGCTGAACAGGAGATCGTCGGGAGTCATGGTGCGTGCGATGTGCGTGGCGAGGCCACCGCTGGAATCAAGCAGCACACAGCGCTTGCCGATCATCGTCAGCAGGTAGCGCACGAGAGTGACCACCGGCGCCGAGCGATTCTGCCCGACGAGGTAGATCGTCTCCGCGTCCTTCATGAGCTGAACGGCGTGCGCGAGGTCTTCGGCCGGTATGTCGTCGAGCAGGCCCTCCAGCGAGGCAATATCCTGTACGACGAGTTCGTGTAGAAACCCCGTTTCCGAGAAATCGTCACGGTGGCGCATTCCCTCCCGTAATGCGCGCACTCGGGCACTGAAACCCGGGGCGGCGGTCTCCAGTCGTTTCTGATAGAGAATCTGGATCTCCTTGAATCCGGAATACCCCAGTGACTGCGCAAAACGGACCAGCGATGAGGCATGCACGCCAATGGTCTCGGCAATGGCACTCACCGAGCGGACGGGGATGTCGTTCGGATTCTGGGTCAGGTAGACCGCGATGGCCTGATAATTCCGCGACATCTGCTCGTAGCGATCATGAATGAGGGTGATGAGTCCCTCATAGTCCGCCGGAGGCATGCCGTTGCACGCGTTCGGGTGCCCTGTTTCCATGTCTGTTTACCGTGGTACGTCCAGCCACTTCCCGGCGATGGCGGATTGCTGAATGGTCTCGACCAGGGTCTGAATCCGCAGCCCTTTGCGGAAACCGAAGGGTTCCGGGATATGGCCGGCAATGGCCCTGACAAAGCCGGCGACTTCGATTGCTTTCAGATCATTGAAACCGATCTGATGCCCGGGTGCCACGCAGAATTGCCCGTAAGGCGGGTGTTCTGGCGCGGCCTCGATGCGTCGGAAGCCGTGGCGTCCAGTGCGGCTGGCGGTCTCGTAGAAGTGCAACTCGTTAAACCGTTCCCCGGTATAGAGAATTGCGCCTTTCGAGCCATAGACTTCGAAATCGTGCTGCATCTTTCGGCCGGTCGCCAGCCAGTTGGCTTCGATCGAGCCACTCGCGCCGCTGTCGAACCGCAGGAAAGCGCGTCCGATGTCATCAACCTCGATACGCCGGCTACCGTTTCCGCCGTCCGGTCGGGTCGGAATGTGGGTCACGCAATCGCCCATCACGCGCTCGATCGGCCCGAGCAGGCATTCCGCGGTGGCCAGTGCATGGGAGCCGATATCACCGAGGGCGCCACCCCCGGCCGGGTCATGCCGGAAGGTGAACGGATCCATGGAATCGGCCATATAGTCCTCGGCATGGACACCACGATAGCTGCGGATCTCACCGAGTTCGCCGGCGGCGATCATCTCCCGCGCGAGGCTGAGCATGGGATTGCACAGGTAGTTGAAGCCGACCTGCGTTCTGACGCCGGCGGCCTCCGCGGCCTCGGCCATTTCGCGGGCGTCCGCCGCCATCGGCGCCAGGGGCTTTTCGCAGTAGACATGTTTGCCGGCGGCAATGGCGGCAAGCGCCATTTCCTTGTGCAGCGCATTGGGCGCCGTGATGTCGATCACGTCGATGTCGGGGTCGTGGAGCAACTCACGCCAGTCGCCGGTCGCCTCCGAGAACCCGAAGTCCTCGGCCGCCTGACGAGCCGTTTCGAGGTCGACATCGGCGAGCTTCGACAGCTCGAGTCGGTAGGGCAGATCAAAGGCCCGGTCGGCCGTGGAGAAGCCGAAAACGTGGGCGCGGCCCATGAAGCCCGAGCCGATCAGGCCGATACGCAGGCGGGGTTTGTCAGGCATGGATCGCCTCCCGGTTGACAATGAGGTCGGGGTTGATGGACCCGTCGAGGTAGTCGATGGCGTTGCGTAGACAGGCGATCGCCATGCGCTCGGCCGCCTCGTCGGTAAGCCCGCCGATATGTGGCGAAAGCAGTGTATTGTCGCTGCCGACGAGCGGATGGCCGTCCCCGGGCGGCTCGGTGCCGAAGACGTCGATGCCCGCGAAGGCGACGTCGCCGCGGCTCAGTGCTCCGGCCAGCGCGGCTTCGTCGATGACGCCACCGCGCGCGGTGTTTGAGAGGACGACGCCCGGCTTCATGGCGGCGATTTCCTCGGGCCCGAGCAGGGGTGAGGGGGCCGGGGGCATATGCACCGAGATGAAGTCGGCCGCGCCGAGCGCCTGCCGTAGTGAATCGACGGGCGTCGCCAGGTCTTCCGGCCAGCGACCGACGGGCAGGTAGGGGTCGTAGCCGATCACCCGCATGTCGAATGCGCCGGCCATGCGCGCCAGGCGCTGACCGATACGGCCGAAGCCGATGATCAGCAGGGTCTTGCCCCAGAGCTCCCGCGCCTCCAGTGCATTGCGCCAGCCCCAGTGGCCGGATTCACGCACCGCATGATCCGCTGCCACCGCCCGCTTGGCACCGGCCAGGAGTTGCATCATCGCGTGCTCGGCCACCGAGACAGAGTTGACGTCACCCACCACAGTCAATGCGATATGCCGCTCGTTGAGAGCCTCGACATTCACCGCGTCATAACCGACACCATGACGCGAGACAACGCGTAGCCGGCCTGCGCTTGCGATCATCCCGGCATCGAGTGGCTGCGTCCGGATGGCGAGGGCGTCGGCCTCCGGCAGATAGGGAACGAAGGCCCGCTCGTCCTGGTCCGGGACATAATCCACATGATGCCCCGCCTCGCGCAGCGAATCGATCATCGCCTCGCCGGCAGGATGCAGTTTCCCTGCCACAAGAAGTCTCGTCATCAGTACGCTCCTTCGGTGCTCGTGGCGTGATCGCGTCCGGTCTGCTCACGCCAGTTGGCAACTGCGGTACCCGCCGCGGCGGCCAGGAATCGGGAATCGCCGCTGACTGTGGTCAGCCGATAACCCCACGAGATCGCGCCTGCGGCATAGTCCGCTGAGCCGCAATGCAGGCAGGCAGCGATGCCATGCGCGTTGCAGACACTGGCAATATGCTGAATCAGCTCGATCATCTCGGGCTCCTGGCGGTCGAAACCAGGCGCCAGGCGTCCTTCCTGTGTTCCCAGCGTGAGGTCGGCGGGGCCGACGTAGATGCCATCGAGACCCGGGGTGGAGGCGATCGCCTCGAGGTTTTCGACACCATCGGCGGTCTCGATCATGGCAAGTGCCAGGATCTGCGAATTCGCATCCGGGACGTTGTACCCGGGCAGTCCAAAGGCGGCCCGGGTTGGACCGAAACTGCGCTGGCCCAGTGGGGGATAGCGCAGGTAGCTGACGAACTCCTCGGCCTCGGCCCGGCTGTTGATCATGGGGCAGATGATGCCCTCTGCCCCAGCGTCCAGCGTCTTCATGATCCAGCTCGGATCGCGCCATGGTACCCGTGCCATCAATGTCGCGCCGGATGCCTTCATCGCCTGGAACATCGGAAGCAGGGCGGTGTAGTCCAGCGCGCCGTGCTGAATATCCACAGTGACGCTGTCAAAGCCCTGGGCCGCCATGATTTCGGCGGTCAGCGGATTTCCAATCGAACACCAACCATTCAGGGCCGGCCGTTCCGCCTCCCACAGGGCTCTCAGTCCATTCTTCCTCATCCTTCCTTCCCCCGGTCAGAAAACGATCTGCGCAAGCTTGGTATCGAGGTAGTCCATGATCCCCTCGACACCGCCTTCACGCCCCATTCCCGAGAAGTTTGTGCCACCGAACGGCGCCTCGCTGGCGGCCAGGGCGAACGAGTTGATGCCGACCATGCCGGCATTGAGTGCCGATACGGTGTGGCGGGCACGCTCAGCATCGCGGGTGAAGGCGTAGGCGGAGAGCCCCATCGGCGAGGCATTGGCACGCTCTATCGCCTCGGCCTCCTCACGGAAGGCCGTGATCGCGGCAATCGGACCGAAGTTCTCCTCGGCGAACACCCGCATATCATCCGTGACGCGGGTGAGGACGGTGGGCTCGAAGAAGTGACCGCGCTCGAACGCCATGGCCCGCTGACCTCCACATTCGACGCGGGCGCCTCCGTTGAGCGCGTCGGCCACGATGTTCTCCATTTCCGTGACGCGATTCGCATTGATCAGCGGGCCCATGCCGATGTCTGTATCAAGCCCGTTTCCTAGCCTGATGGCGCGGGTGCGGGCGATGAACCCATCAACGAAGTCGTCGTAGAGGGACTGGTGGACGAAAAAGCGATCCGGTGTCACGCAGACCTGCCCGGCATTGGCGAATTTCGTAGGCACGATGACGTCCAGCGCGGAATCCAGATCCGCATCCTCATACACAATGAGCGGTGCATTGCCGCCGAGCTCCATGGAGACCTTTTTCACGGTGTCTGCGGCATCGCGGATCATTTGCTGGCCGACTCGAGTGGAGCCGGTGAGCGAGACCTTACGGACCCGCGCATCCGCCATCACGGGGGCATAGGTATTCGCCGTCGGGCCTACGATGAGACTGACCGCACCGGCCGGCAGGCCGATCTCATGCAGGCAGTCCACCATGATCATGGCGGTGCCCGGCGTCTGGGAGGACGGCCTGAGAACGACCGGGCAGCCTGCAGCCAGTGCCGGGGCGAGTTTACGGGCGGGTAGGGCAGCCGGGAAGTTCCATGCCGTAAAGGCGCCGACGACGCCGACGGGCGGGTGGTGGACCTCGAAGCGGCCGCCTGGTACCCGGCTGTCGATGATCCGCCCGTCGATGCGACGCGATTCCTCGGCGTACCAGCGGAACTGATCGCAGGCGAGGCCCCACTCCCGAGTGGACTGTGCAATCGGCTTACCCGTCTCGAGGGTGATGATTCGGGCGGCCTCGTCACGACGGTCGACCATGCGATCAGCAGCCCGATGCAATGCATCCGCCCGCGCGAACCCGCCCATCACCTCGAGCGTCTCGCGGGCGGCCGCCGCGCCCTCCAGCGCTGCAAGCGTGTCCTCGATGCTGGCCACCGGAGCGGCGCCGATGGCGGCTTCCGTGACCGGTGAGATGACATCTACCGTCGTGGAGCAGGCTCTCCACCCGCCCTGTGAATAGATGCCGTAATCGACATAGATCGACATCGTCTCTCCTTCCTCGCTGTGTTGCGGCGCTTTGCTCGCCCACTCTCCGGCGCCTAAACCGGTGTGGCGAAAATCTGTTGCAAAGGCCATCGGCTATCTGCAATGATCTTTGCACAACAACGAATATGTCAATAAATGTTTTGCATCCGGTATTTCGCGGATGCAGAGGAAACGAGGAGGCGGAGATGAGTGAACGGACCGTGCGGCTGACCATGGCGCAGGCCCTTGTCCGGTACCTGACCCGGCAGTTCACCGTGATTGACGGCGAGGAGGTGCCACTTTTCGCCGGGGCATTCGGCATCTTCGGTCACGGCAATGTGACCTGTCTTTCCGAGGCGCTGGAGGCCGTGCAGGACGAGCTGCCGACCTGGCGCGGTCAGAACGAGCAATCGATGGCGCTCGCTGCGGCGGGTTTTGCCAAGGCCATGCGTCGCCGGCAGCTCATGATCGCCACCTCATCGATTGGCCCGGGTGCACTGAATATGGTGACGGCGGCGGGCACGGCCCATGCCAACCGTCTGCCGATGCTGCTCATCGCCGGCGACACCTTCACCAACCGGTTGCCGGATCCGGTCCTCCAGCAGGTGGAGCACTACGAGAATCCCACCGTGACGGTGAATGACGCGTTCAAGGCGGTGACCCGCTACTGGGATCGGATCAGCCACCCCGCGCAGATCATCGCCTCGCTGCCTCAGGCCATTGCGACGATGCTTGATCCGGCCGATTGCGGTCCGGCCTTTATTGCGTTGCCGCAGGATACCCAGGAGCTCGCCTTCGACTACCCCGAGGCATTTTTCGAGAAGCGCGTGTGGACCATTCCGCGTCCGCGGCCGGATCGGGATAGCGTCATTCGGGCGGCGGATTTGCTCAGAACCGCTCGCAAGCCACTCATCATCGCCGGCGGCGGTGTCCGTTATTCGGGTGCCGGCGAGACGCTGGCGCAGTTCGCCCGGGAGCGTGGCATCCCGGTGGTTGAGACCGTGGCGGGCAAAGGCACCCTGACGCATTACGATCCGGTTCATGCGGGTCCGATCGGCATCATCGGTTCCACCTCCGCGAACGAGCTGGCCGGTGACGCCGACGTGGTGCTTGCCGTCGGGACGCGCCTGCAGGATTTCACCACCGGGTCGTGGACGGCTTTCGACCATGAGGCCCGGTTCATTGGCGTCAACGCCGCCCGGTTCGACGCCGGCAAACACCGCGCCGTCGCGGTGGTCGGTGATGCCCGGGAGGCGATGACCGAACTGGATGCGGCGCTGGGCGACTGGCGTGCGGACGCGGCGCGCATGGCCCAGGCCAGTGAACTGTTCCGCCACTGGGATGCCGTTGTCGACGAGCATCAGCAGCGCAGCGATACACCGGTTCCCACCTACGCCCAGGTCATCGGCATCGTGAACCGGTCAGCGGATTCTGCCGATCACCTGATCGCGGCCGCCGGCGGCATTCCCGGCGAGGTCCAGAAGGGCTGGCGGGTGAAAAACCCCGACACCTACGACCTCGAGTTCGGCTTCTCCTGCATGGGCTACGAGATTCCCGCCGGCTGGGGGCATGCCATGGCCATGAAGGGCGAGGGCACACCGATCGTGATGATTGGTGATGGCACCTACATGATGATGAATTCGGATATCTACTCGTCGGTGATCACGGGTCACAAGTTGATCGTCGTGGTCTGTGACAATGGCGGATTTGCCGTGATCAACCGCCTCCAGGAATTCAAGGGCACCCCCGGATTCAACAACCTGCTCAAGGACTGCCGCGTGACCGACCCGGACAACGTCCCACACGTTGACTGGGCGGCCCATGCCCGCTCGATGGGGGCGGAGGCCCGTCACTGCCAGGACCTCGACGAGCTCGAGGCAGCGCTCGAGTGGGCCCGCACGACGGACCGGACGACGGTGCTCTCGATTGTCACCGACGCATTCTCCTGGGTGCCCGGCGATGCCGACTGGGATGTCGGTGTGCCGGAGGTCTCGCTGCGAGACAGCGTCCAGCAGGCCCGCGCTCACCAGGAGCAGATCCGGGCGAAGCAGCGGATTGGAGTATGAGCGACATGTTGCATGCCCAGCTTGGAATCGCACCGATCGCCTGGTGGAACGACGATCTGCCGGCGCTCTCGGAGGATGTCAGCCTCGAGACCTGTCTTGCCGAGGCCGCAGAGGCGGGTTTTGCCGGCATGGAGACCGGGCGCCGTTTCCCGATGGATATGGACGCGCTCGGGCCGATTCTCGCCCGCTACGGCATTGCCGTCTGCGGGGGCTGGTTCTCCGGAGAGCTGCTCGATGGCGATCTCGAGGTCGAGAAGGATCGAATCGCCCGGCAGATGGATTTCTTCAAGGCCGCGGGCGCGCCCTGCATCGTCTACGGGGAGACCGCCCGATCGATCCAGGGGGAAAAAGGTACGCCCCTTCAGCGCAAGCCACGGCTTGATGAGGCACAGATGGCGGCCTACGGGCGCCGGATGTCCGATTTTGCCGACTGGTGCAGCGATCAGGGCATGCCGCTGGCCTATCACCATCACATGGGCGCTGTCGTGGAGACCGAGGACGAACTGGATCGATTCATGGCCGTCTCCTCGGTACCGCTGCTCTTTGATGCGGGACACATGGCGTTCGCGGGCGGCGATAATCTGCGTGTCATCGACCATCACCACGCACGGATCAGTCACGTCCACACCAAGGATGTGCGCCGTTCAGTAATCGATGGACTCGACCGCACGCGGGCGAGCTTCCTGGATGCGGTGGTGGACGGCGCTTTCACGGTACCCGGCGACGGAGATCTCGATTTCGGGGCGATCATCAGAGCACTGGCCAGCCACGGCTATGAGGGCTGGTTCGTGATCGAGGCCGAGCAGGATCCGCGCCTGAACCCGCCGCGGGAGATGGCCATGAAGGGCTATGCCGAACTGGATCGCCTGGTCCGGGCGGCTGGTTATGCGGTGGCGTCATGAATCGCATCGACGGCAAGGTGGCGGTCATCACCGGGGCAACCCAGGGGCTGGGTGCGGCGATCGCAAGGACCTTTGCCGATGCCGGAGCCTCTGGACTGTTGCTGGTGGGGCGCAACGCCCAGCGTGGTCGTCAGGTCGCCGATGAGATCGTCCGGCGGCATGGCACGGACGTGATTTTCCGCGCCGTGGATCTGAGCCGGATGGAGGAGGTGGCGTCGGTGATACCCGGCGCCGAGGCGCATTTCGGGCGGGTCGACATTCTGGTGAATGCGGCGGGTCTGACAGACCGCGGCAATCTGCTGGATACCTCTCAGGCGCTGTTCGATCGAATGCTGGCGGTCAACACGCGTGCCCCCTTCTTTCTCATGCAGGCCGCCGCCCGACTCATGGAGCGGATCGGCATACCCGGTTCGATCGTCAACATTGGCTCGGCATCCGAACGTGCCGGGCAACCATTCCTGGCGCCTTATGCGGTGTCTAAGGGTGGCCTGGCCACGCTGACCCGTAACGCGGGTTTTGCCCTCATGCGCAATCGAATCCGGGTCAATCAGCTCGACATCGGGTGGATGAATTCCGATGGGGAACGGGCGTTACAGGCAGCGGAGACCGGTGATCCCGATGCCATCGATCGCGCAGCGGCAAAGATGCCGTTCGGACGCTTGCTTGAACCGGAAGAGGTGGCTCGGGCCGTGCTGTGGATGGCATCGGATGACAGCGGGCTCATGACCGGCTCCGTGGTGCACTTCGATCAATCGGTCTGGGGTGGCTATGACGGTCAGCCACCGGTGCCGGCGCAGAGGCTGGGCGTCTGAGTGACACGGGCAAGAACATGCTCCGGAACACCGGGGCTAGAAGAATCCCGCCTTTCAATGGCGGGCAACAGGCTCTAAGCAGCCGACTTAATGGAGACAGGAGGAGACCATGAAAAAGGTAATCTTGATCACGGCAATGGCCGCGCTCATGGCGGGTGCGGCGAACGCCGAACGCTATGTGATGATCACCCACACGCAGGGGACGGATCCTTTCTGGCCGGTTGTCGAGAAGGCCGCTTCGGATGCGGCTGAGGACCTTGGCGTGGGATTCGAGTACAACTTCGCGCCGAGCGGTGATATGGCCGACATGGCGCAGCTCATCGAGGCGGCTGCAGCGACCGGTCCTGACGGGCTGATCGTCTCGATTCCCGATGCGGATGCGCTCCGCGGGGCGGTCACTGATGCCGTCGACAGTGGGATTCCGGTCATTACGATCAACTCGGGGGCGGATGTATCCGCCGAGCTGGGTGCGCTGATGCATATCGGCCAGCCTGAATACGATGCCGGTGTGGCCGCCGGGGAGCGCGCTGCGGCAGAGGGAGTCACCAAAGCAATCTGCCTCAATCAGGAAGCCTTCAACTCAGGTCTGGTATCCCGCTGCGAGGGCTACTTTGATGCCCTGGGCGAGGAGCTCAACATGATCGACGTCTCCAATGACCAGGCACAGATCGAGACGCGCACAGCGGCTGCGCTAACGGCGGACGAATCCATTGATGGCGCTCTCGCGGTGGGGCCGCACGTCTGTGAGGCGGCGGCGCGGGCCATCGACTCGATCGGGGCAGAGATCCATCTCTCCTGCTTCGATCTGACACCGGGCGTCATCGACCTTATTGAGGCGGGCGAGGTGCAGTACACCATCGACCAGCAGCAGTACCTGCAGGGTTATATGCCGCTGGTCGTTCTGCATCTCTACAACAATTATGCCGGTATGCTGCCGGGCGCCAACATCCCCTCTGGTCCGGGCTTCGTGGATTCCACCAATGCCGCGGAGGTGGGAGATCAGGCGGGCGTGAACCGCTAGCCGGGACACTTCCGCTGCGTCCGGGGGCGATGCGTGCGTCGCCCCCGGACTCTCCAGCCATCGTAGTCTTCGTCGCCCGCGAGTCCGGGGTCCCGTTGGAGGACAGTTGATAATGAATGAAGCCAAAGCCGGTGCTGCGCCAGAGCGCAGCGAGGCCGATCGGTTGCAGAATGGAGGCCTGATCGATCGGCTCAAGCAGCGGCCGGAGGTCGGTGCCTTCGTGGTCATGGTTGTGGTCATCATCGCTATTGGTATTTCCTCCGGCGGTAATGCCTTCAACCCGCTGGGGCTGAAGAACAATCTCTCGATCATCGCGCAGTTCGGTATCATCGCCACCGGGGCTTGCCTGCTGATGATTGCCGGTGACTTCGACCTCTCCATCGGCTCAATGATCGGTTTCGCCGGTATGTCCATGGCGATGATGCTCAAGTGGGGTCTGCCGTTCGGGCTTGGCGAGGCGACGCCGGCGGCGGCGTTTTTCCTGACGCTGGCCATGACCCTCGGTATCGGCTGGTGCATCGGCTTTATCGTCGTGCGGTCGAAACTGTCGAGTTTCATTGTCACGCTTGCGTTTCTTTTCTTCCTGCGCGGACTCACCGAGGTCTGTTTTCGGCTGATCAACCGCTCCACTCAGATTTCGGGACTGCCCGACTTCAAGGAGACAAGCTGGTTTGCCGATCTGTTCGGCGGTGAGGTCTTTAGCTGGTTCTACGATGTCTGGTTCTGGCTCGGTGGAAATATCAACCGGGCCGGTGACCAATGGGTGGATGGGTTTGACTCGCGCGTGATGTGGTGGGTCATCGTCTCCGTCGTCGCCTATTATGTTCTGTCGCGAAGCCAGGTCGGTAACTGGATTTACGCTACCGGAGACAACCGCGAGAGTGCGCGCGCCAATGGTGTCCCCGTAAACAAGGTGCGTATTTCGCTTTTCATGTTCACGGCTTTCTGCGCCACCCTCTTTGCCGCCTGCCAGGTCTTCGAGACCAATACCGCGGATGCCGCGAAGGGCAACCTCAAGGAGCTGGAGGCCATCGCGATTGCCGTTGTTGGCGGTACTCTGATGACCGGTGGATTCGGCTCGGTGCTCGGCGTTGTCTTCGGTGCAGTGACCTTCGGTCTTGTAGCCAATGCCGTATTCTTCATCCCCGCCATCGATGGGGCTTACTACCGTGTCTTCGTCGGCGTTGTCCTGCTGACCGCCGTGTTCCTGAACGAGAGCGTCCGCAAGCGCATCACGGGGGGGATCTGAAATGAGCGAACCGCTTATTCGTGTGGAAGGCCTGATCAAGCGCTTTGGTCCATTCACCGCGCTGAACGGCATTGACCTGGAGGTGTACAAGGGCGAGGTTCATGCGCTGCTCGGTGATAACGGGGCCGGTAAGTCGACCCTGATCAAGACACTATCGGGCGTGCATAAACCCAGCGAGGGTCGGATTTACGTCGAGGGTGAGCCGATGGATTTCTGCAGTCCGCGGGATGCCAGCGAGGCAGGGATTGGCACGGTTTACCAGGATCTCGCCGTGAATCCGTTGATGTCGGTGACGCGCAACTTCTTCATGGGGCGTGAGTTGTATACAGGCCCGAGGCTGTTCGGCAAGCTCCGCATGGAGGAAATGGACGAGATTACCCGCGAGGAGATGATCAAGATCGGCATCGACATCTCTGATCCCGGTCAGGCGGTCGGTACGCTCTCGGGCGGGCAGCGGCAGACATTGGCCATCGCCCGCGCCATCTACTTTGGTGCCAGGGTGCTGATCCTGGACGAGCCCACCTCCGCACTCGGGCAGAAACAGCAGATGGAGGTGCTCAAGACCATGATGCGCGTCCGCGCTCGGGGTGATATCGCCATCATCTTCATCACGCATAACGAAGTGCATTCCAAGCTGGTCGCGGACCGCTTCACTTTCCTGGCACTCGGTGAGGTGATCGGCAAGGGCGCTCATGCCGATCTTGAGGGCGAGGATATTCGACATCTAATGGCCGGCGGTGTGGAAATGGCCGACCTGGAGGGCGAGCTCAAGGCAATCGTCTAGAGGGACGGTGATCGTTCTGAACGCCAAGCACTCACATGTTGTTTTCGCTATGGCTCGCGACCTGACGGCTCTCGAGAATTGTCAGCAGCGCAGCGATGAAAAAGCACGCCCCACCCAGCCAGAGGTGTGAGTTGGCGACGATCCCCAACCACTCGGGGGCGCTGCCATCCGGAATGAAGGCCGTGATCGCCGCGGTCATGAAGAAGATGCAGCCGAGCAGATTGACGGTGACGATCCACCAGTCCAGCGAGGCCGGCCGCCACGACCAGAACCCATGACTCGTCTCCATGAAGGCGAGATAACCCGAGACCAGGAACAGAATCGAGCCGATCATTCCCGGTACCCAGATGGTGATGTCCTGATCATACCAGCCGATAATCGGGTGGATGGCATCGAAGGTGTTGAAGTTGAAGGCAACGGTACCGATGAACTGGGTCACCGTGCTGAGCCAGCCCAGGCTCTCCGGGCGCCAACCGACTGGGTGCAGCCGTCTTCGCGGCTTGCCATCCCCGGATGGCGAGAAATCCGTTGCATTCGCGGCCTGGAAATTCTGCAGGAAACCACCGATCGTGAACGGGATTGATCCCGCGAAGAAGACGATGGCGATCTGCGTCGGGCTCAGCGGGTTCGGGAAAAGCGAAAGCGCCGCCCCCAGCATGAACAGCACGGAGCCGACGGCAAAAAAGCCCGCCATTCCGGCGTTATAGCCCGGCCGCTGCCAGAGTGGCAGTGCCGAGGCCCTGCGGCCATGTGGCTGCAGGCCCTTGCGATGCTGACGCGCCCGCCAGATGATCTCCCTGCCGTGGCGCTGGAAGTGGCGGAACGTGACGAATCCCGCCACGCCCCGGGTGATCATGCCCTGGTGGTCTCTGCGAGCGATGGGACGGCCCCCTAGTGGTGGAATCCCGACGCGTCGTCTTCGTCGAGCGGGACCTGCGCCGGATGCGCCTCAAGGTGGGAGAGGGCTGACTTCATGTCGGCGATGAGCAGCTCAGACAGATCGCGGCTGACGCCATTGCGCACGAGGATGCGCTGGATCGCCTGGTCATCGCACGTCGGCGGCAGGGTATAGGCAGGCACCTGCCAGCCCCGCGCGCGCAGCCGGTCCGCCAGATCGAAGAGGGTGAAACCCGGATCGGTTCCCTCCTTGAGCCGCCAGGAGACCGCCGGGATGCCGCGCGAACGATCGCCGTCATAGATGATCTCGAAGGGGCCCATCGCCGCGATCTCACCGGCGAGATAGGCCGCCGTGTCATAGCAGGCGCCATGGACGCGCTCGTAGCCGTCACGCCCCAGGCGCACGAAATTGTAGTACTGACAGACGATCTGGCCACCGGGCCGGGAGAAGTTGAGGGCGATGTCCTTCATGTCGCCGCCCAGGTAGTTGACCCAGAAGACCATGTTCTCGGGAAGGTCTGCCTGCTCGCGCCAGAGCACCCAGCCGACGCCGAGCGGCGCGAGGCCGAACTTGTGGCCCGAGGCATTGATCGAGCGCACGCGGGGCAGGCGGAAATCCCATTCCAGATCCGGTGCGCAGAAGGGCGCGAGAAAGCCGCCACTCGCTCCGTCGACGTGAATCGGGATGTCGAGGCCGGTATCGCGCTCGAGCTGGTCGAGAGCGTCGCTCACCGCCTTGACGGGCTCGAACTCGCCGGTGAATGTGACGCCCAGGGTGGGGACTACACCGATCGTGTTCTCGTCGCAGTGCTTGAGGACTTCCTCCGGTGTCATCAGCAGGCGGCCGGGCTCCATCGGGATCTCGCGATGCTCGATGTCCCAGTAACGGGTGAACTTGTGCCAGCAGACCTGGACCGGTCCCGTGACCAGGTTGGGCTTATCCGTGCTGAGCCCGGCGGCCTTGCGCCTGGCTTCCCAGCGGCGCTTCATCGCCAGCCCGCCGAGCATCGCGGCCTCGCTGGAGCCAGTGGTGGAACAGCCGGTGGCCGGCCCGGCCGGCGCATTCCACAGATCGGCGAGCATGCGCACGCACCGAGCCTCGATTTCCGCCGTCTGCGGATACTCGTCCTTATCGACCATGTTCTTGTCGATGCAGACGTCCATGAGTTCATGGATCTCGGGCTCTTCCCAGGTCTGACAGAAGGTCGCGAGGTTCTGTCTCGAGTTGCCGTCCAGCAGCAGCTCGTCGCGGATCGCGGCGCTCACCGCCCGCGGGTTGGCCGCGCTGTCGGGGAAGCTGGATTTCTCAAGTGCCAGGGAGAGCGTGTGCGAGGCGTAGAGCTCGTCAGTGGTGCTGTCGGCGCGATCCGTCATGGGTTGATCCCTGTTCAGTCAGACATGGGCGGTACGTCAGACGCGAAGTATTGCCTGAGCGCGATCGGGATTCAATCGGGATGCTGAGAGTGTGGTGCCGAGGAGAGGACTTGAACCTCCACGGGGTTTCCCCCACTAGCACCTGAAGCTAGCGCGTCTACCAATTCCGCCACCTCGGCTTTGCTGCCTGACGGGAACTCGTTGACAGCGGCGCTGAGAATACTGTCGCGCCCTGTTGCTGTCAAATGGCGTCATCTGCGCGTAGGCACCACGCGGCGCATGCCGTATCCTGCGCAACATGTCAAAACGCAAGACTGAAACCGCCGACCCCGGCCGGGATCCTTACCTGGACCGGGAGCGCGAGAAATACGAGTCCCCGGTGCCCAGCCGGGAGTACATCATTGAGCAACTCGAGAACCAGGCGCGGCCACTGTCGCGAAAGGACCTGGCCGAGCTCTTCGGCCTCGAAGACGAAGACGCCCTCGAGGGGCTGCGGCGTCGCCTCAAGGCGATGGAGCGCGACGGACAACTGGTCCGTAACCGACGCAACGGCTACGTCGTTGTCGACAATGAGGAGCTGGTGCGCGGCCGCATTCGCTCTTCCGCGGATGGCTCGGGTGTGGTCCACCCCGATCGACCCGGTCCCAATGTTTACCTTGCGCCGCGGGAGATGCGCCGGCTGCTCAACGGCGATCGCGTCGTCGTCCGTCTGACCGGTGATGACGAGCAGGGCCGCCCCGGGGGTGAGCTGGTTGAAATCATCGAGCACGCCAATCACGAGATCGCCGGCCGTTACTACGAGGAGAGCGGCATCGGCTTTGTCGTCCCGAACAACAAGCGCCTCCACCAGGACCTGATCATCCCGGCCGCCGACCGTAACGGCGCGAAACATGGCGAGCTGGTCACCGCCGAAGTCGTCAGTCAGCCTTCGCAGCGCCGCCAGCCCATTGGCCGGATCATCGAAGTGTTCGGCACGCAGATCGCGCCAGGCGACGAGGTGGCGGTGGCCGCCCGGACCCATGGTATCCCGGTGGAATGGCCTGATGAGGTGTTACGCGAGAGCGAGCGTTTCGGTGATCAGGTCCCGGCGGAAAACAAGACGGGCCGCCGTGACCTGCGTGAACTGCCGCTGGTCACCATTGATGGTGCGGATGCGCGGGATTTCGACGATGCCGTTTACTGCGAACCGACCAGGAGTGGCTGGAAGCTGATCGTGGCCATCGCGGACGTCGCCACTTATGTCACGACGGACTCGGCGCTCGACACCGAGGCCGCCGAGCGCGGCAACTCCGTGTACTTCCCGCGCAACGTCGTGCCCATGCTCCCGGAGACGCTCTCCAACGGACTGTGCTCGCTCAACCCCGAGGTCGATCGGCTCTGCATGGTCTGCGAGATGCAGATCAATCCCGAGGGGCAACTGACGCGCTCGCATTTCTACGAAGGGGTGATGAACTCCTCGGCGCGGCTCACCTATGAGGATGTGGACGCGATCCATAATCACCGCGACCCCTCCCTGCGCCGCCAGCATCAGGGGCTGCTCAAGCACATCGAGCATCTCTACGAGGTGTTCCATGCCATGCGGCGGGACCGGGAGCAGCGCGGCGCGCTCGACTTCGATACCACTGAATCGGTGATCGAATTCGACGGGGCGGGGCAGGTCGCCGATGTGCACCCCGCCGAGCGCACGGATGCCCATCGCCTGATCGAGGAGTGCATGGTCAAGGCCAATGTCGCCACCGCGCGCTTCCTGCGCCGCCATCGCATCCCGGCGCTCTATCGCGTGCATGAACCGCCGGCCGAGGAGCGGTTGAAGAACCTGCGCGAGTTCCTCGCGCAGACCGGCCTCAGGCTGGGCGGGGGCGATGAGCCGACGCCCGGGGACTATGCCGAGCTCATCGAGCAGATCCGCAAGCGACCCGACCGGCATCTGATCGAGACCATCATGCTGCGCTCGATGATGGCCGCTGAGTACCGGCCGGACAACGCGGGCCACTTCGGCCTGGCCCTCGATGCCTATGCGCATTTCACCTCGCCGATCCGCCGCTATCCCGATCTGATCGTCCACCGGGCGATCAAGCACGTGCTATCGAAGCAGCCCATCGAGGCGTTCCAGTACACCGAGGACCAACTGGTCACCGTCGGCGAGCACTGCTCGATGACGGACCGCCGGGCCGAGGAGGCGACCCGCGACGCCACCATGACGCTCAAGTGCCGCTTCATGGCCGCTCGCCTTGGCGAGGAGTTCACCGGCGTGATCAGCGGTGTGACGTCGTTCGGTCTGTTCGTCGAACTGGATGACCTGTTCGTCGACGGGCTGATTCACATCACCAATCTCGAGCAGGACTTCTTTCATTTCGACGCCATCGGCCATCGCCTCGTCGGCGAGCGCACGGGTAAGGAATACCGGCTGACCGACCGCATTCGCGTGCGCCTCGCCCAGGTCAATATCGATGACGGCAAGATCGACTTCGATCCCATCGCCCATCCGCTGGGGCCGGACGGCGAGCCGCTGCCGCAGCCGGCGCGCGGCGAGCGTCCGGATCGCGGCAAGCGCAGTCGCAAGGGCGGCGCCCGGAGTCGCCGGCGCCGGCGATGAGCCGCATCACCCTGATCGGCGGGCTGCACGCCGTGCAGTCCGCCCTGCGCTATGACCCGACACGGGTGACCGAAATCTGGCTGGACCGGCGCCGACGGGACGCCCGTCTGCAGAAGCTGCGACGGCAGGTCGCCGAGCTCCACTGCAAGGTGCACGAAGCCGATGCGCGGACGCTGGATGACAAACTTCCCGGGGCCAATCACCAGGGGGTGGTGCTCGCCTGGCAGGGCCAGGCGCCGCGCGGGGATGTGGAGCTCGCTGATCATCTCGATGGTCTGGGTCACCCGCCACTGCTGCTGGTGCTCGATCAGGTCCAGGATCCGCACAATCTCGGCGCCTGCCTGCGCACCGCCGATGCCGCCGGCGTTGATGCCGTGATCACGCCGCGGGACCGGGCCGTCGGGCTGACGCCGGTGGTCCACCGGGTGGCCGCGGGGGCGGCCGAGATCGTGCCGTTGTTCCAGGTCACCAACCTCGCCCGCTGTCTGCGGGATCTGCGCGATCGCGGAATCTGGCTTTTCGGGCTGGCGGAAGAGGGGGCGACAACGTTTCATGGCGCCGACCTGACGGGCGCGGTGGCCGTGGTCATGGGGGCCGAGGGCAAGGGCCTGCGGCGTCTGACCCGCGAGCATTGCGACACGCTGGTCGCCATCCCCATGGCGGGCCGGGTCGAGAGCCTGAATGTCTCCGTCGCCACGGGGGTCGTCCTGTTCGAGGCGGTGCGGCAGCGGCAGGCTTTCGCCTGGCCGTCCGGTTGAATATACTGATCGGCTAATCGGCTTCAGGCCGGTTTCTCCTTGCTGCCCGTCACGGCGGGTGGCTTTTCCCGGTCAACACCGGATCAACCGAAAGGAGCCACAATGCGGCACTACGAAATCGTCTTCATGGTCCACCCGGACCAGAGTGATCAGGTCCCGGCCATGATCGAGCGCTACCGCGGCCTGATCGAGGGCAACGGCGGCAGCATCCACCGGCTCGAGGACTGGGGCCGGCGCCAGCTCGCCTACCCAATCAACAAGCTCATCAAGGCACACTACGTGCTCATGAACGTCGAGTGTGAGCCCTCGGACATAGAGGAGCTCGAGTCGATGTTCCGCTTCAACGATGCGGTGATCCGCAACATGGTTCTCGCGCGCAAGGAGGCGGTCACCGAGGCCTCGCCGCTCGCCAAGAGCCAGGAAGAGGAGCGTGAGCGGGAGCGTCCGGCACGTCGGGAGCGTCCCGAGTCCGCGTCGGAGGGCGACTCCGGCGCCGAGGGTCGTCGTGGCGACGGCGAGTCCGAGAACGCCGACGATCAGGCCGATACCGAATCCGCGGACAGCGAATCGCAGGCGTGAGCAACCGCGTGGAGCTGACCGGCCGGCTGGTGGATGCCGCCGAGCTGCGTCACTCACCGGCAGGCGTCCCCATCGCGCGGGGTCTGCTCGAGCACGAGTCGACCCAGAGCGAGGCGGGCGCCGATCGCGCCATCCGGTTTCGTGTCGGCCTGAGCGCGGCGGGCAGCCCGCTCGCCGAGACGCTCCGGGGGCTCGAGGTCGGAGAGCCGGTCCGCGTCGCCGGGCATATGCGCCGGTCGCGTCAGCGCACGCCGGAGACCGATCCGATCATTATCAGCGTCAGTCGCCTCGAGCGGCTGACAGACACCGAATAGAGGAATAACGACATGGCCCGTTTCTTTCGTCGCCGCAAGTATTGCCGTTTCACCGCCGAGGGTGTGAAGGAGATCGATTACAAGGATCTCAACACGCTTCGTCAGTACATCACCGAGACCGGCAAGATCGTGCCGAGCCGCATCACCGGTACGCGAGCCAAGTACCAGCGTCAGCTCTCCACCGCCATCAAGCGTGCGCGGTATCTGGCGCTGCTGCCTTACACCGACAGCCACTAGGCGGTCGGCAGGCGGTCAGGAGCGAGCGGCATGCAGTCCTTCCTCGCCTTTGTCATGCGCACCCGCCTGGGGGCCATTGGCATCGTGGCGCTCGGGGCGCTGCTGCCGCTGCTGTTCTGGCTCAGTGGCGGCGTGCTCGCGCTGGTCACCCTGCGTCGCGGGCTGGCCGAGGGCGCCATCGTGCTCGCGGGAGCGGTGGCGGTGCTAACACCCATCTATGCCGTTCTGCTGGGCGCGCCCACGGCGGTGCTGCAGCCGCTGGCACTGGTCTGGCTGCCCGTGCTGGCGCTGGCGCAGATCCTGCGCTCGACCGTGTCACTGGCATCGACGCTGCAATGGGGCACGCTGCTCGCTGCCGCCGGTGTCCTGGCCTTCTATGGCCTGCATGGGGATCCGGCGGCCTTCTGGGAGGGCACGCTGCAGGCCATTGCCGAGGCGCTGACCGGCGGCCAGCCGGGGCCGGAATGGAACCAGGCGGCGGCACAGCTTGCGCCGCGCCTTACCGGTCTGTGGGTGACCAACCTGCTGGCGGTGGCGTTCCTCTGCCTGCTGCTGGGGCGATGGTGGCAGGCGGTGCTGTACAATCCGGGAGGCTTTCGCAGCGAGTTCCACGGCCTGCGTTTCGCCCGCTGGTTCGCCGGCTTGGGCGTCGCGGCGGTGCTGGCCGGCATGTTCGGCCCGCCCGGGCTGGCTGCCGATGTGGGCGTGGTCATTGGGGCGGTGTTCCTGCTCCAGGCACTGGCGGTGGCGCATGCGCTGGTCGCTGCGCGGAACTGGCATGTGGGCTGGCTGATCGGGTTCTACCTGATCCTGCCGCTGCTGCTTCGCCCGGTCGCGCTGCTCGGCCTGGCCGATACGTTCGTGGATTTCCGGGCGCGATTCGCGCCCGCGGCGTAATATCGAAAAAAGACTTTGAGTCGGGGTTAAATACAATGGAAGTCATTCTGCTGGAGAAAGTGGCCAATCTGGGTGGCCTGGGCGATACGGTGCGGGTCCGTGCCGGTTATGGTCGGAACTATCTGATCCCCCAGGGCAAGGCGAAGCCGGCGACGGCCGAGAACGTGGCCTACTTTGAGGCGCAGCGCGCGGAGCTCGAGCGCAAGGCCGCCGAGGAACTCGCCGCCGCCGAGGCACGTGCCGAGAAGCTCAATGCCCTGGAAGTCACCATCACGGCCAATGCCGGCGAGGAGGGCAAGCTCTTCGGCTCGGTCGGGCCCCAGGATGTCGCCGACGCCGTGACCGCGGCGGGTGTCGAAGTGGGGCGGCATGAAGTGCGCATGCCCGAGGGACCGATCCGCGCGGTGGGCGAGTATTCGGTGGAGCTTCATCTGCACGCCGATGTCAACGCCACGGTGAGCGTCAACGTCACCGGCGAAGACTGAGTCGACTGCATCCGGTATGGCTGAGGCCCGCAACCCGTCGCCGGCGGAGGCGCTCAAGGTGCCTCCGCACTCGATCGAGGCGGAGCAGGCAGTACTCGGCGGGCTCATGCTGGACAACAACGCCTGGGACCAGATCGCCGATCGGGTCGGAGAGGAGGACTTCTACCGGCGTGACCATCGGCTGATCTTTCGTGCCCTTGAGTCACTGGCGGAATCGGGGCGTCCGATGGACGCGGTCACCCTGTCGGAGTGGCTCAAATCCAACGATGAGCTCGACAATGCCGGCGGGCTCGGCTATCTGGGGCTGCTGGCGCGGGATACGCCAAGCGCGGCCAACATCCGCGCCTATGCGGACATCGTCCGGGAGCAGTCCGTGCTCCGGCAGCTCATCGAGGCGGGGACCGAGGTCACCAACGCCGGCTTCAACCCCGAGGGACAGACCTCCGCGGATCTCCTCGACAGCGCCGAGCGGCTCATCTTCCAGATCGCCGAGCAGTCGGGACGCAACCGTCGCGGCTTTGTCGGCGTGCGCGATGTGCTCCCCGAGGTGGTGGACCGGATCGATACCCTCTACCACCAGGACAGCGATGTCACGGGCCTGGCAACGGGTTTCAGCGATCTCGACCGCATGACCTCCGGCCTGCAGAACGGCGACCTGGTCATCGTTGCCGGCCGACCCTCCATGGGCAAGACCACCCTCGCGATGAATATCGCCGAGGCGGCGGCACTGCAGCAGGGGCCACCCACGGCGGTGTTCAGCATGGAGATGCCGGCGGATTCCCTGGCCATGCGCATGCTCTCATCGCTGGGTCGGGTGGAGCTGCAGAAGATCCGCTCGGGGCGTCTGAGTGATGATGACTGGCCGCGCCTGACCAGCACCATGAATCTGCTCTCGCAGGCCAATCTGTTCATCGATGACACACCGGGGCTCACGCCGACCGAGATGCGGGCCCGCTGCCGACGTCTGAAGCGCGAGCATGGCCTCGGGCTGGTCATGGTCGATTACCTGCAGCTCATGCAGTTGCCGGGTTTCAAGGAAAACCGCGCCGCCGAGATCTCCGAGATCTCCCGCGCCCTCAAGGGCATGGCCAAGGAGCTGGGCGTGCCGGTGATGGTGCTCTCGCAGCTCAACCGGAGTCTTGAGCAGCGGCCGAACAAGCGCCCGATCATGTCGGATCTTCGCGAATGCGTAACGGGCGACACGCGCGTCATGCTGGCGGATGGCTCGCGCAAGCCGATCGAAGCGCTCGTCGGGCAGCGGCCCGAGGTGCTCACGATCGATCACCGGGGCATGCTCGCGACGGCCCGCTCCGATCTCGTATGGGAGGTTGGCAGGCGTTGTGTTTTCCGTATCAATCTGGCTAGCGGCCGCTCGATAAGGTGTACGTCCGAGCATCGGCTTCGATCTTCTGAAGTTTGGCGCGAAGCCGGCAATTTATCGGTTGATGACGAGTTGATGGTGGCTGACGCGGCGCTGACGTCTGATCGCGTCGTGTCCATCGAGGACGCTGGCGAAGAAACGGTCTATGACCTCACGGTCCCGGAGACGGAATGTTGGCTGGCGGACGGTATTGTCAGTCACAACTCGGGCGCGATTGAGCAGGATGCAGACGTCATCGTGTTCATTTACCGCGACGAGGTCTATAACGAAGAGAGTCCCGACGCCGGGACGGCCGAGATTATCATCGGCAAGCAGCGTAATGGCCCCGTCGGCACGGTACGCTTGACGTTCCTCGGCCAGTACACGCGCTTCGAGAACTTCATCGCCGACTCCGGTTACGGGGGCGGGGGCTGGCAGTGAGCCGGTTGGCCCGGGCGACGGTGGATCTCGACGCCCTCCGGCACAATCTTTCCGTGGCCCGATGCCGGGCCCCCCGATCCAACCTCATGGCGGTCCTCAAGGCCGACGCCTATGGCCACGGCCTGCTGCCGGTGGCCCATGAGCTCGCCGATGCCACCGACGCCTTCGCCGTGAGCTGCCTTGAGGAGGCGCTGCCACTTCGACTGGCGGGGCTCGCGCATCGCATTGTCCTGCTCGAGGGCTTTTTCGATGCCGGGGAGATCAATACGTTTGCGGCGCGGCGGCTCGACGCGGTCATTCATCAGCCCTGGCAGATCGAGGCGCTGGCCCAGGCGGACATCGCCGCCCCGATCGACTGCTGGCTGAAGGTGGACACGGGCATGGGGCGCCTCGGTTTTCTGCCCGAAGAGGCCCCGGCGGCACTGGAGCGGCTCCGCCGTCTCCCGGGCGTGGGTGCGGTGCGATGGATGACCCATCTGGCCAGTGCTGATGTGCCGGGCAGCCCGGAGACGGCGGCACAGCTCCAGCGTTTCGGCGCCTTCGCCGGAGCCTCCGCCGAGGCCACGGCGGCCAACTCGGCCGCAACGCTCCATGGACGCGAAGCCCATGCTGACTGGGTGCGGCCCGGCATCATGCTCTACGGCGCATCGCCGTTCGAGGATGCCACGATTCACCCGGCGCTGCGTCCGGTGATGAGGCTGGAGGCTGCGCTGATCTCCGTCAAACGCCTGCCCGCTGGCCACGGGGTCGGCTATGGCGCCCGCTTCGTCTGCCCCGAATCCATGCCGGTGGGAGTGGTGTCCATCGGCTATGGTGACGGCTACCCACGGCAGGCGCCGGATGGGACGCCGGTACTCGTCCATGGCCAGCGCTGTGCGGTGATCGGCAAGGTCTCCATGGACATGGTCTGCATTGATCTGCGCAACGCGTCGAACGCCCGTGTCGGCGATGTCGCCACGCTGTGGGGTGAAGCACCGCTGGCTACTGAGATCGCCGGTCACTGCGGCACCATCAGTTATGAGCTTTTCTGCCAGCTCACGCCGCGTGTGCAGCGTGTCTACCGTCGCGGAGGCAATCATGGCCAAGGCTAGCGTCAAGAGCCGTTACGTCTGTACCGCCTGTGGTGGCATCTCCATGCAGTGGGCGGGGCAGTGCCCGGAGTGCGGGGAGTGGAATACGCTCGAGGAGCAGGTGCAGGCCACGGCGCCCGCCGGCGGGCGCGGCTCGACCCGCGTCGGCGCCCAGTACGCTGGCGACAGCGGCATCAAGCGGCTGTCGGAAGTCCCGCGCGATCAGGAGACGCGTTTCCCCACCGGGATTGGCGAGTTCGATCGCGTGCTGGGCGGTGGCCTGGTCGCCGGCGGCGTCGTTCTGCTGGGTGGCGATCCGGGAATCGGTAAGTCGACCCTGCTGCTGGAGGCCGTCGCGCGGGTCGCCGGTCGCCATGGGGCGCTGTACGTCACCGGTGAGGAGTCGCTGCGCCAGGTCGGTATGCGCGCCGAGCGCCTGGGCGTAGAGGATGATGGGCTCAGGCTGCTCGCGGAGACCAGGGTCGAGACCATCATCGAGCTCGCCGCCCGCGAGCGCCCGGAGGTGCTGGTGGTGGACTCCATCCAGACCATTCACAGCGATGCGCTGGGGTCCGCGCCGGGCGGCGTCGCTCAGGTGCGGGAGTCGGCGGCCCAGCTCGTCCAGTTCGCCAAACGCACCGGGACCGTGCTGTTCCTCGTCGGTCATGTCACCAAGGAGGGCCAGCTTGCCGGGCCACGCGTGCTCGAGCACATGGTCGATACGGTGCTCTATTTCGAAAGCGACTCCGGCAGCCGCTACCGGTTGCTGCGCGCGGTCAAGAACCGCTTTGGTGCGGCCAACGAGCTGGGCGTGTTCGCCATGCTCGATACCGGGCTCAAGGAGGTGAAAAACCCCTCGGCGATATTCCTCTCGCGCCATGAGCAGCCGGTGCCCGGCAGCGCCATTCTGGTGACGCGCGAGGGGACCCGACCCCTGCTGCTGGAACTCCAGGCGCTGGTGGCGGAGAGCCCGCTGTCCAATCCCCGCCGCCTGGCGGTGGGGCTGGATGGCAATCGGCTGGGTATGCTGCTGGCGGTGCTCCAGCGCCATGCCGGCGTGAGCACCTACGGAGCGGATGTCTTTGTCAACATCGTCGGTGGCGTGCGCATTGCCGAGACGGCCAGTGACCTGCCCACCCTACTGGCGGTGAGCTCCAGTCTGCGTGACCGGCCCATTCCCCAGGACTGGGTGATTTTCGGCGAGGTAGGCCTCGCCGGGGAGATCCGTCCGGTGCCGAACGGTCCCGACCGCCTGGCGGAGGCAGCCCGTCACGGGTTTCGCCGCGCGCTCGTGCCGGCCAAGAACTGTCCCTCGCCGGGGGATCGGCCGAAGGGGCTGGAGGTCATGGGGGTGGAGCGCCTCGATGCGGCGCTCGAGATCGTCCGCGAGGCCGACTAGTCGGCGATCGCCCGTGCGGCCTGCAGGGTGTTCTCGAGCAGCGTTGCCCGGGTCAATGGGCCCACGCCTCCCGGGACGGGCGTAATCCAGGCTGCCCGTCGCGCCGCGCCGGCATAGTCGACATCGCCCACCAGGCTCCCATCCGGCTGGCGGTTGATGCCCACGTCAA
Source organism: Spiribacter onubensis (assembly GCF_040838425.1). Lineage (NCBI taxonomy): Bacteria > Pseudomonadati > Pseudomonadota > Gammaproteobacteria > Chromatiales > Ectothiorhodospiraceae > Spiribacter > Spiribacter onubensis. Next base: position 480,629 of record NZ_JBAKFI010000001.1, on the reverse strand, counting down.
TGACCGTTGCGCCGGGCTTGATCCAGTCGCCGGGGATGAAGGCCGTCCGGCCAACGGCGGCCACCAGGATATCGGCCCGCTCAACCTCGGCGCGCAGATCCCTGGTGCGGCTGTGGCAGATCGTGACGGTGCAGCGCGCATTGAGCAGCTCAAGCGCCATGGGGCGGCCGACGATGTTCGACTGTCCGATGACGACCGCATGGGCACCGCTGAGCGCTACGCCGGTGCGATGGAGCAGGGTCATGACCCCATGGGGCGTACAGGAGCGCAGACCCGGCAGGCGAAGGACCAGTCGGCCGACATTCTGCGGATGGAAACCATCCACGTCCTTGGCAGGATCGATGCGCTCGATCACGGCCTGCTCGTCGATATGATCCGGCAGCGGTAACTGGACCAGGATGCCATGCGTCTCGGGACTGTCATTCAGCCGGTCGATGAGGGCGAGCAGTTCGTCCTGGGTGGTCTGTACCGGCAGATCGTAGTCCTGGGAGATAAAGCCCACCTCGGCGCAGTCGCGCCGTTTCATGCGCACATAGACCGAAGAGGCCGCGTTGTCGCCGACCAGCACAACCGCAAGCCCGGGCGCGGCGCGGCCCGCCGCCACCCGTTCCGACACCTCGCCACGGATGGTCTCGCGGATATCCGCGGCGATCGCCTTGCCGTCGATGATGCTTGCGCTCATTGCCCCCTCGCTCCCGTCATCCGTCATGATCCCGACGCGGATTGATTGTACAATCCACGGCGACGCGCCCGTAGCTCAACCGGATAGAGCATCGGCCTTCTAAGCCGAGGGTTGCAGGTTCAAGTCCTGCCGGGCGCGCCATTCATCAGCCGCGCCTCAGGCGGTGGCGCTGGCCCGCTCGAGCGGCCGCTTGAGCAGTCTCTCGATGCCTTTCAGCAGCTTGGCCTCATCGGGTGCCACCAGCGAGATCGCCTCGCCGCTGTTGCCGGCGCGGCCCGTGCGGCCGATGCGATGGACATAATCCTCGGCGACGTGGGGCAGGTCATAGTTGACCACATGAGGAAGCTGATCGATGTCGAGCCCGCGGGCGGCGATATCGGTGGCCACCAGGACGCGGACCTTGCCCTGCTTGAAGCCCTCCAGCGCCCGGGTGCGTGCCGACTGACTCTTGTTGCCATGAATGGCGGCGGCGGTGAGCCCGTCGCGGTCAAGCTGGCGGCTGAGGTTGTTGGCCCCGTGCTTGGTGCGCGTGAAGACCAGTACCTGCTGCCAGTCGCCCTCGCGGATGAGCCGGCTGAGCAGGGGGCGCTTCTCGGCCTTGTCGAGACGGTAAACGCGTTGATCCACGGTGTCGGCTGCGCTGTTGCGCGGCGCCACGTCTATCTCCACCGGCTGGGTCAGCATCCCCGAGGCAAGGCGACGGATTTCCTTCGAGAACGTCGCCGAGAATAAAAGCGTCTGGCGCTCGGCCGGGAGCTGCTTCATCAAGCGACGGATGTCGTGAATGAAACCCATGTCGAGCATCCGGTCGGCCTCGTCGAGGACGACGCTCTCCACCCGATCCAGGCGGACGTTGTCGCGCTGCAGATGATCCAGCAGCCGCCCCGGGGTGGCGATGAGGATATCCACGCCCTTGCGCAGCCGGTCGATCTGCGGCTGCATGCCGACGCCGCCGAAGATGACCGCGGAGCGCAGCGGCAGGTGGCTCCCATACTGCTTGACGCTGTCGTGGATCTGAGCGGCCAGCTCGCGGGTTGGCGCGATCACCAGCAGGCGCACCGGGCGGCGTTTTCCCTCCGGTCGGCGGCTGGCGAGGCGCTCGAGCAGCGGCAGTGTGAAGGCGGCGGTCTTGCCGGTTCCCGTCTGCGCGGCGGCGAGCAGGTCGCTGCCTGCCAGCACGGCGGGAATGGCCTGTTCCTGAATCGGGGTCGGGTTGGTGTAGCCCGAGGCCCGGACGGCGTCGAGCAGCTCGGCACGAAGGCCGAATTGATCAAAAGTCATGTAAGCGTTACTCCTTGCGCTGGGCGGAGTATACGCGCATTGACCACGAAGGGGGCGCTGAGTATTATTCCGCATCTCTCTGCGGCTCGCCGCGGGAGCGCCTGCGGTCGAGGCGGGGTGTAGCGCAGTCTGGTAGCGCGCCTGCTTTGGGAGCAGGATGTCGGGGGTTCAAATCCCTCCACCCCGACCAGCTTGCTGGCAGGGATCGTGACAATGGTGGGCGTAGCTCAGTTGGTAGAGCTCCGGATTGTGGCTCCGGTGGTCGTGGGTTCAAGTCCCATCGCTCACCCCATCCTCTCGATGGGCCGTTAGCTCAATTGGTAGAGCAGCTGACTCTTAATCAGTAGGTTCGGGGTTCGAGTCCCTGACGGCCCACCATCTCTCCCAATAAAAAAGCCCGAAGCGGTGGCTTCCGCTCCGGGCCGGTTCCGTCGCCTGATCGCCAGGCGTTACTGCTGGATGCCTTCCACCTCGAGCTCGAGGTAGACGGTCTCACTGGCCGGACCGAGGTTGTAGTCGATGCCGTAGTCGGCCAGCGCGAACTCCGTCTCGCCACTGAAGCCCACGCGATAGCCGCCCCAGGGATCCTCTCCCTCACCGATCTTCTCGACGTCGATGCTGATCGGGCGGGTGACGCCGTGCAGGGTGAGCTCACCCTCCAGCGTTGCCGTGCCGTCGCCGTTGGGGATGTAGTCGGTACTCACGAAGCTCGCCTCGGGGTACTGCTGGACATCCAGGAAGTCGGCACTGCGCAGGTGCTTGTCGCGCTCGGCATGGTTGGAGTCGATGCTCGCGGTGTCGATGTTCACGGCGATCTCCGAGTCGCCGGGATTGGCCGCGTCATACTGGAACTCGCCGCTGAAGTCGTTGAACCGCCCCTTCAGCCAGCTATAGCCCAGATGGCTGATGCGGAACTGGATGGAGGCATGGGCGCCGTCGGTATCGATGACATAGTCTGCGGCGACGGCCTGGCCGGTCGCGGCCATACCGGTGAGTGCGATGCCGGCGATCGCCGGGCGGAGTGCGCGGGGGATGTTCATGGGTTGGTCTCCTTTGCGGGTCTGAGCATGCGGGACAGCTTATCGTGCCCGATACCTGACGCGCTGCAATCGGCCAGCTTCCCCATGTACCTGTACTGGCACAGCCGCCATCATGGGGATCCCATGCACGGGAGAAACGGGGAGTCCGCATGAACGAGCCGAAGGACCTGCAGAAACACCGTGATGCCTGGGTCTATCGGGGCGGCCAGCGTCCTGACTTCGCGGTCGAGCCGGGCCCGGGGCAGGAGTCCGTCTGGGACTATCCGCGCCCGCCTGCCTACGCTCATGACGACCGGCCGGTGCGCATCGCCGCCAATGGTGCGGTGATTGCCAGCAGCACGCACAGCATCCGGGCGCTGGAGACCGGCAGCCCACCAGCCTTCTATCTGCCGCCGGAGGCGATGGACATGTCGCGGCTGCGCCCGTCTGACCATCGAACCTTCTGCGAGTGGAAAGGCGAGGCGGAGTATTTCGACGTGGTCACGGCCACCGGGATCGTCGAGGCCGCCATCTGGCGCTATACCCGGCCCCTGCCCGGGGCAGAGGCGATCGCCGGCTGGTTCTCGGCCTATCCCGAGAAGCTCGACTGCCGGGTTGGCGATGAACCGGTTCGTGCGCAGGCCGGTCGATATTATGGAGGCTGGGTGACCCGCGAGCTGGTGGGTCCGTGGAAGGGGGAGCCCGGTACCGGACACTGGTAGGTTACTCGGCGGAGCAGGGATATGGCCGCAGCGTCGCAGAAGCAGGACACGGAATCGGGTGATCAGTCCGCCTGGCACGCCCTGGATGCCGAGGAGGCGCTCAGCCGCCTCGACGCCAGCACCGCCGGGCTTGACGCGCAGGAGGTGCGCCGCCGCCTGGCGGTCTACGGCGAGAATCGCCAGCGTCCACCCCGGCGGCGTGGCGGCCTGGCCCGCTTTGCCAGTCAGTTCCGTAATCTGCTGATCTACCTGTTGCTGGTGGCAGCGCTGGTCACGGCGGCCCTCGGGCACTGGATCGACACGGCGGTGATCGTTGCCGTCGTGCTGATCAACGCGATCATCGGCACCATCCAGGAGGGCAAGGCGGAAAGCGCGCTCGAGGCCATCCGCGGGCTGCTGGCGCCGGAAGCGACCGTGCGCCGCAGCGGACGCCGCGAGAGCATCGACGCCGCGGGCCTCGTTCCGGGGGACATTCTCATCCTCGAGCCCGGCGCCAAGGTGACGGCCGACGTGCGTCTGTTCAGCGCCCGGGGCCTGGCCATCGATGAATCGGCGCTCACCGGCGAGTCGGTGCCGGTGAGCAAGACAACCGATCCGGTGCCGGCGCAGTGTGGTCTGGGTGACCGGCATTCCATGGGGTTTGCCGGCACGCTGGTGACGGCGGGTGAAGGCCTGGGGGTGGTTGTCGCCACCGGTGAGCGGACCCAGCTTGGGCAGGTCACCGAGATGCTGGCCGAGGTCGAGACCCTGACGACGCCCCTGCTGCGCCACCTCGACCGGCTTGGCCGCCAGCTCGCGCTGATTATCGTCTCCACCGGGGCGCTGACGGCGCTGGCGGGCATCCTGCTGCACGGATTTTCGATCGTCGAGATGTTCATGGCGGCGGTCGGGCTCGCCGTGGCGGCGATACCGGAAGGGCTGCCGGCCATCGTCACGATCACCCTGGCACTCGGCGTGCAGCGTCTGGCCTCGCGCAACGCCATCGTCCGACGGCTGCCTGCGGTGGAGACGCTGGGTGCCGTGACGGTGATCTGCTCTGACAAGACCGGCACCCTGACCCGCAACGAGATGACGGTGCAGGAATTATTGCTGGCCGATGGTCTGCATGTGCTGCGCGACAGGGCAGCGCCATCCGATGGGGCGGCGGATGCGCTGGCCCGCGCGGTGGCGCTCTGCAGCGATGCCGCCGTCGAGCCGGCGGGCGGCGAACGGGGGCGGATCAGTGGCGATCCGATGGAGGTCGCGCTGCTTGCGCTCGCCGAATCGGCCGGCGTCGACATCGAGGCTTATCGGTCAGCCCATCCCCGGCTCGACGGGATCCCGTTCGATTCCGGTCATCGCTACATGGCGACGGTCAACGCCGATGATGACGGGCATCGCCTGATCGTCAAGGGTGCGCCGGAGGCGGTCGTGCCGCGCTGTGACCGGGTTTTGACCGGCTCGGGTACGGCGGCGCTGGACGAGGCGGCCTGGCACCGTCAGGCCGAGCACATGGCGGCGCGCGGGCTGCGGTTGCTGGCGGTCGCCGAGCGTCGGCTGGACGCCGGCCCGGCGGATATCCATCACGGTGACGGACCGGAGGGCCTTGTCCTCATCGGGCTGGTGGCGATCATTGACCCGCCCCGGGACGAGGCGATTGCGGCGGTGGCGGCCTGTCAGCGGGCCGGCATCGAGGTCAAGATGATCACCGGCGATCACGCCGTCACCGCCGCGGCCATCGGCCGTCAGCTTGGCCTGGCGACGGACGAGCGCGGCGTCACGGGCGATGACCTCGACGATCTGGACGAGGCGGCATTCCGCAGGACCGCCCGGCAGCGCTCGGTCTTCGCCCGCGTCTCGCCGGCGCACAAGCTGCGCCTGGTCGAGGCCCTGCAGGCCGACGACGAGGTGGTGGCCATGACCGGTGACGGGGTCAATGACGCCCCGGCGCTGAAGCGGGCCGATGTGGGTGTGGCCATGGGGCGGGGCGGGACCGATGCGGCGCGGGAGTCGGCCGAGATCGTGCTCGCCGACGATAATTTCGCGACCATCGAAGCCGCGGTCCACGAGGGGCGCGTCATCTACGACAACATCGTCAAGTCGATCCTCTTCATTCTGCCCACCAACGCCGCCCAGGCCCTGCTGCTGGTGGTCGCCGTCATCGCCGGTCTGATGCTGCCGGTCACGCCGGTGCAGATCCTCTGGGTGAACATGATCACCGCGGTCACCCTGGCACTGGCCCTTGCCTTTGAGCCACCCGAAGACGCCATCATGGCGCGCCCGCCGCGACGGACGAACGCCTCGCTGATTCCGGAGGGGCTGGGCTGGCGGGTCATCATTGTCGCCGTGGCCATGCTGATCGGTACGCTGGGGCTTTTCCTGCGGGAGCTGGCGGCGGGTCGCGATCTGGCGGAGGCGAGAACACTCGCGGTCAATACCCTTGTGCTCTTCGAGGTCTGGTATCTGTTTTCGGCTCGGCGCCTGCGCGAGAGCGCCCTGAACCGCTCCGGTTTTTTCGGCAATCGAACCGTGCTGATCGCCGGCGCGGTCATTCTCCTGGCGCAATTGCTCTTTACCTACGCGCCGCCCATGCAGCTGCTCTTCGATACGCGGCCGCTCGGCCTCGCCGAATGGTTCCTCGCCATCGCCGTGAGTCTGCCCATCATCGCGGTTGCCGAGGGGCACAAGGCGTGGCAGCGTCGGGCTGGTGTCGGTGTGCCGGGCGGTGCGGGCCGTTAGCGGTCATCGATCCCGGGCGCTTGCTTTTGCCCACCGCGGCATGCCGGTATACTGGTGTGCTTGAGTCTTAAAGCGCGAAAGTGGCGGAACTGGTAGACGCGCTGGGTTTAGGTCCCAGTGGGGTTGTCCCCCGTGCGAGTTCGAGTCTCGCCTTTCGCACCAGTTACCTCAGAGGTGGGCAATGCAAGTATCGGTGGAGTCGGGCGAGGGCCTGAAGCGCAAGTTGAAGGTCCAGATCCCGTCCGAGCGGGTGGACGAGCAGGTCGACAGGAAGCTGCGCGAGATGCGCGGCCAGGTCCGTCTGCAGGGGTTCCGGCCCGGCAAGGTGCCCATGAAGGTCGTGCAGAAACGCTATGGACCCCAGGTGCGCGGCGAGGTCCTCGACGAGGTCGTCCGCAGCACCTACGCGGAGGCGCTGGAGCAGGAGTCGCTGCGGCCCGCAGGCACGCCCGACATCCAGCCGCTGACCGTCGAACCCGGCAAGGATCTGGAGTACGAGGCGAGCTTCGAGGTCATCCCCGACGTTGAGGTCCGGGGCGTCGAATCCATCGAACTCACCCGCCCGGCGGTGGATATCGAGGCCGCGGACGTGGATCGCATCCTCGAGCGGCTGCGCAAGCAGCATGCCGAGTACACCGAAGTCGACCGGGCCGCGGCGGACGGCGATCGTGCCACCATTGATTTCCACGGTCAGGTCGACGGTGAGGAATTCTCCGGCAACAGCGGCGAGGATGTGCCGGTGCCACTGGGCGAGGGTCAGATGCCCGGGCCCTTCGAGGAAGAGCTGGTCGGCATGAAGGCCGGTGACGAGAAGACGGTGCGATACACCTTCCCGGAGGGGTTTCCTGACGCCGATATTGCCGGACGGGAGGCCGAGTTCTCGGTGACCATGAAAAAGGTCGAGGCGCCTGAACTCCCCGAGGCGGATGATGCGTTCGCCGAGAAGCTTGGCATCGAGGGCGGCCTTGAGGCGCTGCGCGAGCGCATTACCGAGAGCCTTGAGCGCGAACGGGAACAGGCCGTTCGCACGCGGGTCAAGAACCAGGTGATGGATGCGCTGGTCCAAAGGAACGAGATCGAGCTGCCGCAGACCCTGGTGGACAGCGAGATCGAGCAGCTCCGTCAGCAGACGCGGGAGCGGATGCGTCAGGCCGGAGCCGAGGGCGAGGAGCCGGATCTGCCCGCCGATCAGTTCGAGGAAGAGGCGCGGCGCCGGGTCAAGCTGGGGCTGCTGGTCAACGAGATCGTCCGGGCCAATGAAATCCAGCTCGAGCCGGAGCGGATGCAGGCGGCCCTGCAGCGGGTGGCTTCGGGCTACGAGCAGCCCGAGCAGGTCATGCAGTACTACCTGCAGAATCAGGAGATGATGCAGAGCCTTCAGCTCCAGGTGATGGAAGACCAGGTGGTTGACTGGGTCATGGAACAGGCGCAGGTCACCGAAAAGCCGATGAGTCTCGATGCGCTGACCAGTGGCGTCGAGGACGAGGAAAACACCGAGGCCTCATAGGGCCGGGAGTATCATTGATCATGAGCGAACAGCGCCGCGAAGACACCCCCATGGCAACGGGCCTGGTCCCGATGGTCGTCGAGCAGACGGCGCGGGGCGAGCGTGCCTTCGACATCTACTCGCGCCTGCTCAAGGAGCGGGTGATCTTCATGGTCGGGCCGGTGGAGGACCATCAGGCCAATCTGTTGATCGCCCAGCTCCTTTTCCTGGAGTCCGAGAACCCTGACAAGGATATCCACTTCTACATCAACAGCCCGGGTGGCGTCGTCACCGCCGGGCTGGCGATCTACGACACCATGCAGTTCGTCAAACCCGACGTGAGCACCGTCTGCATCGGTCAGGCGGCCAGCATGGGATCGCTGCTGCTGGCCGGCGGCGCGGCCGGCAAGCGCTTTGCCCTGCCCAACTCGCGGGTCATGATCCATCAGCCGCTGGGCGGCTTTCAGGGGCAGGCCACCGATATCGATATCCATGCCCGGGAGATTCTGAGCATGCGTGAGCGGCTCAACCAGATCCTGGCGCATCACACCGGCCAGGATCTCGAGACCATCGCCCAGGATACCGAGCGCGACAACTTCATGTCGCCGGAGGCGGCCCGGGACTACGGGCTGGTCGACCAGGTCCTGACCGATCGCAGTAACCTGCCGCTCGAGTGAGAGTGGTTGCGTGGTCTTTGAAAAGCGGGCATGGTCGAACGTGTCCATTTCTCGCATGCGCAAGGGTAGCCAATGACTGACAGAGATAACGGCGGTCGCGGCGACGACAACGGCAAGCTGCTCTACTGCTCTTTCTGCGGCAAGAGCCAGCATGAGGTGCGCAAGCTCATTGCGGGGCCCTCGGTGTTCGTCTGCGATGAATGCGTGGAGCTCTGCAACGACATCATCCGCGAGGAGATGGAGGAGAAAAGCGCCGAGGCCGGCGCCAGCCTCCCCAAGCCTCACGAGATCAACGCGGCGCTCGACGAGCATGTCATCGGGCAGGATCATGCCAAGAAGGTCCTGTCGGTGGCGGTCTACAATCACTACAAGCGCATGCAGGCGGCGCAGGGCCGTGATGATGTGGAGCTCAGCAAGAGCAACATCCTGCTGATCGGACCCACGGGGTCCGGGAAGACGCTTCTGGCGGAGACCCTCGCCCGGCTGCTGGACGTCCCGTTCACCATTGCCGACGCCACCACGCTGACCGAGGCGGGGTATGTCGGCGAGGACGTCGAGAACATCATCCAGAAGCTGCTGCAGCGCTGCGACTACGATGTCGAGAAGGCTCAGCAGGGCATCGTCTACATCGACGAGATCGACAAGGTCTCGCGTAAGGCGGAGAACCCGTCGATCACGCGGGATGTCTCGGGTGAGGGCGTGCAGCAGGCGCTGCTCAAGCTCATTGAGGGCACGACGGCTTCGGTGCCGCCGCAGGGGGGGCGCAAGCATCCCCAGCAGGAGTTCCTCCAGGTGGACACCGGCAACATCCTGTTCATCTGCGGTGGTGCGTTCGCCGGGCTGGAGAAGGTCATCCAGCAGCGCTCTGAGAAAGGCGGTATCGGCTTCTATGCCGAAATCAAGGGTGAGTCACAGCGTAAGGCCGTCGGTGAGACCCTGCGGGACGTGGAGCCCGAGGACCTCGTCCGCTACGGGCTCATTCCCGAGTTCGTCGGCCGGCTGCCGGTGGTGGCCACGCTAAACGAACTCGACGAGGAGGCCCTGGTGGAGATCCTCCGCGAGCCGAAGAACGCGCTCGTCAAGCAGTTCCAGCGGCTCTTCGAGATGGAGGGCGTCGAGCTCGAGTTCCGTGATGAGGCGCTGTATGAGGTGGCGCGCAAGGCCATCGCGCGTAACACCGGCGCCCGTGGGCTGCGTACCCTCGTCGAGCATGTGCTGCTCGATACCATGTACGACCTGCCGTCGCTCGAGAACGTCGGCAAGGTCGTGGTGGATGACGCGGTGATCCGGGGCGAGACCTCCCCCTATCTGATCTATGACGGCTCGGAGCAGCCCGCCGCGGCATCGGATTGATCCGCGGCCGGGCATCCCCGGCCTCCAAGAGGACTCCTATGAGTGAGGAAACGACGCCGATCAGCGGGTCGGTGACGCCGGTGCTGCCGCTGCGTGACGTGGTGGTCTACCCGCATATGGTCATTCCGCTGTTCGTCGGCCGGGAGAAGTCCATTCAGGCGCTTGAGGCCGCCATGGCCGAGGACAAGCGCATCTTACTGGTCGCCCAGCACTGCGCCGAGGTGGATGACCCCACGGCAGCGAATCTCTATGGCGTCGGCACGATCGCCAACATCCTGCAGATGCTCAAGCTGCCCGATGGCACCGTCAAGGTATTGGTCGAGGGTGCGGAGCGTGCCCGGGTTGAAGGCCTGGATGACACGGCCGAGTATTTCACCGCCAATGCGGTGGCACTGACCGATGAGGCGGTGGATGGCGATCCGGAAGTCGAGGTGATGACCCGGTCGCTGCTCTCGTTGTTCGATCAGTACGTCAAGCTCAACAAGAAGGTCCCGCCGGAAATCCTCTCCTCGCTGCAGGGCATCGAGGAGCCCGGCCGTCTCGCGGACACCATCGCCGCGCACATGAGCCTCAAGATCGACGAGAAGCAGACGGTGCTCGAGATCGAGCATCCGGCGCGGCGGCTTGAACATCTCATGGGCCTGATCGAGGGCGAGCTCGATATCCTCCAGGTGGAGAAGCGCATCCGTGGCCGCGTCAAGCAGCAGATGGAGAAGTCACAGCGCGAGTACTACCTCAACGAGCAGATGAAGGCGATCCAGAAGGAGCTCGGCGAGCTCGAGGATGCGCCAAACGAGCTCGAGGACCTGGAGCAGAAGATCGAGGCCGCGGGGATGTCCCAGGAGGCCCGGGAGAAGGCCGACCAGGAGCTCGGCAAGCTGCGCATGATGTCCCCGATGTCCGCCGAAGCGACGGTCGTGCGCAACTATCTGGAATGGATGGTGGCGCTGCCCTGGAAGAAGCGCAGCCGGGTCCGTCACGACCTGGAGCGGGCAGAGAAGATCCTCGATACCGATCACTATGGGCTGGAGAAGGTCAAGGAGCGCATCCTTGAGTATCTCGCGGTCCAGCAGCGGGTGCGCAAGCTCAAGGGCCCCATCCTCTGCCTGGTGGGACCGCCCGGGGTGGGCAAGACCTCGCTGGGAGAGTCCATTGCGCGCTCGATCAATCGCAAGTTCGTGCGCATGTCACTGGGCGGCGTCCGGGACGAAGCGGAAATCCGCGGACACCGCCGGACGTACATCGGCTCGCTGCCCGGCAAGATCGTCCAGAAGCTCTCCAAGGTGGGAACGCGCAACCCGTTGTTCCTGCTCGATGAGATCGACAAGATGGCCATGGACTTCCGGGGCGATCCGGCGTCCGCGCTGCTTGAGGTCCTCGATCCCGAACAGAATGCCACCTTCAACGACCATTATCTTGAGGTGGACTTCGACCTCTCGGATGTCATGTTTGTCTGCACCGCCAACACCATGGATATTCCGGGGCCGCTGCTGGACCGCATGGAGGTGATCCGGCTCTCCGGCTACACCGAGGAAGAGAAGGTCAATATCGCGCGCAACTATCTGTTGCCCAAGCAGATCAAGGCGAATGGCCTGAAGGATGGCGAGCTTGAGGTCAGCGATAATGCGCTGCGCGATATCGCCCGTTACTACACGCGCGAGGCCGGTGTGCGGAACCTCGAGCGCGAGGTGGCGAAGATCGCCCGCCGGGTGGTCAAGGAGGTGCTGATCAAGCCCCGCGATAGGGCGGTCCAGGTCAGTACGCAGAACCTTGATAAGTATCTCGGCGTGCGTCGGCACCGATACGGGGTCGCCGAGTCGACCGATCAGGTGGGGCGTGTCACCGGACTGGCTTGGACCGAGGTGGGTGGCGAGCTGCTCACCATCGAGAGCGCTGTCGTCCCCGGCAAGGGGCGGCTGCAGAATACCGGCCAGCTCGGCGATGTCATGAAGGAGTCGATCCATGCCGCCCTGACGGTCGTGCGTAGCCGTGCCCGGGCCCTTGGCATCGACCCGGAATTCCACCAGCACCATGACATTCACATCCATGTGCCCGAGGGTGCGATCCCGAAGGACGGCCCCAGCGCTGGCACGGGCATGTGTACTGCGCTGGTCTCGGCGCTGACCGGGATCCCGGTTTCCGCCAGTGTCGCCATGACCGGCGAGATTACGCTGCGCGGCGAGGTGCTGCCGATCGGCGGGCTCAAGGAGAAGCTGCTGGCGGCGCTGCGTGGCGGCATTCAGACGGTGCTGATTCCGGAGGACAACCGCAAAGACCTTGCGGACATCTCGCGCGATATCAAGGGTAAGCTTGATATCCGCACGGTCCAGTGGATTGACCAGGTGCTGGAGGTGGCGCTCACGTCGTCGCCGGTGCCGCTTCCGGAAGCCGAGGAGGCGGTCAGCGAGGCCGCGTCCAAAGGCGAATCCGGCACCGAGTCGGTCCGCCCGCATTGACGAGTGCGTTGGGCATGGTTTCCAGGTCTTTTGTTTGACAGTGGTCCATAGGCATTGCTATACCCATGCTGCGGATCGTTACAGGAGGCCCGGGCAACTGGCCGGGCACGGGCACACGATCATTGTCGGGGAGCCCTCCAGGCGATAGCATGCGGAAGATTCGTCTTCGTTGACGATGATCGAGAGAAAAACTTTCAAGGGGATCGATTAATGAACAAGTCTGAACTGATTGACGCCGTTGCCGAATCGGCCGGCCTGTCGAAGGCTGACGCCACCAAGGCCGTCGACGCCTTCGCGTCGACCGTGACCGACGCGCTGAAGCAGGGTGACCAGGTGACGCTGGTAGGATTTGGCACCTTCACGGTCCGCGAGCGTGCTGCGCGCACCGGGCGCAACCCGCGGACGGGGGCATCGATCAACATCCCGGCCTCGAAGGTTCCGGGTTTCAAGGCTGGCAAAGCCCTGAAGGATTCGGTAAACTAAGCGCCGCTTTCCCGGGTGGTTAGCTCAGTTGGGAGAGCGTCGCCCTTACAAGGCGAATGTCGGGGGTTCGAACCCCTCACCACCCACCAAAAATGACAACGGAGCGGTAGTTCAGCTGGTTAGAATGCCGGCCTGTCACGCCGGAGGTCGCGGGTTCAAATCCCGTCCGCTCCGCCAAACAATCCCATCATCAGGAAGGCGCCCGTTGGCGCCTTTTTGATTTACGGTGCTCGAACATGCTGCTAGCCATCAGAGACCGGACCCGAGGCTGGATCGCCTATCTGATCGTCGCCCTGCTGGTCATTCCCTTCGCCCTGTTCGGGCTCTACAACTACGTCGGTGGCGGTGGGCCACAGATCGTGGCCACCGTGAACGGCGAGGAGATCACCCGCGCCCAGCTCGATCAGGCCTATCAACAGCGCCAGGCGGAACTGCGCCGGATGCTGGGGGAGCGTTTCGATCCGTCCCTTTTCGACACCGGTCAGCTCCGGCGCCAGACATTACAGCAGCTGATCGATCGCCAGGTGCTGGTGGACTACGCGCAGACCAACGGGCTGCGGGCCAGTGACACGGATGTCGCCCGCTCAGTGCGCAGCCAGTCCATCTTCCAGGTTGACGGCCGCTTTTCCATCGACCGCTACCGCACGATCCTGGAACAGAACGGGCTGACGCCGGAGGCCTACGAAGCGCAGCTACGCCGTGACCTCTCCATCACGCTGCTGCAGCGGGCAGTGGAGACAAGCGCCTTTACCACCGACCGCGCGCTCGACCGCCTGCTGGAACTCCAGGGACAGCGCCGTGAGCTGGCCTGGGCCACCGTGCCTGCGGCTGACTACCGGGACGACGTTGAGGTCACCGAGGCCGCTCTGCAGACCTGGTATGACGAGCATGCCGACCGGTTCCGGGTCCCGGAGCAGGTGCAGTTGCGTTATCTGCGGCTGTCGCCGGAGCCGATCGCCGAAGACATCACCGTCTCGGCAGCGGATGTCGAGGCCCGGTACGAAGAGCGCAGCGCCAGCACGCGCAACGCATCCGCCAGAGAGGTTCGCCATATCCTGGCGAGCGTCCCGCCGGAGGCCGATGATGCTGAGGTACAGAGCGCCCTCGAGGAGATCGAGGCGGCGCGTGAGCGCATTCGGGAAGGCGAGGCATTCGCGGCGGTGGCCGAGTCGGTATCCGACGACCCCGGCTCGGCGGCTCAGGGTGGGTCGCTCGGGACCATCGAAAGGGGTGATGTCGATGCGGCCTTTGCGGATGCCGCCTGGGGGCTGACACCGGGCGAACTGAGTGAGCCCGTGCGCACGCCCTTCGGCTGGCACCTGATCGAGGTGACCGATGCGCCGGCGCCGGAAATGCCGCCGCTCGATCAGATGCGTGATCAGATCCGCGAGGAAATCGCCCTGGAGCGCGCCGAGCGCCGGGTCTTCGAGCTGGCTAACGAGGTCGATACGCTGGCCTTCGAGAATCCTGCGAACCTTGAGCCGGCGGCGGAAGCGGCGGGCATCGAGGTTGAGGAGACCGGTTGGGTCTCGGCTTCCGGGACTGAGGAGGGAATCGCCAGCGAAGCGGCGGTCCTGCAGACGGCCTTCAGTGAGGACATGCTCGAGAGCCGGGAGAACAGCGGACTCCTCGAGCTCTCCGACGGCGGATATGCGGTCATCCGGGTGATGGATTATCGACCGGCGCGGACCGAGCCGTTCGAGACCGTGCGGGACGACGTCGAGGCGGCGTATGTACGCGAGCAGGCGCGGGCTTCCGCCCGCGCAGCGGCCCAGTCCATCGCGGATGCGGTGCAGTCGGGTGAGTCGCTGGAGGCGGCGGCGGCGGGTGTTCCTGCCGCCGCGCTCAATCCGGCCCAGTGGAGTGAACGCAATGCGCGCGCCCTGCCGGCGGGTGTACGGGAGACCGGCTTCCGACTGCCATCCGGCGATGATCAGGGGCCACGTGTGGGTGTGGCGACGCTTCCCGAGGGCTTTGCCGCGGTTGTGGTGCAGTCGGTAGAGCCGGGTGACCCGGCGTCCGTTGATGCCGAACGGCGGGCCGAGTTGCGCCGGACGCTGAATGATCTTGATGGTCAGGCGAGTGTGAGTGCCATTGTGGAGGCGCTCAGGGACCAGGCTGAGATCCGCATCCGCGAAGATAATATCTAGCCATCGACATGCCGGGCGGGGTCGCCGACCCGCCCGGCGTCATCCATGGGCCCGGGCCGGATCAGCTCTCGAGCATGCTGTTGGACAGCGCCACGGCGTGGAAACCGCCATCCACGTGGACCACTTCACCGGTAATACCCGAGGCGAGCTCCGAGCACAGGAAGGCACTGGTGTTGCCCACTTCCTCGATGCCGACATTGCGCCGGATGGGCGCGGCGGCGGCGTTGTAGTCGAGCATCTTGCGGAAATCGCCGATGCCCGAGGCGGCCAGGGTACGGATCGGTCCCGCCGACACCGCATTGACACGGATACCCTCCGGTCCCAGATCGTTCGCCATGTAGCGGACGGCGGCTTCCAGGCTGGCCTTGGCCGGGCCCATGACGTTGTAGTTGGGAAGGGCGCGTTCACCGCCAAGATAGGTCAGCGTCAGCAGGCTGCCGTTGCGTCCCTGCATGAGCGGTCGCGCCCCGCGGGCCAGGGCGACGAAGCTGTAGGCGCTGATATCGTGCGCCATGGCATAGCCGCCGCGGGTGGTGTTCTCCACGAACGACCCTTCGAGCTCCTCGCGGGGGGCGAAGCCGACCGCGTGGACCACGATATCGAGATGCCCCCATACGGCCTCCAGCTCCGAGAAGACCGCGTCTATCTGGTCATCATCCGTGACGTCCAGCGGCAGTACCGGTCCGCCCCCGCAGGCCTCGGCGCATTGCTCGACGCGCTTCTTGAGTTTTTCGTTCTGGTAGGTGAGCGCGATCTCGGCGCCCTCGCGATGCATGGCCTCGGCAATACCCCAGGCAATGGAGCGATTACTGGCCACACCGACGATGAGTGCCTTGCGATTGGAAAGAAAACCCATGGGAACCCCTTTGCCCCTGAAACAATCCGAAGTACGTTACTGAAAAGCATTGTAACGGCCAAGCGGCCGAAGATGATGAAAAGCAGGGGATGAGCGCATGAGGAAATTCGAAAGGGCCCGGTGGACGGCGGCCTCGGTCATGCTGATGTTCTTCTCGGGTGTGCCTGGACTCTCGTTCGCGGCGCCGGAGCATGCCATGGCGCTGCATGGCGAGCCGAAATACGGGCCGGATTTCCAGCACTTTGACTACGTCAATCCGCAGGCGCCGAAGGGTGGCGAGCTCAAGATGGCCAATGTGGCCGCCTCCACCTTCGACAGCCTCCATCCCTTCATCCTGCGCGGTACCGCCGCCGAGGGGATTGGGCTGATCTATGACACGCTCACCGAACGTTCCCTCGATGAGGCATTTACGGAATACGGCCTGATTGCGGAGTCGATGGAGGTCGCCGACGACAACGGCAGCGTGCGCTTCAACCTGCGTGAGGAGGCACGGTTCCACGACGGCGAGCCGGTGACCGCCGAGGATGTCGCCTGGACCTTCCGGGCGCTCCGCGAGGACGGCCACCCCCAGTATCGGGCCTACTACCAGGACGTCGACCGGGTGGAGGTGGTCGATGACCACACGGTGGTCTTCCATTTCGCCAATCCGGGGAACGCCGAACTGCCGATGATTCTCGGTCAGCTCCCGGTGCTGCCCGAGCACTACTGGGCCGATCGGGATTTCAGCGCGACCACCCTCGAGCCGCCGCTCGGCAGCGGTCCGTACCGGGTGGCCGAAGTGGATCAGGGCCGGCGAGTGGTCTACGAGCGGGTCGATGATTACTGGGCGGAGGATCTGCCGGTCAAGGCCGGTCGTCACAATATCGATCGCATCAGCTACGACTACTACCGCGACGGGACGGTCGCGCTGCAGGCGCTCAAGGCTGGCGAATACGATCTGCGCCAGGAGAACGTCTCCCGCAACTGGGCGACCGCCTATGACATACCGGCCGTTGAAGCGGGGCTCCTGCAGCTCGAGGAGATTCCGCACGATCGACCCGCCGGCATGCAGGGGTTCTTCTTTAATACCCGCCGCGAGATCTTCGCCGATCCCAGGGTGCGCGAGGCACTCGCCTATGCCTTCGATTTCGAGTGGACCAACGAAAACCTGTTCTACGGGGCCTACGAGCGCACCCGCAGTTTCTTCGAGAACTCGGAACTGGCGGCAACCGGGCTGCCCTCAGAGGCGGAGCTTGAGGTGCTCGAACCCTACCGCGGGCAGCTGCCAGAGCGCGTGTTCACCGAGGCCTATGAGCCGCCGAGCACGGAGACCGGGAGCCTGCGGCGCAATCTGCGCAGGGCGCTGACGCTCCTGAATGAGGCTGGCTGGCAGGTCGAGGACGGCGTGCTTACGAACACCGAGACCGGCCGCCCCATGGCCTTCGAGATCCTCCTCGTCTCACCGTCGTTCGAGCGTGTCGTCCTGCCCTTCAAGCGCAATCTCGAGCGCCTGGGCATTGAAGTGACCGTGCGGACGGTGGATCCGACCCAGTATCAGAACCGGATGGACGAGTTCGACTTCGACATGACGGTGCATGTCGCCCCGCAGTCCCTCTCGCCCGGCAATGAGCAGCGCGACTTCTGGAGCTGTGAGGCGGCCGACGTCAGTGGTAGCCGTAATGTCGCTGGTCTGTGCGATCCGGTGGTCGACGAGCTGATTCAGAAGATCATCGATGCGCCGAACCGCGAGGCGCTCGTGACCCGGGCGAGGGCGCTGGACCGGGTCCTGCAGTGGAAGTTCATCGCCATCCCCAACTGGTACATCGACCGCTTCCGCGTGGCCTACTGGGATCGCTTCGGCCGACCGCCGGAGAATCCGCCCTACGGTCTGGCACTGGATACCTGGTGGGTGGATCCTGAGCGGTCGGCCCGCGTAGACGACCGCTAGTCCGCCGCTTCACGGGAGCGCACCGCGTTGTACGCTTACATCGCCCGCCGGCTGCTGTTGATGATTCCGACGCTGATCGGCGTGCTGCTGATCAATTTCGTGATCGTTCAGTTCGCGCCGGGCGGCCCGGTGGAGCAGATCATGGCCCAGGTGCAGGGCACGGCCGACCTCTCGACCAGCCGTTTTTCGGGCGTCGCTGGAGACGAGGTCTCCGGCGACAGCCGGGGGGGGCGCGGTCTGGATCCAGCCTATATCGCCGAGCTGGAGGCGCAGTTCGGATTCGACCGGCCGGCCCACGAGCGCTTCCTGAAGATGCTGGGCGACTATGCGCGGTTTGATTTCGGCGAGAGCTTCTATCGGGACCAGACCGTGCTCGAGCTGATCGCCGATAAGCTGCCCGTGTCCATATCGCTCGGTGTCTGGACGCTTTTATTCACCTACCTGATTTCCATCCCGCTGGGCATTCGCAAGGCGGTACGCGACGGCTCGGCGTTTGATATCTGGACCAGTGCCGTGGTGATTGTCGGCTATGCGATTCCCGGTTTCCTGTTCGCCATTCTGCTCATCGTGGTCTTTGCCGGGGGGAGCTACCTGGACTGGTTCCCCCTGCGCGGAATCGTCTCTGATGACTGGGAAACGCTCTCCTGGCCGGCCCTGATTCTCGACTACCTCTGGCATATGGTCCTTCCGGTACTGGCGATGGTGATCGGCGGGTTCGCCGGCCTGACCATGCTCACCAAGAACTCATTCCTCGAGGAGATCAACAAGCAGTACGTCATCACCGCCCGCGCCAAGGGGGTGAGCGAGCGCCGCGTGCTCTACGGACATGTCTTCCGCAACGCCATGCTGATCGTCATCGCGGGCTTTCCAGCGGCCTTCGTGGGCGTGCTTTTCACCGGTGCACTGCTGATCGAGGTCATTTTCTCCCTCGATGGCCTGGGCCTGCTCGGCTTTCAATCCGTGGTCAATCGCGACTATCCGGTGGTATTCGGCAGCCTGTTCATCTTCACGCTGGTGGGTCTTCTGCTCAATCTGCTCGGCGATCTGATGTATGTACTCGTGGATCCGCGGATCGACTTCGAGCGGCGGGAGGGCTGAGTCGGCATGGCACGGCTCAATCCCATCAATCAGCGGCGCTGGGCGCAGTTTCGGGCCAACCGTCGTGGCTGGTGGTCGCTATGGCTGTTCCTTGTGCTGTTCGGTCTGTCGCTGGGTGCGGAGTTCATCGCCAACGACCGGCCACTGATCGTGCATTATGACGGCGGCTGGTACTTTCCGGTGCTGGTCAGTTATCCGGAAACCACCTTTGGCGGTGATTTCCCCACCGAGGCGGAGTACCGCGACCCGTTTGTCGCCGATCTGATCAAAGCGGATGGCTGGATGATCTGGCCGCCGATCCGCTACCACTACGACACGATCAACTACGCGAGTGAGTCCGCGGCGCCGGCGCCCCCGTCGGCGGAGAACTGGCTCGGCACCGATGATCAGGCCCGGGATGTGCTGGCCCGCCTGATCTACGGCTTCCGCATTTCGGTACTGTTCGGGCTGGCGCTGACCGTGGCCAGTTCGGTGATCGGTGTGGCCGTGGGCGCGCTGCAGGGCTATTTCGGCGGGCGGATCGATCTGTTCGGCCAGCGTTTCATCGAGATCTGGGCCGGCCTGCCGGTGCTCTATCTGCTGATCATCATGGCGGGGTTCGTGCAGCCCAACTTCTGGTGGCTGCTGGGGATCATGCTGCTTTTCAGTTGGACGCAGCTGGTCGGCGTGGTCAGGGCGGAGTTCCTGCGGGTGCGGAATTTCGACTACGTCAAGGCGGCGAGGGCACTGGGTGTATCGGATGGCGTGATCATTGTCCGTCACGCCCTTCCCAATGCCATGGTGGCCACGGTCACTTTCATGCCGTTCATCCTCACCGGCTCAATCACCACGCTCACCTCGCTGGATTTCCTGGGCTTCGGTCTGCCACCGGGCTCGCCCTCGCTGGGCGAGTTGCTGGCCCAGGGCAAGGCCAATCTGCAGGCGCCCTGGCTGGGGCTGACCGCCTTTTTCACCCTGGCGATCATGCTCTCCCTGCTGGTGTTCATCGGCGAGGCGGCGCGCGATGCATTCGACCCCCGCAAGACACTGGGGGGTCAGGGCGGATGACCACCCCACTGCTGCGGATCGAGGACCTGGCCATTGCCTTCGGCGCGGGCAACCGGGAGACGCCAACGGTACAGGGCGTCAATCTCTCGCTGGATGCCGGCGAGACGCTGGCGCTGGTGGGCGAGAGCGGATCGGGCAAGTCGATCACGGCACTCTCCATCCCCCAGCTCCTGCCCTATCCGCTGGCAAGTCATCCGGCCGGCAGCGTCCAGCTCGACGGCGAGGAGCTGATCGGCGCGACGACGGCGCGTCTCAGGGCGCTGCGTGGCGGGACACTGGGCATGGTCTTCCAGGAGCCGATGACCTCGCTCAACCCGCTGCATACGCTGGAAAAACAGATCGGCGAAACGCTGCGTATCCACCAGGGCATGACGCCAGTCGCCGCCCGTGACCGGATTGTCGAGTTGCTGGAGCTGGTCCGTCTGCCGGAGGCCTCGGCGCGGCTGGGGGCGTTTCCTCATCAACTCTCCGGGGGGCAGCGCCAACGGGTCATGATCGCCATGGCCATCGCCAACAACCCCCGGCTGCTGATTGCCGATGAGCCGACGACCGCGCTGGATGTGACCATCCAGGCGGAAATCCTCACATTGCTGGGCGACCTCAAGCGCCGGCTCGGTATGGCCATGCTATTCATCAGTCATGACCTGAACGTGGTGAGACGCATTGCCGACCGCGTAGCGGTCATGCAGCAGGGCAAGGTGGTCGAGCAGGGCGAGGTGGAGGCGGTGTTCAGCCGCCCGCGGCATGGCTACACCCGTATGCTGCTCTCCGCCGAGCCCACCGGGCGACCGGCGGCGGTGCCGGACGCTGATCCGGTGCTCTCGGTCCGCGATCTGCGGGTGTGGTTCCCCCGCCGGGCGGGTCTGCTCCGGCGGGTGAACAGCCATCTGAAAGCCGTGGATGGGGTGAATCTGACCGTGCGCCCGGGCGAGACCCTGGGCGTGGTCGGTGAGAGCGGCTCCGGCAAGACCACCCTTGGCATGGCGTTGCTGCGCCTGCAGTCCGCGCGCGGGGAGATCCTGTTCCAGGGCCGTGATATCAGCGCCCTCGACAAGCGGAGTCTCCGCCCGCTGCGGCGCGAACTGCAGGTGGTCTTCCAGGACCCCTTCGGAAGCCTGAGCCCGCGGATGTCCGTCGAGCAGATCGTCGGCGAGGGGCTGGGCGTCCATGGCATCGGCAGGGATGCCACGGAACGGGGTCAGCGCGCCCGCGGAGCACTCGAGGAGGTGGGGCTGGACCCGGCGGTCGCCGAGCGCTTCCCGCACGAACTCTCCGGTGGTCAGAGACAGCGCGTCGCGGTGGCACGGGCGATTGTCCTCAAGCCCCGCCTGATCGTGCTGGACGAACCCACCTCGGCACTCGATCGATCGGTACAGAGTCAGCTCGTGGAACTGCTCCGGACGCTCCAGAGCCGTCATGGGCTTGCCTACATCTTCATCAGTCACGACCTGAAGGTGGTCCGGGCGATGAGCCATCGGATGATCGTTATGCAGGCCGGGCGCGTGATGGAATCCGGTTCGGCGGAACAGGTGTTCACCGATCCGCGCGACCCCTACACGCAGCGACTGCTGGCGGCGGCGCTGGAGACGAGCTGAGCCGATCCCCCGGGCGGAGCGACGACTGCTATCATTCGCGGATGGAACAACCCGTCATCGCCCTGGTGGGCCGGCCCAATGTGGGTAAGTCCACCCTGTTCAACCGGCTGACCCGCACACGGGATGCCCTCGTCGCCGACTTTCCCGGGCTGACGCGGGATCGTCAGTACGGGGTTGGCCGGGTCGGGCCGCTCCCGTATGTGGTCGTCGACACCGGCGGGCTTGGTGAGCCCGATGACGTCACCTATCACCACATGCAGCGCCAGGCCATCCGCGCGTTGGACGAGGCCGATGCCATCCTCTTCCTGGTGGACGCCCGGGTCGGGGTGACGCCGGGTGATGAGACGCTGACCGCCGAGCTGCGGCAGCGGGGCAAGCGGGTCTGGCTGGTGATGAACAAGGTCGACGGTGTCGACCCCGATCTCGCGGCAGCGGATTTCCATGGCCTTGGTCTGGATGCACCATGGCCGATCGCCGCGGTCCACGGGCGCGGCGTCACGCGGCTCATGACAGCCGTCCTCGAGGATCTGACCGGCGGGTCCGTCGACCCGCAAGCGCTCATGCCCGATCCGGATGCGGAGTCCGGCATGACGGATGAGACGGTGTCCGACCACTCGACACCCCGATCCATCGAAGTCGCGATCATTGGTCGGCCGAACGTAGGCAAGTCGACGCTGGTGAACCGCCTGATCGGCGAGGAACGGGTGCTCGTCTATGACATGCCGGGGACAACCCGGGATGCCATCCGGGTGCCGTTCGAGCGCGACGGCCAGGCCTTTACGCTGGTCGACACCGCCGGTGTCCGGCGGCGCAGCCGCGTGCGGGAGAGCATCGAGAAGTTCAGCGTCGTCAAGACGCTGCATGCCATTGAGGCGGCCCAGGTGGTCATCATGGTGCTGGACGCCCGACAGGAGATCTCCGAGCAGGATGCCCATCTGATCGGTCATGTCATCGAGTCCGGCCGGGGACTGGTGCTGGCGGTGAACAAGTGGGACGGGCTGGCACCGGATGCCCGTGAGCGGATCCGGCGGGAGCTCGACGTCAAGCTCGGTTTTCTGGACTTCGCGCGGCCACGGTTCATCTCGGCATTGCATGGCACCGGGGTGGGGCGGCTGCTCGAGGAAGTGGCACATGTCTATCGGGCGGCCCGCCGAGAACTGCCGACATCGGCGCTCAACCGTGTGCTGGAAGAGGCCGTCGAGGCCCATCAGCCCCCCATCGTGCGAGGCCGGCGCATCAAGCTGCGCTATGCGCACCAGGGCGGGCAGAATCCGCCGACCATCGTTGTCCATGGCAACCAGACCGGCGAGCTGCCGGGCGCCTATCGGCGCTATCTGGTCAATCGCTTCCGCCGGGCCTTCGGGCTGCAGGGTACGCCGATCCGACTTGAACTGCGCACCGGCGAAAACCCGTTCGCCGGCCGCCGCAACAAGCTCACGCCACGCCAGCAACGCAAACGTGAGCGTATGATCCAGCGGAGGAAAGGTAGATCGTGAGCAAAATCAGTGTGCCGGGTGTCCACCAGATCCGTTTTGCCTACTCTGGTCTGGAGGATCGTCTCGCGGTGGTCCTGACCATGGCGTCGGGGGAGGGTCGTATCGCCTGGATCAGCCGCCGCGCAATGGTTGGTCTGATGCAGAATATCAATGCCGTGCTCAAAAAGAGTCATCCCGCTGGAGAGGGAGGCGAGGCACATGATGCGGTGATGGCGCTGGAGCACATTGGTGCGCGGTCGCAGGTCGCGGCGCAACGTAATCAGGAAAGAGAGGCTAGCGAGGGCGGTGAGGGTGATCCGGTAGAGGCGCCGACGCAGTGGGCCAATTACCTTGTCACCCAGGCCCGCGTGGAACCGCAGGCCGAGGGCATTGTGGTCGCGCTCTTCGGGCAACCACTGCCCGGAGAGCCTGACAGGCGCTTTGAGCCTGCACCGGTGGCCGGGCTTGCGCTGTCCCGGCCGCATGCCCACGAGGTCCTGCGGCTCATGCAAGCCAACGCCGAGAAGGCGGAGTGGCGGGTCGAGTCGCCCATGGGCTGGCTGGGTGGCGATGCCGGCTGAACTGGTGCCCCGAGCAGGATTCGAACCTGCGACCTATCGCTTAGGAGGCGATCGCTCTATCCAGCTGAGCTATCGGGGCGCGCAAGCCACCAACGGGCGTGTCCACCCGGTAATGGTGGCACTGAATACCACCGGGAACAATCACCGGTGGCGGTACTGGCACGGGCCTGTTGAGGCTATGATGCTTCTTCCTGAAATCCATCAGTGGAAAGTATTGTGATGTCCAGAGTCCGCACCCAGATGGCCGGCGCCGTAGGCAGCGTCCTCGAGTGGTATGACTTCGCCGTTTTCGGTTTCCTGGCGCCGTTCATGGGGCCGCTGTTCTTTCCGGATTCCGATCCGGTCGTGGCGCTCATTCAGACCTATGGGGTGTTCGCGGCGGGCTATCTGATGCGGCCTCTGGGGGGTGTCATCTTTGGTTATATCGCCGATCGGCTGGGCCGACCCCGGGCGCTGCGCTGGTCGATACTGATGATGGCCGGGCCGACGGTTCTTGTCGGGTTGCTGCCCACTTACGAGAGCATCGGCGTGATGGCTGCTGCGCTGTTGATTCTCCTGCGGCTGGTTCAGGGCGTCTCCGTTGGCGGCGAGCTGGTTACTTCGATCACCTTCCTGGTTGAAGGCGCGCCCCATCATCGGCGGGGGTTACATGGCAGCTGGGCTCTGTTCGGCGCTGTCGGGGGCATACTGCTGGGCTCCGGCGTGGTGGCGGTCACCGAAGCGGTGGTCAGTTCGCAGGCGATGGCGGAGGACGGCTGGCGCATTCCGTTCCTGCTCAGCGTGGTGATTTTCGTTTTTGGACGCTGGCTGCGCCGTGCGCTGGCGGATGAGCCGATCGCTGTCGGGCGTAAACAGGAAACGCCGCTCCGCCAGGTGCTCACACGCCATCCGATTGATGTTCTGCACCTCATGACCTGCATGCTGCTCTTCTGCGGAGGCTTCTACACCCTCTTCGTCTGGATGCCGACCTACCAGTCGAAGGTCATCCCGAATCCGATCGACCATGCGATCGACCTGAATACGCTCTCCATGCTGGTGCTGGTGTTGCTCCTGCCGGTCGGCGGTCTGATGGGGGATCGATTCGGCTTTCGCCGCATGATGCTCTGGGGGATCGGAATCACCGGCGTTGGCGTCTATCCGCTATTTCTGTGGATCGATACCGGCAGCTTTCTCGGTGCACTGGTCAGCGGCCTGATCTTCGCCCTTGCCATCAGCTGGGTCCAGGGCCCGATGCCGGCGATGCTGGCGCACACCTTCCCGCGGGACATCCGCAACACCGGCGTGGGCATCGCCTATAACCTCGCCATGGGTCTGTTCGGCGGAACCGCTCCCATGGTCTGCACGTGGCTCATCGATGCCACGGGGGATATCGCCGCGCCGGCTTATTACCTGCTGGCGCTGGCCGTGATCAGTGCGGTGGCACTCATCACCTTCCGGCCGGGTCGCGGTGCGGATCAGACAGGGGAAGGAGTCGCCGGGTCGGCGCCGTGAGAGAGTGGTGGAGCCGAGGGGAGTCGAACCCCTGACCTCTAGAGTGCGATTCTAGCGCTCTCCCAACTGAGCTACGGCCCCGTTCTCTTCAGATTGCGAAGTCTAGCATCACTATTTGCGGGAGTGCCACATCACCCGGCCACGTTGCTATGATGAGAGCTGTATCTACCCCTTTTTGGAGGAACGGGCATGTCATCCAGTACCCCGAGATTGGTTGCCGTGATGGCGCTCATGGGCGTCGTCAGTCTGTCGCTTGCGGGCTGCAATACCGTGGAAGGTCTTGGCAAGGATATCCAGTCGGCCGGTCAGGCCGTGGAGAAGACCGCCGAGAAGGATAAATAGCGCGCCAGACTGATGGTGCCGGGGGCGGGAATCGAACCCGCACTCTCTCGCGAGAACCGGATTTTGAGTCCGGCGCGTCTACCAGTTCCGCCACCCCGGCGTTGGGGGGCGAGTATAACAGGCCCGCATGAAAGTCAGCGATTTCAATTACGACCTCCCGGAGCGACTGATTGCCTCTGAGCCGCTTCGCAACCGGACCGACAGCAGGCTGTTGGTGCTTGATCCCCGAACCGGTGATGTGACCGACCGCCAGTTCCCGGCGATCCGGGATTATCTGCGCAATGGCGATCTGTTGGTGATCAACGACACGCGCGTACTGCCCGCACGTCTTCATGGTCATAAGGCTAGCGGCGGCGCCGTCGAGATCCTGCTGGAGCGACTGACCGGCGGTCCTGAGGCGCTTGCCCAGGTCCGCGCGAGCAAGACGCCGAGACCCGGATCCGAGATTCTGCTCGAGGGGGGGATCAGCGTCGAGGTGCTGGAGCGCGCGGGGGAGTTCTTCCGGCTGCGCTTTCCTGCCGAGCCACCCCTGCCGCAGCTCCTTGAGCGCCACGGGCATATGCCGCTACCGCCCTATATCAAGCGGCAGGATACGGACGAAGACCGCGAGCGGTATCAGACGGTTTTCGCCGACAAGCCAGGCGCCGTGGCGGCGCCCACGGCCGGATTGCATTTTGACGGACCGCTGTTGGCCGCGCTGCGGTCGGACGGGATCGAGACGGCCTCGCTCACCCTGCATGTGGGTGCGGGGACCTTCCAGCCGGTCCGCAGCGAGACCATCGAAGGCCACCGGATGCATGCCGAGTGGCTCTCGGTACCCGCGTCCCTCTGCGAGGCCATCCAGCGCACCCGGGCGCGCGGTGGTCGGGTCATTGCCGTTGGCACAACCGTCGTGCGGGCCCTGGAGGCCGCCGCCGCGCAGGGGGAACTGGCCCCCTTCGAGGGCGAGACGGAGATCTTCATCTACCCGGGCTTTGAGTTCCGCGTGATCGACGGGCTGATCACCAACTTCCACCTGCCGGGCTCGACGCTGGTCATGCTGGTCAGCGCACTGGCGGGCCGCGAGGAGATCCTCGGCGCCTATCGCCATGCGGTCAGTGAGGAGTACCGGTTTTTCAGCTATGGCGATGCCATGCTCATCCTGCCAGGGGAAGGAGGGGAGGCGCCGTGAGTCTTCGCTTCGAGAGACTGGGCGGCGATGGGCTGGCGCGTCGCGGCCGACTGCATTTTGACCGTGGCGTGGTGGATACCCCCGCCTTCATGCCCGTCGGGACCTATGGCACCGTCAAGGGTGTAACGCCGGAAGAGGTGAGCGACACCGGTGCTCAGATCCTCCTCGGCAACACGTTCCACCTGATGCTGCGACCCGGCACCCGGATCATCGCGGAGCATGGCGATCTGCACGACTTCATGCATTGGCATGGTCCGATCCTGACCGATTCGGGCGGCTTCCAGGTATTCAGCCTCGCCGAAGGCCGCAAGGTCAGCGAGGCCGGCGTCGAATTCCGCTCGCCCGTGGATGGCTCGCGGGTGTTCCTGGATCCGGAGCGGTCGATGGCCGTGCAAAGGGCGCTGGGCAGCGACATCGTGATGATATTCGACGAATGTACGGCATGGCCGGTCGAATGGGCCGAGGCCAAGCGCTCGATGGAACTGTCCCTGCGCTGGGCCGAGCGAAGCCGGTCAGCCCATGCCGGCAATCCCGCGGCCCAGTTCGGCATCATCCAGGGCGGGATGTTCGAGGACCTGCGCGCTGCATCGCTTGCGGGGCTTGCCGATATCGGCTTCGAGGGATACGCCATCGGCGGGCTGTCGGTGGGGGAACCGCCGGAGGAGCGCATCCGCGTGCTCGATGCGCTCGGTCCGCGACTGCCGGCGGACCGGCCGCGATACCTGATGGGCGTCGGAAAGCCGGAGGATCTTGTCGACTGTGTGGCACGGGGCATCGACATGTTCGACTGCGTGCTGCCCACGCGGAACGCCCGTAATGGCTTTCTTTTCACCGATGGTGGGACGCTGCGGCTGCGCAACGCGCGCTTTGCCCACGACACACGGCCGGTTGAGGCCGCCTGCGACTGCTATACCTGCCGCCACTACAGTCGCAGCTATCTGCGTCATCTCGACCGTTGCGGCGAAATGCTGGGCGCCAGACTCAACACCCTTCACAACCTGCGTTATTTCCAGCGACTGATGAGTCGTATCCGCGAGGCCATTGAAGCGCAGGCACTCGATGAATTCACGCGGGCGTTCCATGCCATGCGTTCGGGTGTGACATAATGCGGACCTTTTAATCGAGGGAGATTACCATGGACTTCTTCATCAGCGACGCGCTTGCCCAGTCCGGCGAGCCGGCGGCCGGAATCACCGGTCTCATCTTTCCCATCGCACTCATCGTCATTTTCTATTTCCTGCTGATCCGGCCTCAGCAGAAGCGGGCGAAGGAGCATAAGAAGCTGGTGTCGAATCTCTCCAAGGGTGATGAGATTCTCACCACGGGTGGGTTCGTCGGGCGCGTGACCGATGTCGGCGATACCTACGCCAATCTCGAGCTTGCCGAGGGCATCGAGGTCCGGATGCAGAAGAGCGCGGTCGCGCAGGTTCTGCCCAAGGGCGCGATGAAGGGCAGCCTCGAGAAGGCCGAAGCGGCCGCCAAGGACGAGTCCGGCAAGGGCGGCAAGTCGAAGTAGGCATGATGAATCGGTATCCGCTCTGGAAGTACCTGCTGCTGGTGGTTGTGATTGCCGCCGGCTGTCTCTACGCGCTGCCCAATCTCTTCGGGCAGGATCCCGCGTTGCAGATCAGCACCGCCGAGGGGAGCGCGCCCTCGGAGCAGGCACGTGAGCGGATCCGTCGTCTGCTCTCTGACGAGGGAGTGACCATCCGCGGGACGGAGGTCTCGGAGGATCACCTGCTGGTCCGCCTCGCCAGCGCCGATGCGCAGGTGCGCGCTGCGGACGAGCTGGCTGTTGCTCTTGGCCGCGATTACACCGTGGCGCTCAATCTCGCGCCGGCCACACCGGGCTGGCTGCGTGATATCGGTGGCCAGCCGATGTACCTGGGGCTGGATCTGCGCGGCGGGGTGCACTTTCTGATGGAAGTGGACATCGAGGCCGTCCTCGAGCAGACCCTGGCGCGCTACCGCGACGAGTTCAGGCGGCTGCTGCGGGAGGCGGATATCCGCTACGGCGACATCACACTGCGGGAGACCGGCGTGGCCATGCAGTTCGCTGATGCGGCCCGACGCGATGCCGCCCGGGAGGCGCTCAGTCCGGATTACCTGGAGCTGGAGTTCAACGCGGCAGAGGTGAACGGAACACCGACCCTCGAGGCCACGCTCAGTGAACAGGAACTGCGCGAGGTACGGAACTTTGCCGTCGAACAGAACATGACCACGCTGCGTAATCGGGTGAATGAGCTGGGTGTCGCGGAGCCGGTCATTCAGCGTCAGGGCCTGAACCGGATTGTCGTGCAGCTGCCTGGTGTCCAGGATACGGCGCGCGCCAAGGACATCATCGGCGCGACCGCCACGCTCGAGTTCCGCATGGTCGATTCCGGGAATTTCCCTTACTTCGGTGATGGCGATGATCCGGTCCCGCCGGGGACGGAGCGTTTCCCGGAGCGGGGCGGCGGGTATGTCCTGCTCGAGCGTGAGGTCATCATCACCGGTGATGCCATCACTGATGCCTCCTCGGGCATCGATACCCAGACCGGCCAGCCGGAGGTGAACATCCGCCTGAGTGGTAGCGGCGGTAATGTCATGAACCGGATTACCGGGGACCGCGTCGGCGACCATATGGCTGTGGTCTTCAAGGAGACCGAGGTCCAGGCGCGCCGGGTCGACGGCGAGGTTGTGCGCGAGCAGGTCGAGGTGGAGGAGGTCATCAACGTCGCCCGCATCCAGGAGCAGCTGGGCAGTCGTTTTCGCATCACCGGCCTCGACAGTTCCCGGGAGGCCCGCAATCTCGCGCTGCTGCTGAGGGCGGGTTCGCTGGCGGCCCCCATGCAGATCGTCGAGGAGCGGACCATCGGGCCGAGCCTTGGCCAGGAGAACATCAACCAGGGCCTGGCCGCCGTCATCGTCGGCTTCCTTCTGGTCGTACTGTTCATGGCGGTCTACTACAAGGTCTTCGGTCTGGTGGCCAACCTGGCGCTGCTGGCCAACCTGGTGCTGATCGTCGCGGTGCTCTCACTGCTTCAGGCCACCCTGACGCTGCCGGGTATCGCCGGCATCGTGCTGACCGTGGGCATGGCGGTGGATGCCAACGTCCTGATCTATGAACGGATCCGCGAGGAGCTGCGTGCCGGCAGTAGTACACAGCAGGCCATCGAGGCGGGTTATGGCAAGGCCTTCTCAACCATCGCCGATGCCAATGTGACGACCCTGATCGCCGCCCTCGTGCTCTTCGCCTTCGGAACCGGTCCGGTGAAAGGGTTCGCGGTGACGCTGTCGATCGGCATCGTGAGCTCCATGTTCACGGCGATTCTCGGCACCCGGGCCGTCGTCAACCTGATCTATGGCGGCCGCCGCGGCGTCCGTCTGGCCATCTGAGGAGGCGCTCGTGGATTTCTTCAAACGCGAGCCGAATATCGAATTCATGGTCCATCGCGGGCGTGCCGCGGTTTTCACCGCCTTGCTCGTCGCCGCGGCCATCGCCTTTCTGCTCTTCAGAGGGCTCAACCTGGGGCTGGACTTTACCGGCGGTACCCTGGTCGAGGTCGGTTACCCGGAGGCCGTGGATCTCGCCGAGGTACGATCCACGCTGGCCGCTGGCGGCTACGATGACGCTGTCGTCCAGACGTTCGGCACATCGCGGGATATCCTGATCCGCCTGGCACCGGATGCCGGTGAGGGGGATGCCCTCAGCAACGCTGTGCTCGACACGCTGCGCGAGGCGAATCCGGCGGCTGAGTTGCGCCGGGTGGAGTTCGTCGGACCCCAGGTGGGCGAGGAACTCGCGGAGAAGGGTGGTCTGGCGCTGCTCTATGCCCTGGGCGGCATCCTGATCTACGTGGCCTTTCGCTTTGAGTACCGCTTTGCCATCGGTGCCGTTGCGGCGGTGGTGCATGATGTCGTGGTGACCGTGGGGATTTTCGCGGGTATCGGCATGGCCTTCGATCTCACCGTACTGGCGGCGCTGCTGGCGGTGATCGGTTACTCACTGAACGACACCATCGTGGTTTTCGACCGGATCCGCGAGAACTTCGTGCGCGTGCGAAAGGGAACCGCGGCGGAGATCGCCAACCGCTCAATCAACCAGATGCTGCCGCGTACGCTGGTCACCAGTCTGACCACGCTGCTCGTCCTCATCGCACTGGCTCTGCTGGGGGGCGAGCTCATCCGCGGGTTTGCGATCGCGCTGATCATCGGCGTGCTGGTGGGGACCTATTCCTCGATCTACGTGGCGAGCTCGGCGGCGCTCGCCCTCGGCGTCAGCAAGGAAGATCTGGTTCCGCCGCCGAAGGAAGGCGAGGACGCCGAGAATGAGCAGCCCTGACTCCAGTGGTGGTCACGCGGATTTCATAAACAGCTCGTATGATTCGGCAAAACATGGCCATGGGGACACCGCCATGAGTGACGTAGAGCTGCTCAAGCCGCTCCGCTACCGCAGTATCTTCATCTCCGACACGCACCTCGGTTTCAGTGGTGCGAGGGCGGATTTCCTTCTCGATTTCCTCGAATCGGTGCAATGCGACACGCTCTATCTGGTGGGCGACATCATCGACATCTGGGAGATGCGCCGGCGTGGGCTTCGCTGGCCGGACAGCCACAACGCCGTTGTCCAGAACATCCTCAAAAGGGCCCGCAATGGCACCCGGGTCATCTACATCCCGGGCAACCATGACGAAATGTTCCGTGACTATGCGGGGATGTCCATCGAGGGCGTGAGCATCGAACTGCGGGCCATCCATGAGTGCGCGGATGGGCGTCGACTCCTCGTGCTGCACGGCGACGAGTTCGATACGGTGGTGCAGTGCAGCCGGCTGGCCGCCAGGCTGGGCAGCCGCATGTACGCCTGGCTGATCCGTGCCAATCACTGGGTCAACCGAATCCGGCAGGTGTTCAACCGCCCCTACTGGTCACTGGCCGCCCACCTCAAGCACCGCACCAAGAATGTCATGCAGTACATCGCCAACTACGAGGAGGCACTCATTCACGAGGCGCGTCAGGCGGGTGTCGACGGACTGGTCTGCGGGCATATCCATCATGCCGAGATCACCGACCAGAGCGGCGTCCTCTACTGCAATGATGGCGACTGGGTGGAGAGCTGCACCGCGCTGGTTGAATCCCGCGCCGGCCATCTGGAGCTGCTCCGCTGGAGCGATGTCCGGGAGACGCTGAAATCCACTTCCGACGACGTGGCGGACGGGCGCGCCGCCTGAACGCCGATCAGGCGCGGATGCCCTCGACGCGATGCGGGGCGATCGTGCGGACCAGGTCAGCGAACAGCTTGGGGCTGCCGGCAACGATATTGCCGGTGTCGAGGTAACGGTCACCGCCCGCGAAGTCGCCCACGATGCCGCCGGCTTCGCGGATCATCAGTGCGCCCGCGGCCATGTCCCAGGGCTTGAGACCCACTTCCCAGAAGCCGTCGAGCCGTCCGCAGGCCACATAGGCCAGATCCAGGGCCGCCGAGCCGGCCCGACGGATATCGCCGGCGCGGCGGAAGACATCACCGAACATGCCCAGATAGGCATCGTGATACTCCCGCAGCCGCAGCGGGAAGCCTGTGCCGAGCAGGGCGTTATCCAGTCCCGGGCGCGCCTGCATGCGCATCCGCCGCCCCTCGAAAGTGCAGCCACCGCCGCGCCGTGCGGTCCATAGCTCCTGGCGGATCGGATCATAGATCACCCCGGCCTCCAGAGCACCCCGGTATTTGAGGGCGATCGAGACGGCGTACTGGGGAAAGCCGCGCAGGTAATTCAGCGTGCCGTCCAGCGGGTCGACCAGCCAGACGTAGTCGGCCTTCTCCTCGCCGCCACGTTCCTCTCCAACGATCGAATGATCGGGATAGGCCTGCCTCAGAATGGCGTGGATCTCATCCTCGGCCATCCGGTCGACCTCGCTGACGAAGTCGTTCTCGCCCTTTGCCTCGACATGCAGGCGATCAAGGCGATCGATGTTGCGGACAATGATATTTCCGGCGCTGCGAGCGGCGCGCACGGCAACGTTGACCATCGGGTGCATTGGCTGATCCTGAAACGGGCTGCGATCGGCGTGGTATGCCGTAGAATTCACTCTAGCCGTCCATGATAACAGTAAACCTCGGGGAGTTCGTGTTTTGGCCGACTGGCAGGGCAATGACTGTCGCTTCGTCCTGGTGGGGACATCGCATTCCGGGAACCTGGGAGCAACCGCCCGGGCCATGCTCACCATGGGGCTCGAGAAGCTCGTGCTGGTGGGGCCGGAATGCTCGATCGACGAGCAGGCCCTGGCCATGGCGGCCGGTGCCAGAGACGTGCTCGCCGTCGCTGAGCAACACGCCGGACTTGTCGACGCCGTGGGGGATGCCCAGCTCTGCCTGGGGTTGACCGCCCGGCCGCGGCGTGACGGCGTACCGTCGCTGACCCCGCGGGAGGCGGCCGGCATGATCGCCATGGAGCCCGGGCCCGTGGCCGTCCTGTTCGGTCGCGAGCGCACGGGCCTGACCAATGATGAACTGGCCTGCTGTCATCGTCTGGTGCATATCCCCGCCAATCCGGCCTACCCGGCGCTGAACCTCGCGGCCGCCGTACAGATCATGGCCTACGAGATCTTGATCGCGTCGGCGGAACAGCCGGCTGAGGACAATCTTGCCGTGCGCACGCGCAGGGCCGAGGAACGGCTGGCGACGGGTGCCCATCTGGAAGGGCTGCACCAGCAGATGGAATGGCTGGCGGACCATAGCGGCTATGCGGCACGTGCGCCCCGCGAGGTCATGCTGCGAAGGCTGCGGAATTTCATCAACCGGGCGAGACCCACCGTTGACGAGGTCGATTTGCTGCGCGGGATACTCAAGCGCGTTCTGCCGTAGCCATTCTGCTGGCTGCCGCAAGCGAGGGGTGCGTATACTTTGGTTATGTTTCAGCGTCTTCGCGAAGATGTCAGTTGTGTTTTCGACCGCGACCCGGCGGCGCGGAACCACTTTGAAGTGCTGACCAGTTATCCCGGTGTTCATGCGCTGATCCTGCATCGCATGAATCATTGGCTATGGCGCCATGGCCTGCGCTGGCTGGCCCGGTTCTTCTCGCTGATCGCCCGCTGGTTGACCGGTATCGAGATTCATCCGGGGGCGAAAATCGGGCGACGGTTTTTCATCGATCACGGCCTCGGCATCGTCATCGGCGAGACCGCGGAAGTGGGCGACGACTGCACGCTCTATCAGGGCGTGACCCTCGGCGGGACCTCCTGGGAAGGGGGCAAGCGGCATCCGACCCTGCGCGACGATGTCGTGGTGGGCGCCGGTGCCAAGGTGCTCGGCCCCATTGAGGTGGGCGAGGGCGCACGCATCGGCTCCAATGCCGTCGTCGTCAAGGACGTGCCTGAGCATGCCACGATGGTGGGCATCCCGGCCCGTGTGGCCCGTATCGCCCGGGAGGAGACGCCATGCACCGAGGCCGACCAGCGGCGCGCGGAAACGGCCCGGCGGATCGGCTTCGAGGCCTATGGTGCGACCCGGGACATGCCCGATCCGGTGGCCAATGCCATTAATGCGATCCTCGATCATGTGCACTACACCGACGCGAGACTGCAGGAGATGTGCAGCGCCCTGCGGGCGCTGGGCGCGGAGGTCAACGACAGCCGGATCCCCGATATCGAGGATTGTGGCATGCAGGATGACGGCGGACGGGATCAGGCCTCGGGTTCCGACCACTGAACGGGGAGGCTGATGACGCCCTACCTCGACTACGCGGCAACGACCCCCGTCGATCCCCGGGTCTCCCGGTTCATGGCCCGGTTCGAGGGGCCGGATGGCTTGTTCGCCAACCCCGGTAGCGACCATCCCGCCGGCCAGGGTGCGGCAGCGGCCGTTGATGACGCCGCCCAGCAGGTGCTTGGCCTTTTGGACGACCCGGGTTTTCGGGTGATCTGGACCAGCGGCGCCACCGAGGCCGACAATCTCGCCATCGGTGGCCTTGCCCGGGGGGTCGCTCGGCGGGATGGCCGGCGACGTCGATTGCTGGTCGTGGCGACCGAGCACTCGGCGGTGCTGGCAGCCGCCCGGGCGGCGGGCTCCGCGGGCATGCGGGTGCAGACATTGCCAGTATCCGGCGATGGCCTCCTCGGGTTGAGGACGCTGGAGAGCGCCCTCGACGACGATGTCGCGCTGGTGTCGATTGCGCCCGTGAACAACGAAACCGGGGTGATCCAGGACATCGAGACCCTCGCCGGAGCGATTCATGCCGTTGGTGCACGCCTTCACCTGGACGCCGCGCAGGCCGTCGGTCATCTGCCCGAGGATGGGCTTTACCGTCATGCCGATATGGTTTCGCTGTCCGCCCATAAATTCTATGGGCCGAAGGGCATCGGGGCACTCTGCTACCGGCCTGCCCTGCGGCTGGAGCCGTTGCTGCATGGTGGCGGTCAGCAGGGCGGGATGCGGCCCGGTACGCTGCCGGTGCCGCTGATCGCGGGCATGGGCGAGGCCCTGCGGATACGGGCTGATCAGGGTGAGCGGACACGCCAGCGTGGCCTCCAGCAGCGGCTGCGGCAACATCTCGAGGCGCTCGGGGGGGTCGTCATCAATGGCCATGATGATGGCTCGGCGCATGTCCTCAACGCATCATTCGCGGGTATCCAGGGCACGGCTCTGCGTGCCGCGCTGGCGGATCTGTCGGTGGGGTTCGGGTCGGCCTGCAATAGCCGGGGCGGGCCGTCCCATGTCCTCCGCGCGATGGGGCGGCCGGATGCGCTGGCCCATGCTTCGGTGCGCTTCAGCCTCGGACGCTTCACCACCGAGTCCGACATCGACAGTGTGGCGGAGCGGGTGGGCGAGCGGGTCCGACGCCTGCGGGCGATATCTCCCGTGTGGCGTGAACTTCAGGCGGCCGGGTCCATCGAAGATGTCTACGGCGTCACAACCCCGCAGAGAATGGCTTGAAACGATGGACATGACGCTGGAGCCTTGGAATGCCGAGTACCTTGGCGCACCCGGGGCGCCCACGGGTTGGGCGCACGGCGTGGCAGGGCGTGTCGCCGACGGCTGTCGTGTCGACTGCTGGCTGGCAATGGGGTCAGCCGGCATCTGCCAGGCGCGTTTCGAGGTGTTCGCGGGGCCGGACGCCATGCAGGCCGCTTCATGGCTGGCGGGCTGGCTCGTGGGTCGGTCGGTCGACGCCGCGGAGATGGTCACCGGGCTGTGGCTCGCCGAGCAGGCCGGCATGCCGGACGAGGCACGCGTTGAAGGACTTTGCATTGAGGATGCATTGCGGTCGGCGCTGACCGCAGTGGTCGCCGGAGAAGGTGGGAGCGAGATATGACGATACAGCTGACGGAACGGGCCGCCGATCACATCCGCGACGCGCTCACGCGCCACGGCAGTGGCATGGGGCTGCGTCTGGGCGTTCGTACATCCGGTTGCTCGGGTTTCATGTACACCGTGGATTACGCCGATGCCGTGGGTGACGACGATACGCTTGTCGAGCAGCACGGTGTCGCGGTGGTGATCGATCGAAAGAGCCTGCCGTTCCTCGAAGGCATGGAAGTGGACTTTGTCAGAGAGGGGCTCAACGAGCGTTTCAGTTTCCGCAACCCCAATGTCACGGCCGAGTGTGGTTGCGGCGAGAGCTTCTCGGTGCAGTGATTGCCGGCGTTCCGGTGGCTGGGTAGACTAGCGGGCGATTTTTCGGGCCCACTGCGCCATGGCGGGTGGGTTTTGTATTTTCGGGCCGGCGCTGGCGCCGGTTCCCCAGCAGGAGCTGATCAATGGCCGTTGAGCGAACGCTTTCCATTGTCAAACCGGATGCCGTCGCCGGCAACCACATCGGCGATATCTACAATCGCTTCGAGACCGCGGGTCTGCAGATCATTGCCGCACGGATGCTGCATCTGAGCCAGGACCAGGCCGAGGGTTTCTACGCGGTGCACCGGGAGCGTCCGTTCTTCGGCGATCTGGTGAAGTTCATGACCTCCGGACCGGTGATGGTGCAGGTGCTCGAGGGGGAAGACGCGATCCGCAAGAATCGCGAGATCATGGGCGCCACCAACCCCGCCGAGGCGGCGGCGGGCACCATCCGTCACGACCTTGCCGAGACCCTCGACGCGAACGCGGTCCACGGTTCCGATGCACCGGAGACGGCGCGCGAGGAAATCGCCTTCTTCTTTGGTGATGATGAGCTCCACAGCCGCGGCTGAAGACCGCCCGCTGACCCGCTCCGGTCGGGTCAGCCTGCTCGGTCTGGACGAGGCGGGCCTGCATGCCCTGCTTCAGGAGCTTGACGAGAAGCCCTTCCGCAGCAAGCAGCTGCGGCAGTGGCTTCACCAGCGGCGCGTGTTCGACTTCGATGCCATGACGGATCTGGCCAAGGGCTTCAGGGGGAAGCTGGCGGATCTATCGGAGTTGCGCGTGCCGCAGGCGGTTTTCGATCGCGAGTCCGGGGACGGCACCCGTAAGTGGCTGCTGGCGCTGGAGAGTGGCCAGGCGGTGGAGACCGTCTATATCCCGGAGCGCGGGCGGGGGACGCTATGCGTGTCCTCCCAGGTGGGTTGCGCCCTTGACTGCGGGTTCTGTTCCACCGGCAAACAGGGCTTCAATCGGAATCTGACCGCGGCGGAGATCATCGGACAGCTGCATTTCGCGACCCGGGCCCTGGAGCAGGAGGGCCGTGACCGCCGCGTAACCAACGTGGTCATGATGGGCATGGGTGAGCCGCTGGCGAATTTCCGCAACGTGGTGGCTGCCACCAACCTGATGGTGGATCCCTATGCGTGGGCGCTGTCGCGGCGGCGGGTCACACTGTCCACCGTCGGTCTGGTGCCGGCGCTCTACCGGCTGGCGGATGTCAGCAACATCAGCCTCGCCGTCTCACTGCATGCCCCCAATGACGCGCTGCGGGACGAGATCGTGCCCATCAACCGGAAGTACCCGCTGCGGGAACTGCTGCCGGCCTGCGAACACTACATTGGCAACACGCCCCATCACTGCATCTATTGGGAGTACGTGATGCTGGATGGCGTGAATGACAGCCAGGGACATGCACGGCAGCTGATCGACCTGCTGGGCAATATTCCCTCCAAGATCAACCTCATCCCGTTCAATCCGTTTCCGGGCACCCACTACGCGGCATCGCCGAGGGAGCGCATCCAGCGCTTCGCCGATACGCTTCAGCGTGCCGGCTTCATCACTACGATCCGACGCACGCGGGGCCAGGATATCGATGGGGCCTGCGGCCAGCTGGTGGGTCAGGTCATCAACCGTCGCAACCAGGGCAAACGCGGGACAACCACGGCATCCGCCTGATGCGCACCCGCGTGATGATCCTCGCCGCTGTGCTGATGGCCGGATGCGCGGTCAGGCAGGATGCACCCCTCAGCGACGAGGATTCCGCCCGGGCGGCCCGGGCCAACACCGATATCGCCACCCATCACCTGCGCAATGGTGCGCTCGGTCCCGCCCTGGAGAAGATTGAGAGGGCCCTGGATCAGAATCCAGAGCTGATCGATGCGCATCTGGTGGCGGCGGAAGTGCGGGCGAGACTCGATGAGCCGGCGGCCGCGGAGTCGCACTTTGACAAGGCGTTGTCCCTGGATGGTGACAACGGCCCCGCGCTCAACAACTATGCCGCCTTTCTGTGCGGTCGAGGCCATGTCCGTCGAGCCCTTGATCTATGGGACATGGCGGCGGCCAATCCGCTCTATTCACGCCGTGTGATGGCGTTGAGCAACGCGGCCCTCTGCCTGAGTGACGCCGATCGGGGGGTCGAGGCGGCGTCGTACTGGCGTCGTGCGCTATCGCTGCGACCCGAGTACCCGCCCGCGCTGCGGGGCATGACCGAATGGAGCCTCGCGCAGGACCGGGTCGATGCCGCACAACATTGGTTTTCGCGCTACACTGCGGTGGCAGAGGAAACGCCATCGCTGCTCTGGCTGGGGGTGCGGGTCGCCAGAGCCGCTGATGATGCGGACCGTCACGGGCAGTTTGCCCGGCGGCTCAGGGAACGATATCCCGCATCCGAGCAGGCCGCACGCTTGACGGAGTGATATCTCGATGACAGAGCAACAGCGCAGCGGCGATACCAGTAACGCCGGCAGACAGTTGGCCGGACCGGGTCGGCTGGTCCGGGATGCGCGTCTGCGGCGGGATATGACCGTTGACCAGGTCGCCGAGGCCCTGCATCTCGACCGCCGCACGGTGGAGCAACTGGAGGCCGACGACTTCGATGCGCTTCCGCCGCTCACCTTCGTGCGCGGATACCTGCGCGCATACTGCCACCTGCTGGAGCTCGATCCGGAGCCGGTGATCGGCCGCCTCGCCGATGTCGGGGTTACCGACACCGAAAGCCCACTCAGGCCGCATGCCGGCGCCCAGGCAGGTAATGCGCGTACCCCGCGCCCGGTGGGTCGCGGCCCCGGCATCCTCGGATTGGCGCTCGGGCTTGCGCTGTTGATCGCCGGTGTGGTCGCAGCGGGCTGGTGGCTGTCGCGCGCGGAGATCTCCATCCCGTTCATGGAAGCGGCGGACCCGTCGACCGAGGCGACCGGATCGGCCGAGTCGATCGAACCGGTACCCGACGATCGTGTCTCGCAGAACGCTTCGTCATCGGATACCGCGGTGACGCAGGCGCCAGCGGACGTGTCAGCCAGGGAGACAGGCGCATCCGAACCCACCGCCGAGGCGATGGACACCAGCCCCGAACCGGCGAACAACGTGGTCGCCGCACCCGAAACCGAGCCGGCGCCATCCATGGAAGAAACGACGGACAGCGGGGGCGCGGTGGACACGAGCGGGACGACAGCGGGCGTATCCGGCAACGAGGCCACCATGGATCCGTCGGTCGCGACGCCGGCGGCGCCCGACGCTCCGGCCGCAACGGTCGACGCGCCGCCGGCCGAGCCGGATGAACTGGTCTTCCGCTTCAGCGGTGATTCCTGGATGGAAGTCACCGATGACCGCGGCGAACGGCTGCTCTTCGGAATGGCCGAGCCGGGAGAGGAGCGCCTGACGGGCAGGGCACCTTTCGATATCGTCATCGGCAACACGCGCAATGTCACGCTCGAGTATGGCGACCGGGAAGTCGACCTCGATCAGTATGCGCGGGGTAATGTGGCCCGTTTCACGCTGGGTGGTTCCTGACGGAGCCGCCTGGTCATCGTTTCAATCGAACGGGGATAGCTTGGGTACCTCGATACAGAATATCCGCGGGTTCAGTGACGTCCTGCCTGATGAGGGTCCGATCTGGCGGTTTGTTGAAGACACCTTCCGTCACGAGCTCGAGCGGTACGGTTACGCCGAGATACGGTTGCCGATCGTCGAGAAGACGGAACTCTTCTCGCGGTCCATCGGCGAGGTTACCGATATCGTCGAGAAAGAGATGTATACCTTCACCGACCGCAATGGCGACAGCCTGACGCTGCGACCGGAGGGAACGGCCGGCTGTGTCCGGGCCGCCCTGCAGCGGGGGCTGCTGCACAACGCGCGCCCCCGGCTCTGGTATGCGGGGCCCATGTTCCGTCACGAGCGTCCCCAGAAAGGGCGTTACCGGCAGTTTCACCAGGTCGGTGCTGAAGCGTTCGGTGTCTCCGGCCCGGAGCTGGATGCCGAGCTCATCCTTCTCTCGGGGCGTATCCTCCGCGCCCTTGGCATCGACGGGCTTCGGCTGGAGCTCAACAATCTGGGTACGATCGAGGCGCGACGGCGCTATCGGGCCGCACTGATCGAGCATCTCCAGGCGCATGAGGGCTGGCTCGATGACGATGCCCGGCGCCGACTGCATACCAATCCGCTGCGTATTCTCGACACCAAGAACCCGCAGATGGCCGAGGTAATCCGGACCGCGCCGGATCTCGGGGACTACCTCGACGAGACTTCCCGACAGCATTTCCATGACCTGCGCGCCATGCTCGATGCGGCCGGTCAGCCCTACACGGCCAACAGCCGTCTGGTGCGCGGACTCGACTACTACGGCGGTACCGTGTTCGAGTGGATCAGCGACAGTCTCGGGGCGCAGGGAACCGTGCTGGCCGGGGGACGGTATGACATCCTGGTGGAGATGATGGGCGGACGCCC
The DNA here is from genome assembly GCF_040838425.1 of Spiribacter onubensis. Lineage (NCBI taxonomy): Bacteria > Pseudomonadati > Pseudomonadota > Gammaproteobacteria > Chromatiales > Ectothiorhodospiraceae > Spiribacter > Spiribacter onubensis. Next base: position 439,987 of record NZ_JBAKFI010000001.1, on the reverse strand, counting down.
GACTCCGGCCATCGGCTTCGCGGCGGGCCTGGAGCGCCTGGTGGCGCTGGTGGAGGCGGCGGGCAGTGCGCCTGCCGCGCCGTCGGTTCATGCGGCACTGGTGGCGGTGGATGAGGATCTGCAGGCTGACACCGTGGCCCTGGCGGAAAGCCTTCGGGACCGGCTGCCCTGGCTTCGGCTTCAGTTGCCGATCGGTGGCGGGTCGATGAAAAGCCAGCTACGCCGCGCCGACCGGAGTGGGGCCGCGCTGGCGCTGATCCGGGGCGCCGAGGAATCCGCGGCCGGAGAGATCATCATCAAGGACTTGCGTGGCGACGCGGAGCAGTATGCAGTGGCGATCGAGCGGCTGCCGGAGATACTCTCCCCGCTGGAATCAACCTGAGCAGGACGACATCAATCCGTGGCATACGACGACCAAGAACAACTCGAGGCCATTCGCGCCTGGTGGCGGCAGCACGGCCGCACGGTAATCCTCACCGTGGGTGTCGCGCTGGCCGTGGTCATTGGCTGGCAGCAGTGGGGGGCCTGGCAGGACCGGCAGATGGCCGAGGCGGCGTCGGACTATGCCGCCATACTGGAGTCGCTCAATGCCGGCGATCGTGAGGCGGCGGGCAACCGCCTGCAGGTCCTTCGCGAGGGGCACCCGGACAGTCCTTATGCGGCAATGGCAACGCTCGCGGTGGCGACTGCGGCATTCTCCGCGGACGACGCTGGCTCAGCAGCGGACAGCCTTGGCTGGATTCCGGCCAATCAACCCGGGAGCCCGCTGGCGGTGGTCGCGCGGCTGCGCCAGGCCGAGGCACTGAGTGCGGCGGGCGATGATCAGTCGGCCCTGATGGTCCTTGAACCGCCACCCGAGGGCCCCCTGCGCCCCCGATACCTCGAACTGCAGGGTGATCTGGAGGCTGCTCTGGGCAACACCGATGCCGCGATCGATGCGTACCGCCAGGCGCTGGATGAGACTGGCGGTCAACGCCGCTCGCTCCTGGAGATCAAGCTCTTCGAGCTCGGTGGAGCGCCGGCATCATGAAAGGGCGCGTAACAGCGAAAGCCATCGTTACTGCGGCCACACTGGTCATTGCCGGTTGTGGCGGCAACTCGCTCATCCGGGCCGGCGATCCGCCGGCACTGGATTCGCCCGTGCCCGAAGCACAGGTCACTGAACACTGGCAGGCGCAGATCGGCCCCGCTTCCGTGCCCTATCACCGCCTCGAACTCGCTGCGCTCGACGACCGACTCTTCGCGGCCTCCTCGGATGGGGAAGTGGCGGCCTTCGACGCCGGGAGCGGTGAAACCCTGTGGCGTCAGGCGTTTGATGTGGAGATCGCCGGTGCGGTGGGTGCCGGGGAAGACGCCGTGGCCGTGGGTACCGCCAATGCCGATGTGCTGTTCCTGAATGCCGAGACCGGGGAGCTCGACTGGCGGACCCGCGTCAGCAGTGAGGTGCTTGCTCCGCCCGCGGTCGGTCAGGGCAGCGTCGTTGTGCGAACCGGCGACGGCGGCGTGTTCGCGCTGGATGCCGCGAGCGGAGACCAGCGTTGGCTGTACCGACGAAATGTCCCGGCACTCAGTCTGCGCGGTCATTCGGCGCCGGTGCTCGTCAACGGCGGCGTCGTGGCCGGATTCGACAACGGAAGGCTGAGCGCGCTCGATCTGGCGACGGGCAATCCCGTGTGGGAGGCGACGGTCGCCGTCCCGGAGGGCAGAACCGACCTCGAGCGCATGATCGATCTCGACGCCGACCCGGTGGTGAGCGGCCGTGAACTGTTCGCGGGCACCTATCAGGGTCGGCTCACTGGCATGGCCCTCGCCAATGGACAGGTGGCCTGGGCCCGGGATGTCTCCGTACTCGGCGGGCTGAGCGTGGATGAAAGCAACATCTACGCGACCGACGCGCAGGGTCGTATCTGGGCTTTTGACCGTCGCAACGGCGCATCGGTCTGGCGGGTCGATGCACTGTCCGGGATCAGACTGACCGCGCCGGTCCGGTATGGCGATCAGCTGGTCGTCGCCGGTTCCGACGGCTGGCTCTACTGGATTGATATTCGTGATGGCAGACTGACCGCCCGTTACGAGGTTGGCAGGAATGGCATCGCGGCGGCACCGCTGGTCGAGGAAGACAGGCTGTATGTCCTGGACCTGGGCGGTAGACTGCGCGCCCTGACCATTGAGCAAGGCAACTAGGAGGAGAGCCATGCGCATGATACTTCTGGGCCCGCCCGGGGCCGGCAAGGGAACCCAGGCCGCCGGGCTCTGCGAAGCCTACGGCATCCCGCAGATTTCCACCGGCGACATGCTGAGGGCAGCGGTCAAGGCGGGGACCGAGCTCGGCAGGGCGGCCAAGGCCGTCATGGATGCCGGCGAACTGGTCTCGGATGACATCATCATCGGCCTGGTCAAGGAGCGTATTGAGCAGGCCGACTGCGCCAATGGCTTCCTCTTCGACGGGTTTCCGCGCACCATCGCCCAGGCGGACGCGCTCCAGGAGGCGGGTGTGCCCATCGATGCCGTCGTCGAGATCAGGGTCGATGACGAGGCCATTGTCTCGCGCATGGCCGGGCGCCGGGTCCATCCCGATTCCGGGCGCGTCTATCATCTGGAAAACGCCCCACCCAGGGAAGATGGCAAGGATGACGTCACCGGTGAGCCACTGGTGCAGCGCGAGGATGACCAGCCCGATACGGTCCGCCAGCGCCTGGCGGTCTATCACGAGCAGACCAGCCCGCTGGTGGAGTACTACCAGTCGCTCGCCGAGAACGGTGGCCCCGATGCGCCCAGATACGTCTGCGTCGATGGCGAGGGCGATATTGACGTCGTCCGGCAGCGCATCATCAACGCCCTGGAGGGCTGATTCGGGAACCTGCTCACCGGGCCTGCGATCTGACAGGCATGATGCGCGGGTTGCTTTTTCTGGTGCTATCACTGGCGGTGACCGGCGCCAGCGGCCAGACGGTCCATCGCCTCACGGTTGACGGGGCGATCGGGCCAGCGACGGCGCAGTACGTCGTCCAGGGGATTGAGGCGGCCGAGGCGGAGTCCGCGTCGGCCGTCATCCTGCAGATGGATACGCCGGGCGGACTCGACCGGTCCATGCGCGACATCATCAAGGCGGTGCTTGCCTCTCCCGTGCCTGTCATCGGCTATGTCGCGCCATCAGGCGCCCGCGCAGCCAGCGCCGGGACGTACATACTCTATGCCACTCACTGGGCTGCCATGGCACCAGGCACGAATCTCGGTGCTGCGACGCCTGTGCAGGTCGGCGGTATGCCCGGGAATCCCGATCGTGGCGGACGCGATCCGGATGGAGGCGCCGCCGAATCCGGTGAGGCCCCCGCGGATCAATCCGGTGGCGGTGCCTCAGCCACGGAGCGCAAACGGATCAACGATGCCGTCGCGTATATCCGGGCACTGGCCGAACTCCGAGGACGGAATGCCGAGTGGGCGGAACGCGCCGTTCGGGAATCCGTGAGCCTGTCCGCGGAGGCCGCCTACCGCGAGGGGGTCATTGATCAGGTGGCAATGAACACCCGGGCGTTGCTGGATGCCGTCGACGGGCTCCGTCTGATACCGGACGACGGGGAGCCCCTCCGCCTTGCCGATGCGATGATCGACGAGCGCGCTCCGGACTGGCGGCATGAATTGCTGGCTGTCATCACCAACCCGAACGTCGCCTATATTCTCCTGCTGGTCGGGATCTATGGACTGATCTTCGAACTGGCCAATCCGGGTACACTGGTGCCGGGAGTCATCGGGGGCATTTCCCTGCTCCTGGCGCTGTTCGCCCTGCAGGCGCTGCCCGTGAACTATGCCGGGCTCGGTCTGATCGCCTTGGGCGTGCTGTTCATGCTGGGTGAGGCCCTCGCGCCCTCCTTCGGGGCGTTGGGCGTCGGGGGTGTGCTCGCCTTCGGGCTTGGTTCGCTGCTGCTTTTCGATACCGAGGGGCCGGGGTTTGAGCTCTCGATGCTGCTTGTGGCCGGTGTGACAGCAGCCAGTCTGATGATCCTCATGGGCACGGCGATGCTCGCGCTGCGGGCCTTCCGGCGACGCGGCGTCGCAGGGCGGGCCCACCTGCAGGGCGAGCAGGGAGAAGTGATTACAACCCGCCCGGCGCTTCGGGTCCGGGTGGAGGGCGAGCGCTGGCGGGCAAGGTGTAACATGCCGCTGGATGCGGGAGACCGGGTGCGGGTCACCGCAGTCGACGGCCTGACGCTGACGGTTGAGCCGATGGACACAGGGGAGACGAATGACGATGGGGCAGTATGAAACCGCGGTCGCCCGCTTCAGGGAGTGGCTGGATCTCGCGCGGGAGACCGAGGGCATTCTGGAGCCGACGGCGATGACGCTTGCCACGGCAACGGCGAGCGGGAGGCCGAGTGCGCGCACGGTATTGCTCAAGCAGGTGGATGAGGATGGTTTCGTTTTCTACACCAACAGCCTCAGTCGGAAGGGGCGCCAGCTTGCCGCGAACGCGCGGGCGGCGCTGACTTTCTTCTGGGCTCCGCTGATGCGCCAGGTCATGATCGAGGGCACGGTGCAGCCGGTGAGCGACGTCGAGGCGGATGCCTACTTCGCCAGCCGCCCGCGCCTCAGCCAGATTGGTGCGTGGGCCTCGCAGCAGTCCGAGCCGCTGGCCGGGCGGGAGGCCTTCGATGCAAGCGTAGCCGAAGTCGAGGCCCGGTTCGCCGACATGGCGGTGACGCGGCCTCCGCACTGGACGGGCTACCGAGTCCGCCCCGACATGATCGAATTCTGGCAGGGCCGTGAAGGCCGGCTGCACGACCGGGAGCGGTACTATCGCGGTGAGAACGGCACCTGGGAGTGGACGCTGCTCAATCCCTGATCAGGCCCGGCCCTGGTAATCGAGCCAGGGCTGGAGCTGCGCGGGTTCGCCACCGGCGATCACGCGGCCCGGACGCTCAACCTGCCAGGCGGCGCCCAGCGAGTCGGCATGCCCGGCCCAGTGATCGAGAATGGCCTGCATGCCATCCGGATGGACCGGATAGTCATGGGCCAGGGTCAGGAGCTGACCATCCGCCGCCTGGACCAGTGCCGTATAGGCCACCGGACCAAGTTCCGGGGTGGCCTGTTCCGTGACCGTGACGACCGCCGCCGAGGTCACGCCCTGCTGGTCGATGATGGACTGTCGATACCATGGCCGGTCGGCCTCGATTGCATGCGCCTGGGCGATGGAAAGGGCGACCTCCGGATCGGCGGCCGCCGTACCTTTCGCCGGTGCCGTGGCCGTCACCTGAATGCCGTGGCTCTGCAGGCCAGCCATGTACTGTCTCTGCATCCGGACCCAGCGTCCGTAGCCCTCGAGGCTGGTGTCCACGTCCGCCGCATTGCGGGAAGCCCACTCATCGAACGTCATCCAGGGTGTCCAGACCGCCCCGGCACTGCCCATGAAACGGTTGCCCGGTTCGAGCTCGATCCGCTCGACGCTGTCCGGGCGGTACAGGGCAGCCTCGATCAATTGCCACAGCCCGCCGAATTCGGCGTGTTCGAGCTGTACCTTGAGCAATGCCGAGAGATCGTGGAATGTCGCATAGCTCAGATGGACCGGCTCAACACCCATTAACTGCCGCAATGCGCGGTCGGTGGCGAGGCCCGCCCGGCCTTTTTCCAAGAGGGTGCTCTCCAGTTTTCGGCGTAGCGGATCGAGCTGCTCGCCGGGCGCTACCAGCGCGAATGGAATGGCCAGCAGCGGGCCGGAACCGGGCCGGCGGAGCGGAGCGAGCGCGGATTCCGGGAAGCGCCCCCCACTGCTGCCGAGAGAGAGCAGCTGCGGCTGGAAAGGCCCCCCGCGCAGGCTGCCCCGATAGATATCCAGCAACGCCTCGACCATAGGCAGTCCCGGCCGGAGTATTTCCGTTAGGTCGTACAGTGCGGCCGGCATGACCAGGCCCGCTTCGGCGATTTCCTCGCCAATGATCCGCCGCAGGTCATCGGCGATCGGTGCGGCCAGTAATTCGGCACTATCGCGGCTCAACGGCTCCGGGGGGCGTGTCTGCATTATGCCCGCGGGATCCAGTTCAACGGTCAGCACGGCTGGTGTTGCAGAGAGGGCGGACGGCATTGCGTGGCCTCTTATTCAAAAGTCTTAATTATATCATTCCTTCGTGATTAACAGACGCCCGAGAAACCCTTTAGATATCAAGAGATGTAGTAAATGGGGCTGTTTTCTCTTGAGTGATGGATTATATTGGTGGATGTGAAAAGGCGATCATTGAGTATTTGAAGAGGAAACTATGGATCTTTCCAATTACACGACCGAAGAGCTGAATCAGCTAAAGAAAGATATCGACCGTGAAGTGCAGGGGCGTCGCAAGGAAGATGCCCGGAAAGCGCAGCAGGAACTCAAGCAGGTTGCGGAGCGGTATGGTTTTACCCTGAGCGATCTTGTCGGCGGTCAGCCTGCCAAGGCACGGGCCAAAGGCAAGGTCCGCTTCCAGCACCCCAGCGACTCGGGCAAGACCTGGTCGGGTCGTGGCCGCAAGCCGGGCTGGGTGAAGGAGTGGGAGGCGAGTGGCCGGTCCCTGGAGGAACTCCGGGTCGACTGAATACCTCGTCCCTGGCGGTCCGCCGCGGTTCTAGTGGCGGGCCGCCAGCTCGGTCCGCAGGCGCTTGAGTCCCTCCGAGAGCCTCACCGGGTATTGAGCGGGCTTCCTTAGCGCGCAGACATCCGGCGGAAGCAGGGACAGCTGCCTGGCACAGCGGTCTCTGGCCTGCTCCAGATCAGTGGCGCCGGCATCGCCGGTTCGCCGCCCCGCCGCCATCACCTCCTTGAGCAAGGGCGCTCCACGGAGTGATTCGCTCGTCAGGCCAAGGGTATCCCCGGCCATCGCACCGGCGGAGTCGAATTGCCGGAAGACCTGTTTGCGCCCGGGCAGATCCGTCTTGCCCTTCGAATGCTTGCCCCGCGGCTTGTCCCGGAAGTAATGCAGTTTGTAGGCGGAATCGAGAAAAGGGACGTCTGCCGAGGTATCGACGTTGGATCCGACGCCCACGCCATCAATGGGTACATCCCCGGAAAGCAGGGATTCGATGCGGTATTCATCAAGTCCGCCACTGACGATGATCCGCGTGTCCGCGAGTCCGCCTTGATCGAGGATCTCCCGTGTCATGCGGGCGTTGGCGGCGAGGTCGCCGCTGTCGATGCGTACGCCATGGACCGGGATGCCCTCGTCGGCCAGACGGCCGGCGACTTCCACCACCCGTTCGGCGCCGCGACGCACGTCATAGGTATCGATCAGCAGCACCACGTTATCCGGGTGGCTGCGCGCAAAGCGCTCGAACGCCTCGATCTCGCTGTCGTGGGCCAGCACGAACGCATGCGCCATTGTTCCGGTGGGCGGGATCCCGTAGCGCGCACTGCCCAGGCACGTGGCGGTGGCGGCAAAGCCGGCCATATAGCAGGCACGGGCGGCCCAGGTGCCGGCCTCCCCGCCATGGGCCCGGCGCATGCCGAAATCGATGACCGGCGTGTCGCCGGCGGCAAGCCGACAGCGGGCGGCCTTGCTGGCGATCAGCGTCTGGTAGTGGAGGATGTTCATCAACCGCGATTCGATGAACTGCGCCTCCGGCAGGGGGGCGACGATCTGCACGAGTGGCTCCTCCGCGAAGAACACCGAGCCCTCGTCAAGCGCGAGTACCCGCCCGGTAAAGCGGAAGTCCGCCATGCAATCGACGAACGTGTCCGAGAACAGTCCGGTCTCTCGCATCCACTCGAGCTCCTGCGGCTTGAACCGCATCTGCTCCAGCCAGTCCAGGCCCTGCTGCAGTCCCGCGGCGACGAAAAATCCGCGCTGCGGCGACTCCCGCATGAAGAGCTCAAACACCGCCTCTTCCGTCATCCCATGCTCGTAATACGTCTGGAGCATGGTGAGTTCGTAGAGGTCGGTCAGAAGCGGTGTACGTTCCAGGTTCATTCTTGTTGCTCTGTCAGCTGCGGAGCCCGGTCCCGCGGCGCAGCAGCCAGAGGCTGAGTGCCGTACCGGCGGCGATGAAGCCAAGGATCAGCGTATAGGCTGTCGCGAGAGGTATGTCCGAGCTGCCGAGGATGCCATAACGGAAGGCATTGACCATATACAGGATCGGGTTTGCCATCGACAGTGTCTGCCAGAAGTCGGGCAGCATGGAGATGGAGTAGAACACTCCCCCGAGATAGGTCAGCGGCGTGAGTATGAAGGTGGGGACGATGGCGATGTCGTCGAACTTCTTCGCGAAGACGCCATTGATAAAGCCGCCGATGGAGAACAGAACCGCGGTCAGGAAAACCACTGAAATGGTCACGGGGATGTTGTGGATGTGCAGATCGGCGAAAAAGGTCGCGATGACGGTGACGATCAGGCCCGTAAAGAGCCCTCGGCCGACACCGCCGGCCACATAGCCCGCGAGAATGACGTAATTGGGGGTGGGAGAAACCAGTAATTCCTCAATATGGCGCTGGAACTTCGCGCCGAAGAAAGACGAGACGACATTCGTGTACGAGTTGGTGATCACCGACATCATGATGATGCCCGGGGCGATGTACTCCATGAAGCTGTAGCCGTCCATCGGGCCGACGCGTGAGCCGATGAGACTGCCAAAGATGATGAAATAAAGCGTCATCGTGATCGCTGGCGGCACCAGCGTCTGCACCCAGATCCGCAGGTAACGGTGGGTCTCCTTCCAGGCCAGCGTCTGGAGGGCGGTCAGGGTCTGCCGTGGGTAGGCGGGATAGAGTGCTGCCATGTCATGCGGTCTCTGGCTGGGCGTCGTGCCTGCGATCGCCGAGCATGCGGACGAAGAGCTCCTCGAGGCGGTTGGACTTGTTCTTCATGCTGGTGACCTGGACGCCGGTCGCATTCAGTTGGGTGAACAGGTCGGTCAGGGTCTGGTCGCCACGCACCTCCACCTCGAGGGTGCGCTCATCGACCGGGACGACATAGAAGTCCCGGAAATCCGGCAGGCTGCCCACCGGCGAGGCGATGTCGAGCAGGAAGCTCTGGCTCTTGAGTTTGGCGAGCAGCGAGCGGACGTCCGTATTCTCGATGATCCGCCCGCCATCGATAATGCCGATGCTGCGGCACAGGGACTCGGCCTCTTCGAGATAATGCGTGGTGAGGATGATGGTGGTGCCCCGCTCGTTCATCTGCCGCAGGAATGCCCACATGGAGCGCCGGAGCTCGATATCGACGCCGGCCGTGGGCTCGTCGAGGATCAGCAGCCGTGGTTCGTGGATGAGGGCGCGGGCGATCATCAGGCGCCGCTTCATGCCACCGGAGAGCGAGCGTGACGTGGCGTTGCGCTTGCCCCAGAGGTCGAGTTCGCGCAGATACCGCTCCGCTCGTTCATGAGCGGTATGGCGGTCGATGCCGTAATAGCCGGCCTGGTTGATCACGATCTGGCTGACGGTCTCGAACTGATTGAAGTTGAACTCCTGCGGGACGAGGCCGATGTTCGACTTCGCTTCCCATGGGTCGGCGATGATGTCGTGACCGAAGACACTGACATGGCCGGCGCTGGGGCGGACGAGCGACGAGACGATGCCGATGATGGTGGTCTTGCCGGCGCCGTTGGGTCCGAGCAGGCCGAAGAAGTCGCCGGGCATCACTTCCAGATTGATGTCCTGCAACGCGGTGACGCCGCCAGGATACGTCTTGTTCAACTGGCGCAGGGAAAGCGCATTCATTTCGTGTAAACCGGATTGATGGATCGCCGGACAGCGATCAAAAACGACAACGTTAGCCCCTTTGACCTCGGCCGCGCAAGGGACCGCGCGGGTGCGCCCCGTTCGCCCATCCAGTGGACACTAGAACGCGCTCGGGCGTAGAATTCCGCGGTTGAGACAGCCGACGGGAGGGCTTCTGCGGAACCCTCCCGTTTTTGCGAGCAGATGGGGTGAATGCGTGACCGACACGGCAATTCTGGCACTCGAGGATGGTTCGGTTTTCAGGGGGCGGGCACTCGGTGCCAATGGCCAGACAGCCGGTGAAGTCTGCTTCAACACGGCGATGACCGGATATCAGGAAATCTGTACCGATCCGTCCTATTTCGGGCAGATGGTCACGCTGACCTATCCGCACATCGGCAATACCGGGGCCAACCGGCTCGACGAAGAGTCTGACGGGCCGAAGCTCTCCGGGTTGATCATCCGGGACGCGCCGATCCGCATGAGCAACTGGCGTGCCCAGGAGACGCTGCCCGACTATCTGGCGCGTCACGGCATCGTCGGGATCTGCGATATCGATACCCGGCGGCTGACCCGGCTGCTCCGCGAGAAGGGTGCCCAGAACGGCTGCATCATTGCCGGACGGCATCCGGATGCCGACGAGGCGGTGGCGGTCGCCCGCGCTCATCCGGCGCTGACCGGCCGCGACCTCGTCCAGGAGGTGTCCACGCCCGAGTCGTACGAGTGGCGTCTGGGAACCTGGGCGCTGGAGCGCGGCGAGCAGGAGGGGGAGCCACGGTCGGATGCGGCTCTGCGCTGGCATGTGGTGGCCTACGATTTCGGGGTCAAGCGCAACATCCTGCGGATGCTGGTCGACAGCGGCTGCCATGTGACCGTCGTGCCGGCCCGGACGCCAGCCGAGGACGTGCTGGCGATGCGGCCGGATGGCGTGTTCCTCTCCAATGGCCCGGGGGATCCCGAACCACTCAGCTACGCCATTGAGGCAACACAGCGCCTGCTGGCAGAGGCGGTGCCCGTATTCGGCATCTGCCTGGGACATCAGCTGCTCGGGCTCGCCGCCGGGGCGGGCAGCCTGAAAATGAAGTTCGGCCATCATGGCGCCAATCATCCGGTGCTCGATCTCGACAGCGGTCGGGTGATGATCTCGAGCCAGAATCATGGGTTCGCCATCGATGCCGACACGCTCCCGCGGAATGTCCGGGTCATGAACCGGTCGCTGTTCGACGGCACGCTCCAGGGCATCCACCTCACGGATGCGCCGGCATTCAGTTTCCAGGGACACCCGGAAGCCAGTCCGGGGCCGCATGACGTCGCTCCGCTGTTCTCTCGCTTCGTCGATTTGATGGCCGCCCGTCAGTAGGCGGCCTGACTCACCAGGTGGTTTTACCAACATGCCCAAGCGCACCGACATCCAGAGCATCCTGATCATCGGCGCCGGGCCGATCGTCATCGGCCAGGCCTGCGAGTTCGACTACTCCGGCGCACAGGCCTGCAAGGCCCTGCGCGAGGAGGGTTATCGGGTCATCCTGGTCAACTCCAACCCGGCCACCATCATGACCGATCCGGAGATGGCCGACGCGGTCTACATCGAGCCGATCCAGTGGCAGACGGTGGCCAGCATCATCGAGCGCGAGCGGCCTGACGTCGTGCTGCCCACCATGGGCGGGCAGACCGCGCTCAACTGCGCCCTCGATCTCGACCGTCACGGTGTCCTCGAGCGGTACGGCGTCGAGATGATCGGTGCGACCAAGGCGGCCATCGACATGGCGGAAGACCGCGAGGCGTTCCGTCAGGCCATGGCGCGTATCGGACTGGATACGCCGGCCGCGCGCATCGCGCACAGCATGGAGGAGGCCAACGCCGCGCAGCGGGAAATCGGTTTCCCCACGATCATCCGGCCGTCTTTCACGCTGGGTGGCAGCGGCGGCGGCATCGCCTACAACGCCGAGGAATTCGCCGAGATCTGTGAGCGTGGTCTCGATCTCTCGCCCACCAACGAGCTGCTGATCGAGGAGTCGGTGCTCGGCTGGAAGGAATTCGAGATGGAAGTGGTGCGCGATCGGGCCGACAACTCGATCATCATCTGCGCCATCGAGAACCTGGATCCGATGGGCGTGCACACCGGGGATTCCATTACGGTGGCGCCGGCCCAGACGCTCACGGACAAGGAATACCAGATCATGCGCGATGCCTCGCTGGCGGTCCTGCGCGAGATCGGGGTGGAGACGGGCGGCTCCAATGTGCAGTTCGCCGTCAACCCGGATAACGGACGGCTGGTGGTCATCGAGATGAACCCGCGGGTGTCGCGCTCCTCGGCGCTGGCCTCCAAGGCCACCGGCTTCCCGATCGCCAAGGTCGCCGCCAAGCTGGCGGTTGGCTATACCCTGGACGAGCTGCGTAACGAGATAACCGGCGGGCGTACACCGGCCTCCTTCGAGCCGAGTATCGACTACGTCGTCACCAAGATCCCGCGCTTCACCTTCGAGAAGTTCATGCGCACCAAACCGGTGCTGACCACGCAGATGAAGTCCGTTGGCGAGGTGATGGCCATTGGCCGGAACTTCCAGGAATCCCTCCAGAAAGCGCTACGTGGCCTGGAGAACGGGCTCGAGGGGCTCGATCCTCGAGTGGCGCCGGGTCCGGAGGCGCTGGAGCGGGTGGTGCAGGAGCTGCGTCAGCCCGGCCCCGAGCGGTTGCTCTGGGTGGCGGACGGGTTCCGTGCCGGCCTCGACCTCGACAGTCTGTTCGGCCACACCTGGATAGATCCCTGGTTCCTGGCGCAGATCGGCGATCTGGTGGAGCGCGAGCAGGCGCTTGCCGGGGCGGCGCTTGAGGACCTCGACGCCGGGCGCCTGCGTGAGCTCAAACGCAGCGGGTTCTCCGATGCGCGACTGGCGCGTCTGCTCGGGGTGGATGAGCATGCCGTGCGGAGGCGGCGACATGCCGAGGCCATCCGCCCGGTCTACAAGCGCGTCGACTCCTGTGCGGCGGAGTTCGCGACGGCCACGGCCTACATGTACTCCACCTACGACGAAGAGGACGAGGCCGAGCCGACGGATCGCCGGAAGATCATGATCCTCGGTGGCGGTCCGAACCGTATCGGCCAGGGCATCGAATTCGACTACTGCTGCGTCCATGCCGCCCTCGCGCTGCGCGATGACGGCTATGAGACCATCATGGTCAACTGTAATCCGGAGACGGTTTCCACCGACTACGACACCTCGGACCGGCTCTACTTCGAGCCCCTGACGCTGGAAGACGTCCTCGAGATCGTCAGCACGGAGCGGCCTGATGGCATCGTCATCCAGTATGGTGGGCAGACACCCCTCAAGCTGGCCCGGAATCTCGAGGCTTTTGGCGCGCCCATCATCGGGACGACGCCCGACTCCATCGACCTTGCCGAGGATCGCCAGCGGTTCCAGGGGCTGATCAACGATGCCGGTCTGCAGCAGCCGCCGAATCGCACGGCGAGCAGCGCCGACGAGGCCTTCCGTCTGGCCGGCGAGATCGGCTATCCGCTGGTGGTGCGGCCATCCTACGTGCTCGGTGGCCGGGCGATGGAGATCGTCTACCAGGAATCGGAGCTCGCCCAGTACATGAACGAGGCGGTGAAGGTGTCCAACGAGTCCCCCGTCCTGCTCGATCGATTCCTTGACGACGCCATTGAGGTGGACGTGGACGCCATATGTGATGGCCGGGATGTGCTGATCGGCGGGATCATGGAGCATATCGAACAGGCCGGTGTGCATTCGGGCGATTCCGCCTGTTCGCTGCCGCCCTACAGCCTGGCTCCCCAGGTCGGTGATCGCCTGCGCGACCAGATGCGCGAGATGGCGCTGCGTCTGGGCGTAGTAGGACTGATGAACGCACAGTTCGCGATCAAAGGGGATGAGATCTTCGTTCTCGAGGTCAATCCCCGTGCCTCGCGGACGGTGCCTTTCGTCTCCAAGGCGACTGGTCTGCCCCTGGCCAAGATCGCCGCACGCTGCATGGTGGGTCGGACGCTCGCGGATCAGGGCTGTACCCGCGAACGGGTGCCGCCGAGCTATTCGGTCAAGGAGGCGGTGTTTCCATTCATCAAGTTCCCGGGGGTGGACCCGATCCTGGGCCCGGAGATGAAGTCCACCGGCGAAGTCATGGGTATCGGGCCGGTCTTCGGTGAGGCGTATGCCAAGTCACAGCTCGCCGCCGGGGTCGAGCTGCCGCGCGGCGGGCGGGTTTTCATCAGTGTCCGCGATGCCGACAAGCCGGCGGTGGCGGCCATCGGGCGTGACCTGGCCCGCAAGGGCTTCGAGCTGGTGGCCACCGGTGGCACCGCTGCCGTGCTGCGCGAGGCCGGTATCGACTGCGACCTGATCAACAAGGTGGTTGAGGGCCGTCCGCATATCGTGGACGCCATCAAGAACGGCGAGATCGACCTCATCATCAATACCACGGAAGGCCGTCAGGCCATCGCTGATTCCTTCTCCATCCGCCGTGAGGCGTTGCATCACAAGATCTGCTATACGACCACGATCGCGGGTGCACGGGCGACCGGCCAGGCACTGGATTATCTCGAGTCGGAGGATGTGCGCTCGCTTCAGGATCTGCACAAGGAGGCCAGGGCATGAGCAAGACACCGTTGACCGTACGCGGGGCCGAACAGCTGCGGGACGAACTCAATCGGCTCAAGACCGAGGACCGACCGCGAGTGATCAACGCCATCGCCGAGGCGAGGGCCCACGGCGATCTCAAGGAAAACGCCGAGTATCATGCCGCCCGTGAGCAGCAGGGCTTCATTGAAGGCCGGATTGCCGAAATCGAATCCAAGCTCTCCAATGCCCAGGTCATCGATGTCACCACGCTGCCGGCGACCGGCAAGGTGGTGTTCGGCGTCACCGTGGTGCTGGCGGACGAAGAGGACGGCAGTGAAAAGACCTATCAGATCGTCGGCGAGGATGAGGCGGACATCAAGTCGGGCCGGATATCGGTTCAGTCGCCCATTGCCCGCGCCCTGATCGGCAAGGAAGAGGGGGAGGTCGTGGATGTCCAGGCCCCGGGAGGACAGCGCGCCTATGAAATCGTCGAGGTCCGGTACGAATAATCGCGGGCTTGAACGGCTGGACGCGGTCAAGATCGAGCTGGCCGTCGTCCTCGGCCTCGCCGTGGGCATGCTGCTGGTGGTCTGGCGGCTTGATGCCGGGCATTGGGTGGAACTTGGGCTGCTGGCGATGACGGGATTTGTGGCCGGCGGCTGGCTTGCCTGGCGCACGCGGGGCGTGATTCGTGGTGTCGGTGCCCGGGACGGGAGCACCGGGGCCGGGGAGGACTGAGTCATGGCCCGCAGTCGCGGCAGCCGTCGCTGGCTGGATGAACACTTCAGCGACCCGTATGTGCGCGAGGCCCAGCGTCGTGGTCTGCGATCCCGGGCGGTATTCAAGCTTGAGGAGATCGACGGGCGCGATCGTCTGCTGGCCGCCGGTCAGTGCGTCGTCGACCTGGGGGCCGCCCCCGGCGGCTGGAGTGAATATGCCGCCAGTCGCGTCGGTGAGCGTGGGCGCGTGATCGCCATTGATCTGCTGGAGATGACGCCGCCGCCTGGTGTGATCGCCCTGCAGGCGGATTTCGCGGCCGACGAGGGGCTGGCGCGGCTGGATGCCGCCCTCGAGGGGCAGGCGGTTGACCTTGTACTGTCCGACATGGCCCCCAATCTCTCCGGTCAGAAGGCGATTGATCAGCCGCGCTCGATGCTGCTCGCCGAACTGGCGCTGGATTTTTGCGGCGATCGTCTGAAACCCGGTGGCGCACTGCTGGTCAAAGTCTTCCAGGGGCAGGGTTTCGATGCGCTGCTTGGTGAGATGCGCCGGCGCTTCGATCGGGTGCAGAGCCGCAAGCCCCGCGCTTCCCGCGACAGGAGTCGCGAAGTCTACCTGCTGGCCCGTGGCTTTCGGGCAGTGTAGGGTGCACAGTCAAACGACGATTTGAGGTAAGCCGTCTTGAACGACATGGCCAAGAACCTGATTCTCTGGGTGGTCATCGCCGTCGTGCTGATGTCCGTTTTCAGCAACTTCCAGAACCAGGGCACTACGGCCCAGGAAGTGCCGTATTCACAGTTCCTGAGTGAGGTCGACAGCGGCCGGATCGACTCGGTCACCATGAAGGGCCCGGTGATCAGAGGGACGCGCTCCGACGGGTCGAATTTCAGCACCTACAGCCCGGAGACGGACAATAACGCGCTGATCGGTCAGCTCATGGACAACGGTGTCCAGATTCGTGCCGAGGAGCCGGAAGGCCGCAGCATGCTGCTGCAGATCCTCATCTCCTGGTTCCCGTTCCTGCTGCTCATCGGCGTGTGGATCTACTTCATGCGCCAGATGCAGGGTGGCGGCGGCGGCCGCGGCGCGATGTCCTTCGGCAAGAGCCGGGCCAAGATGATGTCCGACGAACAGGTCAAGGTGACTTTCAAGGACGTCGCCGGCGTCGAGGAGGCCAAGCAGGACGTCGTCGAGCTGGTGGAATTTCTGCGTGACCCGTCCAAGTTCCAGCGGCTGGGCGGCACCATTCCGCGTGGCGTGCTCATGGTCGGCCCGCCCGGAACGGGTAAGACGCTGCTGGCGAAGGCCATCGCCGGCGAGGCGCGCGTGCCTTTCTTCAGTATCTCCGGTTCCGATTTCGTCGAGATGTTCGTCGGTGTGGGCGCGTCCCGCGTGCGGGACATGTTCGCCCAGGCCAAGAAACAGGCGCCCTGCATCATCTTCATCGATGAGCTCGACGCCGTCGGCCGCCAGCGTGGCGCCGGACTCGGGGGTGGTCACGACGAGCGCGAGCAGACGCTCAACCAGATGCTGGTCGAGATGGACGGCTTCGAGGGCAGCGAGGGCATCATCGTCATCGCTGCCACCAACCGACCCGACGTGCTCGATCCCGCCCTGCTGCGTCCGGGACGTTTCGACCGCCAGGTGGTGGTGCCGCTGCCTGACGTCCGCGGCCGCGAGCAGATCCTGCGGGTGCATATGAACAAGACCCCGCTCGCCGACGATGTCGACGCCAGGATCATCGCCCGCGGTTGTCCCGGCTTCTCCGGTGCGGACCTGGCGAATCTCGTGAACGAGGCGGCCCTGTTCGCGGCACGGCGGAACAAGCGCGTCGTCGATCAGCGTGACTTCGAGGATGCCAAGGACAAGATCCTCATGGGCGCCGAGCGCAAGTCCATGGTCATGACCGAGGACGAGAAGCGTCTGACCGCCTACCACGAGGCGGGGCATGCCATCGTCGGTCTGAAGGTCCCGGAGCATGATCCGGTGCATAAGGTCACGATCATCCCGCGGGGCCGTGCCCTGGGTGTCACCATGTTCCTGCCGGAAGAGGACCGCTACAGCTATACGAAGCAGCGCCTGAACAGCTCCATCTGCGGGTTGTTTGGCGGGCGGATCGCGGAAGAAATGATCTTCGGCGCCGAGCGGGTCACGACCGGTGCCCAGAACGACATCCAGCGCGTGACGGAGATCGCCCGCAACATGGTCACCAAGTGGGGGCTCTCCGACAGGATGGGGCCGCTGGCCTATGGCGAGGACGAGGGCGAAGTGTTCCTCGGTCACCAGGTCACCCAGCACAAGACGATCTCTGATGAAACGGCGCACTCCATCGACGAAGAGGTGCGGCGGATTGTCGAGGAGAACTACGCCGAGGCGAAGCGTGTGCTCGAGGAGAACACCGATGTCCTGCACGCCATGGCCGATGCGCTGATGAAGTTCGAGACGATCGATCGCGATCAGATCGATGACATCATGAACGGACGTCCGCCGCGGCCGCCTCAGGAGAACGGCCGGCCCTCCGGGACCGCTACGAGCGGCGAATCCGGTGCGACGGATGACGCCGCCTCGGGCGACGAGCAGGGTGGCGACATAGGCAAGCCTGCCAGCGAGCATTAGCCCCGGTATGGCAGGGATCCTGGACTGCGGGGGGCGGTCCCTGGCACTCGGCCGTCCCCAGGTCATGGGCATCCTCAATGTGACCCCTGATTCGTTCTCGGACGGGGGTCGTTTCGTTGGGGCGGATGCGGCGATCGATCATGCCCGTTCCATGGTCGCCGATGGCGCCGCCGTGATCGATGTCGGGGGCGAATCCACCCGGCCGGGATCGCGGGGCGTTTCCGTGGAAGAAGAGCTGGACCGCGTGATTCCGGTGCTTGAGGCACTGCGTGACGAGGTTTCCGTACCGCTCTCTGTGGATACCTCCAAGCCCGAGGTGATGGAAGCGGCCGCGGCCGCGGGCGCCGGGCTGATCAATGATGTCATGGCCCTGCGCCGGCCCGGGGCGCTGGAGGCCGCCCGATGCACGGGGCTGCCGGTATGTCTCATGCACATGCAGGGCGTGCCGGAGACCATGCAGGATGACCCGCGGTATGACTCGGTCGTGACGGAGGTCCGGGATTTCCTTGCCGGGCGCATGGCGGACGCCGAGGCCAATGGCATCCCGCGTGAACGAATCATCCTCGATCCGGGCTTCGGCTTCGGGAAAACCGATCCGCACAATGCGCGTCTGCTCGCCGGCCTGGCGGAGATCTGCGATCTGGGTGTCCCGGTGCTGGCCGGACTGTCCCGCAAGTCGCTGGTGGGCAGAGTGCTCGGACGCGCGCTGCCGGATCGTCTTGCCGGGAGCGTGGCGGCCGCGGCGATCGCCACCTGGAACGGCGCGCGAATCATCCGCGCGCATGATGTGGCGGAGACGGTGGATGCCGTACGCTTGGCCGAGTACGTGCAGGCAGGAGGGATTGAGGCATGACCAGGCGCTATTTCGGGACCGACGGGATTCGGGGACAGGTGGGTGTGCCACCGATTACGGCGGATTTCGTGCTCAAGCTTGGCTGGGCTGCCGGCCGGGTGATCGGTCATCGGGATGGTTCCGGCGAGGTCCTCATCGGCAAGGACACGCGCCTGTCCAATTACATGTTCGAATCAGCGCTTGAGGCGGGTCTCTCGGCGGCCGGTGTTGACATCCGCCTGCTCGGGCCGATGCCAACACCGGGCATCGCCTATCTCACCCGCACCCTGCGCGCCAATGCCGGGATCGTGATCAGCGCTTCCCACAACAGTCATCACGACAACGGCATCAAGTTCTTTTCCGGCGATGGTTTCAAGCTGGATGACGCGGTGGAAACGGCGATCGAGCGGGAGCTTGAGCGCCCCCTGGAGACGGTGGCCTCCGCCGCCCTGGGCAAGGCCACCCGGCTGCTGGACGCGCCCGGCCGTTATATCGAGTTCTGCAAGCATTCCCTGGGCGCGGGGCTGAGCCTCCACGGCCTTACGCTGGTCGTCGACTGCGCCAATGGCGCGGGCTATCAGGTGGCGCCCGCGGTGTTCGAGGAGCTGGGTGCCACGGTTATCCGGCGCGGGACCCAGCCGGACGGGCTGAACATCAATGTCGAATGCGGTTCCACCCACCCCGACGGGTTGCGGCAGCTGGTCCGTGAAACGGGGGCGGACGCCGGCGTCGCGCTCGATGGCGACGGTGACCGTGTGATCATGGTCGATCACCGTGGTCAGGTGCTCGATGGTGATCAGCTTCTGTGGATCATCGCCCGCCACCGTCACGAACAGGGTCTGCTGGACGGGCCGGTGGTGGGAACCCAGATGAGCAACCTCGGCCTGCAGCTGGCCCTGGAAGGCCGGGGCATCGACTTCGAGCGCGCCCGCGTCGGTGACCGGTACGTCCTTGAACTCCTGCGCGCCCGGAATGGCATGCTCGGCGGCGAGTCGTCCGGACACATCGTCTGTCTCGATCGCACGACCACCGGCGACGGGGTCGTCTCGGCGCTCCAGGCGCTGGGCGCCGCGATGGATTCGGGCCGCCCGCTGGCGGATCTCGCGGATGGCATGACGCTGCTCCCCCAGCACATGATCAACGTCCCGATCCAGCCGGGCAGCGATCCGCTCTCGGATCAGCGCATCAGCGCCGCGGTGAACGACCTGGAGGTCCGCCTCGCGGACGCCGGGCGGGTGCTTCTGCGGCCCTCCGGAACCGAGCCGGTATTGCGGGTCATGGTCGAGGGCGATGACGCCGCCCGTGTCGAGGAACTGGCCATCGAACTGGCGGAGCAGGTCCGTTCATGCTGCGGTCATGGAGCGGCGGAACCCGCGGTCAATGATTGATTCCGGCGGCGTCCATCAGTAACCTCCTCAGGCTTTGCGTGGGGAAGTAGGGATATGCGCACGCCTCTGATCGCCGGCAACTGGAAGATGAATGGCCTGAGCGCGGACGCCGTGGCGCTGGCGGATGGCGTCGTCCAGCGTGTCGCCGGGCTCGATGGCATTGAAACAGTGATCTGCCCGCCGTTCGTCCACCTTCCGGGGGTTGCCGGGCGCCTGAGTGACGGCATCCATCTCGGCGCCCAGAACTGCGCCGACGCGGGGCAGGGGGCGCGTACGGGCGAGATCGCCGCGGATATGCTGGCGGATCTCGGTGTACGCTACGTCATTCTCGGGCATTCCGAACGCCGGCAGTTCTACGGCGAGGATGATGCGACGATCGCGGCCCGTTACGCACAGGCACTCGGGGCCGGGCTGCGGCCCATCCTGTGTGTTGGCGAGACGCTTGAGGAGCGCGACGCAGGCCGGACGCAGGCGGTGGTGGCCGAGCAGATCAACGGCGTCATCGATCGACTCGGGTCGGATACCGGTCTGGGTCACGGCGTGATCGCCTACGAGCCGGTCTGGGCGATCGGGACGGGGCGCACCGCGACGGCGGAACAGGCTCAGGGCGTCCACGCCTTCATCCGGGAGATACTGGGTGAGCGCCAGCCCGGGCTGGCCGACACGATGCGTCTGCTCTACGGCGGTAGCATGAAGCCCGCCAACGCGGCGGACCTGCTTGCCCAGCCCGATGTGGATGGGGGGCTGATCGGCGGCGCCTCACTTGATGCAGAGGACTTCGCGGCCATCTGTGCCGCGGCAGCGCGGGGCTGAACCCCGCAGACAGTTAGATCGGATTTGTGATGTACACGATTGTGCTGGTTATCCACCTTGCCCTCGCGCTGGTGCTCATCGGCGTGGTTCTGCTGCAGCATGGCAAGGGCGCCGACGCCGGTGCGGCCTTCGGCAGTGGTGCGTCGAGCACGGTTTTCGGTGCCCGCGGATCGGCCTCCTTCCTGGGCCGGCTGACCGGTGTGCTGGGGATCGGCTTTTTCGTGACCAGCCTGACGCTGGCCATCATGGCGGGCACTTTCAACAGTGGCGGCAGTGTCGTCGATCAGGCGCCTCCGGCGTCCGAGTCGGTGCTCGACTCGGCGCCAGCGCCGGCGGGCGGGCAGGAGGGCGGCAGCGGTGCAGCAGCACCGGCGCCGGCCCCTGAGTAGTCCGTCGTTCAGGGCGCCGGGCGCGCAGACAGGCGTGATTTTCGTTGTCGCCAAACGGCGTCACTGTTAATATCGGACGAGTACAAGGGCTACCGTGACGCGGATGTGGTGGAACTGGTAGACACGCTGTCTTGAGGGGGCAGTGGCGCAAGCCGTGCCGGTTCGAGTCCGGCCATCCGCACCATTTCAGTCCAGATAACCGTTTCCGATTGCAGGGTGCCGTCCGCCTATGGTCGAGAGCTATCTACCGGTGCTTGTCTTCATTGTCCTGGCGATGGCGATCGGCGTCGCGCCACTGGCAGCGGGTTTCATCCTGGCGCCAAGGCGGCCGGACCATGAAAAGCTCACGCCGTACGAGTGCGGCTTCGAGGCCTTCGAGGATTCGCGCATGCAGTTCGATGTGCGCTATTACCTGGTGGCCATTCTGTTCATCATATTCGACCTGGAGATCGCCTTCCTTTTCCCCTGGGCCATCGTGCTCGACGACATCGGGCTGTTCGGCTTCGGGGCAATGGCCATATTCATCGGCGTTCTGCTGGTCGGTTTCCTCTACGAATGGAAGAAGGGGGCGCTGGAATGGGAATAGAGGGCGTTCTCGAGAAGGGCTTTGTCACCACCTCGGCTGACAAGCTGATCAACTGGGCCCGCACCGGGTCCCTTTGGCCCATGACCTTCGGTCTCGCCTGCTGTGCGGTGGAGATGATGCATGCCGGCGCGGCCCGGTACGACATGGATCGCATGGGTCTGATCTTCCGGCCGTCGCCGCGACAGTCCGACGTGATGATCGTGGCCGGGACGCTGGTCAACAAAATGGCGCCGGCCCTGCGCCGCGTCTACGACCAGATGCCGGATCCGAAATGGGTCATCTCGATGGGTTCCTGCGCCAACGGTGGGGGGTATTACCACTACTCCTACTCCGTGACCCGTGGCTGTGATCGCATCGTACCGGTCGATATCTACGTCCCGGGCTGCCCGCCCACCGCCGAAGCATTGCTCTACGGAGTCGTTCAGCTGCAGAACAAGATTCGGCGTACCAATACCATCGCTCGCTGAGGAGCTCGGCCATGGCCAGGTCGCCAGAGAAAGTCTTGGAACAGGTGCGTTCCGCCCTGGGTGAATGGATCGTCGACAGCCGTTGCGCATACGGCGAGGCCGAAGTCGAGGTGGCACCGGAGAATCTCTACCGCTCGCTGGAGCGTCTGCGCGACAGCGAGTTGGTCGCGTTTGATCAACTTCTCGACATCGCCGGGGTGGATTATGCCGCCTACGGGCAGGATGAGTGGATCACCGACGAGGCCACCAATACCGGCTTCAGCCGGGGCGTCGACGGCTTCAGCACCGGCCGGCTCGGCCTGACCGGCATTTACGGTGTCCAGCCGATCGAGGCCAGTACCGGCAGGCGTTTCGCCGCGGTCTATCATCTGCTTTCCGTCCGGCATAACCATCGGGTCCGCGTCCGCTGCTTCGCGGCCGACGACGATCTGCCGATGCTCGACTCCATCGTCCCCCTCTGGGCATCGGCGAACTGGCAGGAGCGGGAGGCATTCGATCTCTTCGGCATTCTGTTCAACGGGCATCCGGATCTGCGCCGCATACTCACCGATTACGGGTTTGTCGGGCATCCTTTCCGCAAGGATTTCCCGCTGATCGGCAATGTCGAAGTGCGATACGACGAAAACCGGGGGCGGGTGGTCTATGAGCCCGTCTCGATCGAGCCCCGCGTGCTGGTGCCGAGGGTGATCCGGGACGACAACCGCTACGCCGATCCGGCGACGCAGGAGGCATCCGATGCCTGAGATCAGTAGCTACACGGTCAACTTCGGGCCGCAGCATCCGGCAGCTCATGGTGTGCTCCGGCTGGTGCTGGAGATGGACGGTGAGGTCGTGCGGCATGCCGACCCGCATATCGGGCTCCTGCACCGCGCCACTGAGAAGCTGGCCGAGACCAAGCCGTTCAATCAGAGCATCGGCTACATGGATCGGCTCGATTACGTGTCGATGATGTGTAACGAGCACGCCTACGTGCTTGCCATCGAAAAGCTGCTCGGCATCAGGCCGCCGGAGCGCGCCCAGTACATCCGCGTGATGTTCGACGAGATCACCCGGATCCTGAACCACCTGCTGTGGATCGGCGCCCATGGTCTCGATGTCGGCGCCATGACCGTATTCCTTTACGCCTTCAAGGAGCGTGAGGAGCTGATGGACTGCTACGAGGCGGTCAGTGGCGCGCGCATGCACGCGACCTACTACCGTCCGGGTGGTGTCTATCGTGATCTGCCGGAGCGCATGCCGAAGTATCGCGAGTCGGAGTTCCGTAACGACAAGGAACTCAAGCGCATGAATGCCGACCGCGAGGGCAGCATGCTCGATTTCATTGAGGCATTCTGCGACCGCTTCGTGGGCACGATCGAGGAAATCGAGACGCTGCTCACCGACAACCGGATCTGGAAGCAGCGTCTGGTGGACGTCGCCATCGTCTCGCCCGAGCGGGCGCTCCAGCTCGGCTTTACCGGCCCCATGCTGCGTGGTTCGGGCGTTGAGTGGGATCTGCGGCGCAAGCAGCCCTACGAGGTCTACGACCGCATGGATTTCGACATCCCGGTGGGCACCAGCGGGGACTGCTACGATCGCTACCTGGTCCGCATGGAGGAGCTCCGGCAGTCCGTGCGCATCATCCGGCAGTGCATTGACTGGCTGCGCCGCAACGGCGGGCCGGTGATGCTCACAGATCATAAGGTCGTCCCGCCGAGCCGCGAGGAAATGAAGGACGACATGGAATCGCTGATCCACCACTTCAAGCTCTTCACCGAGGGTTACTGCACGCCACCGGGCGAGGTCTACGCCTCGGTCGAGGCGCCCAAGGGCGAGTTCGGGGCCTACATCGTCTCCGACGGTGCCAATAAGCCGTATCGGCTCAAACTGCGCGCTCCCGGGTTCGCCCATATGGCCGCCATGGATGAGATGGTCCGGGGACATATGCTGGCGGATGTGGTCACCGTGATGGGAACCATGGATATCGTATTCGGGGAGGTTGATCGGTGAGCAGCGCCGAAAAACAGATTGAGGCCGGACTGACGGATGCCGAGCGCGAGGAGATCGATCAGTGGCTCGGCCGCTTCCCTGATTCGCCGGAAGGGCGCCGCTCCGCGGTGATTCCCGCGCTTCATGTCGTCCAGCACAACAGTGGCGGGTGGCTGCCGCCGGCCCGGATGGATGCCGTGGCCGACTATCTCGGCATGCCGCCGGCCCGGGTCTACGAGGTGGCGACCTTCTACGGCATGTTCGACGTCAAGCCCACCGGGCGGCATAAGGTCAATATCTGCACCAATATCTCCTGCATGCTTCGCGGCGCCGACGAGATCGTTGAGCATGTCGAGAAGAAGCTGGGGATCGGCCTCGGTGAGACCACGGCGGACGGCCGCATCACCCTCAAGCGCGAGGAGGAATGCCTGGCGGCTTGTGCCGGTGCGCCCATGATGCTCGTGGACGAGGAGTACTACACCGACCTCACACCCGAGAAAATCGACCGAATTCTCGACGAGCTGGAGTAGCCATGACCAACGTCTGCTACACGACCCTTCAATTCGACGAGCCCTGGACCCTGGAGAACTATCGGGCCACCGGGGGTTACCAGGCACTCGAAAAAGTCCTCCGGGATGGCATGAGCCAGGAGGACATCATTGAGACGGTGAAATCGGCGAACCTGCGCGGGCGCGGCGGCGCCGGCTTCCCGGCGGGAATGAAATGGAGCTTCATGCCGCGCAATGCGCCGGGTCCGAAGTATCTGCTGTGCAACTCCGATGAGTCGGAGCCGGGGACCTGCAAGGACCGCGACATCCTGCGCTACAACCCGCACGCACTGGTCGAGGGGATGATCATCGCCGGTTACGCGATGGGCGCCACCACCGGCTTCAACTACATGCGCGGCGAGTTCATGAAAGAGCCGTTCTCCCGCATGGAGCAGGCTGTCCGGGAGGCGCGCGAGGCCGGGTATCTGGGCAAGGACATCCTGGGATCCGGCTTTGATTACGAAATCCAGAACTATATCGGTGCCGGCGCCTACATCTGTGGCGAGGAATCGGCGCTGATGGAGTCCCTTGAGGGCAAGAAGGGCATGCCGCGCAACAAGCCGCCATTCCCGGCCCAGGCGGGCGTCTACGGGCGGCCGACGACGATCAACAACACCGAGACCATCGCCTCGGTGCCAGCGATCATCCGCAACGGCGCGGACTGGTTCCTGGAACTCGGCAAGCCGAACAACGGCGGGATGAAGATCTTCTCCGTCTCGGGGCATGTGGAGAAACCCGGCAATTTCGAGATTCCGCTGGGAACGCCGTTCCGAGACCTGCTGGAGATGGCCGGCGGTGTCTGGAAGGGCCGTCGGCTCAAAGCGGTGATCCCCGGCGGTTCATCGATGCCGATGATCCCCGGCGATCAGATGATGGAGCTCACCATGGACTACGACGCGCTCATGGAAGCGGGGTCCGCGCTCGGTTCGGGCGGCGTCGTGGTGATGGACGAGACCACCGACATGGTCCGGGCGCTGCTGCGCATCAGCCGTTTCTACTACGCCGAGTCCTGCGGGCAGTGCACGCCCTGCCGTGAAGGCACCGGCTGGATGTACCGCGTGATCAAGCGCATCTACGAAGGGCATGGCCGGCCGGAAGATCTCGAGCTGCTGGATTCCGCGGCGGGCCAGATCGCCGGTCACACCATCTGCGCGTTCGGGGAGGCGGCGGCATGGCCGGTGCAGGGTGTGCTCAAGCACTGGCGCCACGAGTTCGAGTATTACATCGAGCATAAGCGATCCATCGTCGAGGCAGCGGCATGAGTGCAGAAGTCGAGACACAGAATCCGGAGACGGTCAGCGTCACCATCGACGGCCAGGAGATCGAGGCCCGCAAGGGCGCGGCCCTGATTGCCGTCGCCGACGAGCATGGCATCGATATCCCGCGGTTCTGTTATCACAGCAAACTCTCCGCGCCGGCCAACTGCCGCATGTGTCTGGTGGATGTCGAGATGAACGGCCGTCCGGCGCCAAAGCCGCTGCCTGCCTGCATCACGACGGTCGCCGACGGGATGGTGGTACGGACCACGTCGGAGCGTGCCCTGAAGGCCCAGCGCGGCGTCATGGAATTCCTGCTCATCAACCATCCGCTCGACTGCCCGATCTGCGACCAGGGTGGCGAGTGCGAACTGCAGGACCTTGCCCTGGGATACGGACGGAGCGTCTCGCGCTTCGTCGAGCGCAAGCGGGTGGTGAAGGATGAGAACCTGGGCCCGCTGGTGGCCACCGAGATGACCCGCTGCATTCACTGCACGCGCTGCGTCCGGTTCCTGGACGAGATCGCGGGCACCTCGGAACTCGGCGCCATGTATCGTGGTGAACACACCGAGATCAGTACGCTGGTGGGCAGTGGGGTGCACTCCGAACTCTCCGGCAACATCATCGACCTGTGTCCGGTGGGCGCGCTGACCTCACGGCCCTATCGCTTCACGGCCCGGGCCTGGGAGATGCTCAGCCATGCGAGCATCGCCCCACATGACTGCCTGGGCTCCAACATCGACCTCCACCAGGTCCGGGGCACCATCAAGCGGGTCGTGCCACGGGACAACGAGGGGGTCAACGAGTGCTGGATCAGCGACCGCGACCGCTTTTCCTACGAAGGCGTCTACAGTGCGGAGCGTCTGCTCTCCCCACAGATCCGGGAAAACGGTGAGTGGCATAGCGTCGACTGGCAGACCGCCATCGAGACGGTCGCCAACGCACTGCGCCGGGTGGTCGACGAGCATGGCCCGGAGGCCCTGGGGACACTGCTCTCCCCGTCTTCGACGCTGGAGGAGATGTATCTCCTTGCCCGGATTACGCGCGCGCTCGGCAGCGACAACATCGACAGCCGCCTGCGTCGCGCTGACTTCCGCGACGGTGTGGAGTCCTCGGGATACCCCGGACTGCAGATGCCGGTGGCTGACCTCGAGGCCCTCGACACGGCACTTGTCGTTGGCGGATACCCGCGCCATGAGCAGCCGCTGATCAACCACCGGCTGCGCAAGGCGGCCAAGTCGGGCGGGCGGATCATGGCCCTCAACCCCCGCGGCTTCGACTGGAACATCGATCTGGCGGTCGAACGGGTGGTGGCGGCAGCGCAGATGCCGGCGGCGCTCGCGGCCGTCGTGCGGGCCGTCGCCCGACTCAAGGGGGTGGATGAGCCTGACGGAATGAGCGAGTGGCTTGGCGATGAGGCGCCGGGTGCCGAGGCGGAAGCGATCGCCGCGAACCTCTGTGCGGAGGGGCAGGGCGCCGTGTTGCTCGGCGGGCTGGCTGAAGCGCACCCCGCGGGGGCCGAACTGCGCCATCTGGCGGCCCTGATCTCGCAAATGACCGGAGCCGCCTACGGCGAACTCACCAATGGTGCCAATGCCGCTGGCGCATGGATTGCCGGGGCATTGCCCGGACGACGTGCGGATGGTGGCCACACGGCCGGGCTGGACGCGGGCGTCATGCTGGCGGAAGCGCGCAAGGGCTATGTGCTCATGGGCATGGAGCCGGAGCACGACCTGGTCGATGCGGCGGCTGCCACGGAGGCATTGCGGCAGGCTGAGACGGTCGTCGCACTCGTCACCCATGATTCCGCGGTGCTGCGCGAAACCGCCGATGTCCTCCTGCCCATCGCGGCGCTGGGCGAGACCGCGGGGACGCTGGTCAACGCTGAGGGACGGTGGCAGACCTTCGCCGGGGTGGGTCAGCCTCAGGGCGAAGCGAGACCCGCCTGGCGGTTACTCCGGGTCCTGGCCAACGTCCTTGAGCTGGATGGCTTCGAGTATCAGGCACCGGACGAGATTCACCATGAGATCCAGGCCATCGCCGGTGAGGTGGGTGTCGGTCGACCCACGAAGCCGGTAGCCGTCGCTGCGACAGCCGGAACGGGTCTGATGCGGATCGGTCAGGCGGCCATGTTCGGGGTCGACCCGCTCACCCGGCATGCGGACTCTTTGCAGCAGACGGATCATGCAGCGCCCGTCACGGCAACCATGAATCCGGCGGATGCGGCGTCCCTGGGGCTGGGTGCAGTCGACGAGGTGCGTGTGACCCAGCGCGGCGTGACCCGCGCCATGCCGCTTGTGCTCAGTGAGGCGGTGCCGGCGGGCAGCGTCTGGATTCCCGCGGGCGTTGCCGGCAGCGAGGGGCTTGGTGCGCTGATCGGGCCGGTGGAAGTCAGCGCGTCCGGAGACAGTGCATGAGCGCATTGATCGAACTCAGCTGGATCGTGGCCAAGATCGTGGCACTGGTGGTGCCACTGTTCGTGGCGGTCGCCTATATGACCTACGCGGAGCGCAAGGTCATCAGCTCTATGCAGCTGCGCCGCGGCCCCAACCGGGTTGGTTGGCATGGTCTGCTGCAGCCGATCGCCGACGCGCTGAAGCTGCTGATGAAGGAAGTCGTTCTGCCGCAGAACGCCAACCGTTTCCTCTTCGTACTGGCGCCCATGCTCTCGATCATGCCGGCGCTCGCCGCATGGGCGGTCCTGCCGGTGGGCGATGGGCTGGTGATCGCGGATATCAACGCCGGGCTGCTCTACGTGCTGGCGATGACGTCGATGGGGGTCTACGGGATCATCCTTGCGGGCTGGGCGTCCAACTCGAAATACGCGCTGCTGGGCGCGCTCCGGGCGGGCGCGCAGGTGGTGTCCTACGAGATTGCCATGGGATTCGCGCTGGTGGGCGTTCTGATGGCCGCTGGCAGCCTTAATATGGGTGAAATCGTGCGGGCCCAGGAAGGACCGATCTGGAACTGGTTCTGGCTGCCCCTCCTGCCGCTGTTCATCGTCTACTGGATCTCCGGTGTGGCCGAGACCAACCGGTTGCCATTCGATGTCGCGGAAGGCGAATCCGAGATCGTCGCCGGCTTCCACGTCGAATACTCCGGCATGGCGTTCGCCATCTTTTTCCTGGCCGAGTACGCGAACATGATCCTGATCTCCGGTCTGGCGGCGATCATGTTCCTGGGCGGCTGGTATTCGCCCTTTCACGGCATCCCGCTGCTGGGCCCGCTGTTCAGCTGGGTTCCGGGGATCGTGTGGTTCGCGCTCAAGGTCTGTTTCTTCCTTTTCCTCTACATCTGGTTCCGGGGGACCTTCCCTCGATATCGCTACGACCAGATCATGCGCCTCGGCTGGAAGGTGCTGATCCCCGTCACGGTGGTATGGCTGGTTGTCGTGGCAGGCATGATTCTGGCCGAAATCGGACCATGGTTTTCATGAGCAGGTGATTGACGATGCAGGCAGTTAAGGAATTCTTCGGCACGTTCATGCTCACCGAGCTGCTCAAGGGGATGCGGCTCACCGGGCGACACCTGTTCGAGTCCAAGTACACGCTTGAATACCCGGAAGAGAAGGCGCCACAGTCGCCGCGCTTCCGCGGGCTGCATGCGCTGCGGCGTTACCCCAATGGTGAGGAGCGCTGCATCGCCTGCAAACTCTGTGAGGCGGTCTGTCCGGCGCTGGCCATCACCATCGAGTCGGAGCCGCGCGAGGACGGCACCCGGCGCACCACGCGATACGACATCGATCTGTTCAAGTGCATCTACTGTGGGTTCTGCGAGGAATCCTGCCCGGTGGATTCGATCGTCGAGACGAGAATTCACGAATATCACTTCGAGCGGCGTGGCGAGCAGGTCATCCACAAGGATGAGCTCCTGGCGATGGGCGAGAAGTACGAGGCGCAGCTGGCCGAGGACCGGGCAGCGGACGCGCCGTACCGGTAAGCGCAGGGGGGCTGGGGGCAGCACGTGATTGAAAAAGTCATCTTCTATGTTTTCGCCGCGATTCTGCTACTCGCGGCGACGCTGGTGATCACCTCGCGAAATCCCGTGCACTCGGCGCTGGCGCTGGTGCTGGCGTTTTTCACCAGCGCCGCGCTATGGCTGCTGGCCGAGGCGGAATTCCTGGGGATCGCGCTGATCCTGGTCTACGTCGGCGCGGTGATGGTGCTGTTCCTTTTCGTGGTGATGATGCTGGATATCAACCTCTCCGTCATGCGGGAGGGGTTCGCGCGCTATCTGCCCATCGGCGCGCTGGTTGGCGTTGTGATGGTCCTCGAGATGCTGCTGGTGATCGGGGCCGGTGTGGTCGATATCGGCGGGCCGCCGGCGGAAGCGGCCGGAGCTGCCGCCGAGCCGAACAACATCCGGATGCTGGGCAGCGTGCTGTATACCGTCTATGTCTATCCGTTCGAGCTCGCGGCGATCGTGCTGCTGTTGGCCATCATCGCCGCGATCATGCTGACGCATCGCCGGCGGGGCGGAACCAAGCACCAGGACATCTCGGCACAGGTCCGCACCCGCAAGGCCGACCGCCTGCGCGTGGTGCAGATGCCGAGCGAACGCGAAACCGACTCATAACAACAACCGGGGCATTCATGTTAGCGCTCTCCGACTATCTGGTTCTCAGCGCACTGCTGTTTTCCATCGGCATGGCGGGCATTTTCCTCAACCGGAAGAATGCGATCGTCCTGCTCATGTCCATCGAGCTGATCCTCCTCGCGGTGAACTTCAACTTCATCGCCTTCTCGCATTTCCTCGGCGACATCCATGGTCAGGTTTTCGTGTTCTTCATACTCACGGTTGCCGCGGCTGAATCGGCCATCGGTCTCGCCATTCTCGTGGTGCTGTTCCGCAACCGGAACACCATCAATGTCGGCGACCTGGACAGCATGCGGGGATAGGAGATGAAGACGATTTACCTGCTCATTGTCCTTGCCCCCCTGTTTGGCGCCGCCGTATCGGGCCTTGCCGGCGCGCGCATCGGGCGCACGAACGCCCATCGCATCACGGTCGGGGCGGTCGCCCTGTCGGCGCTGCTATCCCTCTGGGTCTTCTACCAGCACCTCTGGGGCGGCGTCGGGCCCTACAACGAGACGGTGTACCAGTGGGCCGTCGTCGGTGGACTGAATATGGAGGTCGGCTTCCTGGTCGACCGACTGACCGCACTGATGATGGTGGTTGTCACCAGCGTGTCGCTGGCGGTGCATGTCTACACCATCGGTTACATGCATGATGACGCCGGCTACCAGCGCTTCTTCAGCTACCTCAACCTGTTCACCTTCTCGATGCTGATGCTGGTGATGGCCAACAACTTCCTGCAGCTGTTCTTCGGCTGGGAAGCGGTGGGCCTGGTCTCATACCTGCTGATCGGTTTCTGGTACCGGAAGGAAACCGCCATCTTCGCCAACCTCAAGGCCTTCCTGGTCAATCGGGTGGGCGACTTCGGTTTCCTGCTGGGCATCGCCGCGGTGCTGATGTACTACGGGAGCCTGGACTACACGGAGGTCTTCTCGGCCGCCGCGGCGGCACCCGACCAGACCATGACGCTGTTCGGCACCGAGGCGCTGGTGGCGACGGTGGCAGCGATCCTCCTGTTCATCGGCGCCATGGGTAAATCGGCGCAGGTCCCGCTGCATGTCTGGCTGCCGGACTCCATGGAGGGCCCGACCCCCATCTCCGCGCTGATCCACGCCGCCACCATGGTGACCGCGGGTATCTTCCTGGTGGCCCGCATGTCGCCGCTGTTCGAGCTGTCCGATACTGCCCTGTCGGTGGTGCTCGTGCTGGGCGCGGTGACCGCGTTTTTCATGGGACTGGTGGGCCTGGTCCAGAACGACATCAAGCGGGTGATCGCCTACTCAACGCTATCTCAGCTCGGTTACATGTTCGTCGGCCTGGGTGCCTCGGCGTATGCGGCGGGTGTGTTCCATGTGATGACCCACGCCTTTTTCAAGGCGCTGCTGTTCCTCGGCGCAGGGGCCATCATCGTAGCGCTGCACCATGAGCAGGATATGCGGCGGATGGGCAACATGCGGCGCTACATGCCGATCACCCATATCACCATGCTGCTGGCGACCCTTTCTCTGGTCGGAACGCCCTTCTTCTCCGGCTATTACTCCAAGGACGCTATCATCGAGGCGGTGCACCTCTCCGATCGGGCCGGTGCGGTCTTCGCCTACTGGGCCGTCCTGCTCAGCGTGTTCGTGACCGCGCTCTACAGCTTCCGGCTCTACTTCATGGTCTTCTGGGGCGAAGAGCGCATCGATCCGCATGCCAAGGAGCATATGAAGCATCTGCCCCGCTATGTCCTACCGGTCATGGAATGGCCGCTGGTGGCGCTGGCGGTGCCGGCGGCGCTGATCGGCTACTTCACCATCCAGCCGCTCCTCTTCGGCGGGTTCTTTGCCGAATCCATTCAGGTGGCGCCAGCCAACGATGTCCTCGCGAAGCTGGCGGAGAAGTTCCACGGACCATTCGCCTTCGGCCTTCATGCGGCGGTGAATCCGGCCTTCTGGCTCGCCGTGGCCGGTGCCGTGACCGCCTGGTTCCTCTATCTCCGTCGCCCGGATCTGCTGCCCGCCATCAACGCGCGTCTCGCGGTGGTGGTCCGGGTGCTGCAGCGCAAGTACGGTTTCGATGACCTGTACAACACCGTCTTTGCCGGTGGCGGCCGACTGCTCGGCCGGATCCTCTGGCGTGGCGGTGACCAGGGCATCATCGACGGCGTGCTTGTCAATGGGACGGCGCGCACCATCGGCCGTATCGCGGCCGTGCTGCGCGGCGCCCAGTCCGGATATCTGTATCACTATGCCTTTGCGATGATCGTCGGCCTCCTGCTGCTGCTGACGGTGTTCGTGGGTAGCTGGCGGGGATGGTTCTGAACATGTTTGAAGGTTGGCCCTTACTGAGCCTGTTGATCTGGTTGCCGATTGTCGGCGGAGCGGGTGTGCTCGCCGTCGGCAGGGCGGATGCCGATCGTGCCCGCTGGTCGGCACTGGCGGTGGCGGCGCTGGTCTTCGTGCTTGCCCTCGGCCTCTGGGTCGGCTTCGAGGTCGGTTTCGCAGGGATGCAGTTCGTCGAGCGTATCCCCTGGATCCAGGCTTTCGGAATCGACTACTACCTCGGCGTCGACGGCATTTCCATGCCGCTGGTCGTCCTGACCGCGTTCGCCACACTGCTGGTGGTGGTGGCGGCGTGGGAGGTCGTGCGCTACAAGCCGGCACAGTACCTGGCGGCGTTCCTGATCATGGAAGGCATCATGATCGGCGTATTCAGCGCGCTGGATGCCATCCTGTTCTATGTATTCTTCGAGGCGATGCTGATCCCGATGTTCCTGATCATCGGGATCTGGGGTGGTCCCAACCGGATCTACGCCACCCTCAAGTTCTTCCTCTACACCTTCCTCGGTTCGGTCATGATGCTGGTTGCGCTGATCTACCTGCGCACCGAGGCGGGCAGCTTCGCGATCCAGGATTTCTATGGGCTGCGGCTGCCGCTGGCGACCCAGATGCTGATCTTCCTCGCGTTCCTGGCGGCTTTTGCCGTCAAGGTGCCGATGTTCCCGGTGCATACCTGGCTGCCGGACGCCCACGTCGAGGCGCCGACCGGGGGGTCCGTCATCCTCGCGGCGATCACCCTGAAGATCGGCGGCTACGGTTTCCTCCGCTTCAGCCTGCCGATCACGCCCGAGGCAAGCATGGCGCTGGACTGGCTGCTGATCGGCCTGTCCCTCATCGCCGTGGTCTACATCGGGCTGGTGGCGATGGTGCAGGAGGATCTCAAGAAGCTCATCGCCTATTCATCCATCGCTCACATGGGCTTCGTCACCCTGGCGTTTTTCCTGATCTTCCGCATTCTCGCCGGCAGCGGCAGCCGTGACGGTGCCCTCATGGCGCTGGAGGGCGGAATGGTCCAGATGATCTCACATGGTTTCGTCTCGGCGGCGATGTTCCTGTGTGTGGGTGTGCTCTACGACCGCATGCATACCCGGCGGATCGCCGATTATGGCGGTGTCGCCAATCGCATGCCGGTATTCGCCGGGTTCTTCGTGCTCTTCGCCATGGCCAATGCAGGCCTGCCGGGCACCTCCGGTTTCGTCGGCGAGTTCATGGTGATCCTGGCGAGCTTCCAGGCCGGCTTCTGGTATGCCGCCATCGCGGGTCTGACCCTCATTCTGGGTGCGGCCTACAGCCTGTGGATGATCAAGCGCGTCGTCTACGGCGAGGTCAAGAGCGAAGCGGTCGAGGAGCTTCAGGACGTGAGCGCCCGTGAGCGCCTTCTGCTGGGAGGTCTCGCCGCGGTGGTGCTTTTCTTCGGCATCTATCCGGCACCCCTGATCGATGTCATGGCCCCGTCGCTGGATGCGCTGTTCCGCATCGTGGTGCCGACCCTCTAGTACCCTGGCCCGAGGACGATGATGAATTTCGAGATGCCCCAATTCGCACTCGCCGCCCCCGAAATCTGGCTCGGGGTCATGGTCTGTGTCGTGCTCATTGCGGATCTTTTCGATCGCAGCCAGGAGGGCCGGATCGCCTTCTTCCTGACCCAGGTCACGCTTCTGGTGGCGATCTGGCTGGCGATATCAACGCATTGGGGCGGCGACCGCGAGATTACCTTCAACGGCATGTACGTCAGTGACAGCCTGGCGGCCGTCCTGAAAGTGGCGATCGCCGGTCTGGCCGCCGTGACGCTCGGTTACAGCCGGGACTACCTGCGCCAGCGCGAGCTGCTCAAGGGCGAGTTCTACATGCTTACCCTGATCGCCACGCTGGGGATGTTCGTCATGGCGTCCGCGAGCAGCCTGCTCGTGCTCTACGTGGGCCTCGAGCTGCTGTCGCTGAGTCTCTACGCGATGGTCGCCTTCGATCGCGACAGTCGGATCGGTGCCGAAGCGGCGATGAAGTACTTCGTTCTCGGCGCGCTGTCCTCCGGCATGCTCCTCTATGGGATGTCCATGATCTATGGCGCCTCCGGCAGCCTGCTGATCGATGACATCGCGGCCAGAGCGGCCGCCGGCGATAACCTGCTGCTCATGGCGTTCGGGATGACCTTTGCGCTGGTCGGCATCGCCTTCAAGTTCGGCGCCGCCCCGTTCCATATGTGGATTCCGGACGTCTATCAGGGAGCACCTACCGCGGTGACCGCCTTTCTGGGCAGCGCGCCGAAGATTGCGGCGCTTGCCCTGTTCCTGCGGCTACTGGCCGACGGCCTGGGACAGCTGCATGATCAGTGGCAGGTGATGGCGATCATTCTCGCGGTGGGTTCGCTGGCTGTGGGCAATCTCTTCGCGCTGGTGCAGACCAACTTCAAGCGGATGCTGGCCTACTCCACCATCTCGCATATCGGCTTTCTGTTCCTCGGCCTGATCGCGGGCACCGACGAGGGATACGCCGCGGCGCTGTTCTACGCGATCAGCTACGGCATCATGGCCGCTGGTGGATTCGGAATGATCATCCTGCTCTCCCGAAAGGGTTTCGAGGCTGAGATGATCGACGATATGCGCGGGCTGAACGACCGGCACAGCGGCTACGCGCTGGTCATGCTGCTCCTGATGTTCTCCATGACCGGCATCCCCGGCACTGTCGGCTTCTATGCCAAGTGGCTGGTGCTGCAGGCGCTCGTGGATGCGGGCATGGTCTGGCTCGCGGTGATCGCGGTGATCTTCGCCGTCATCGGCGCGTTCTACTATCTCCGCGTCCTCAAGGCGGTCTACTTTGACCGGGTGGAGTCACCCGCGCCGCTTGAGGCGCCAATGGGGCCACGGGTGGTGGTGGCGGCCAATGGTGGACTCGTGCTGTTGCTGGGGCTCTTCCCCGATACGCTGATCGCGATCTGCCGGGCCGCCTTCGGGCTATGAGCCGACGATGACCACCGGGGTCGCGATTATTGTCCTCCTGCTGATCGCCGTGCTGGCGGCCAATCTGCCCTGGACGAGCGAGCGGATTGCCTTCGTCTGGCCGGCGCCGGCCCGCGGCAAGCCGGAGTGGGTGCGGCTTCTGGAATGGCTGGTGCTCTTTTTCGTCGTGGGGCTCGTCGGTGCCGGTATGGAATACCGCACCCAGGGGCAGCTACAGATCCAGGGCTGGGAGTTCTGGGTCATTGCGCTGTCGCTCTTCGCCACTTTTGCCCTGCCCGGTTTCATTTACCGTCATGACCTGCGCCGACGGCTGTTGAAGCGTCAGCGTCGATAAAGCCCTTGAAATACGCGGGTCCGATCCCTATCCTATGCGGTGTCGGTTGCGGGGTGGAGCAGTCCGGTAGCTCGTCGGGCTCATAACCCGAAGGTCGCAGGTTCAAATCCTGCCCCCGCTACCAAACAGGCATCTTCGAGAAGGCCGCTTGCGGCCTTTTTTTTTGCTGGTGCCGCTCGGCGGCAGCTGGCGATGGAAATGGGCCATGGGCCCATTTTTTGTTCCGGGCAGGGCCGGACACGAAAGACATGAAAGCGCCTGAACGCGTCACGAATCTGCTGGAGCCCGTTGTCGAAGGCCTCGGATACGAGTTCGTCGGAGTGGAATACCACCCGGGGCGGCAACAGGGCGTACTGCGCGTGTTCATCGATCGCCCCGACGGAATTGATGTCGACGACTGCGCCCGCGTCAGTCACCAGGTCAGCGGTGTGCTTGATGTGGAAGACCCGATTGCCGGCGACTATCTCCTGGAAGTTTCCTCGCCCGGCTTGGATCGTCCCATCTTCAAGACCTCGGATTACGAGCGTTTCGCCGGCGAGTGGGTCCGCATCCGCCTGCGCACGATGGTGGACGGGCGGCGCAGATTCCATGGCCGGCTGGTTGGCCTGAAGGGTGACAGCGTGGTGGTGGACGAGTCGGGTGAGCGGACCCTGGTGTCGCTGGCGGACATTGATCGCGCGCACGTCGAGCTGGAGCCTTGAGCGCCAGCGAATTGCAATCGGAGAACGGTAGAAGATGAGCAAGGAAATTCTGCTGGTAGTAGACGCCATCGCCAACGAGAAGGGTGTCGAACAGGAGGTGATCTTCGAGGCGATCGAAGCGGCTCTGGCGTCGGCGACGCAGAAGCGGCATGAAGGCGAGATCGCCGCGCGTGTTGCGGTGGATCGCCGCACCGGCGACTACGAAACCTTCCGGCGCTGGGAAGTGGTCGAAGACGAGGATGAGCTGGAGTTTCCAGACCAGCAGATCCCGATCAGTCAGGCCCGTGAGACGGATCCGACGACCGAGGTCGGGGGGTTCATCGAAGAGCCGATGGAATCGGTGGATTTCGGCCGCATCGCGGCGCAGACCGCCAAGCAGGTCATCGTCCAGAAGGTCCGTGATGCCGAACGCGCCCAGGTGGTGGAGGCCTATCGGGATCGCGTCGGAGAGCTCATTACCGGGATCGTCAAGCGCGTCGAGCGCGGCAATGTGTTCCTTGATCTTGGCGGGAACGCCGAGGCATTCATACCGCGCGAGGACATGATTCCGCGGGAGGCCGTCCGCCCCGGGGACCGCCTTCGGGCCTGGCTGCGCGAGGTGCGCGAGGAATCCCGTGGGCCGCAGCTGTTTTCCAGCCGCTCCGCCCCGGAATTCCTGGTGGAGCTGTTCAAGCTCGAGGTGCCGGAAGTGGGGCAGGATCTGCTGGAGATCCTGGGCGCGGCCCGTGACCCGGGCCTGCGTGCGAAGATCGCGGTCAATGCACTGGATAGTCGCATCGACCCGGTGGGGGCCTGTGTCGGCATGCGTGGCTCAAGGGTTCAGGCGGTCTCCAACGAGCTCTCCGGGGAGCGCATCGACATCATTCTCTGGAACGAGAATCCGGCCCAATTCGTGATTAACGCCATGGCCCCGGCCGAGGTGGAATCCATCGTGGTCGATGAGGATCGGCACAGCATGGACATCGCAGTGGGTGAAGAGCAGCTCTCGCAGGCCATCGGCCGGGGCGGCCAGAATGTGCGCCTGGCAAGCGAGCTGACCGGCTGGGAGCTCAACGTCATGACCGCCGCCGAGGCGGAGGCGAAGAGCGAGGCCGAGGCGGCCGAGCTGGTTGACATGTTCGTCCGCGAGCTCGACGTCGACGAGGACCTGGCCGGGCTGCTGGTCGAGGAGGGGTTTTCCAGCCTCGAGGAAGTGGCCTATGTGCCGGTGGTCGAGCTGCTGGAGATTGAGGGATTCGACGAGGATCTTGTCAACGCCCTGCGTCAGCGTGCGCGGGACGTGCTGGCCGAGCGCGAGGCCGAAGCGGCCGCCGCGGAGGCGCCTGCCGAGGATCTGCTCGCCATGGAGGGCATGGACGAGAGCCTCGCCGCGAATCTGGCTGCCCAGGGTATCCGCACCATGGAGGATCTCGCGGAGCAGTCGGTGGATGATCTGGTTGAAATCGAGGGTCTTGATGCAGAGCGCGCGGGCGCGCTGATCATGAAGGCTCGAGAGCCCTGGTTCGCCGAGGAGGGCGAGGGCCAGGACTAAGCCCGGACGAACCGGGACGGAGGATATTGAATATGGCGCAGAGCACGGTCAGAGATTTTGCGGAGCAGACCGGAGTGCCCCTGGACCGGCTGATGATTCAGCTGCGAGAGGCGGGGCTGTCCTGCGAGGATCCGGATGCGGAGTTTGCCGAGTCGGACAAGACGGCTCTGCTCGACCATATCCGGTCGACCCACGGTCGCAAGGAAGAGGCCGACGAGGAAGGACCATCGCAGATCACGCTCAAGCGGCGCAGTCACAGCCAGTTGCGCATGCCCTCGGGCGGTGGCGCCGAGCGCCGGAGTGCGCGGGGCAGTCGGGCCGCGACGGGCCGGACGGTCAATGTCGAGGTCCGCAAGAAGCGCACCTACGTCAAGCGCAGCGTGGTGGAAGCAGAGGCTGCGGAGCAGGATGCCCAGGTGCTTGAGCGGGCATTGCAGCGGGATCTGAAGGCTGCCGAGGAAAGCCGTCGCCAGGAGGCTGAGGCGGAGACCGAGCGTCAGCGCCAGGAAGCCGCGGAAGCGGCCGCCCGGGAGGCAGAGGCTGCGGCGGCCGCCGAGGCCGGGGCGTCGCGTGCGGAATCCGCTGCCGAAGCGTCAGCACCGGAAGAGCCGGAGGCCGAAGCGGAGCAGACAGTCGCCGACATCGAGGCCGAACAGCAGAAGGCCGAATCCGAGGCGGCACGCAAGAAGGAAATCGAGGACGAAAAAGAGCGCAAGCGCCTTGAGGCCGAGGCCAAGCGCGAGCGTGAGGCCGAGGAGCGCGCCGCCCGCAAGGCCGCGCGTGGCAAGGGCAAGGCACGCAAGAAGGCCGAGGCCGGTGGTCGTCAGGGGCGCCGCCGGGGCGCCGCCGGCGCCGCCAGCTCCGCTCTGCAGCAGGAGTTCGAGAAGCCGACGGCGCCGGTGGTGCGCGATGTGCAGGTGCCGGAAACCATCACGGTTGGCGAGCTCGCGCAGCGCATGAGCGTGAAGGCGGCGGACCTCATCAAGGAGATGATGAAGCAGGGCGTGATGGCCACCATCAACCAGGCCATCGATCAGGACACCGCCGTGCTGCTTGTCGAGGAGATGGGCCATCGCCCGCACATCGTGCGCGAGGACGATCTCGAGGAGGCGGTGCTCGGTCAGGCCGCAGAGCCAGTGGGCGAGGAAGTGTCGCGTTCCCCCGTGGTGACCATCATGGGCCATGTCGACCACGGCAAGACCACACTGCTGGATTTCATCCGCCGCGCGAAGGTGGCTTCCGGTGAGGCGGGCGGCATCACGCAGCACATTGGTGCTTACCGTGTGAATACGGACCGGGGCGATCTGACGTTCCTTGATACGCCCGGCCATGAGGCCTTCACCGCGATGCGGGCGCGTGGCGCGCAGGTCACCGATGTCGTGATCCTTGTGGTGGCTGCCGATGATGGCGTCATGCCGCAGACCGAAGAGGCGGTGAAGCATGCGCGTGCCGCCGGGGTGCCCATCGTGGTGGCCGTGAACAAGATCGACCGCGAGGATGCCGATCCGGACCGGGTCAAGAACGAGCTTGCCGCCCGCGAGGTGATTCCTGAGGAATGGGGCGGGGATACCCAGTTCATCTCCTGCTCGGCACTGACCGGCCAGGGCGTGGAAGAACTCCTGGAAGCGGTGGCGCTGCAGGCAGAGCTCCTGGAGCTGAAGGCGGTCCGCGAGTGTCCGGCCTCAGGCATCGTCGTCGAGTCGAGTCTCGACCGCGGCCGTGGACCGGTCGCGACCATTCTCGTGCAGAACGGTGTCCTTCAGCAGGGCGATATGATCATCTCCGGCACGGAATACGGGCGTGTCCGGGCACTCCTCGACGAGCGTGGCGAGCGGGTGAAATCCGCCGGGCCGTCGACGCCTGTCGTGGTGCTGGGCCTGTCCGGGCTGCCCGAGGCCGGTGACGAGGTGCTGGTGGTCGAGGATGAGCGCAAGGCCCGTGAACTGGCCGACCACCGCCGCGAGAAGAGTCGCGACAAGCGACTCCAGGCGCAGAAGGCGGCGCGGATGGACGAGCTCTTCTCTCAGATGCAGGACCAGGAGGTGAAGACGGTCAATCTGGTCATCAAGGGTGACGTCCAGGGCTCGGTGGAAGCGCTGACCCAGTCCCTCACCAACCTCTCCAACGAGGAGGTCCGGATTACCCCGGTCGCCACCGGTGTTGGCGCGATCAATGAGTCCGATGTCAATCTGGCGCTCGCATCGGAGGCCCTGTTGATCGGATTCAACGTGCGTGCCGACGCCAAGGCACGGCGGCTTGCCCAGGAAAACGAGGTCGAGCTGCATTACTACAGCATCATCTATGATGCGATCGACCAGCTCCGGAGCGCCATCAGCGGTATGCTGGAGCCCGAGACGCAGGAGCAGATCATCGGCACCGCAGAGGTGCGCGATGTCTTCCGGTCCTCGCAGCTGGGCCAGATCGCCGGCTGCCTGGTGGTGGATGGCGTGGTCCGGCGGCGTAACCCGATCCGTGTGCTGCGTGACAACGTGGTCGTGTTCGAGGGCGATCTGGAGTCTTTGCGTCGATTCAAGGACGACGTCAACGAGGTTCAGTCGGGTACGGAGTGTGGTATCGGCGTGCGCAACTACAACGACGTTCGAGTAGGCGACCAGATCGAGTGCTACGAGCGTGTGACCATCGAGCGGTCACTGTAGGCGATGCCGAGGGATTTCTCGCGCGCCCGCCGGGTCGGGGATCAGATCCAGCAGGAGCTGGCCGAGCTGATCCGTGACGAGATCCGCGACCCGAGGGTCGGCTCGGTGACCGTCTCCGAAGTGCGGGCGAGTCGTGACTTCGCCCATGCCGAGGTCTTCGTGACGGGGCTGGGTATGGAGGAAGCGGCGTCCATGGAAATGGTGAAGGCGCTGAATGGCGCGGCCGGTTTCCTCCGCCGCCAACTCGCCCGCCGGCTCTCGCTCAGGACAGTGCCGGCCCTGCGATTCCACTACGATCCGGTCTTCGACCGCGGTGCCCGGCTCAATCGACTGATCGACGAGGTGCGCCCCGAAGACGGGACATCCGGGCAGGATGCTGACTGACTGGACGACATGGCGCGCAAGAGTGGCCGCTACGTAGACGGCATCCTCCTTCTTGATAAGCCCTCGGGCATGACCTCCAACCGGGCCCTGCGTCGGGTGAGTCGCTGTCTGGATGCCCGCAAGGCCGGACATACCGGGAGCCTCGATCCGCTGGCCACCGGGCTGCTGGTGCTGTGCTTCGGCGAAGCGACCAAGGTCAGCGGCTGGCTGCTGGATGCGGATAAGCAGTACCTGACGACCGCGCGTCTGGGGGTGACCACGGACAGCG
This sequence comes from Spiribacter onubensis, assembly GCF_040838425.1. Classification (NCBI taxonomy): domain Bacteria; kingdom Pseudomonadati; phylum Pseudomonadota; class Gammaproteobacteria; order Chromatiales; family Ectothiorhodospiraceae; genus Spiribacter; species Spiribacter onubensis. The sequence continues at coordinate 398,429 of NZ_JBAKFI010000001.1, read as the reverse complement.
CGGATGCGGACGGCACCGTCGTCGAGGCGCGGCGCGTCCCTGATCTGGATGACCCCGAACTGGAGTCTGTTCTGGCATGCTTCCGGGGCGAAATCGAGCAGGTTCCGCCGATGTTCTCCGCGCTCAAGCATCAGGGCCGCCGATTGCATGAGCTCGCCCGCGAAGGCGTTGTCGTTGACCGGGAACCGCGCCGGGTGACCATCCACGGTCTCTCCGGCCGAATGACCGCGCCGGATCGACTGGAACTCCGCGTGGACTGTACCAAGGGCACCTACATCCGCAGCCTGGTCGCCGATTTAGGCGAGCGGCTGGGTTGCGGGGCCCATGTGGAATCGCTGCGGCGGACGGCCCTCGGCCCCTTCCGAGATCCGGTCATGTGGAGACTGGAGGATCTTGAGGAGTGTGCATCGGGTGGGCCGGAGGCGCTGGACGCGTGTCTGTTGCCCCCGGATCAGGCACTCACCGGCCATCCGGCGGTGACGCTGGCGTCCGGGCAGGCGCCGGCATTCTGCCAGGGGCAGGCCGCCGCACCCGCGACGGCGCTCCCCGCGGAGGCCCGGGGCGCGGGTCCCCTACGGGTATACAGCGAGTTCGGGGCGTTCCTCGGTATCGGTCGGGCAGACGACGGCGGCAGCGTGGCGCCGAGGCGATTGCTTGTTCAGCGAAGCAGCGGGGGCTAGAATGCCCCATTCTGTTAAATCAGCGAGTTAACCAGGAGTCATTGATGTCACTCAGCGCTCAGCAGAAGCAGGAGATCGTCCGTGATTACGGACGCTCCGACGGGGATACGGGGTCCCCGGAGGTTCAGATCGCCCTTCTGACCGCCCGCATCCAGCACCTCACCGAACATTTCGCCACCCACAAGCAGGACCACCATTCCCGCCGCGGTCTTCTGAAGCTGGTCAATCAGCGCCGGCAGCTGCTGGACTACCTGCATCGCAAGAGCCTTGAGCGTTACCAGTCCGTCATCGAACGACTCGGCCTGCGCAAGTAAGGCGAACAGAAACCGACCAGGGGTGTATTTGCAGTGACTCCAACCGCCGTCAAGAAGTCCTTCCAGTTCGGTGAACAGACCGTAACGCTCGAAACGGGCAAGATCGCCCGCCAGGCCACCGGTGCCGTGCTCGTCAACATGGCCGACACCGTCGTGCTGGTCACCGTGGTTGGCAAGCGTGAGGAGGTGCCCGGGCGCAGCTTCCTGCCGCTCACGGTCAACTACCAGGAGCGTACCTACGCGGCTGGCAAGATCCCCGGTGGGTTTTTCAAGCGCGAGGGGCGGCCATCCGAGAAGGAGACGCTCGTCTCGCGGCTCATCGACCGGCCGATCCGGCCGCTCTTTCCCGCTGGATTCTCCAACGAGGTCCAGGTGATCGCGACGGTCATCTCCATGAACCCTGACGTGGATGCGGATATTCCCGCCATGCTGGGGACGTCCGCGGCACTGGCGATCAGCGGCATCCCCTTCGAGGGCCCCATCGGTGCCGCCCGCGTCGGCTATCGTGACGGCGGGTTCATCCTCAACCCCACCTTCAGTCAGCTCGAGGAATCCGAGCTTGATCTGGTGGTCGCCGGCACCGAACAGGCGGTGCTGATGGTCGAGTCCGAGGCGGACCGCCTGTCCGAGCAGACCATGCTGGACGCCGTTCTCTACGGCCATGAGCAGATGCAGTCCGCGATCGCCGCCATCAACGAGCTGGCGGCCGAGGCCGGCAAGCCCCGCTGGGAATGGACGCCGGCGCCCACCGACGAATCGCTGGCCGCACGGGTCGGCGAACTCGCTGAACAGTCACTCACCGAGGCCTACGGGATCGCCGACAAGCAGGCACGCCAGGAGGCCATCGGCGCGGTTCGTGAGCGGGTCAGTGCGGAACTGGTCGGCGATGACGAGACGGCCGAGGGCTGGAGCGCCGATGCTGTCGGCGAGGCCTTCAAGACGCTCGAGAAGCGCATCGTGCGTGGCCGCATTCTGGGTGGAGAGCCCCGGATCGATGGTCGTGACCAGAAGACGGTCCGCCCCATCGACATCGAGGTGGGCACCCTCCCGCGTACGCATGGTTCGGCGATCTTCACCCGCGGTGAGACGCAGGCGATTGTCGTGACCACCCTGGGCACCGGGCGTGACGCGCAGATCATCGATGCCATTGAAGGCGAGCGTCGCGAGCCCTTCATGCTGCATTACAACTTCCCGCCTTATTGTGTGGGCGAGACGGGTTTCATGGGGACCCCCAAGCGCCGTGAAATCGGGCATGGCAAGCTGGCCAAGCGGGGCATCCAGGCGGTCATGCCGTCCCCCGAGGACTGTCCATACGTGGTTCGCGTGGTCTCCGAGATCACCGAGTCGAACGGCTCGAGCTCCATGGCCTCGGTCTGTGGTACCAGTCTCTCGCTGATGGACGCCGGTGTGCCCATCAAGGCACCCGTCGCTGGCATCGCCATGGGCCTGATCAAGGAAGGCGATGAATTCGCCGTGCTGACTGACATCCTCGGTGACGAGGATCATCTCGGCGACATGGACTTCAAGGTCGCCGGCACCGACAACGGTGTGACCGCGCTGCAGATGGACATCAAGATCAACGGCATCACCCGCGAGATCATGGAGCGGGCGCTGGAGCAGGCGCGCGATGGCCGGCTGCATATCCTCGGGCGCATGAACGATGTCATCGCCGAGCATCGCGAGGAGATGTCCGCCTACGCCCCGAGGCTCATCACACTGCGTATCGATCCGGAGAAGATCCGCGATGTCATCGGCAAGGGTGGCGCGACGATCCGTCAGCTGACCGAGGAGACCGGCACGACCATCGACATCACCGATGACGGCACGGTCACCATCGGTTCCGTGGACAAGGCGGCCGGTGAAGAGGCGCGACGCCGCATCGAGCTGCTTACCGCGGATGTCGAGGTCGGACAGGTATACGAGGGCAAGGTCATCAAGCTGATGGACTTTGGCGCTTTCGTGAATATCCTGCCGGGCCGTGACGGCCTCGTGCACATCTCGCAGATCTCCAACCGCCGGGTCGAGAGCGTCTCCGACGAGCTGAAGGAAGGACAGATGGTGCGGGTCAAGGTGCTCGAGGTGGATCGCCAGGGGCGCATCCGGCTCAGCATCAAGGCGCTGGAGGAAGAGGGCGTCGAGGGCTAGGCCGATCAATGGGATGCGGGGCCGATCCGCTCGGCCCGGATGAAAGCCCCGCGGCGGATGCCCGGGGCTTTTTCATTTCAGGCGGCTCAGAACGCGCGCTGCTGGCGTCGGAATTCCACCATCCGCTCCTGCGCGGCAATGGCCTCGCTGAGTGTGGTGATCGATTCGCCGGGCAGCAGCTCGATGAGTCGGGTGAATATCTCCGCCGTGGTCAGCGAATCTCCAAGGGCGGTATGGCGGCCGCCGACGCCGACACCGAGCCGGTCGGCGACGCTCTCCATGGTGTGCTCTCCCGTGTGGTCGTGCAGGAGGATGGAAAGCAACAGGGCGTCGAGCGTGGGATTATCGAACCGCACACCGCAGCGGCGCTGCTTGAGCCGCAGGAAGCGCATGTCGAACGCGATATTGAAGCCGACCAGCACTGCATCGCCGGCATAGGCATGGAATCGCCGGACGACCTCCTCGACGGGCGGTGCGTCGGCGATATCTTCATCGCTGATGCCATGAATGCTCGTCGCGAGCGCCGGAATGGGTCGGCCCGGATTGGCCAGCAGTTCAAAGGTTTCGCCGTGCATGACCCGGCCCCGGTGGATTCGTACCGCACCGATGGAAACGATCTCGTCGCCCTGACTGGGGGCCAGCCCGGTCGTCTCGCAGTCGAACACGACATAATCGAGGCTTGCGAGACTCGCCTCGGCCTCTGCGCCAAGCGGCCTGACAGGCTCTGAGTCCTCGACGGCGAAGTCATAGAATTCCGGGCGTGCAGGCACGATCTCGGTGGTCCTCACCTTCTCCGGCGCACCCGGCAGGGGCAGACGCAAGAGGGCCCGGCCGGTGCGTGACAGATCGGGCTGGCTCCAGGCCGTCGTATCGTGCCGCTGCAGGACCTCGCGCAGCGTGACAGTCCCGCCAACATCCTCGAGTCCGGCGTCCAGCCATTCATCCAGCTGGTCCGGTGCAATGACGTCTCCCGACCAGTTCATCTCCAGATACACGAGGCTCCCCTCCTCACGGCCGGAGAGGGCCACGGCGGAGACATCGAGCTCGGTGACCAGGCGCGCCAGCAGCGCCTCGACAACCTGACTCAGCAGATAGGGCTCCGCAGACACCCAGACATCGGCACGACACTGGATCCGGGGCAGGGCAGCACTATCTCCGGTCTGCTTGATACCGTCGACCAGGCTGCCGAGATGGACATCCTCCAGCCGCCAGTTGTCGGTCACCACTGACATCGTCTCAGTGGACAGTGCCTTGAAGCCCTCGGTGAGGCGATGCGTCTCCTCGCTGATCATGCCGCTGAAGCGGGTCGCGTCCTCCGTCAGGCCAGCCTCCTGGGCGAGGCGTAGAGTCTCGCTGGCGGTATTGAGGCTCGTCAGCGGGTTGCGCAGGGCCTCCACGGCCTCGCGCAGGCGCTGCTCCCGGCGAAGGGCGGAGCGTGTCTGACGTGAGACATCCTGCAGCGTCATCACGAAGCCGGCGGTGTCCGGGTCGTCGGTGGCGAGTCGCGCGACCCGGCAGCGAAGCAGGCGCTCACCGCTGGCCGTGGCACAGACCAGCTCGGCGTCGGCCGGCGCATCGGTCCCGCCCTCCCGCGGTTCCAGCAGACGCAGGGTATGGCGCAGCGGGCCCTCGTTGAGCACCTCATTGATATTGCGGCCGAGGCCAAGAGCCGGTTCGGCGCTCAGCAGTTCCCGCGCCGTCCGGTTATACAGGTTGATGCGGCCGTCCGGCCCACAGACGAGGACCCCCTCGCGGATCTCGCGCAGGATCGTCTCGAGTCGGGCCTTCCTGGCCTCGATACGAGTGGTCCAGGCGGCGGCCGCCTCTTCGAGCTCACGCCGGCTGCGGGCCACCGCACCGCCGAGTTGCTCCACGGTCTCGGGCAGCCGACCCAGCCAGTGACGGCCCCTCACCTCGAGACGATGTCCGGGGTTGGTGGTCGCGATGATACCGGCACCGCGTTCGGTCGCCACGAGCGGGCGGCCGATGCGTCGGTCGATGACGAACCCGGCGGCGAGCGTGCCAGATGCACCGGCGGCGGCCGCCAGCAGGGGATGCAGCGGAACCAGCAGGATGATGGCGATCAGCTCCGCCGCCGCCAAGGCGCCAATGGTGAGCCAGAGGCGTTTGCGCAGTCGGGGGAGCCGGAACGCCCGCACCCTCAGGCAGCCTCTCGGAGCAGCTCCTGCACCCGGACAAGCATTCCCGCGGGGTCGAATGGTTTGACGACGAAGTCGGTGGCGCCCAGTGATAATGCCTTCTCACGTTCCACCTCGAGGCTGCGGGTGGTCAGCATGAGAACGGGAAGATGCTGTAGCCCGGGTCGGGCCAGCAGCGCCTGACAGAGATCGTAGCCACTGCGGTCGGGCAGGTTGGCGTCGATCAGGGCCAGGTCCGGGCGCATTGTCTCGACCGCGGCCTCCGCCTCGGCGTAAGTGCCGGCAAGCGTCACATTGAATCCGGCATGACCGAGCAGGAACTGAAGGGCGGTGGCGAGGTTGGACTCGTGATCCACGAGCAGAATGTTCTTATACATGGCGATCCAGCATCACTGATGCTGCCTCCTCCTCCTCGTTTCCTCTGCAGTATAGGCTATTAAGGCCGGGGTTTGTCGAGGTATTCTGTCTGCCGATAAGGCTGATTTTTCCAGGAGACGCGCATGGTTGGCGCCAATGCCGGCACCAACGCCACGGCTGTGGCCCGGGAGTTCCTCAAGGATAATGCCCCGTTCGACCGGCTTCCCAATGGGCTTCAGCGATACTTCCTCGAGCACTGCGAACTCCGCGACTACACGGCCGGAACCGTGATCCTCGATCCGGCCGCGGGCCGGGCGCCGCACTTCTATGTGATCGTTGGCGGACGGGTGGATGCGGAGCGGCCCGGTGGTGGTGAATCGGGCGTCGAGCGATTTCAGCTCGAGACCGGCGAAAACTTTCCGATGGCGGCCATGATCGGGCAGCGGGCCACGCGGACCGTGTATCGGGCCGGCACCGATGTGCGCTGTCTCAGGCTGCCGCGTCCGGCGTTCGAGCATCTCATCAGCGAGAGTTCCGTTTTCCGGGACTACTGCCTGCGGGGCGTGAGCAGCCTGCTCGACCAGGTCCAGCAGGATATCCAGCAGCATGCCGCCGGCAATCTCGGAGGGGATTCCACCCTTGATACGCCGCTTGGTGATCTCATGAAGGGTGATCCGCTCACCTGCGCGCCGGATACCTCGGTGCGCGGCGCGGTGGAGGCGATGCATGAGCGCAAGGTGGGCAGTGTGCTGGTCACCGATGACGATCATCGGCCCCGCGGAATCTTCACGCTCCACGACCTGCGTGCCGTCGTCGCTGGCGGCAGCGGCCTGGACGAGCCGCTCAGTACGGTCATGACCGGTGATCCGCTGACCCTCGATACCGACACCTACGCCTTCGAGGCGATCGTCGAGATGGCCCGGCACCGGATCCGCCACATGATCATCACTGATCATGCGGGGCGGCTTGCCGGCGTGATTTCCGAGCGGGACATCTTCGCGCTCCAGCGCATCAATCTCGTTCATCTCACCCGCTCCATCACCGGTGCCGAGAGCGTTGACGCCCTCGTTCATGCCAGGGGGCAGGTGGGTGCGCTGATTGACAGCATGATGGCCCATGGCGCCGGCGTGGAGCAGATCACGCGGATCATCACCCTGCTCAATGACCGAACGGTCACCCGTGCCATTGAACTGGTGCTGGAGGAGCGGGGGGATCCTGGCGTGCCATTCACCTGGATCGCTTTTGGCAGCGAGGGGCGTAGCGAGCAGACGCGGGTGACGGATCAGGATAACGGCATCCTGTTCGATCCGGGTGCCGAGCCGCCGGAGACAGTCCGGGAGCGCCTGCTGCCCCTGGCCTGGCGTATCAATGAGGTGCTGGATGCCTGCGGGTTCACGCTATGCACCGGCAATGTCATGGCCAGCAACCCCAATCTCTGCCTGAGTCTGGCCGAGTGGGAGGACACCTTCCGCGGCATGGTCGGCAGCGCCACGCCGGAGAACCTGCTCAACTCCACCATTTATTTCGATTTTCGACCCATCTGGGGTGATCTTGCCGCCGGTGAGGCGCTCCATCAGCGTGTGGTTGAAATCGCAGCCGGCAACAGCGTCTTTCTGCATACCCTGGCGGGCAACTGCCTGGCCATCAAACCGCCCCTTGGTGTCTTTCGTGACTTCGTCACGGACAAGGACGATGACGGTGTCAACCGGCTCGATCTCAAGGTGCGGGGACTGACGCCATTCGTCGATGCTGCCCGGGTCATGGCGCTGCAGGCCGGCATCGTGGAATCCAACACGCCGGCACGCTTTCGCGGTCTGGTGGAGGCCGAAGTCCTCAGCGCCGAGGATGCCGGGGCATTCGAGCGCTCGTTCGCCTTTGTGCAGCTGCTGCGCATGCGGGAGCATCAGCGCCAGGCAGCCGCAGGCGAGGCCATGGGCAACCGGCTCGACCCCGATGAGCTCAACCCGATGGATCGCCGGATCCTCAAGGAGGCGTTCCGCGAGGCCCGTCGACTGCAGAAAAAGCTCGAGCTGCGCTTTCAGCTCTAGGGCGGGCCCTGCGTCCCAGCGAGTGACCCCACCGCGCCATTAAAAAGCCCCGGCACCTGACGGTGACCGGGGCTTTCGAGTTCAGCGGCTCGGTGCGTCATTCCATCGACGCACCGCACCGTCAGTCTCAGCTCGCGCGTGGCACGCGGATGCTCTCCACCAGCTCCTGGATATCCTTCGGCGGCGGTGCCGTCGCACGGGATACCAGGGTGGCCACAACCACGTTGATCAACGCGCCGATGGCGCCAATGGCCTGCGGCCCAATACCCATGAACCAGTGCTCCGGCGTGTCCGGCAGCGTGTTCGTGCCCGGGATGAAGAACCATCCCTTGTAGGTGAACACATAGATCAGGGTGAAGGTGAGGCCCGAGAGCATGCCCGCGATGGCGCCGGCACTGTTCATGCGCCGGTTGAAGATGCCGAGCATGAGGACCGGGAATAGTGAAGAGGCGGCCAGACCGAATGCCAGAGCCACCACCTGGGCCGCAAATCCTGGTGGATTCAGGCCCAGATAGCCAGCCACCAGCACCGCTGAACCCATGGCTATTCGCGCGGCTAACAACTCGCTCTTCTCGCTGATCCCCGGGTTGATGACACCCTTGATCAAGTCATGGGATATCGACGAGGAGATTGCCATGAGCAGGCCCGCCGCCGTTGACAGCGCCGCTGCCAGGCCGCCGGCCACCGTCAGCGCGATCACCCAGTTGGGCAACTGCGCGATCTCCGGGTTGGCCATGACCATGATGTCGCGGTCGACGGTCAGCTCGTTGCCTTCCCAGCCGTACTCGGCAGCCGTCGGCGCAAAGGCCGGGTTATTCGAGTCGTAGTACTGGATACGGCCGTCATCGTTCTTGTCCTCCCACTGGAGGAGTCCGGTCTCCTGCCAGCGCGAGAACCAGCCCGGCACGTCCTCATAGAGGAGGTTGCCGTCTTCCGACCCGATCGGACCCGGCTGGACCGTATTGATCAGGTTGTAGAAGGACATGGCGCCGACCGCCGGGGCCGTCGTGTAGAGGATGGCAATGAAGATCAGCGTCCATCCAGCGGAAAGGCGGGCATCCCGCACCCTCGGCACCGTGAAGAAACGCACGATGACGTGAGGCAGGCCGGCCGTGCCGATCATCAGCGACATGGTCAGGAAGAACATGTTGAGCATGCTTCCCTTCATCGCCGTGTACTGGGAAAAGCCGAGATCCACCAGAATGTTGTCCAGCTTGTTCAGCAGGTACGTGCCATCCGAGACGGTACCGCCCAATCCGAGCTGGGGCAGCGGATTGCCGGTGATGGCCAGCGAGATGAACACCGCCGGAATGGTATAGGCGAAGATCATGACGCAGTACTGGGCGATCTGCGTGTAGGTGATGCCCTTCATGCCGCCGATGACGGCATAGAAGAAGACGATCGCCATGCCGATGAAAAGCCCGACCTCGTAGCTCGTCTCCAGGAACCGCGAGAACGCGACGCCGATGCCCTTCATCTGCCCGATCACGTAGGTGATCGAGGCGACGATCAGGGCGATGACGGCGATGACGCGGGCGGTCTTGGAGTAAAAGCGGTCACCGATGAACTCGGGGACCGTGAACTTCCCGAACTTGCGCAGATAAGGCGCCAGGAGCAGGGCCAGGAGCACGTAGCCGCCGGTCCAGCCCATCAGGTAGACCGACGCGTCATAGCCCAGGAAGGCGATGAGGCCGGCCATGGAGATGAAGGAAGCCGCGGACATCCAGTCCGCCGCCGTGGCCATGCCGTTGGCAATTGGGTTGACCCCCTTGCCCGCGACATAGAATTCGCCGGTGCTGCCGGCCTTGGCCCAGATCGCGATCCCGATGTAGAGCACGAAGGTGGCGCCGACGATCAGATAGGTAGTGAGTGCCAGATCCATGTCGAATTCCCCTTCGTTATTCTTCGTGCACGTCGTATTTCCGATCCAGCGCATTCATTTTGAACACGTAGACGAAAATCAGGACGATGAACGCATAAATGGCGCCCTGCTGGGCGAACCAGAACCCGAGGGGGTAACCAGCGATCACGATGCTGTTGAGTGCCGGGGCGAGAATGATGCCCAGCCCATAGGAGACGACAAACCAGATGATCAGCAGCGTGATCAACAGTCTGACGTTCTCCTTCCAGTAGGCGATTGCCGCCTCTTCCTTACTTGAAGCCATGCTTTAGCTCCTCCTGCAGATGTCACTTCGGAGGCAGTGTCTGATTGACCTGCCGCCTTGTTATACGACGAATCCCGGTCCGTCTGACTACTATTCTTGCAAGAATCGTGCAATCCCGCGCTTTCCCCAAGATCCCCGTTATCTGCGGCTCACCAGGGCCCACGGCGGGACCAGGAGAGCGTCTCGTTACCGATCGTAACGTCGAGGTGTGGCGGACGGTAACGACGGCGGCTGGCTGGCCGCCGTCGTCCCCTTCGCTACTGGTTGGCGCGGTTGGTGATGAGCTCATCCACCACGGTCGGATCCGCCAGCGTGCTGGTATCCCCCAGGCTGTCGAGCTCGTTGGTCGCCACCTTACGCAGGATCCGGCGCATGATCTTGCCGGAGCGGGTCTTGGGTAGACCCGGTGCCCACTGGATGACGTCCGGTTTGGCGATCGGGCCGATCTCCTTGCGTACGAGATCAGTGAGCTCCTTGTGCAGGCCCTCATTCGGCTCCACGCCCTTGACCAGCGTGACGTAGCAATAGATGCCCTGACCCTTGAGATCATGCGGATAACCCACCACCGCGGCCTCGGCAACGGCATCATGCAGCACCAGTGCGCTCTCGATCTCCGCGGTGCCCATGCGGTGTCCCGAGACGTTGAGCACATCGTCGACGCGGCCGGTGATCCAGTAATAGCCATCCTCATCGCGTCGCGCACCGTCCCCGGTGAAGTACTTGCCGGCATAGGTGGTGAGGTAGGTATTCATGAAGCGTTCATGATCACCGTAGATGGTCCGCATCATGCTGGGCCAGGCCCGGGCGATGCACAGGTTGCCGTCGGTCGCCCCATCAAGGATGTTGCCCTCGTTGTCGACCAGCTCGGGCTCGACGCCGAAGAAGGGCAGAGTGGCCGAACCCGGTTTCAGGTCGATGGCGCCCGGCAGGGCCGAGATCATGATGGCGCCGGTTTCCGTCTGCCACCAGGTGTCCACGATCCGGCAGCGTTCGTCACCCACGACGCGGTAGTACCACTCCCACGCCTCCGGATTGATGGGCTCGCCCACGGTGCCGAGGATGCGAAGGCTTTTCCGGGAGTACTTCTTCACCAGCTCCTCGCCCTGGCCCATGAGCGAGCGGATGGCCGTCGGAGCGGTATAGAAGATGTTGACCTTGTGGTCGTCGATGACCTGCCAGAAGCGGCCGGCGTCCGGATAGGTGGGCACGCCCTCGAACACCAGACTCGTCGCCGCATTCGAGAGTGGCCCGTAGACGATGTAACTGTGACCCGTCACCCAGCCGACGTCGGCGGTACACCAGTAGACCTCGCCATCGTGGTAGTCGAAGACGTATTTGAACGTCATCGACGCCTGCAGGAGATAGCCGCCGGTGGTATGCAGCACGCCCTTGGGCTTGCCCGTCGAGCCGGAGGTGTAGAGGATGAACAGCGGATCCTCCGCGTCCATCTCCTCCGGTTCGCAGGTCGGCGAGGCCTCCGCGAGAGACTCCTGGTACCAGATGTCACGATCCGGATTCCAGGTCACCTCGTTGCCGGTGTGTCGGACCGTGACAACGGTATGGACGCTGTCGAGCCCGTCAATGGCCTTCTCCACGTTCTCCTTCAATGGCACCGGCTTGCCGCTGCGCAGGCCCTGGTCGGCGGTGATCACCGTCCGGCAGTCGGCATCCTCGATGCGGTCTCGGAGTGCATGGGGCGAGAAACCACCGAAGACGATGGAGTGAACGGCACCGATTCGGGTGCAGGCCAGCATGGCGACCACCGCTTCGGGGATCATCGGCATGTAGATGGAGACCCGGTCGCCCTTTGCGACACCACGGTCCTTCAGGACATTGGCCAGTCGGCAGACTTCCTCATGGAGTTCGCGATAAGTGATATGCCGCGTATTGCCGGGCTCGTCGCCTTCCCAGATGATCGCGTTGCGATCGCCGTGGGTCTCGAGATGGCGATCCAGGCAGTTGTAGCTCACATTCAGCTTGCCGCCCTCGAACCAGCGAATCTGGCCCTTGGTGAGGTCGTTGTTGCTGACTCGGTCCCATTTCCGGAACCACGTGATGAACTGCTCTGCCTGTTCACTCCAGAACGTGTCCGGATCATCCAGCGACTGCCGGTACATCCGGTCATATTCCTCGCGGGTGAGCAGTGCGTGCTCGGCGGTCTCCGGGGGTACCGGATACTGTTTTTCTGCGGCCATGCCGTTTTCTCCTCCTAGGTTACCGATTGTAACGTCCTGTATCGGGGCGCCACCCCTATCCTGCTTGGCGTCGACGCTGGATTCCAAGCCGCTGGCGTTTTTCCCAGAGCGCCTTGCGGCTGATACCCAGCCGTCGGGCGAGTTCCGTTTCGGTGAGCTCTCCCTCATGGGTGCGCACGAATTCGCGGAAGTAGTCCTCCAGCGAGAGGTTCAGCCCATGGTTGTCGGTCGGTGCCGTGCGGCCCGGCAATGCCAGGTCATCCGTCGTCACTGTCGCACCGTCGGCCAGTATCACCGCGCGCTCAATGACATTCTCAAGCTCGCGGACGTTGCCTGGCCAGTCATGATTCATGATCTGCCTCAATCCTTCCTCACTGAAGGTCATCGCCGGCCGGTTCAATCGACGGCAGGCCTTTTCAAGCAGGAATCGGGCCAATTCCGGTACATCCTCGCCGCGTTCACGCAATGCCGGCAGTTGAATCTCCATGACATTGATCCGGAAGTAGAGATCTTCACGGAAGTGGCCCTGGCCGACGAGGGTCTGCAGATCACGGTGGGTCGCCGCCACCAGGCGGATGTCGACCTGCCGCGAGTGCGATGCCCCGACACGCCGGATTTCCGACTCCTGGAGCACGCGCAGCAACCGTGCCTGAGCGGCAGCAGGGAGTTCGGCGATTTCATCGAGAAACAGCGTGCCACCGCTCGCCGACTCCACGAGGCCCTCCCGGGTGGCGTCAGCGCCCGTGAACGCGCCCTTTTCATGGCCGAAGAGCTCAGCCTCGATCAACGATTCCGGAATGGCGGCACAATTCACGGCAATGAGCGGGCCGTCCCGGCGATTGCTCTGCTCGTGCAGTGCCCGAGCCACCAGCTCCTTGCCGGTGCCCGATTCACCAAGGATAAGAACGGTGGTGTCCGTGGGCGCGACCCGGTCGACCCGCTCAAATACCTGTGCCATCGCCGGGCTGCGACCCACGATGCCGTTGACTGGATAGTCGGCATCCACCCGGGCGCGCAGGGCGGCATTCTGGCGCTGCAGCGCATGTTCCCGCAGGGCGCGATCGACCGTCAGCCGGAGCTCCTCGTTGTCGAACGGCTTCGCGATGTAGTCGACGGCACCCCGGCGCATGGCGTCCACGGCCGAGCGGATGCTGGCGTAGCTGGTCATGATGATCACCGGGACCGGCCCGGCCTCATCGATGACCTCCATGCCGCTGCGCCCCGGCAGCCGAATATCCGCGAGAATGAGATCGTGGTTGGCGAGTGGCCCCTGGTCCAGTGCCTCCTCCAGGGACTCGGCGGTGCTCACGCCCATTCCATGGCGCGACAGATGACGCTGGATGGCATCGCGGATGATGGTCTCGTCCTCGATGATGAGTACTTCAGCCATGAACCGGCTCTACCTCCCTGTCGGTGATCTGGGCGCGGGGCAGGCGGATCATGACCTCCGTGCCGCCGCTTCGGCCGCGCCGCGGCTGGATTCGCAGACTGCCGCCGTAGTTGCTGATGATGTTCTGGGCAAGCGCCAGGCCGAGGCCGGTGCCATGCCCGGGGGTCTTGGTGGTGAAGAAGGGCTCCATCACCTTGTCACGGATACCGGAGGGTATGCCGTGCCCCGTATCCAGTATCCGCAGGCTCACGCCGTCGCGCTGGAGCCTCGCCACCGTGGTGATCTCGCCACCGGGATCGCAGGCGTCCACCGCATTGCTGTAGACGTTGACCAGTACCTGGACCAGGCGCTGGTGATCGGCCATGACCGCCGCGTCCCCGGGTAACCGGGGGATGAAGACAATGCCCCTGGAGCGGGGGTTGAGCCGGACCAGGCGCTCGGCCTCCTCGACCACCGGTTGCAGGGCCGTGGGCTCTGGTCGGGTCGACGCCTCACCCCGTCCGGCATGGGCATAGTCCACCAGCGTCTGGACGATATGACTGATCCTCTCCGTCTGCTCGAGTATCTGCCGGGCATGGTCGTCCGCCCGGTCCTCGCGCAGTTCCTGGGCAAGACAGGCGATACCGGTGATCGGATTGCCGATCTCATGGGCCACGCCGGCCGCCAGGCGGCCGATGGACGCGAGTCGTTCACTATGTGCCAGTTCGTTCTCCAGGCGTTGCACATCCGTGACATCCTCCAGGAGCAATAACCGGTCGCCATTGGGTGTCCCTCCGGGCGCGCCGATCATGGCCTTGTGCAGGCTCATCCAGCGCGTGCCGCCGGCAAGCACCACGGGGCGCTTGTAGGCATGGCTCTCATCCTCGCCGATGAAACCGCTCAGCAGCTCACCCCAGGGTTCGGGCAGCTCGATCATGCTGCGCCCCAGCGCGCGGCCGGCGCTGATCCCCGTCATCTGATCCATGGCCGGGTTCCAGCGAGCGATCCGGCCCGCCGGCGTGACGGCGACGACGCCGAGTGGCAGGTCCTCGAGGATCTGACGGTGATAACGGCGCAGGGCGTCCAGCTCGGCGGCGATACCCTGAAATCCGCCCCGCGCCCGCTCGAGGCGCTCTTCGATCATGCGCACGTTCTGGGCAACCGCGCTGCGGCTGTCGGCGTCAAGGCGCAGGCATTCGTCCACGATATCGCGTGCCAGCACCGGCCCCATCATGCCGGAGAGGTTGCGCCTGACCTGTTCGCGCAGCTGCTGCAGCCGGTCGGGGCGGTTTTCCGTCCAGGCCAGATCGAGGTCCTCCAGTCCTTTGGCGATCTCGGCGCGTGCGGCCGGCAGACCGGTCACCGGCGCCAGCTGATCGACCATCTGCGCCGGGGATTCGGCGATGACCGAGCCAGCGGGGATGCGCGTGCTCACCTCACGGCAGGCGGAAGCCGCTTCGCTCTCCCGCGGCGCCTGACGGGTGAGCAGCGAGACGGCGGTGAACACGAGCGCATTGGTGGCGACGGACCAGAAGGCGAGGGCGCCGAAATGGGCCGGTGACTGGGCAACACTCAGGTCCAGACCGATGATGCGGATGGGCCCCATGGTACTGAGGGCTGGCAACAGGGCCGCTACTCCCCAGATGGTGCCGCCTGCCACCAGGCCGCTGACGAATCCCTGTCGCGTCGCGCCGGGCCAGTAGAGGACGGCCAGGACACCCGGAATGAGCTGAGCCATGGCCAGAAACGAGATCAGGCCCCAGGAGACGAGACCCTCGGTTCGCTCGAGACTCAGATAGAAGAAGTAACCAGCGGCGATCACCGCCGCGATCAGGGCGCGCCGTGTCCAGCGCAGTGTCCGGTAGAGATCCTGCCGGCCGGTGATCCGCATCACCGGCAGCACCAGATGATTCAGGCACATCGAGGACAGCGCCAATGTCGACACGATGATCATGGCGCTCGCCGCGGAGATGCCCCCGAGGTAGGTGAAAAGCACGACGGCCGCCGATCCGCTCTCCCCGGCGACGCCGAGTACGGTGTAGTCGGCCGGTGTCGACAGCCCCATGGCCTGCCCGGCCCACATCAGCGGCGGAATCGCCATGGCGAGCAGCAGAAGGAAGAGCGGAAATCCCCAGCTCGCGGTTCTCAAACCCTGGTCCTGGAGGTTTTCGGTGAACAGCATGTGAAACTGCCGGGGGAGGAGAAAGGCGGCGGCGAAGGCCAGGAATATCAGACCCGTCCACTCCGGGCTGGCGGCCCCTGCCTGGAAGGCCTCCAGTCGATCCGGGTTGTCCACCAGCCAGTCCCCGAGACCGGCGGGTCCGCCGAAGGCCAGCTCAACGGCCAGCCAGGCCACCAGCAGGAGCGCCGCCAGCTTGACCAGCGACTCGAAAGCAATCGCCGCGACCAGGCCACTGTGTTTCTCGCGGGGCGTGACATGGCGTGCGCCGAAGATGGTGGCGAATCCGGTGACCATGACACAGAAAACCACGGCGACCAGGTGGGGCGGAGACTCCCCGCTCAGCACCTGGGTGGATTCCGATACGGCCCGGATCTGCAGGGCCAGATAGGGGAGGCTGCCGGTGAGCAGCATCAACGTCACCAGAATGCCGGCGGCGCGACTGTCAAAACGGAAGGCGAACAGGTCGGCGATCGACGTGAGCTGGTGACGCCGGGTGAGCCGCAGAAGTGGCATCAGCAGCACGGGTGTCAGTGCGAAAGCGAGCGTTACGCCAATATAGATCGTGGCGTAGGTGATCCCGGCGTTGGCCGCGAAACCGACGCTGCCATAGTAACTCCAGGTGGTGGCGTAGACGCCCAGCGAGAGGACGTAGACCGCCGGATGGCGGATCACCGCCTCCGGTATCCAGCCACGCTCGCTGGCATGCGCGATGAGGAACAGCAGCGACAGGTAGGCGATGGCCGCGACGAACAGGCCGCCGAGACTAAAGGTCATGTCGTCTCCGCCGGCCGATGCTCAGGGCGATGATCAGAATGAACCCGAACCAGGCCACGAATGGCAGGTACCAGGATGGTGTCCGGTCCAGCCACCAGATCGTCAGTGGCGAGACGAACAGCACCAGACCCACACCCAGCAGGAAAAGGCTGACCGATTCGTTGGTCGCACTCGGTTTGGGCATTGCTCTCCTCCCAACCTGTTACCAACAGTATCACGGCTTATTGGCCGATCGTTATACCCGCACCTCGGAAGATCGGGGGATATGCGCCGGACGCCATGCTGTCACCGCCCATTCGAGGACTTCCCGCGGCGGGGCCCCGGCGATCTCCGCCGCCGGGGACTGGCCAAGAAAGGTCAGTGCATCGATCAGCGTGGCGCCAGGGTGTGTCAGATCCACCGGCGGCGCGCCATTGGTCTTGCTGAGCTTGCGGCCGCCGGGGTCAACGGCGATTGGCAGATGCAGATAACGGGGTGTCGGAAGGTCCAGCGATTGCTGGAGGGCGAGCTGAGGGAAGGTTGCCGGCAGCAGGTCGCCGCCGCGGACCACATCGGTGACACCCAGAGCGGCGTCATCCACCACCATGGCGAGGTGATACGCATGCAGTCCATCGCCACGGCGGATGATGAAATCACCGATGCCCGTGGCCGCTTCCAATGACTGGCTGCCGGCATGACGATCACGGAAGGAGAGCGTCCCTGCTGGCATGGCGAACCGCCAGCTCCGCGCGCCGCGCCCGGCTGGCAGCCCTTCCCGGCAGATGCCCGGATAGATCATTCCGGCCGGGCCCATCGAGGCGACGGCGGCGATTTCGCGGCGTGTACACGCACAGGGGTAGGCCCGGCGCTTTTCGCGCAGCCGCTCCAGTGCATGCTCATACTGATCACGATGCGGGTCCTGGTACTGGACCGGGCCGTCCCAGTGGAGGCCCAGGGCCTCAAGCGCCCGGCGTATGTCCGCTGCCGCATCGGCGCGGGCACGGCCGCTGTCGACATCGTCGATGCGCAGCCGCCAGGTCCCGCCGGCCGACCGAGCATCGAGGTAGCTGGCCAGCGCCGCGATGACCGATCCGCGGTGCAACGGACCCGTCGGGCTGGGGGCAAACCGGCCAACATACGCATTGCCGCTCATCTGCGGCATCATAGCGTATTGTCTTCAGGCCGACTTCCCGGGGTTATCGTGACGCTCCCGACGCTATCCGCCCGCAGTCATCGCATTCAGCCGTTTCATGTCATGGCGTTGCTCGCCCGTGCCCGGGAGCTTGAGGCGCATGGCAGGGATATCGTGCACATGGAGATCGGCGAACCGGATTTTCCCACCGCCGAGCCGGTCCGGATTGCCGGTGAGCAGGCCCTGACCCAGGGACATACCGGCTATCTGCCGGCGGCGGGTCTGCCAGCGCTGCGCGCGGCCATCGCCGGGCACTATCGGAGCCGCTACGGACTGGCCATTGATCCCGGTCGCATACTGATTACGCCGGGGGCGAGCGGGGCGTTGGTGGTGGCGCTCGCCATGCTGGCCGATCCGGGTCGCAATGTCCTGCTGCCGGACCCGGGATATCCCTGCAATCGCAATTTCGTCGAGCTGGTGGACGCGGTACCGCGGGCCGTTCGGGTGGATGCCGGGACCGATTATCAGCTCACGCCGGGGTTGGCCGCAGACGCCTGTGATGACAGAACCGCCGCGATGCTGGTCGGCTCGCCGGGCAATCCAACCGGCACCCTGGCCAGCGCGGCAGACCTTCAGGGGCTCGCGGCGCTTGCGCAGCGGCGCCACATCGGTCTGATCGTCGATGAGATCTACCACGGCCTTCACTACGGGGCTGATCCCGCCCAGGCGCTGGAGCATGCGCCGGACGCCACAGTGGTGAACAGCTTCTCGAAGTATTTCGGCATGACCGGATGGCGGCTGGGCTGGATGGTCGTTCCGCGGGACTGGGCGCCGGTTGCCGAAAAGCTGATGCAGAATCTGTTCATCAGCGCCTCAACCCCGGCGCAGTATGCCGCGCTCGCCTGCTTTGACGAAAAGGCGCTGGAGATTTTCGAATCCCGACGGGCGGCATTCCGCCAGCGCCGCGACTTCCTGCTGCCAGCACTGCGATCGCTGGGCTTCCACATACCGGGCGATCCCGCGGGTGCGTTCTATCTCTACGCGGATGTGTCGTCGCTGTGCGATGACAGCTTTGCGTTCGCCGAGGATCTGCTCGAGCAGGCCGGCGTTGCCGTGACACCCGGGCTCGATTTCGAGCGGACCGCTCCGCAGCGCCATCTGCGGTTTGCCTATACCACCGATACCAGCCGCCTCGCTGAGGCGCTGGAGCGTATCCGCGGTTTCCTCGCCGCCGGCAGCTAGCCAGACGCCGGAATGCTGCAGACCTCGGAGCGGGTCAGGAAACGCTTGCCCTCGGGGGCCTCGAGGGAAAAGCCGGAGCCGCGTCCCTCGATGACGTCGATGATCAGATTGGTATGGGCCCAGCGCTCGTACTGCGCTCCGCCGATATAGAAGGGCTCGCCGCCGATGTCGCCGAGGTAGACGTCATGTGCGCCGATGCGGAATTCATCGCGGGGGTAGCACATGGGGGCGCTGCCGTCGCAGCAGCCACCTGACTGGTGGAACACGAGCGGGCCGTGGCGTTCACGCAGCTCGGCAATGAGTGCCTCCGCCGCCGGGGTTGCGCTGACCTGGCTTGTGGCTTCCGTCATGATTCTCCTCCCTATTGGAAAACGGGGGCGGCTGCATAGATCAGCAGCCGTCCCCGTTGATCCGGCCGTCAGACGTTTAGAAAAGTCCCATCGGAGCCTGACTATAACTGACCAGCAGGTTCTTGGTCTGCTGATAGTGGGCCAGCATCATCTGATGGTTCTCGCGGCCGATGCCCGACTGCTTGTAGCCACCGAACGCCGCATGCGCGGGGTAGAGGTGGTAGCAGTTGGTCCAGACCCGCCCGGCCTGAATACCGCGGCCCATCCGGTAGGTGGTATGGGCGCTGCGCGACCACACGCCGGCACCCAGGCCATAGAGCGTGTCATTGGCAATCTCGAGCGCATTGTCCATGTCGCTGAAATCCGTAACCGACACCACCGGCCCGAAGATCTCCTCCTGGAAGATCCGCATCGAGTTGCGGCCCTCGAATACCGTAGGCTGGACGTAGAAGCCACCCGAGAGATCACCGCCGGGCTCGAGCTGTTCGCCACCGGCGAGCACCTTCGCGCCTTCCTGCCGGCCGATGTCGAGGTAGGCCAGGATCTTCTCGAGCTGATCGCGCGAGGCCTGAGCGCCCACCATCGTGTCGGTGTCCAGGGGGTTGCCTGTCTTGATGCGGCCGACGCGATCCAGGGCGGCGTCCATGAAGTCGCCGTAGAACGACTTCTGCACCAGCGCCCGCGACGGGCAGGTGCAGACCTCACCCTGGTTGAGCGCGAACATGGCGAAGCCTTCCAGCGACTTCTCGCGGAAGCCGTCGTCCGCAGCGAAACAGTCGTCAAAGAACACGTTGGGGGATTTGCCACCCAGTTCGAGCGTCACCGGGATGATGTTCTCGGAGGCGTACTGCATGATCAGCCGGCCGGTGGTCGTCTCACCCGTGAACGCCACCTTGGCGATGCGCGGGTTCGAGGCGAGGGCCTTGCCGGCCTCGGCACCGAAGCCGTTGACTACGTTGAGTACGCCGGCTGGCAGCAGATCGGCGATCATTTCCACCAGCAGCAGGATGCTGGCCGGGGTCTGTTCCGCAGGCTTCAGGACGATGCAGTTGCCGGCGGCCAATGCCGGCGCGATCTTCCAGGTCGCCATGAGGATCGGGAAGTTCCAGGGGATGATCTGCCCCACCACACCCAGTGGCTCGTGGATGTGATAGGCCACGGTATCGTTGTCCAGCTCGCCGATGGTCCCTTCCTGGGCGCGGATCACGCCGGCGAAGTACCGGAAGTGATCAATGGCCAGCGGGATGTCAGCCGCCAGTGTCTCACGTACGGGCTTGCCGTTCTCCCAGGCCTCGGCCACCGCGATCTTCTCGAGATTCTCCTCCATGCGGTCGGCGATGCGGTTGAGGATCACCGCGCGCTCGGCGACCGGGGTTTTCCCCCAGGCGTCCTTGGCGGCGTGGGCGGCGTCCAGGGCGAGCTCGATGTCGGCGGCCTTGGAGCGGGGAATGCTGCAGAAGGTCTGGCCAGTGACCGGCGTGGGGTTGTCGAAGTATTCCCCATCCACCGGGGCCTTCCACTCGCCACCGATGAAGTTGCCGTACTGGCTCTTGAAGCTGACGATGGCATCGCTGCTTCCGGGGTTTGCGTAGATCATGCTTTCTCCTCCGTTATTCATCCTGTCGTTCCCCCGAATGGGGCGACGGCCGATAACGTCGCAAGATCCGGGCCAGTATGGCGTGCCAGTACCTATCCCCTTGTCATGAGCGTTTTTTGAGGCGATCCTCTTGGCGAAACGGGCCGGAAAGAGTCCGCAGGCAATGTGCCGAGTTGGGACAACCTGTTGCAGAATGCGACAGAGGAGGAGGCCATGGACGATCGGCCACTGAGCGGCCGTGAGGAGCTGGTGGACGTCCGTCGCCAGCTACTGGCGGGTGATGTCTCCCCGCCTGGTGCCGCCGATGGGGTCGGGGCCTCCTGGCAACGGGTCCAGCGTGCGGGTCTCTCGCCGGGGCTCTGCGCGGCCGACGCCATGCTCGATGCGGTGTCGCTGCAACTTGCCCGTGAAGAGAACGAACGGCTCATCGCCTTCGCCCTTCCGGAGCTGGAGAACCTCCATCAGCAGATCGCCGGCAGCGGTAGCGCGGTGCTGCTGGCTGATGCCGATGGGGTGATTCTCGAGCGCCAGGGCGATCCGGGTTTCCGCGAGCGCAGCCGTCAGGTGGCGCTCTCGCCCGGTGCGTGCTGGGGGGAAGGGGCCCGGGGCACCAACGCCATCGGCGTCGCTCTGGCCGAGGGGCGCTGTGCCTCCGTTCACGGGCCCGAACACTTCCTCGAGTGCAATACGTTCCTGACCTGTGCGGCAACGCCCATCCGTGATCCGGGCGGCGGGATCATCGGCCTGCTCGATGTCTCCGGTGATCAGCCGGCGCGACAGCTCCATGCCCTCGGGCTCGTGCGCATGGGTGCCCGGATGATCGAGAACCGCATGCTGGCGGCCGAGTTCCCGGAGGCCATCTATCTGCATTTCCATGCCCGACCAGAGCTCTTGGGCACCCTCGGCGAAGGGATCGCCGCGGTGGATGGGGACGGTCGACTCCTCGCCCTCAACGCGGTGGCCCGCTCGCACTTCGCCAATCTGGCGCCGGGGACCGGGTTCGAGGCCCTGTTCGAAGGCTCACTGGAGCACCTCCTGCGGGGTGACTCGATCTCGCAGATGATCCGGACAACCACCGGAATCACGGTCTGTGTCCGGGTCATCAAGCCTCAGCAGCACGGTGCCGCCCATTCCGTCCACCTCGCGGATGCCGGCCACGCACGCAGCCAGGATCAGTTCAGCGAGCTGCATGCCGGTGATCCCGCGGTCGCGGAGACGCTGCAGCGGGCGCAGCGCGTATTCGCACGTGGGATTCCGTTGCTGATCGAGGGGGAGACCGGGACCGGCAAGGAGTGGGCCGCAAGGGCGCTGCATGCGCTTGGTCCGCGGTCCGACGGACCACTCGTGACCGTGAACTGTGCGGCGATTCCTGAGGGACTGGCCGAAGCGGAGTTGTTCGGTTATGTCCCGGGCGCCTTTACCGGCGCCAGTGCCAGTGGCGCCGACGGGCGTGTCATGGAGGCCAACGGCGGGACGCTGTTCCTCGACGAAATCGGTGATATGCCGCTGGCGCTGCAGACCCGACTGCTGCGGGTCATCCAGGAGCGCAGCGTTCTGCCAGTGGGCGGGGGCGCACCACGCGAGGTGGATTTCTCGTTGATCAGCGCCACCAACTGCGATCTGGCCGCGATGGTCGCCGAGGGACGCTTTCGTGCCGATCTCTACTACCGTCTCTGCGGTCTGCGGATCCAGTTGCCATCGCTGCGCTCGCGGGCGGATCTGGCCGGCTTGATTGATCGGTTCATCGCCGATGAAGATCCTCAGGCAGCCCTGTCAGCGGTCGCCCGGGAGAAACTGCTGGGCCACCACTGGCCGGGTAATCTGCGCGAGCTGCATAACGTGCTGCGCACGGCCATTGCATTGCGCGAGCCGGGCAGGCCCATCGACATCGCCGATCTGCCGGAAACCCTCATGGCGAATACGGCACCGGTGCCGCTCGATGTCGGTGGCGCGTCCGATGATCTGCGGGCCGCCGAACGGCGCTGCATGGAGGCGGCGGTCGCAGCCCATGATGGCAACTACAGTGCCGCGGCACGTTCGCTTGGCATCAGTCGGAGCACGCTCTACCGCCGCCTGGGCCGCGGAGACAACGGCTAGCGGAGGCATTCGACACCGCGGCATTTCCCAGTGACCGCCAAAATGGGTATTTTTGACGCTTCAGCGCGGGATGGCCACAAGCGTCAATGCGGCTCAGCAGAATCCGCCTCAACGGCTTCAAATCGTTCGTCGACTCCACGCCGGTACCTCTCCCCGGGGGGATAACGGCCATTGTCGGCCCGAATGGCTGCGGCAAATCGAATATCATCGATGCCGTGCGCTGGGTGATGGGGGAGAGCTCGGCGAAGCATCTGCGTGGCGGCTCCATGGCCGACGTCATCTTCAGCGGCTCCGGCAGCCGCAAACCGGTCGGCCAGGCCAGTATCGAGCTGGTCTTCGATAACGCCGACGGCAGCCTCGGCGGCCAGTACGCGGCCTTCGCCGAGATCGCCGTCCGCCGTCAGGTCAATCGCGACGGCCAGTCGGTGTACTACCTGAACGGCAGTCGTTGCCGACGACGTGACATTACCGATGTATTCCTCGGGACCGGCCTGGGGCCCAGGAGCTACTCGATCATCGAACAGGGCACGATCTCCCGTCTGATCGAGGCCAAGCCCGAGGAGCTGCGTGCCTATCTCGAGGAGGCGGCGGGCATCAGCCTTTACAAGGAGCGTCGACGGGAGACCGAACGACGCATGCGCGATACGCGCGAGAACCTCGAGCGTCTGGAGGACGTCCGTGATGAGGTGAGCCGGCAGCTGGACAAGCTCTCCAAACAGGCGGAGACGGCGGAGCGCTACCGCGGACTCAAGGACGAAGAGCGCCAGCGTCGCGCCCAGCTGCTGATCCTGCGAATCCGAGGACTTGAGGCCGAGCGCGCCAGGATCCAGTCGGAACTCGTCGAACGCAATAACGCCCTGGAGGCCCGGCTCGCGGAACAGCGCCGTTGCGAGCGTGAGATAACGTCCCTGCGGGCCAGTCAGTCCGAGGCAAGCGACCGGCTTAACGCCATCCAGGGACGGTACTACCAGCTTGGCTCGGATATCGCGCGCCTGGAGCAGCGCATCAGCCACAACCGGCAGATCCGCGAGGATAGCCGGCGCGAGCTGACCCGCATCGGCGAGTCCATCGCCGAGAACACGCAGTCGCTCGAGCAGGATCGAGAAAAGCAGCGCGTTCTCGATGACCGGCTTGCCACCCTGCAGCCGGAGCTTGCCGAGGCCGACGCCGCACTCGGGCAGGCCGATGCGCTTGTGGCGGAAGCGCGCCGTCGGATGGATGAGTCCCGGGCGGCGCGTGATGCACTGACCGACGAGCGCGTCGATGCCGAGCGTCGCGCCCAGGTGGAGCGTACCCGAATCGAGCAGCTCGAGGCACGGCAGCTCGATCAGCAGCGGCGCAGTGAACGTGTGGCCGGTGAACTTGCGTCGCTGACGGAGGCTGATACCGCGCCGCTGGATGCCCTTCGGTCGGCCATTGACGGGCTGATGGCCGAGCGGGCGGATCTGGATGAGCGGATCGAACGCCTGCAGGTCGACATCAGCGACCGACGGAACGAGCGCGACGAAGCAAGCGAGCGGCTGGCCTCCCGTCGCACTGAGCTCGGCGAGCAGCAGGCGCGTCTGGCCTCGCTGGAGACCCTGCAGGAGGCGGCGCTCGGCGCCAGGGAGGATGTCGCCGCCTGGCTCGCCCGATTCGACCTGGATCCCGGCCGTCGGCTCGCCGATCGACTGGATGTCGAGCCCGGCTGGGAACTTGCGCTTGAAATGGTGCTTGGCGAGGCGCTCCAGGCGGTTGAAGCCGGGGATGATCAGCTCTCTGCCGGGTCACTGACTGCGCCCGCCAGCGGTCGGGTCATGCTGTTTCAGGAAGCGGGATCCGTTGGCCCGGACGACGCCGGCGCCAGCGGGCAGCCCCTTGCCGGCTATGTCCGCGGAGCGGACGCGCTGATCGATCTGCTGGCCGGCGTTCATGCCGCGGACAATGACGCCGAGGCGCGCGCCCTGCTGGCGAGTCTGCCTCTGGGGCACTCCGTGGTGACGCGCGACGGTCACTGGCACGGCCATCACTGGCTGCGCCTGATGGCCGTGGCGGACAATCCGGAGGCCGGCGTGGTCGCTAGGAGACGCGAGATCGACGCAGCGGGGGAGGCCATCGCCCGAGTTCAGGAAGCGGTGGCCGAAGCCGGATCGGAGCTGGCGAGGCAGGATGCGGAGCTCGAGGATCTGGATGATCGGCTCGAGGCGGAAATCGACAGGCGCAATGCCATTGACCGGGATCTGGCGGCGCAGCGTGCGCGGCTGGAATCCGAGCAGGCGCAGATGGATGCCCGCAGGCAACGCCTCGAGGCACTGCAGGGCGAGGCCGCCGAGCTGCGGGAGGCCATGGTGAGCGCCGACGCGGCGATTCGCGAGGCCCGGGAACGGCTCCAGGGAGCGCTTGCTGCAGCCGAGACCGCGGAGCAGCGGCAGCGTCCGCTGGAGGCCAGCTGCGAATCGGCCCAGGCAGCGCTCGATGAGGCCCGCGAGAATGCCGCTTCGGCCCGCGACCGTCGCCATGATCTGGCCGTTCGGTTGGAGAGCGCACAAACCGCGCGCCAGTCGATGGACGAGGCCATTGCGCGGCTCGAGCGGCAGCGCTCACGCTATGAGGAGCGCCGCGAGGAACTCCAGGCGGCGCTTGACGCCGTGGATGATCCGGAAGGGGGCCTCGAGAACGAGCGTCAGGAACGACTGGCCCGCCGTGTGGACGTGGAAGGCGAGTTGACTGAAGCGCGACGCAGCCTCGAGGAAACCGAGGCGTCGCTGCGCAGACTTGATCAGGAGCGCATGGCGGCGGAACGGGCGGTGACGGAACTCCGCGATTCGGCCGAGTCGGCGCGCCACCGGGACACCGAGGCCGGAGCGCGGCTGGCCACGCAGCAGGAGCAGCTCGACGCGATCGATGTGAATCAGGCGGAAGCCGCGGAGGCACTGCCTGAGCAGGCCACTGAGGCGGACTGGGAGGTCGAACTGGAACGGCTCGACAGCCGCATTCGCCGTCTTGGTCCGATCAACCTGGCGGCGATTGACGAGCATCGGGCGCTGGCGGAGCGCAAGGGCTATCTGGACGAGCAGCAATCGGATCTGGCCGAGGCGCTGGAGACGTTGCAGAGCGCGATTCAGCGGATCGATCGGGAGACCCGCGCCCGCTTCCGCGAGACCTTCGACAAGGTCAACAGTGGGCTGCAGCGGCTATTCCCCCGTCTCTTCGGCGGCGGTGAGGCGTTTCTGGAGATGACCGAGGATGACCTGCTGGAGACGGGCGTAACGATCATGGCGCGCCCGCCGGGCAAGCGGATCACCAACATCCACCTGTTATCGGGGGGCGAGAAGGCGCTCGCGGCGGTCTCGCTGGTATTCGCGATCTTCGAGCTCAATCCGGCTCCGTTCTGCATGCTGGACGAGGTGGATGCACCGCTGGACGAGGCGAATGTGGGGCGCTTCTGTGATCTGCTCCGTGAGATGTCGGCCCGTGTGCAGTTCATCGTCATCACGCACAACAAGACCACGATGGAGGCGGCCAGCCATCTCGCCGGCGTGACCATGGCGGAACCCGGCGTTTCCCGGCTGGTGGCCGTTGATGTGGAATCCGCCGTGGAGATGGCCACGGCGGATGCTTGAGTTAAGACGAGCGGCGTTGCAACCTGACGCCGGTTACTGGAGCGGACACTGGCATGGATGAATTGCGCTGGATTTTACTGGGGCTCGGGGTCGTCATCATCGTCGGGGTCTATGGCTATGCCCGACTGCAGGACTGGCGCCGGGACGGGCCGCCCTGGCGGCGCCGGACATCGACCGAGCGGGAGCCATTCGCCGGTTACGACGAACCGGATATCGATGCCGACGATCCGTTGACGGTGGATCCAATCGAACCGGTGGCGGACAGAGGGGGTGATGATGGATCCGATAACGATGGGATCCTCGGGCCGGCACGGGTCGTGAGCGAGGGAGGCACGGCGCCGGAAGACCCCGCCGCGCCGCCGGAACGGGCCGCGCCCGAGGAGCCCGTGGCGGAGGAGGTGAGCGTCAGCCCCCACCATCACCGCAGGGATGAACCGGCACCGCAGCCGGAACCGTCCCCGGCCGATCCCCCGATCCCGGCATTCCTGAGAGCCCGGGGCCGTCAGCAGCCGGCTGCCGGGCCCGCCGCGGAACAGCGGCCGGCGCCCGCCCCGAGACCTGAACCGGCACCTGCCCCCTCGCCGGCGGCACCCTCGGCTCCGGCTGGGCCCGTGGAAGAGCCCGAACTCGACCTGGGTTTCCCGCCGGAACCGGAGCCTGCTCCGGAACCGGCGGCACCGCCGGTCGAGTCGATGCCGGCGGATATCGATGGCGAAGAGAAGGTCATCGCCCTGTCGGTGATGGCGCCGACCGGACGCGAGTACAACGGCGCGGATCTTGCCGCCGTTCTGGAATCCGCGGGGCTGCGCCTCACCCCCCAAGGGATCTTCCGCCGCGGTCTGGATACCGGCGAGGGTACGGTTGCGCTTTTCACGGCGGCCAACATCATCGAGCCGGGTACATTCGACGCACAGGATCCCGCCTCGGTGTCGACGCCGGGGGTCGTGCTGATCATGCAACTGCCCGGTCCGTTCGACGGGCTGGCGACCTTTGAGCAGATGCTCACCACCGCGCGGCGTCTTGCCGACACGCTGGGCGGACAGTTGCTCGACGGCCGTCGCTGCGATCTGACCACCCAGGCCATCGAGCACATCCGCGAGGAACTGCTGGAGTACCGCCGCCGGGCGCATCTCGCCAGCCGCAGTCGGCGCCGGAGCTAAGCGACGTGGCGGAAGATCACGACAGCGCGGCGCGTCGCGCCGAGACGCTCCGCGAACAGATCGAGTACCACAACCATCGGTACTACGTCCTGGACGACCCGGAGATCTCCGACGCCGAGTACGATCGGCTGATGTCCGAGCTCGAGGCGATCGAGCGCGAGTATCCCGATCTGCAGACCGCCTACTCGCCGACCCAGCGGGTGGGTTCCGAGCCCCTGGCCGAGTTCGCCGAGCTGGCCCATGGCGAGCCCATGCTCTCCCTTGCCAATGCCTTCAGCGAGGAAGCGCTGGAGGACTTTGACCGGCGCCTGCGCGAGGCCCTCGACGTCCAGCGCGTCGAATATGTCGGCGAGCCGAAGCTGGATGGCCTGTCGATCAATCTCACTTATGAACGGGGGCGGCTTGCCGGTGCGGCGACAAGGGGGGACGGCCGGGTGGGTGAGGACATCACCGCCAATGCCCGTACCATTCGCAGCATCCCGCTGGTGCTGCTGACCGACGAGCCACCGGAGCGCGTCGAGGTCCGCGGCGAGGTGGTCATCCGGCGCAGTGACTTCGATCGACTCAACGACCAGCGGCTCACCCGGGGGGAGAAGCCCTTCGCCAATCCCCGGAACGCGGCGGCGGGCAGTCTCCGTCAGCTCGACTCGCGGGTAACGGCCAGACGGCCGCTGACGCTTTTCGTATTCGGTATCGGCGAGTGCAGCCGGACCCTCGCCGGGACCCACTTCGGCGTGCTTGACGTCCTCCGACAGTGGGGGTTCCGTGTGAATGAGCGGGTCGAGAAGGTGAGCGGCGTCGCGGGGTGCATGGACTACCACGACCGGTTGATCGAGGATCGTGACTCTCTCGACTATGAGATCGATGGTGCGGTTTACAAGGTCAATGACCGGGGAGCCTGGCGCTCTCTCGGTACCACCGCCCGGGCGCCACGGTGGGCGTTGGCTCACAAGCTCCCGGCCCGGGAGGCCACCACCCGGGTCGAGGCCATCATCCCGTCGGTGGGACGCACCGGCGTCATCACGCCGGTTGCCGATCTTGATCCGGTGGAAGTTGGTGGTGTCACGGTGAGCCGCGCCACACTGCATAACCTCGATGAGGTCCACCGCAAGGATGTCCGCGAAGGGGACATGGTGATGGTGCGCCGGGCCGGCGACGTCATTCCCGAGGTGGTGAGCGTGATCGAGTCACGCCGACCCGAGGATGCCACGCCCTGGTCGATGCCGGCGCAGTGTCCGGTCTGTGGCTCGGAGGTTGTGCGGATCGACGACGAGGCGGCGCATCGCTGCATGGGCGGTCTCTACTGCCCTGCGCAGCGCATGGGGGCGCTCATGCATTTCGTCTCCCGCCGCGCCATGGATATCGATGGCCTGGGCGAAAAGCTCATTGAGCAACTGGTCGAGCGGGAGCGTGTCAGCACGGCGGCGGATCTCTATCGCCTGACCCGCAGCGATCTGCTCGGCCTGGAGCGGATGGGCGAGAAGTCTTCGGACAATCTGCTCCAGGCCATCGATGAATCCCGCGAGACCACGCTGCCGCGTTTCCTCTATGCCCTGGGGATCAACCAGGTCGGTGAGGTGACCGCACGCAGTCTCGCCGAGCATTTCGGCAGCCTCGAGGCGCTGATGAGGGCCGACGAGGAGTCCCTCACCCGGGTGCCTGACGTCGGACCGGTGGTGGCCGAAGCTGTCCGTCGCTTCTTTGGCCAGTCGCATAACCGCGAGGTGATCGATGGCCTGATCGACGCGGGCGTGACCTGGCCCGGGCCGCAGGCGTTTGACCAGGGGAGTGGCGGGCGACGGCTTGAGGGGAAGACATTCGTGCTCACCGGTGCGCTGTCGGGCTATACCCGGGATGAGGCGCGGGCAAGAATCGAGGCGCTGGGCGGCAGGGTGACCTCCAGTGTCTCGGGTAATACCGATTATGTTGTCGTGGGCGAGGATCCGGGGTCGAAGCGGGATCGCGCCGGGCAGCTTGGCGTGACGCTGCTCGATGAGGCGGGGTTCGAGGAGTTGACGGGATAGGCCGCCCCATGGGGCGGCCCGAGTCCACCCGGTACCGCTACTCGTTATCGGGTGCGGCCCACGAGGCCTCGTAGTCGATGTTCGCATTCTCGCGCAGCGTCGCCAGCCGCTCCTGGATACGCTCGTTGATGATGCGCATGCGCAGCTGACCGGCGACGTCGCCAAACGCCGGTGCGGCCGTCTCACGGGTCTCGTCGAGGCGGATGACATGCCAGCCGAACCGGGTCTCCACGGGCTCCGCCGTCAGCTCGCCGGCGTCCAGGCCCGCCACGGCTTCGGCAAACGGCGCGACCATGTCGCCGGCGGCAAACCAGCCAAGGTCACCGCCGCGCTCGGAGCTGCCATCCTGGGAGTACTGGCGCGCGAGATCGGTGAAGTCCTCGCCGTTCTGGAGTCGATCAATGATCCCTGCGGCCTGATCGCGCTCCGAGACTAGAATATGGCGTGCCTTGTACTCAAGCGGGGTGTCGCCGCCATACTCTGCCTCGTAGCGCTCCCGCATCACCGACTCGTCCACCGGTTCCTCTGTGGTCAGCTGCCGGACGAAGGCCTGCGCGAGGGAAGTCCGCCGGTTGTTGTTGAGCTGGGCCTGCAGTTCGGGATTGTCCCCCAGTCCATCGGCCGCTCCGGCCTGGGCGAGCAGCATCAGGTTGATGTACTCCTGCAGGAACTGTCGCCGCTGGGCGGGCGGGATGTCCGACCGGCCCTGGGTCTGCTGTTCGACCAGCAGATCGAGTTCCCGCTCGGTGATGGGCTCGCCATTGATCTCGGCGAGGACCTCGGCCTCCTGGGCCTGGGCGGTGCTCAGGCCAGCCGCCAGCAGCAGGGCGGGCAACAGGCGTCGCAGGGTGATAACGGCATTGGAATTCATTGGCTTACTCACTGGCGGTTGGTTTGGGATGGCTGGGCCTCAGCGGGCGTCAGGGCCTCGATGCTGAGCGCGTGGATGCAGTCGTCGCGGATGGCGTCGCCCATGGCGTCGTAGACCAGACGATGACGCTGGAGACGGCCCTGCCCGGCGAAGTCATTGCTGATCACCTGGACATGGTAGTGTCCGCCCCCGGCCCGGGCGCCGGCATGGCCGGCGTGCAGATGGCTGTCATCGCGGACGTCGATGTGTTGGACATCGAGTGCGTGGCACAGCCTCTCCCGGATCATTCCGGGTCGCTCGCTGCTGGGGATGTCGTTCATGGCAGAACCTTCCGGAAGGGCTTTACCGTGACCTGACGGTAGACACCGGCGGCGACATACGGGTCGGCATCCGCCCACTCCCGTGCCGCCGCCAGCGAGTCGAATTCGGCAATCACCAGACTGCCGCTGAACCCTGCGGGTCCGGGGTCATCGGCGTCGATCGCGGGATGCGGTCCTGCCACGAGCAGTCGTCCCTCGTCCCGCAGCGCTTCCAGACGTGCGAGGTGATCCGTTCTCGCCCCGGCACGACGTTCGAGGCTATCGTCGATGTCTTCGCTGATGATTGCGTAGTGCATGCGCGTATCGTCCTGTAAGGCTGCCAGACGCTACCATACCTGAGCACGGTGAACACCAAGGAGACGGGACGGCATGAGCCAGTATTTCGAGATCCATTCGCAGACCCCGCAGCCGCGACTCATCCGCCGGGCCGTCGAGATCGTCCGCGACGGCGGCGTCATCGTCTATCCGAGCGGTACGACCTATGCTCTGGGCTGTGCCATGGGTGAGAAGACCGCCGTGGACCGGATCCGGCGCCTCCGGGGGCTGGAGGAGCGTCACCATTTTACCCTGGCCTGTCGTGATCTATCCGATATCGGCAGCTATACCCGTGTCGACAATACGGCCTTCCGCCTGCTCAAGGCGCATACGCCGGGGCCCTACACCTTCGTGCTTCGGGCCACCGCCGAGGTGCCGCGGCGTATCCAGCACGCGCGCCGAAAGACCATTGGCATCCGGGTGCCGGACCACCCCGTCGCCATCGCGCTGCTGGAGGCGCTGGGCGAGCCATTGACCACCAGTACGCTGTTGCTGCCCGGTGAGACGGAGCCGATGACCGATCCTGTGGATATGCGGGAGCGGCTCGGTAAACAGGTGGATGCGGTGATTGACGCCGGGCCCGGCGGGCTGGAGCCGAGCACGGTCATCGACCTGAGTGGTGATGCACCGGAGGTGATTCGCCGTGGTGCCGGCGACGCACACGTTTTCGAGGCGTAATCCGCTATCATGCAGGGCAGTCTGTCCGGCAAAGAGCGGAGGTCAACTTGAGTCAGACCCTAGCCAGCGGCGATCGCATCCTCTCGGGTATGCGACCCACCGGTCGCCTGCACCTCGGGCACTATCACGGCGTGCTCCGCAACTGGATCAGGTTGCAGGAGACCAACGAATGCTTTTTCTTTGTGGCCGACTGGCACGCGTTGACCACCGCCTACGAGAAGCGTGAGGTCATCTCGGAGAGTGTCTGGGACATGGTGGTGGACTGGCTCGCCTGCGGAGTCAACCCCAACCTGGCGACGCTGTTCATCCAGTCCAGGGTCATCGAGCATGCCGAGCTGCATCTGCTCCTGTCGATGATCGCGCCGCTTGGCTGGCTCGAGCGTGTACCGACCTACAAGGATCAGATCGCCGAGCTGCGCGAAAAGGACCTCGCCACTTACGGCTTTCTGGGTTACCCCGTCCTGCAGAGTGCCGATATCCTCATTTATGGGGCCAGCGGCGTTCCCGTGGGCGAGGACCAGGTCTCGCATGTGGAGCTGACCCGTGAACTGGCGCGACGCTTCAATTACCTGTTCGGTCGGGAACCCGGCTTCGCGGACAAGGCTGAAGCCGCGGTGGGCAAGATGGGCAAGAAACAGGCGCGGCTGTACCGCGAGCTGCGCCGGCGCTACCAGGAATCAGGGGATGCCGAGGCGCTGGGAGAAGCGCAGGCGCTGCTCGAGGCGCAGCAGAACCTGACCATCGCCGACCGGGCGCGCCTCGCCGGCTATCTTGACGGCGGTGGCCGAAGCGTCCTCGCCGAGCCGGAGGCGCTGCTGACTCATGCCCCGAGGATGCCGGGGCTCGACGGACGCAAGATGTCCAAGTCCTATGGCAACACGCTCTCGCTGCGCGAGTCCGATGCCGATATTGAACACAAGATCCGCACCATGCCGACGGATCCGGCGCGGGTCCGGCGCAACGATCCGGGCGAGCCCGAAAAATGCCCGGTCTTTGACCTCCACAAGGTCTATTCCGATGCCGATACCCGGGAATGGGTCCAGACCGGCTGTCGTTCCGCGGGCATCGGTTGTCTCGACTGCAAGAAGCCGCTCATCGGCGCCGTCCAGGCCGAGGTGGCGCCGATCCGCGAGCGGGCGGCCGAACTGGCGTCCGATCCGGAGCACGTCCAGCAGGTGGTCACCGATGGCTGCGACCGTGCTCGGGGCGTGGCGCGCCAGACCATGCAGGAGGTCCGTTCGGCCATCGGACTGGATTATCGCCAGCGATGAGCGCGGACGGCACGGAGGAGCTGCTTGACCCATCGGTGGTCGCCACCGTTCAGGGAGAGCCGTTCTCCGACCTGCCACAGGATCTCTATATCCCGCCGGATGCCCTCGAGGTGTTTCTGGAGGCGTTCGAGGGGCCGCTGGATCTGCTCCTCTATCTCATCCGGCGGCAGAACCTCGATATCCTGGATATTCCCATCGCCGAGATCACCCGTCAGTACATGCAGTATGTGGATCTCATGAAGGATCTTCGGCTGGAACTGGCCGCCGAGTACCTGGTCATGGCCGCCATGCTGGCGGAGATCAAGTCACGGATGCTTCTGCCCCGGCCGCCTGCCGCGGAATCCGATGAGGATCCCGATCCGCGGGCAGAGCTGGTCCGGCGCCTGCGTGAGTATGAACAGTTCAAGGCGGCCGGTGAACAGCTTGACGCGTTGCCTCGAGTGGCACGGGACATCTTTCCCGGGCGTGCGGCATGTCCGGGGTTGAGGCCGGCCCGGCGGTTGCCCGCCGTGGACCTCGATGAACTGCTGTCCGCCTTCTCCGAGGTGCTGGGCCGTGCCGCCATGTTCAGTCATCATCAGATCCAGCGCGAAGTGCTCTCGGTCCGCGAGCGGATGAGCGAGACCCTGGAGCGACTGGAGGGTGATCGTTTCGTGGCGCTGGACGAGCTGTTGCGTCCCGAGGAGGGGCGAGCCGGTGTGGTGGTGACTTTCCTCGCCATCCTTGAGCTGCTCAAGGCGGCGCTGGTCGAACTCGTCCAGGCGGAACCATTCGCCCCGCTCTATCTACGCAGCGGCGATCTGATGCCGCAGGAAGGCCACGATGGGTGAGCCGGCCATGGAGAACATCCTCGAGGCGGCGCTGCTCGCGGCCGGTGAACCGCTGTCGGTCGACCAGTTGCAGGTCGTCTTTGGCGATGACCCGCCACCGCGAAGGGCAGTGGAGCAGGCCCTCGAGCGGCTCTCCGCGCAGCTCGCCGGCCGAGGAGTAGAGTTGCAGCGCGTGGCGGGCGGTTACCGTCTCCAGGTGCCCGGCCAATACGCCGAATGGGTATCGCGGCTATGGGACGAGAAACCCGCCCGCTATTCCCGGGCGGTGCTTGAGACCCTGGCGATCATTGCCTATCGCCAGCCGATCACCCGGGCGGAGATCGAGGAGATCCGTGGCGTGACCCTGAGCAGCAATATCATCCGCACGCTGCAGGAACGCGGCTGGGTGCGTGTCGCCGGCCATCGGGATGCACCCGGTCGGCCGGCCGTCTTCGCGACCACCCGTGATTTCCTCGACTACTTCAATCTGGGCAGCCTCAGTGAGCTGCCTTCGTTGATCGAGATTGGCGAGCCGGGCCCCGATCATCCGGAGCTCGATCTGCCGATTCCGAACCAGGGGCCTGCATGAGCTCGGAGAAACTGCAGAAGGTGCTGGCGCGGGCCGGACTGGGGTCGCGTCGGGAAATGGAGCGACGTATCGAGGCCGGTCGGGTTCAGGTCAATGGCCACCAGGCCAGACTGGGAGACCGGGTTGAGCCCGGAGTGCGCATCCACATGGATGGCCGTCCGGTGAGCGCGGCGGCGCTGGCGCCGACGGATCGTCGCGTCATCGTCTACCACAAGCCGACCGGTGAGCTCGTCACCCGCAGCGATCCCGAGGGCCGGCGCACGGTGTTCCGGCGGCTGCCTCCGCTCAAGAGCGGACGCTGGCTGGCGGTGGGGCGCCTTGATATCAACACGTCGGGGCTTCTGTTACTGACCACGGATGGCGAGCTCGCCAATCGCCTCGCGCATCCGTCGTACCGCCTGATCCGCGATTATGCCGTGCGCCTGTTCGGCCAAATCGACGAGGCGACGCTGCGGCGACTCATCGAGGGCGTCACGCTCGAGGACGGACCGGCGGCCTTTGAGTCCATTCGGCCGCTGGATTCAGGCGAGGCCGCGAACAGCTGGTACCGGGTCAGGCTCCGTGAGGGAAAAAATCGGCTTGTCCGCCGGCTCTGGGAGTCGCAGGGCGTCCAGGTGAGCCGCCTCATGCGTGTCCAGTACGGGCCGATCGAGATGCCGGCCGGCCTGCGTGAGGGGCAGATGAAGACGCTGACGGCCGGCGAGGTTCGTCATCTCGTGGAACTCGTGAATCTCGGTGATGGTGACGGCGGAGACCGGGCCCGCAAGCGCCAGCGACGGTCATCGCCAGGGCCTGGAGGAGGGCGGCCAGGCCGTGAGCGAAAACGACATGGCTGACACGCGCCCGGCGATCACTGACACCGCCACGGCGGTCCCCCGTCTGTACGACCGGCTGCTGGCGGCGCTGGGTCCCCAGAGCTGGTGGCCGGCGGAGAGCGCATTCGAAGTGCTGGTGGGTGCGGTGCTCACCCAGAATGCCGCATGGCGCAATGTCGAGCAGGCCGTCGACCGCCTACAGGCCCGTGACTGGATGACGCCGGAGGCGATTCTCGCCGCGCCCCGGGAAGCGCTGGCCGAGTGCCTGCGTCCGAGTGGGTACTACAATGTAAAGTCCCAGCGCCTGCGCGCCGCCTGCGAGACCTGGCTGGCACTGGGTGGCGAGGCGGGGCTGATCGATATGGAAACCGCGGCCATGCGCTCGGCCCTGCTCGAAGTCAAGGGCCTCGGACCGGAGAGTGTGGACGATGTGCTGTTATACGGTTTCGGCCGCCCGGTTTTCGTGGTCGATGCCTATACCCGGCGGATATTCTCGCGCATCGGACTCGTCTCGCCGCGCGTCGGCTACGATGGCCTGCAGGCGCTGTTCCACGATGCCCTTGCGCCGGATGTCGGGCAGTTCAACGAGTTCCACGCGTTGATCGTCACCATTGGAAAATCCTACTGCAGGCCGCGCACGCCGCGGTGCGAGGCCTGTCCGCTGCGCGGTGACTGTGCCCATGGACTGGCCCGCCGGAATCAGCGCTCGTAGGTGCCGATCAGCCGGTTCATGCCGATCACATGAGGCTCAACCTGGTCGAGGAACTGCCAGAGAGTCAGTCCCGGCTCCAGGTGCAGCGACTGATCCAGGGCGAGCACCCAGAAATAGTAGTGGTGCACGCCGTGGCCCTCCGGCGGCATTGGTCCACCATAGGTCTGTTTCCCGAAGTCCGTGACGCCGTGCGTGTACGCCTCGCTGCCCTCGTCCAGGGCCGTGACGTCGCCAGGAATGTTGTAATACACCCAGTGGACAAAACCGTAGCTCCCGGGGCTGACCAGTGGCGCATCGGGGTCATGGCAGATCACGGCGAAGCCCTGGGTGCCCTCGGGTGCGCCGGTCCAGTGAATGGGCGGTGCGATGTCGTCACCCTCACCGGTATGGCGGACCGGAATAGGCTGATGGGGTCCGAAGGCGTTACTCCGGACCTGCAGGGCCGATAAGGCGAATCCCATGGCGTGTTCTCCACTCCCGTTTCAAGTGTTGCGCATGCTTGCACTTCCACTGGCCTTGCCACAAGCATGCCATATCTGTCAGGCCACTACCCGGTACATGCCGCCATTGACCGGCGTGCTGGCCGGGTCGAGTAACCGGTTGATGGCGGCGGCGGCCCCCGCGGGCGAGGGGACCTCGTCGGCCGCCTCACCGGTAAAGAGCTGCCGCCTCAGGCGCGTCTGCATCGCCCCTGGGTCAACGCTGCAGCTGATCACTGGATGGATCGGCGAGTGCTCGGCCGCCAACGTCGCCATGATGCCCTCGACGGCCCATTTGCTGACGGCGTAGGCGCCCATGGCTGCCCGGCCCTCGCGGCCCGCCTCATCACTTACGAATATGACACGCCCAGCGCTCGTCCTGAGCAATACCAGAAGCGCCTGGGTCAACAGGAAACTCGCGTTGATGTTGACATGCAGGCACTTGAGCCACGCCTGCGGTTCATACAGCGTCAATGGTGCCGGTTCGCCGAAGTCGGCGGCTGCGTGGACCACGACCTCAAGGCCACCGAGCTCCTGTTCGATTCGATTGGCCAGCTCGGCATAATCATCGGGTGATGCGCCCATCATGTCGAGGGGATAGAGTGCCGGCTGCCGGTGGCCGGCCGCCTCAATGCGGTCATGCAGCGATTCCAGTGCCTTGAGGTCCTTGTCGAGTAGGACGAGCTCCGCCCCCTCTGCCGCCGCGAGTTCCGAGAGCGCGCTGCCAAGGCCGCCGGCGGCGCCCGTGATCAGTACACGCTGTCCGTCAAGCCGGTCGGGTCTGGCCGGGCCTTGTGGGCCGGGGCTGATCTCGATGGTCATGGCACGGGCTCCTCGGGTCGGGGACGGACGTTATGCGGTCGTCGGGCGGTGCGCCAGGCGAGCCAGAGCTTGCGAAGCGGCGTCAGATGGACCTGGCGCTCGGTCACCGCATGACCGTCGCCGGCGATGCTGTCCAGCAGCTGCCGATAGACGACCGCCAGGATCAGACCATAGGTCTGGGATTTCCGGGCAGGGCCAGGCAGGCGGCTGATGGCGCTGTCGAGGAAGCGTCTGGCGCGGTCGCCCTGGCGGGAGAGGAGATCTCTGGCCGCCTCCGATTGCCCGCCCTGCGACAGTGTCTCCGGGTCGACTCCGGTGACCGCCAGTTCATCCTCGGGGATATAGACACGGCCGGCCCGCAGATCCCGCCGCAGATGACGCAGCATGCGGGTGAGTTCAAGGCCCATCGACAGGTCGTGGGCAAAGGGTGCGGCATCGGCTCCGTTGGCACCGGTGATCCGCCAGGCCAGGTCGGCGACGGCACCCCCTGCGCGATGACAGTAAAGCGTAAGCTCGCGCAGGGTTGGGTAGCGGCCGTATTCGAGGTCCATGCGGCTCGCCTCGATCACCTCGGCGAGTCCGCCGGTATCGAGCCGGTCACGGCGGATGACCGGCAACAGTGCCTGGGTGATCGGGTGGCGGGGCTCGCCCGCCTCGAGACGCCCGAGTTCTTCCTGCCACCAGGACAGCTTCACTGCGCCGACGCCGGCATCGCTCACTTCCCGCGGGACCTCCAGCACCTCGGCGCGGTAGGCCGCGAGCGCCGTCAGTCCATCCCGCGCGGAAGGTGGCGCGAAGAGCAGCGCGTAGTAGAGGCTTGAGCCCTCCGGGGCGACCTTGCGCCGGCAGTAGTCGAGTGGATCCATGGCTCAGACCGCAAGCGGTTCCTGGACCGGGGTCGGTGCGCGCGCGACCCAGCGAAGCAGCTCGAGGGGATGTCCGATGAGCCCGTCCGCGCCCCAGCGCTCGGCGCGGTCATCACCGCTGAGGTAGCCATAGAGGGCGGCAAGGGTCAGGGTTCCCGCACGTCGACCGGCCCGGATATCACGCTCGGCGTCGCCGACGATCACGCACGCCGCCGGGAGCAGACCCAGCCGGCGGGCGCCCTCCAGCACCTGATGGGGGTGCGGCTTGCGCCGCGCGATATCGTCACCGGTCACCACACAGTCGGGACGTCGGTCGTAGCCGAGTGCGCTGATCAGCGGCCGGGTAAGCCAGCCGGGCTTGTTCGTCACGATGCCCCACGGGATC
This sequence comes from Spiribacter onubensis, assembly GCF_040838425.1. Lineage (NCBI taxonomy): Bacteria > Pseudomonadati > Pseudomonadota > Gammaproteobacteria > Chromatiales > Ectothiorhodospiraceae > Spiribacter > Spiribacter onubensis. Next base: position 359,926 of record NZ_JBAKFI010000001.1, on the reverse strand, counting down.
GCCGCCGCCTCCAGTGCCGAGAGCGTCTCGTCCATACCGTCATAAGGGCGGGTCTCATCGCTCAGGCGCTCGTGGTAGAGCTCAAGAAAGCGCTGGCGCAGGGGCTCGAAATGCCGGTCGGTCGGCTCGAGATTGAATCCGCGCGCGATCATCGGGACGCTGCCGTGACCCACCGAGTTGGCCAGGTCGCCAGCCGGCAGTGGCGGGAGCCCATGCTCCCCGCGCAGCGCGTTCAGGCTGGCGATAAGATCGGGCGCCGTATCGAAGAGTGTGCCGTCCAGGTCGAGCAGGACGCCCTGGGCTCGATCCGACAGGCCCATCAGGGGTTGGTCCGTGTGCAGTGCGCGAGGTAGTTCACGCGTGTGTCGTCCGTCAAGAAGTAGTGCCGTGTCAGCGGATTGTAATGCAGGCCAGTGAGGTTGTTCATCTCCAGCCCGCTGCGCCGCGCCCATCGCGCCAGCTCGGCAGGGCGGATGAACGCCCTGGCGTCGTGCGTCCCCGCTGGCAGCAGACGCAGAACGCGCTCGGCACCGACGACGGCGAGGAGCCATGCGCGGGCGTTGCGGTTGATTGTGGAGAAAAAGACCGCGCCCCCCGGGCGCACCAGTGTGCTGCAGGCCTCGACCACGGCCGCCGGATCGGGGACATGCTCCAGCAACTCCATGCAGGTCACCACATCGAACCGGCCCGCCGCTTCGGCGGCCAATGCTTCCGCGGCGATCTCCCGGTAGTCGATGGACAGGCCTGTGCCATGCGCGTGCAGCCGGGCCGTTTCCAGAGTCTCAGGCGCCAGATCGATGCCCGTTACCCGAGCCCCGCGCGCCGCCATCGGCTCGCTGAGCAGTCCGCCGCCACAGCCGACATCGACCACGCTGAGGCCCGCGAGGGAACCGATACGGGATTCGATATGGTCCAGCCGGAGGGGCGTGATGGCGTGCAGCGGTGCGAATGGTCCTTCAGGGTCCCACCAGGCACTGGCGTCCCGGTCGAACTTGCCGATTTCTCCCTGATCCGCGTTCTCGCCATTCATCCCCTCAATTCTAGCACGCCCGTCCCGCCCGGGTGTGCGAGAATCCCGGCTGGTCTGGATATGGAGGGACGACCATGAAACACATACCAATCGCACTCGCACTCGCCGCCGCCGTGGGCACGGGCGCAGCCAGCGCACAGAACCCGCAGGTGGTATTCGAGACGACGGCCGGCGATTTCCGCATCGAGCTCTTCGCCGATGAGGCGCCGGTGACCGTGGAGAATTTCCTGACTTACGTGGATGACGGGTTCTATGACGGGACCGTATTCCACCGTGTCATTCCGGGCTTCGTGATTCAGGGCGGTGGATTCGGCCAAGAGCTGAACCGTAAGTCGACGCGGGATCCCATCGTCAACGAAGCCGACAATGGGCTGAAGAATGAGCGCGGCACGCTGTCCATGGCTCGCACCCAGGTTCGTGACAGCGCGACGTCGCAGTTCTTCGTCAACCTGGCCGACAATGCCTTCCTCGATCACGGCGAGCGGGATTTCGGCTATGCCGTGTTCGCACGCGTGATCGAGGGAATGGGCGTCATCGACCGCATTGCCGCCGGTGAAACAGGCCGCCGCAACGGGATGGCGGACGTGCCGGTCGAGCTCGTCGTGGTCGAACAGGCGCGGCGCGTGGATGGCGAATAGCCGCCCGGAGCGGCCGATGCCTGGCCATTCGAGCGCATGTTATGATGGATGTTTGATGTCCGATTGGCTCCCTACAGTCGAGATCCGCTAGATGTCCAGCGTCGCCAAGGAAATCCTCCCGGTCAATCTAGAAGACGAGATGCGGCAGTCCTACCTGGACTACGCCATGAGCGTCATTGTCGGCCGCGCCCTGCCCGATGTCCGAGACGGGCTCAAGCCCGTCCACCGGCGTGTGCTCTACGCCATGCGCGAGCTCGGCAATGACTGGAACCGGCCGTACAAGAAGTCGGCCCGGGTGGTCGGCGATGTCATCGGTAAATACCATCCGCATGGCGACACGGCGGTCTATGACACCATCGTGCGGATGGCGCAGGACTTCTCCATGCGCTACCTGCTGGTGGACGGCCAGGGCAATTTCGGCTCCATCGACGGGGACAATGCCGCGGCGATGCGCTACACCGAAGTGCGTATGGCGCGCATGGCGCATGAGCTCCTCGCCGACATCGACAAGGAAACCGTCGATTTCGCGGACAACTACGACGGCTCCGAGCAGGAGCCGCAGGTGCTCCCCACCCGCGTTCCCAACTTCCTCGTCAACGGTGGCGCGGGTATCGCCGTGGGCATGGCCACCAACGTGCCCCCGCACAACCTGCGTGAGGTCGTGGATGCCTGTATCGCACTGATTGATGATGACAGCCTCGATATTGAGGCCCTGATGGCCTACGTGCCAGGGCCGGATCTGCCAACCCGCGGCATCATCAACGGCGTCGAGGGGATCCGCGAGGCCTACCGCACCGGACGCGGGCGGATGGTCATGCGGGCGCGCTGCCGGTTCGAGCATGACGACGGCAGTGGCAAGGCGAGCATCATCGTCGAGGAGCTGCCGTACCAGGTGAACAAGGCCCGGCTGCTTGAGAAGATCGCCGAGCTGGTCAAGGAAAAGCGCATCGAGGGCATCACCGAGCTGCGCGACGAGTCCGACAAGGATGGCATTCGCATGGTCATTGAGCTGCGCCGCGGGGAGGTCCCCGAGGTGGTGCTCAACAACCTCTACCAGCACACTCAGCTGGAGACGGTCTTCGGCATCAACATGGTGGCGCTGCACGAGGGGCAGCCGCGACAGCACAACCTCAAGGACGTGCTCGACGCATTCATCCGTCACCGCCGCGAGGTCGTCACGCGGCGCACGGTCTATGAACTGCGCAAGGCACGCGATCGGGCACATGTGCTCGAGGGGTTGGCCGTCGCACTCGCCAACATCGACGAGGTGATCGCCCTGATCAAGGCGTCACCGACGTCCGCGGATGCCAAGACGGCGCTGGTGGCGCGTGACTGGGCGCCAGGCGTTGTCAGTGAGATGCTCTCGCGTGCGGGTGCAGAAGCATCCCGACCCGAGTCGCTCGGCCGTGATGTCGGTCTGATCGGCAACGCCTATCGCCTCACCGAGGCGCAGGCCCAGGCCATTCTCGATCTGCGCCTTCACCGCCTGACCGGGCTGGAACAGGACAAGATCGTCGATGAATATCGGCAGATCCTGGACACCATCGCCGATCTGCTCGATATCCTCGGCAGCAGCGATCGCCTTATGCAGGTCATCCGCGAGGAGCTCGAGGAGATCCGCGAACGCTACGGCGATGACCGGCGGACCGAGATCCTTGAGACGCGACTCGATCTGTCCATCGAAGACCTGATTCCGCCGCAGGATGTGGTGGTCACCCTCTCCCATAGCGGCTACGCCAAATCCCAGCCGGTGGATGCCTATCAGGCGCAGCGCCGGGGCGGCAAGGGCAAGGCGGCGACGCGGATGCGTGACGAGGATTTCGTCGACAAGCTCTGGGTGGCGAACACCCACGACACGCTGCTGTGCTTCTCCAGTCGGGGCAAATGCTACTGGCTCAAGGTCTATGAGCTGCCTCATGGCAGTCGGGGTGCCCGGGGCAAGCCCATCGTCAATCTCCTGCCGCTGGAGGATGACGAGCGAATCAATGCCGTGCTGCCGGTGAGCGAGTTCGACGGCGATCACTTCGTATTCATGGCGACCCGCCAGGGCACGGTCAAGAAGACGCCGCTGTCGCATTTCTCGCGGCCACGCTCGACAGGCATCATCGCCGTCAACCTGGGTGAAGACGACACGCTGGTCAATGTCGGCGTCACCGACGGCCATCGCGACATCATGCTGCTGACCGACGCCGGCAAGGCGATCCGCTTCAAGGAGGACGACGTACGTCCCATGGGGCGCACGGCCGCCGGTGTCCGCGGCGTCCGTCTCGCTCCCGGCCAGACGGTGATCCAATGCCTGATCCTGGGTGACGGTGATGTCCTGACAGTCACGGAAAACGGCTATGGCAAGCTGACCCCGGTGGATGACTACCCCCGACGGGGCCGAGGCGGCATGGGGGTCATCGGTATCCAGACGTCGAAGCGCAACGGGGCGGTCGTGGGGGCCGTCCAGGTCACCCACGAGGATGAGGTCATGCTCATCACCAACGGTGGAACGCTGGTCCGGACCCGGGCGTCCGAGATATCCGTCCTGGGCCGTAACACCCAGGGCGTGAAACTGATCACGCTCTCCGAATCGGAATCGCTGGTGGGGATGGCCCGGGTCGAGGCCCTCGGCGAGGAAGACGAGGATCTGGCCGAACCGGGCGCCGACCCGGACTGAACCCTCTCTCGTAATCAACGGAAAACTCTGGAGCGAATAATGTCGCGTGTTTACAACTTCAGCGCGGGTCCGGCGACGTTGCCCGAGCCGGTTCTGCAGCAGGCGGCCGAGGAAATGCTGGACTGGCGCGGGACCGGCATGTCCGTGATGGAGATGAGCCATCGTGGCAAGGCTTTCGTATCGATCGCCGAGCAGGCCGAGGCGGATCTCCGCGAGCTTCTGCAAGTGCCCGACAACTACCGCGTGCTGTTCCTCCAGGGCGGGGCGACTGCACAGTTCTCTGCGGTTCCGCTCAATCTGCTGGGTGACGCCGGAAGCGTGGACTACGTCAATACGGGCAGCTGGTCGAAGAAGGCGATCGCTGAGGCGCGCAAGTACACGGCGGTCAACGTGGTGGCCGAGGGGGGCAGCGGCGATCCGATGTCCATTCCGCCGCAGTCCGAATGGCAGCGGGATCCCGATGCCGCTTACCTGCACTACTGCGCCAATGAGACGATCACCGGCGTCGAGTTCCCGGAGATTCCTCACAGTGGGGACGTGCCACTGGTCAGCGACATGTCCTCCACGTTCCTGTCCAGGCCTCTCGATGTCTCGCGCTTCGGCGTGATCTATGCCGGAGCGCAGAAGAATTTCGGGCCGGCCGGTCTGACCGTGGTCATCGTCCGGGACGACCTGCTCGGCCGCGCCAGTGAGACGGTCCCCGCGATCTGGGACTACCGCCGGCAGGCCGAGTCGGACTCGATGCTCAACACGCCGGCGACCTACAGCTGGTACATCGCTGGACTGGTCTTCCAGTGGCTCAAGCGCGAGGGCGGGCTCAGGGCAATGGCTGAGCGCAACAAGCGCAAGGCCGACAAGCTCTACGCGGCCATCGACGGCTCCTCCCTCTACCGCAATCCGGTGGATCCGGCGGCGCGCTCGTGGATGAACGTGCCCTTCGTACTGGCCGATGACCAGCTCGACGGGACTTTCCTCAGCGAGGCGGCCGACGCCGGGCTGCAGACGCTGAAAGGGCATCGCTCCGTTGGGGGGATGCGGGCGAGCATCTACAACGCCATGCCAGAGTCCGGGGTGGATGCCCTGATCGATTTCATGGCCGATTTTGAGCGACGTCACGGTTAATTGAGGAAAAATGTACAAAGTACTGACTTTCAACAATATATCGGCCCGAGGGCTGGATCGTCTCCCGCGCGAGCGGTTCGAGGTGTCCTCGGAAATACAGCAGCCGGATGCAGTGCTGCTGCGATCCGCCAAGCTGCATGACTGGTCGATCCCCGAGACCCTCAAGGCCGTCGGCCGCGCCGGTGCGGGTGTGAACAACATCCCCGTCGATGCGATGAGCCAGCGGGGCATCCCGGTGTTCAATGCCCCCGGCGCCAACGCCAATGCGGTGAAGGAGCTGGTCATCGCCGGCATGTTCCTGGCGGCACGCAACATCTGCCCTGCCTGGGCGTTCGCCGAGTCGCTCAGCGGTAGCGACGAGCAGATGAACAAGACCGCGGAGGCGGAGAAGAAGCGTTTTACCGGTTTCGAACTCCCGGGCCGGACGCTGGGTGTGATCGGGCTCGGCGCCATTGGTGTCAACGTGGCCAATGCCGCTTCCTCGCTGGGCATGAAGGTCATCGGCTACGACCCCAAGATTACGGTGCGCAGCGCGTGGAATCTTGAGGCCGGCGTGCGTCGGGCCCACAGCGTGGACGAGGTGATGGCCGCCGCCGATATCGTCACCCTGCATGTGCCGGAGACCGATGAGACGCGCGGCATGATCAACGGCGCCCGTCTGGCCGGCGCGCGGGAGGGGCAGGTGCTGCTCAACTTCGCCCGGGCCGGCATCGTCGATGACGAGGCCATCGTCAAGGGGCTCCAGCAGGGGCGGCTGCGGACCTATGTCTGCGACTTCCCGTCGGCAACGCTCAAGGGCCAGGACGGTGTCGTCGCCCTGCCGCATATCGGCGCCTCCACGGCCGAGGCACAGGAGAACTGCGCCATCATGGCCGCTGACGAGGTCAGGGATTTCCTCGAGACCGGTAACATCAGCAACTCGGTGAATTTCCCGGAGTTGATCCTGCCGCGTAACGGCAGTGGCGACCGGCTGACGGTGGTCAACGCCAACGTGCCGAACATGCTGGGGCAGATTTCCTCGGCGGTCGCGGATGCCGGCCTGAACATCGCTGATATGTATAACAAATCACGCGGTGAGCTGGCCTACAGCGTCGTTGATATCGATGGCAAGCTGACGGCGGAGGTTGCCGATCGCCTGAGGGACACCGAGGGCGTTCTTGCCGTTCGCGTGATTGAGTGAAACAACGGGGGCAGGCGTGACGGGTGAATCGCTGGAATCCATCCGGGCCCGGATTGACGGGATTGATGATGAGCTCCTGAAGCTGGTCAATGAGCGGGCGCGGGCTGCGGCTGAGGTGGCCGCGGTCAAGCAGGCGGCGGGGGAGTCCGGTGACTATTACCGTCCCGCCCGCGAGGCGCAGGTGCTCCGGCGGGTTCGGGACGCCAACCAGGGGCCGCTGTCCGACGAGGACATCTCCCGGCTTTTCCGCGAGATCATGTCGGCCTGCCTCGCGCTTCAGCGGCCGTTGCGGGTCGCCTTCCTGGGGCCGGAGGGGACGTTCACGCAGGAGGCCGCACTCAAGCACTTCGGGCACTCGATCCGCAGCCTGCCCCTTGAGGGTATCGATGCGGTCTTCCGGGAGGTCGAGGCCGGCGGCGCCGAGTATGGTGTCGTGCCGGTGGAGAACTCCACCGAAGGGATGGTGACGCACACGCTGGATCGGCTCCTGTCCTCACCGCTGCAGATCGTGGGCGAAGTCGAGATGGCGATCGTGCAGAATCTCGCCACCCGCGCCACCTCGCTCGGAGAGATCCGCCGGGTTTACTCCCACAGCCAGGGCCTCGCGCAGTGTCGCGCGTGGCTGGAGACGCATCTGCCGGCGGCGGAACGCATCGCTGTCTCCAGCACGGCCGAGGCGGCGCGGCTGGCGGCTGAGGACAGCAGTGCCGCAGCAATCGCCTCGGATGCTGCCGCCGAGCGGTATGAGCTGCCCGTGCCGCAGCCCTCGATTCAGGATGGCGCGGCCAACAGCACCCGGTTCCTCGTTCTCGGCAAGGAGAGTCCGGAGCCCACCGGCGAGGACAAGACCTCGCTGGTCATCGCCCGCGAGAATCGGCCCGGCGGGCTGGCTGGTCTGCTTGCGCCACTGGCGCGCTATGGACTCAACATGACCCGACTGGAGTCGCGGCCGTCGCCCGAGGGCATGTGGGAGTACGTCTTCTTCATCGATCTGGTCGGACACGCCGAGGATCCCGATCTCAAGCGCGCGCTCGGGGAGATGCAGCAGCTGGCGAGCCTGCTGAAGATCCTGGGTTCCTACCCGCGTTCGGTGGCATAGGGCGAGCCGGTGAATGCTCAGCCGCGGCGTATCTGCCTGGTGGGTGTCGGGCTCATCGCAGGCTCCCTCGGACTCGCGCTGAGACGCGCCGGGGCCGTCACCGAAGTGGTGGGACTGGGACGCCGGAGCGAACCGCTGGCACGGGCCCGGGAGCTGGGCGCAGTCGACCGCTACAGTCTTGATCCCGCCGAAGCATTGGCCGGCTCTGACCTGGTGGTGCTGGGCGTCCCGCTGGGGGCCATTCGGGGAGTCATGGCCCAGCTCCGGCCGTGGCTGACGGATGATACCGTGCTGACCGACGTGGGCAGTGCGAAGGGGTGTGTCGTCGGCGACGTGAAAGCCGCGCTTGGCCATTTCCCCACCCGGTTCGTCCCGGGACATCCCATCGCCGGTACCGAGCACAGCGGCGTAGAGGCGGCGTTCGCCACGCTTTTCCAGGGGCGGCGCGTGATCCTCACGCCCACGGCCGATACGAGCGGCGATGCCACGGCCACGGTGCAGTGGATGTGGGAGTGCGTCGGGGCGGAAGTGATCACCATGTCGGTGGAGCATCATGACCGCATGCTGGCGATCACGTCGCATCTTCCCCATCTGCTCGCCTTCGGGCTTGTGGATATGCTTTCCCGGGCCCCGGATCACGAGGAAATCCTTCGATACGCCGCTGGCGGGTTCCGCGACTTCACGCGCATTGCCTCCAGCGATCCGGTGATGTGGCGGGATATCTGCCTGGGTAACCGCGAGGCGGTGCTGGATGCGCTTGCCGGTTACCGGCGCGACCTGGAGGCGCTGGCCGAGCTGGTGGAGGCCGCTGACGCCGATGGCCTCGAGGCGGTTTTCCGAAGCGCCAAGCAGACCCGGGATGCCCATCTGCACTGGTTCGAGCGCTGATCACAACGGAGATGACGTGATGGCTTTGAAGGTTGGCCGACGGTTCATCGTGGAGCCCGGCGGGGCGCTGCATGGCGAGTTCCCGGTGCCCGGGGACAAATCCATTTCCCATCGCTCGGTCATGCTGGGCTCGATCGCCGAGGGGGAGACCCGGGTCGAGGGTTTTCTCGAAGGCGACGATGCCATGGCCACGCTGTCCGCCATGCGGGCGCTCGGTGTGGAGATCGAAGGACCGGAGGACGGTCGCCTGCGGATCCAGGGTGTGGGCCTGCACGGACTGCAGGCCGCGGATGCGCCCCTCGACCTGGGCAACTCGGGCACCTCAATGCGTCTGTTCAGCGGCCTCCTGGCCGGACAGCCGTTCGTCAGTGAACTGGTTGGCGATGCGTCCCTGATGCGGCGGCCGATGCGGCGGGTCACCGACCCGCTGACGCGCATGGGTGCTCGAATCGGTACGGCGCCGAACGGTACCGCACCGCTGCGTATCGAACCTGCGCCTGGTCTGCGGGGTATCGACTATGCAATGCCCATGGCCAGTGCCCAGGTGAAGTCCGCGCTGCTGCTGTCCGGGCTCTATGCCGAGGGCGAGACCTGCGTGACCGAGCCCGCCGTCACCCGGGATCACACCGAGCGCATGCTCGCGGCCCTCGGCGTGCCGGTCGCCGTGGAAGGCCCGCGTGTTCGGGTGACGGGCGGGGCGTCCCTGACGGGCGGCGGGATTGCCGTACCCGGTGATATCTCGTCGGCGGCGTTTTTCCTGGTGGGTGCCTCCATCGCGTCGCAGGCCTCCGTCACGCTGACCAACGTCGGACTCAACCCGACCCGGACCGGCGTGATCGAGATTCTCCGGCGCATGGGCGCGTCGATTGATATCGATGCCGGGCATGCGGGTACCGGTGAGCCCGTGGGGCGGATAACGGTGGAACCGGCCCCACTGCGAGGCATCGACATCCCACCGGAGCTGGTGCCGCTTGCCATCGACGAATTCCCCGCCATCTTCGTGGCAGCGGCCTGCGCCCGGGGTGAGACCGTGCTGCGTGGCGCGGAAGAGCTGCGTGTCAAGGAAAGCGATCGGATCGCCGTCATGGCCGAGGGGCTGGCGCGCCTGGGCATTGAGGTCCATCCGCAGCCCGACGGCATCCGCATCGTTGGAGGACGTCTGCGCGGCGGCCATGTGCGCGCCCACGGCGATCACCGCATCGCCATGTCATTCGCCATGGCGGCATTGGCGGCGGATGGGCCCGTGACCATCGATGACTGTGCCGAGGTGGATACCTCGTTTCCCGGTTTCGTTGAGCTGGCGCATCGTGCCGGTCTGTCCATTCGTGCCGAGGAGACGTCGGCATGAGTGCCCGCATCGGCGTGGTCACGATCGACGGACCGGGCGGAGCCGGAAAGGGCACCATCGCCCGGGAGCTGGCCGGACGTCTGGGGTGGCACCTGCTCGACAGCGGGGCGATCTACCGGCTTCTGGCGCTGGCTTCGCTGCGGGCCGACATCGGACTCGGCGAGGTCGATCGTCTGGTGGCGGTCGCCGAGGCGCTGGACATCCGGTTCCCGACAGATGGTCCCGCGGCCGGTGAGGTCATCCTCGACGGGGTGGTCGTCAGTGACGCGATCCGTGACGAGGCCTCTGGTGAGCGGGCCTCCCGCCTGGCCGCGGTGCCGGTGGTGCGCCAGGCGCTGCTTGAGCGCCAGCGTGCATTCCGCCGGCCGCCCGGCCTGGTGGCTGACGGTCGCGATATGGGGACGGTGGTTTTCCCGGATGCGCCGGTGAAGATCTTTCTGACCGCGAGCGCCGAGGAACGCGCCCGCCGGCGCCATAAGCAGTTGATGGGACAGGGTGTTGCTGCTAATCTGGCGGATCTTTTGCAGGAACTGAGAGCGCGGGACGAGCGCGATACCCAGCGCAGTGTGGCGCCGCTCAGGCCGGCAGAGGACGCGGTGACCATCGATACCACGGACTTGTCCGTCGAGGCGGTGGTCAGTGCAGTGATGGAGCGGGTCGAGGCCCGGCTCTGAAGCAGGTGGACGCTGCTGTTGGCAGTGTCTTGTGTTCAAGCAACCAACTGGATCGTTTTCCGATCCCGGATCAAATCATCCCATGAGCGAAAGCTTTGCAGAACTTTTTGAAGAGAGCCTTGCGCAGACTGACATGCGGCCGGGCTCCATCGTCACCGCCCAGATCGTGGCGATTGATGGTGAGGACGTCATCGTCAATGCCGGACTGAAGTCCGAGGCGGTCATCCCGTTGCGCCAGTTCACCGACGAGGAAGGTACCGTCGAGGTGAACGTCGGCGACGATGTGGAAGTGGCCCTGGATGCCGTCGAGGACGGCAGCGGTGAGACCCGGCTGTCCCGCGAGAAGGCCAAGCGCGCACGGGCCTGGCGTGTGCTTGAGGCGGCCTACGAGGGCAGCGAAACGGTCACCGGTCAGATCAGCGGCAAGGTCAAGGGTGGATTCACGGTGGACCTCGGTCACATCCGTGCCTTCCTGCCGGGCTCGCTCGTGGATATCCGCCCCGTGCGGGATACCACCTACCTCGAGGGCAAGGACCTCGAGTTCAAGGTGATCAAGCTCGACGCCCGTCGCAACAACGTCGTCGTGTCGCGCCGTGCGGTGGTGGAAGAGGAATATAGCGCCGAGCGCGAGGCACTGCTCGAGAAGCTCCAGGAGGGCCAGACGCTCAAGGGTATCGTCAAGAACCTCACCGACTACGGCGCATTCGTCGACCTCGGCGGCATCGACGGCCTGCTGCACATCACCGATATGGCCTGGCGGCGCGTCAAGCATCCGTCCGAAGTGGTGGATGTCGGCCAGGAAATCGACGTCAAGGTGCTCAAGTTCGATCGTGAGCGCAACCGCGTCTCCCTGGGCCTGAAGCAGCTCGGAGAGGATCCGTGGGAGGCCATCGCCGCGCGCTATCCCGAGGGTAGCCGCGTGGTCGGCAAGGTGACGAACATCACCGATTACGGCTCCTTCGTGGAGATCGAGGAAGGCGTCGAGGGCCTTGTCCACGTCTCCGAAATGGACTGGACGAACAAGAACGTCAATCCGGCGAAAATGGTCTCCATCGGCGACGAGGTCGAGGTGATGATCCTCGACATCGACGAGGAGCGTCGCCGGATCTCGCTCGGCATGAAGCAGTGCCAGCCCAACCCCTGGGACGAGTTCGCCGCCACCCATAACAAGGGTGACCGCGTGACCGGTGCCATCAAGTCGATCACCGACTTCGGCATCTTCGTCGGACTCGAAGGCGGCATCGACGGGCTCGTGCATCTCTCGGATCTCTCCTGGAGTGATGCCGGTGAGGAGGCCATCCGCGACTTCCAGAAGGGTGAGGAAGTCGAAGCCGTGGTGCTGTCCGTCGACCCGGAGCGTGAGCGCATCAGTCTGGGCATCAAGCAGCTGGCGCAGGATCCGGTCTCCCAGTGGGTGGCCAACCATCCCAAGGGGACGGTCGTGACCGGAACCGCCGCCGAGGTGGATGCCAAGGGGATCGTGGTTGATCTTGGCGACGACGTTCAGGGCTACATCCGTGCCGCCGACCTGGCCCGCGAGCGGGTTGATGACGCGCGCAACGTGGTCAGCGAGGGTGATGAAGTCGAGGCCAAGTTCATGGCGGTCGACCGTCGCAATCGCATGATCAGCCTTTCGGTCCGTGCCAAGGATCAGCAGGATGAGCGCGAGGCCATCGAGGGCTATGGCAGCACCGGCACCGCCGGTACCACCACCCTGGGTGATCTGCTCAAGGAGCAGATGGCTGATCGGGGTGACGAGGACTGAGACGTCCGCAACAGACTGCGGCCGGGCAGGCGATGCCCGGTCGTGGTCGTTCTTGAGGTGATGGATTGCCATCCATGACGAAGTCGGAACTGATTGAATTGATCTCGGCGAATCAGCAGCATCTCGCCCAGCGGGATGTTGAGCTGGCCGTCAAGACGCTGCTTGAGCAGATGAGCGAATCCCTGGCCAGCGGCGAGCGGATCGAGATCCGCGGTTTCGGGAGCTTCTCTCTGCATCATCGGCCACCGCGCATCGGTCGTAACCCCAAGACCGGAGAACCGGTCTCGCTCCCCGGCAAGCATGTCCCGCACTTCAAGCCGGGCAAACAGATGCGCGAGCGGGTGGACGAGGGTCGGCGTAACAATGCGGAGGACGCATGAAGCGGCTGATCGGCCTGGTCCTTGCGCTGATCGTCGTGGCGGCGGGACTGAGCTTCGCCATGCTCAACCCGACAGCCGTGTCGCTGGATTTCTACCTTGGCCAGCTCAAGCTGCCCATCTCCCTCTGGCTGGTCATCGCCTTCGCCATCGGCGTGATCATCGGGCTCGCGGCCGCCACCGGCATACTCATGCGCCAGCGCTGGCAGCTGGCACGTCTGCGGCGTGAGGTCGCGGCCTCCCGCGAGGAGCTCTCTGAATTGCGCAAATTGCCGATTCGGAACACGCCCTGACCATGTGGTACCTCTTCTGGCTGCTGCTTCCGTTGGCAGCCCTGTCCGGCTGGTGGGTCGGACATCGCAAGGCGAAAGGCGCCGCCCGCCGCCAGCGAACCCTCCCCCGCGATTATTTCCAGGGACTCAATTACCTGCTCAATGAGCAGCCAGACCGCGCGATCGAGGTTTTCACGCGCATGGTCGAGCTGGATGAGGACACCGTGGAGACGCATCTGACCCTCGGTAACCTTTTCCGTCGTCGGGGCGAGGCCGATCGTGCGGTCCGCATTCATCAGAACCTCATCGCGAGACCCTCTCTGGCGCAGGAGCAGCGCGCCGCGGCGCTTCTGGAACTGGCCCGCGACTACCTCGCGGCAGGGCTGCTGGACCGTGCCGAGACGCTGTTCCTCGAGGCGCTGGAGTTCAGCGAATACCGCACCACGGCCCTGCAGTCGCTGCTGGACATCTACCAGCAGGAGCGCGAATGGGAGTCGGCGATTGAGATCGCACAGCGCCTGCAGCGTATCAGCGCCGGGGACTACGGCCCTCAAATGGCGCAGTTCGCCTGTGAGCAGGCTGAGCAGATGATCCGGGATCATGCGGATTCCGGCGAGATCCGTCAGACCATCCGTCGGGCCCTTGGATATGACCGGCGCTGCGTGCGGGCCTCGTTGATGAAATGCGACCTCGAGCAGCGGGAGAACCGCTGGCGCGCCGCGATCAAGGCGTGCCAACGGGTCGAGAGCCAGGATGTCGACTACATCCCGGAGGTGCTGCCTCGGCTTGAGGCGTGCTACCAGGCGACCGGAGACCAGGGCCAGTTCATGGGGGAACTCTACCGGTTGCTCAATCGCTATCCGGGTGTGTCGGTGATCATGAAGCTCAGCGAGTGCATCGAGTCGCGTGACGGGCGCAAGGCAGCGGTGGAATTCCTCGCCACACAGCTCAGGGAGCGCCCGTCGGTCCGGGGCCTGGATCGTCTTATCGAGCTCAATATCAGCGAGGATGACGAGGACCGCCGTCGCCAGCGGGATCTCAAAGTGCTACGGGAGCTTTTTCAGGCGCTGCTGGGCGATCGGCTGCCGTATCGGTGTGTCAAATGCGGGTTCGAGGCCCGCCAGCTCCACTGGCAGTGTCCGGGGTGCCGGTCCTGGTCAAGTATCAAGCCGCGCCGCGGCCTGGAGGGGGAATGAGCCCGTCGCCGAGCCTGATCGTCGCACTCGACTTTGATAACGCCACGGCGGCGCGGGATATGGTGAACCGCCTGGCGCCGGGCCGGTGTCGCCTGAAAGTCGGCAAGGAGCTTTTCGTTCGTGCCGGACCCTCGCTGGTCCGGGAGTGGGTGGATGACGGGTGGGATGTGTTTCTCGATCTCAAATTCCACGACATACCCAATACAGTGGCGGCGGCCTGCCGGGCCGCCGCGGATCTCGATGTCTGGATGATCAACGTCCATGCACTCGGCGGCCCCGCCATGCTGGCGGCGGCCCGCGAGGCGGTGGATGAGGCGCCGCGCCGGCAGCCCCTGCTGACCGCGGTCACGGTGCTGACCAGTCATGACGAGGCGACCCTGCAGGCCATCGGACTACAGGGAACGCCGGTCGAGGCGGTCAGCCGGCTGGCCGCGCTGGCCGCGAGTGCCGGGCTGGATGGTGTGGTCTGCTCTGCACAGGAGGCCTCCGCCGTCCGCGAACAGGGCGGTCCATCATTCCGACGGGTCACGCCGGGGGTTCGCCCCGCCGGCATGGCCGTGGATGACCAGCGACGCATACAGACCCCGGCCTCCGCCATTGCCGCCGGCGCGACGGATCTCGTGGTGGGGCGGCCCATTACCCGATCGGCGGATCCGGCTGGTGCGGTGGAGATGATCCTCGATGAGATGCAGGTCACAACAGGGGGGTGACCTCCAGCACTAGGCTCTGACATGCCACTTCAAGCAATAAGGGAGCATGTCATGAAGTCACTCACTCCACTGGGCGGTCTGCTCGGGCTGGGTCTCTACGCCGGCGTGGCGCTGGCAACCGCGGAGCCGGTGAACGTCAATGAGGCGGATATCGATCAGCTCCAGCGCATCAACGGCATCGGGCCGGCGACGGCGGAGGCGATCGTTGAGGATCGCGAGCTCAACGGGCCATTCGAGACCATCGAGACCATGACCCGGGTCAATGGCATCGGTGAGGCGACGCTCGAGGCCATGCGAGAGCAGGTCACCCTCGACTAGGCGGGATGGGTGGGGCGCCTGACACGGCCCCCACCTTGCTTTACGCTTGTCGGGCAGGGAGAGAACCGTTTGCAGGGAGTATCACGGCAGATGGCAAAACGAATCCGCAAGGCCGTCTTCCCGGTCGCTGGACTGGGCACGCGGTTCCTGCCGGCAACGAAGGCGAACCCCAAGGAAATGTTGCCGGTGGTGGACAAGCCACTCATACAGTATGCCGCGGAGGAAGCGGTCAGGGCCGGGATCGAGACGCTGATTTTCGTGAACGGACGCAATAAGCGCAGCATTCCCGATCATTTCGACAAGGCCTACGAGCTGGAGACCGAGCTTGAGGAATCGGGCAAGCTCGAACGACTGGCGGCGGTCCGAAACATCGTCCCGTCCCATGTGGCCTGCATCTACATCCGTCAGTCCGAAGCGCTTGGGCTGGGGCATGCGGTCCTCTGTGCCGAACCCGTCGTCGGTGACGAACCCTTCGCCGTGATTCTCGCCGACGATCTCATCGATGACGGCGAGGGGGATGGCTGTCTCGCCCAGATGGTCCGGCGCTATGACGAGCAGGTGGCGAGCATCCTCGGCGTACAGCGGGTCCCGGAGGCCCATACGGACCGGTATGGCGTCGTCGATATCGAGCCGGTGAGCGAGCGTCTCGGTCGCCTGAACGCCATCGTAGAGAAACCCAGCCCGGCGCATGCCCCGTCCAACCTCGGCGTGGTCGGACGCTATATCCTCAACGGCAGCATCTTCAACAAGCTCCGTCAGACCCGGCCCGGCGCTGGCGGCGAGATACAGCTCACCGATGCGATCGCGGCCCTCATGCGTGATGAGCCCGTGTTTGCCTATGAATTCGAGGGCACGCGCTACGACTGTGGCGACAAACTGGGCTATCTGCAGGCGACGGTGGAGTTCGGCGTCAAGCACCCGGATTTCGGCAAGGCGTTTGCCGACTACCTGCGACAGCGCCGGGCGTAGGGTGACCGGGACCGGTCACCCGTTTCGTGTGGATCCCCGGCCGTTAGCTCAGGCGGAGGCCTTCTCCCGGGGCGATTCCTCCCGGAAGCCGATGCGCTTGAGAATGGCCATCGCCGGGCACCACCGCGTGAACGCCGACTGCAGCAGGTTGAAGCCAACGAAAGCTGTGAACAGATACCATCCCGGATGGACCCAGGTGCCCAGCGCGAGGCTGAGGAGCACAAAGAATCCCGCCATTGCCCGAAGTCCCTCATTCACGGTCATGACCAGCCCTCCTAGAAGCTGTAGCGAAGTCGAAGATAAAGATTGCTGTTGTCTTCAAGCTGCGTGTGGAACGTCCAGTCGTCCGCCCCGCCGAACAGGTTTCCACCCGCGGTCCCTGTCAGCTGGTCGCTGAAGCGGTAGATCGCTCTCGGACGGAGGTAGTAGTCGGCATCCGACGGCGAATAGAAGGTAAACAGCGACAGGGTCAGATCCTGGCGCAGCAGCTGCCAGGTGATCCGGTTGGTCAGCAGATGGCGGTACTCGTCCGGTGCATAGGGGCGTTGAGCCGCCGGCAGATTGGCGATGATTGCGTCGTGATCCCGGGTCCACTCCAGCAGGTACTGCCAGCCGAGGGTGAAATCCGCAAAAGGCTCGTTCTCGAATCCACCCAGAAAGCGCCACTGGTCGTTGGGAAGGTTGGGGTTGTCGCCGCTGCTGTCCTCGCCGGCGTAATAGGCGGTTTCCAGATTGCCAATACCGCCAAGAGCGGGGCGACGCAGGCTCGCGCCCAGTGAGGACAGGCGTGGGAAGTACGCCTCGCCGGTGGATGGGTCGACGGCGCTCGGCTGGTTGTCATAACCGTGGTAGGCGTAGCCGGCATATTCCACCCCATCGATTGTCTGGTAGACGCGCAGGGCAAACTCGCTGTCCCTGCCCAGGCTGTCACGTTCGCGGGGGTCTATCGTCGGCGGTGCGGCTACCCGACGCCCCTCCACCACGCTGAAGTAGGACAGTCGTTCCCCGGTGATGTACCGGTTGGGGGCGGCGCGGGGCATCCAGACGAAGTCGATGTTCACATCACCGAACCAGGAGAGTTTGAGGGCGTCGGCGGGTGCCTTCAGGTACTCATCGTCGCGGCCGCTGAAGAACGAGACATAGTCCTTGGGGAAGAGGTCGTTGAGGAAAACCAGGTCTCCGGTCCCCCATGTCAGGATCTGGCGGCCGACGTCGACATCAATCCGATCGGTGAGGCGACCGGCGAGCGCCGCCTCGCGTAGGTCACCACGAACACCGTCCTCGACGCCGTCAATCCAGACATCTCCCTTGATGGTTGCCGTGTAGTCACCAAGGGCCCGCTCCGCCTCAAGCTGCAATCGGGCCTCATTGAGGGTGTAGTCATCGCCCACCGCCGGATCGTCATGGAGTCGGGTGGCCGTCGCGCCCTCAAGGAATCCGTACCACCGCCAGCCCGTCTGTTGCTCTGCCCACGGGTCCTCGCCCCATGCTTCATCACCCCACGGGTCTTCTGCCTGCCCATTCTCCTGGGCCATCAGTGGCGTGGCGGTGACCATGAGGAGCAGTCCGAGCAACGCGCCGCGGTGTTGCCATCGGGACCAGTCCCCGGTCATATGGCTGCCGGTTCCCATGGTTCAGTCCCGGCGCAGCCAGTCCCGCGGCGGGTTACGCAGCGAGCGCTCGCTGAAGATGCGGTCCGGCAGACCGACATCGTATTCGGAGAAACGGAACTGCGTGACGGTGTAACCGCCCGAATCCAGGTCCTCCATGCGGACTTCGGTCCCGGTCGGGTAGCCATCAATGGTTTCCACCTCGGTGACTTCCATCCGCCGATAGACCTCGCCGGAATCGCGCTGGTACTCGGTGCGCATGGGGAGCATCGTCTCGCGGTCGACCCACGTCCGGTAGCGGGCGAATTCCACCTGATCCGGATCCTTCGGCGTGCTCTCGATCACGTAGTACTCGTCCGTCGTATCGATCAGGCTGTGTTCATCCTCCTCGGTACCCCGGCCGGAGATATCCTCGTAGAAGAAATGCGAGCCGACGAAGCTGGTCCGCTTGTCCCCGGCAGCGATGCGCTTGACCAGGTCGAGCGCGGGCAGGTAGAGCCAGCGGTCATCGGCCTCGCCAACCTGCTTCTCCACCCGGAAGACCGTGCCGCGGATATCCGCGGGGCGGCTGAAGACCACCAGATAGCGCTGATCGCCGCCATCAGCGACATCCTTGCGCAGCAGGGTGAATTGCCGGCGCTGCCGATTGTCGTTGCCGTCGACGATCAGCATGCGGGCCGCCGAGCGACCATCGTCGCCGGCATAGTACGAGGCGATATTGGCCTCCTCGACGATCTGCTCCGCATCGGTCATCTGGGCACTCGCCATGCCTGCCGCAAGGCCGGCGATGGACAGGCAGGTCAGGGCTAGAAGGTGTTTCATGTCGCCTCTCCAGTGGATTGCGTGGATGCGGTGGTCCGGTCGGGCATGATCCGGCGTTGACCGAGTTTCATGATGGCGGGCAGCAGAACCACCGATGCGATGGCCGACGCCGCCATGATGCTGGCGAGGAAAATCCCCACCGTGTTGTAGGGCACCAGCGGTGCGGCCAGCAGCGGCAGGAAGCCGACCGCAATGACAATGGCGTTGCGGCTGATGGCCCGCGCCGGCTCCTTGAACATCAGACGCATGCTCTCGGCGAAGTTCCCCGTGCGCCGATAGTTCTCGCGGCTGCGCTCGATGAAATGGATGGCAAAGTCCACCGACAGGCCGAGGGTGAGCGAGGAAAGCACCGCGATGGGCATGTCGTAGTATTTGCCGATCAGACCGACCACGCCGTAGATCAGGGCGATGCTCACGGTCAGCGGGACCATCGCCAGGAGCCCGAAGACAAGCGAGCGGAAGAGCAGCAACATCATCAGGGCCACCATGACCCAGGCGATGGCAAGGCTCTGTGCCATGCCCTTGACCATGGCATCCTGCCAGACGACGTTGATGTAGTTGAGCCCGCCCCAGCTCATGCTCACGCCCTCCGGCAGCGGGTTGCGCTCGACATACGCATTGGCGCGGTCGATGACCGCCTGCATGTCCTGGTTGTCACCGCTGGAGAGCTGCAGCCAGAGGTTGGCCGCCTGATAATCCGGGGTGACCATTCGCCAGAGGTCATGGGGGCGATGCGAGCCCTGGAAGCTGAGGATGGTCTGCGCCACCGCCTGCCGGGAATCCGGGATACGATAGTCCCCGGCGTCGCCGCTGCGCAGCTCGCGGTAGACCGTGCGGACAAGGTCCGAGACAGTATTGACCTTGCCGACTTCCGGGCTCTCCGCCAGGGCGGCCTGGAAATCGGCGATGTAGCGCAGCATCTCGGGGCGCTGGAAGGTGTTGAGCTCGCCCCGGGTCTCGTCGATCAGCGTGAGTAGTTCCTCCCACCACGGATACGCGGCATCGTCCGCGGTGAACAGCTGATCCTCGACCTCCAGGCTCAGCGTCTCGAGCAGCGCACGGAAGCCGTCGGCATCGCGTGCCGCCTGTTCCCGCAGCTGCGTCCAGGTATCGCCTATCCGCACGCCGTCGGCGCGGGCCTGATCGATGATCTGCCGGGATTGCGTCCGAAAGCGCTGGGGAGCGGCCCCTGCCTGCTCCGATTCGAGTCGGAGATAGGCGCTGTAAGTGCCGGCGAAATGCTCGTTGAGCACGCGATCGGCGACCCGGATGCGATGGTCCGACTGGAACCAGCGTACGGGGTTGTCGTTCACCGTGATCTGGCTGATGCCATAACCGGCGATGACCAGTGCGATGGCGAAGATGCTGACCACCAGCTTCGCCCGGCCGACGGCAAAGCCTCCCAGGCGCGTCAGCCCACGGGCGAGGGGGGTGTCATCCGGGGGGCGGCGGCTGCCCGCGGCACGCAGGGCCTCCAGCCGCTCTGGCTTGAGACGCACCGCGTAGGCCGGGATGAAAATCACCGTGAGGATGAACGCCAGCACGATGCCGGCCCCGACGAACAGGCCGAAGACCTGTACCGGTGGAATCGGGGTGAAGGCGAGCGACGCGAAGCCGATGCCGGAGGTGATCGAGGTGTAGAGCATGGGCGTGAACAGATGGTCCATCACCTCGGCCATGGTCTCCCTCGCGCCGCGCTCCGGGCGGTAGCGGTCGGCGAACTCCGAGATGATGTGGACCGAGTCGACCACGGCGATGGGCATCAGAAAGATGGGGATCATGGAGCTCATGATATGGACGGTGAAGCCCATCCCGATGAGGGCCCCCATTGTGGTCAGCACCACCGCGAAGGCCATCAGCATGGGCGCCACGACCAGCGTCACCGAGCGGAAGAACCACCACATCAGGGCAAAGATGACCAGCGCCGCAAGGGGCGCGGAAATGGCCATCTGGATGAACATCTCGACGCCGAAGGTGTCTTCCGCCACCGGCAAGCCGGTGATATGGAATTCATCATCGGTGTCGAGTCCGGCGATCAGATCTTCAATCTCCCCGGCGATGCGATGGCTCTGGTCCTTCGACTCAATGGGGACATAGATCGCCGTTGCTTCGCCATCTCCGGAGATCAGCGTGTCGCGGAAGAGGGGCAGATCAAGGGTGGCGTCACGGATCGCCCGGGCTTCGGCCTCGGTCTCCGGCGGCGTGTTCATCATCCACTCGAAGCGGATGGTGCCGGGGCCGGCCTGTTCGATATTGTCCACCGTCGCCAGGGACAGCAGGTCGCGCCGGATGACGCCGTCGATTTCGGCAATCTCCTCGCTCAGCGAATGAATCGCGCCAAGTGAGCGGGGGTTGAACACACCCTCGTCCCCGGATTCGTTGACGACACCGACGACGATCATGTCATGCAGATTGAACTGCTCCTTGATGACGTTGTGCCGCACGCGGTCTTCCTGATCCGCGGGCAGCATGTTCTCCGGGTCGGTATCGATCTGTATGAGGGGGATCAGGGCCGTGCCCAGCAGGGTGAGCAAGAGTGTCCCCAGAAAAACGATCCGGGGGTGATCCATGGCGAGACTGGCGATACGGCGACCCATGTCGTCTCCTGAACCGAGTGATTGATTTCACTATATTCTTACATAGTCATATAGTAAACAACCCGCTTTTCGGTTAGTCTGTAGCAGGTTGATAAAAGCGATCGCCAGGCGCAGGAGGGCTGTAATGGCCGGCAGTGATCACGCGACACCCGAGTCCATGGAGCTGATCGCCCAGTACTTCCGTGTGCTGGGCGATGCACAGCGCCTGCGCATCCTGCATTGCCTGCAGGGCGGCGAGCATACTGTCGGCGAGATCGCCGATCTCAGCGGCGCGAGCCCCTCCAATGTGTCCAAGCATCTGGCGCTGCTTCGTGCCAACGGTCTGGTGGGTCGTCGACAGGAGGGCAATCGCGCCTACTTCGGGATCACGGCGCCGTTCATATTCGAACTCTGCGATATCGTCTGCTCCGGTGCCCGCGAACGACTGGCGCGCGAGCAGGCCATGCTGCCGCCGGTTTAACCCGCGATCTTCTGATTCCACGCACTCACTCAAGCAGCGCATGCTCGATCCTGTCGTCCAGGATTGAGACAGAGGAGAGTGTTCTCATGCCAACGAGACAGAGCCGCCGGCGGGTTCTCGCCGGACTTGCGATGATCATGCTGGGGAGTCAGGCCGGCTTACCGGCGATGGCCAACGCGCAGGGCAAAAGCAACAGCGGGGGTGGAGAGGGTGATACGGACCGCACTCGCGCGAGGGATCCTCAGACCGACCCGACCGGCGGTGGCGATCAACTCATGGATCGGGACCGTCTGCGTGACATGGACCAGTTGCGTGATCGCCTCCATCAGACCGAGGACAGTGCCGAACGGGAGCGTCTGCTCAATCGGTATCGTCAGCAACTTGATCAGGCAATGAGCCGGCTGGATAACCTGCCTGAGCCCGCTGCCAACCTCAGCGACGCCCAGCGCTTACGGCATCTGGAACAGCGTGATGCGCTCATGCAGCGGTTGATGCGGCATATGTGGAGCTACCGCAACGCGGTTCAGGCGGAAATCGGCGGATAGAATCCGGCGCACGGCACGCGCATGGGGGTTGTCTTTCGGTATACTGGCCGGCTAACACGTGCACGGCCGCCGGGAGGCGATGCGCATGACCGGTCATGCATTGGCGCGGACGGCTTCCTCCATTCGGATCGAGGCTGTTACCAAAAGCTTTGAGCGCGAGGTGGCGGCGCTGGATTCCGTCACCCTCGATATCGAGGCGGGCGAGTTCTTCACGCTGCTCGGGCCATCGGGCTGTGGTAAGACCACGTTGCTGCGCGTGCTTGCTGGCCTGGAGCAGCCGGACAGTGGTCGGGTGGAGATCGGCGGTCGGTCCATGGCCGGCGTTCCGCCGCATCGCCGCAGCGTCAATACGGTGTTTCAGTCCTACGCGCTCTTCCCGCACCGCAATGTCCGCCAGAATATCGGATTCGGCCTGGAGATGCAGGGCGTGCCCGGCGCAGAGATCGCCGAGCGTTCGCAGGCGATCGCCGAGCTGACGGGGATCGGGACGCTCCTGGAGCGCGATGTCGCCCAGCTCTCTGGTGGTCAGCGTCAGCGCGTCGCTCTTGCGCGGGCCCTCGTCAACGAACCTGATGTGCTGCTGCTCGATGAGCCGCTGTCAGCCCTTGATGCAGGCCTCCGTGCCCATCTGCAGCTCGAGCTCAAGCGCCTGCAACGGCGACTGGGCATGACGTTCGTTTTTGTGACCCATGACCAGGAGGAGGCCATGGTCATGAGCGATCGCATTGCCGTGCTCAACGCCGGGCGCATCGCGCAGGTGGACACGCCACAGGGCATCTACGAGGCGCCGGCGGATCTGTTCGTCGCCCGGTTCATGGGCCATGAGAACTTTGTCCCCATCCGTCAGCGCGACGCCGCGGGCGTCGATACGGCCATCGGGCGCCTGGATGGTGATTTTGGCGCGGGCAGCCATCTGCTGCTGCGACCGGAAGCCATCCGCCTGGATAGCGAGGCGGCACAATCGCCGAATCGGTTCACCGCCCGGGTCCGCGAGCGGCTCTATCGAGGGGGGACAACGGATTACCGACTCGACTGTGGCGAGGTCCAGCTCATGGCCAGCTGCGCAAATCGGGGCCAGCGTGCCCATGAAGTCGGTGATACGGTCAAGGTCGGCGTCTCCGATCGCGGCACGGCAACCCTCGCGGGCTGAGGCTGGTCAGATTGTCCGCTTTGCGCCGCGAAACCGCTCATATGCTCATCACCATTGCCCCGGGCGCCCTTTGCATTCTGGTGTTTCTGGTACTGCCCAGTGCCTATCTGGTGGGCATGGCGTTTCTCACCAATGGTCCCTATGGATTGCCGACACTGCCGCTCAGCCTGCAATCGTTCCGCGAGCTTGCCGGATTCGGTTTTCTGGGCTGGAGCCCGGGCAATCTCTATACGCTGATCCGGTCCGTCTGGCAGACGCTGCTCGCCACCGCACTGGTCATTCTCCTGGCCTATCCCGCGGCCTACTACATCAGCACCCGACCGGCCCGCTGGCGGCCGTTGATGTTGCTGGTCATCGTGGTGCCGTCCTGGACAAATCAGGTGATTCGTTCGGTGGGCTGGATGAATATCTTCGCACCCGGAACACCGGTGTCCGATTTCGCCGCGCTGCTCGGTCTCACGGCGCCGCAGATGGGCCTCTTCCCCTCGCAGTTCGCCGTCATCGTCGGGCTCGTCTACAACTTTCTCCCGTTCATGGTGCTGCCGCTTTATGCCGCCTTCGAGCGCCTGGACACCGAGCAGGTGGAGGCGGCAAAGGACCTGTTTGCAAGCCCGGTGGGGGTATTCCGCCATGCGGTCTTCCCGCAGACGCTGCCCGGGTTGATGGCCGGCACCGTGCTGGTGGCGATCCCGGCGTTCGGGATGTATGTGGTCACCGAACTCCTTGGCGGTGGCAAGGCGACCATGATCGGCAACCTCGTCGCCCGGCAGTTCGCCCAGGCGAGCAACTGGCCGCTGGGGGCTGCCGGCGCCATCATCATGATCGCGGTGACGCTCATCGGCCTGAAGGTCCTGCGGGATCTCGGCCGGCGCCTGGGTGGTGATCGAGAGGTCGTGCTGTGAGGCGTGGTGGCCTTGAGTATGCCCTGCGAGCCTTCTGGATCGTGCTGCTGGTGTTCCTGTATGCGCCGCTCGCGGTGGTGGTCTTCTTCTCGTTCAACAGCATCAATTCGTCGGCGCGCTTTGCCGGCTTCTCGCTGCAGTGGTACGAGCGGCTTTTCCGCAACGAGGCCATCATTTCGGCATTGACGAACACGGTGGTGCTGGCGACGGTCTCGACGCTCATCGCCGTGATCATCGGCGGTCTGCTCGGGTACGGATTCTATCGCTACCGGCTCGGTCGTTTGAGCTGGCTGGTCTGGCTCATCTACCTACCCGTGATCATGCCGGATATCGTCTTCGGAATCGCCGAGATGACCTTTTTCGTGGCCATCAATGAACGACTCGGCATCCTCTCGCCGGGCCTGGGCACGATGGTGATCGCGCATGTCACTTTCCAGGTGCCGTTCGTGGCATTGCTGGTCAATGCGCGTCTGCTGTCGCTGGATCCGCAGTTGTTCGAGGCCTGTCACGATCTCTACGCAGGGCCGTGGCAGCGGGCCCGGTTCTTTCTGCTGCCGGTGCTGCGTCCGGCGATCCTGTCGAGTTTCCTGCTGGCGCTGACGCTGTCCATCGATGATTTCGTCATCAGCTTCTTTACCGCGGGCCCGCAGAGCACCACACTGCCCATCTATATCTGGAGTGCCATCAAGAAGGGGGTTACCCCCGAGGTGAACGCCATCGCCACGCTGATGATCGGCAGCGTTTTCGTGGTGGCACTTTTCAGTCTGTTGGCCCAGCAGGGGTCATCCGGGGGAAAACAATCCAAAGGGGGAACAAAGGCATGACGCATCGCAGGATCGGGGTAACCGCAATGGCCGTCGCGCTGGCTGCCGGGGCCGGGCAGGCCGCAGCCCAGTTCGAAGGGGAGACCCTGTCGCTTTTCAACTGGTCGCAGTACATGGACCCGGCGATCATCGAGGGTTTCGAGGACGAATACGGCGTTGAGGTGGTGGAGAACTACTTCAACTCCAACGGCGAGATGTTTG
Source organism: Spiribacter onubensis (assembly GCF_040838425.1). Classification (NCBI taxonomy): domain Bacteria; kingdom Pseudomonadati; phylum Pseudomonadota; class Gammaproteobacteria; order Chromatiales; family Ectothiorhodospiraceae; genus Spiribacter; species Spiribacter onubensis. The sequence goes on along the minus strand of NZ_JBAKFI010000001.1, from coordinate 334,567 downwards.
CCAAGCTGCAGGCCGGTGGCGTCAGCCAGTACGACATCGTCGTGCCGTCGAATTACTATGTGTCCCGTCTCGTGGAGAGCGGCCTGGTCCAGCCGCTGGATCACGACCGCCTGCCCAATCTCGACAACCTCATGGGGACGTTCATTGATCCGGATTTCGATCCGGGCAACCGGTATTCCGTGGCGTACCAGTGGGGCACGACCGGGCTGGTGTATGACCGTGATGCGCTCGGCGATGTGCCGGCCAGCTGGTCGGTCCTGTTCGACCCCGAAGTCAACCCGGATGCGCCGTTTGCGCTGCCCGAGGACGCCCAGGTGACCCTCGGTGCGGCCTGTGCCTGGCTGGGCCATGGCTACGACTGCACGGGTCGGGACGCACTGGAGGAGGCGGCACGCCTGGTGCTCGAGACCAAACAGCGGGACAACTTCGCCGGTTTCATCCAGGGTACGCCGGTGCTCCAGCAGCTGGTGCGGGGCTCCGTGGCCGCCGGGATGACCTTCAACGGTGATTACCTGTTCTTCAAGTCGGAGGATCCCGAGGGGTTTGAGAACATCGAATACGTCATCCCCAAGGAGGGCGCCGAGGTCTGGGTGGACAATATGATGATCCCCGCCGAGGCCCCCAATCCGGCCCTGGCGCATGCATTCATCGACTATATCCTGCGTGCGGAGGTAGGTGCTCAGCTGTCGAACTGGAATTACTACTCGAGCCCTAATGAGGCGGCACTCCCCATGCTCGACGAGGTCCTGCAGCAGCCGCCGATCACTCCGACCGATGCCGAGATGGAATCCCTGACCTTCATACCCAGCCTCAAGGGGGACAATCTGCAGTTCCTCCAGCAGGTCTGGCGTGAGGTGGAGTCGCGATAGCGATGAATCCGGAATCCCATGAGTGGGCCACGTCACTTCCAGCGCTTCATGATCAGGCCTGGAAGCGCCTCAGGCGTGGTGTCGCGGACCGCCGTTCCGCGGGGCGTCATCCCACGCTGGTCACGGTGGACGCTGAGGGCGGGCCGCAGGCGCGGACTGTCGTGCTGCGCGCCGCGGACCGGAAGGAGGCCACCCTGCGGATTTATACGGACCGGCACTCGGACAAGGTGGGAGAAGTGCAGGCAAACCCGGTCGCCGGCCTGCATTTCTGGGATTCCGCAGCCCATCTGCAGATTCGGCTGCAGGGGAATGTGTCGGTCCTCTCGGGCGAGTCCGTCCGGGCGGTCTGGGAAAGCCTCCCGGATCATGCCCGGGATTGCTATGGCCGCGATCCAGCGCCGGGTAATGTGCTTGATGAGGCGCTGGACTACCGCAAGTGGTCGGATCTGGCGGCATTCGCCGTGATGGAGCTGACCATCCAGTGGATGGATATCCTGCATCTAGGGCGTCATCACCGCCGGGCCAGGTTTGAGCGATCGGACGGATGGGCCGGTCAGTGGGTGGTGCCGTAAGGCTCTGAGGTGGGGAATCGACGGATGAGTGGCTCCCCGGGACGGATTCGAACCGCCGACCCAGTGATTAACAGTCACTCGCTCTACCGCTGAGCTACCGGGGAATCGCCGTCTTGTCGAAGCGCGTAGTTTAGCGCCTCACGCCGTGCCGTCAACCGACACGGCGCGATTGCAGGGCCGTTCAGTCGCGCCCGAACACGCCCTCGAGCCGGTCCATGGCCTTTTCCAGATTCTCCATGCTGGTGGCATAGGAAATGCGGGCATGGCCGGGAAGGCCGAAGGCTGTACCGGGCACGAGCGCCACATTTGCCTCGCCGATGAGATATTCGGCGAGTACTGTGTCGCTGCTGACGCCTTCGATGTTGGTGATCGCTTCACTGACATCCGGATAGGCGTAGAAGGTGCCGTCGCCGGCGATGCAGCTGACACCGCGCATGGCATTCAGGCGCTCGACGACATAGTCATGGCGCTCGCGGAAGGCCTTGACCATCGGCGCGATGACGCCCTGGTCGCCGTCCAGCGCAGCCACCGAGGCCGCCTGCGAAATGGAGCTGGCGTTGGAGGTACTCTGCGACTGGATTTTCTTCATGGCGCCGATCACGCGGGCGGGCCCCGCGGCGTAACCGATCCGCCAGCCAGTCATGGCGTACGCCTTGGATACCCCGTTGACCACCACCGTGCGGTCGACGAGATCCGGGCAGACCATCGCGATGTTGCTGAACGCCTCTTCCGTCCAGAGGATGTGCTCGTAGATATCATCGCTTGCGATCAGTACCTGCGGGTATCGGCGAAGGACCTCGCCCAGGGCCTCGAACTCCGCCCGGCTATAGGCGCTGCCGGTGGGGTTGGAGGGGCTGTTGAGCACCACGATGCGGGTGCGTTCGGTAATGGCCGCGTCGAGCTGCGCCGGCGTGATCTTGAAACGCTGCGACTGGTCCGCCTCGACGATGCGGGGCACGCCGTCGGCCAGCAGGGCCATATCCGGATACGACACCCAGTAGGGGGCCGGAATCACCACCTCGTCACCGGCATTCAGCACGGCAGTGAACAGGTTGTAGAGGCTCTGCTTGGCGCCGGAGGAGACGAGGATCTGATTGGCCTCATACTCAAGACCATTATCCCGCTCGAACTTCGCCTGAATCGCCTGCTTGAGCGCCGGGGTGCCGTCCACCGGGGTATAACGGGTCTGGCCGTTGCGGATCGCCTGGATGGCCGCTTCGCTGATATGCTCGGGCGTATCGAAATCGGGCTCGCCGGCCCCGAGGCCGATGATGTCATGCCCGGCGGCGCGCATCTCCGCGGCGCGGGCGGTGACGGCCATCGTGGGCGAGGGCTTGACGCGTTCCACGCGCTCGGAAAGTTGAATATCCAAGGATCGCCTCCACTTCTGTTGTTTGGCGTGAATGATACGCGAAACACCATCGGACCTGCATTGCCATGACGGATCAGACACTGCGTTTCCAGATCGAAAGCGATTTCGAGCCAGCGGGCGATCAGCCGGCGGCGATCGAGTCGCTGGCGGCCAGCCTGCGGGCCGGCCACCCACATCAGACACTGCTCGGCGTGACCGGGTCCGGGAAGACCTTCACCATGGCGAGCCTCATCGCCCAGGAGCAGCGCCCCGCGGTGATTCTCGCCCCGAATAAGACATTGGCGGCGCAGCTCTACGGCGAAATGAAGGCCTTCTTCCCGAACAACGCCGTGGAGTACTTCGTCTCCTACTATGACTACTATCAGCCAGAGGCGTATGTGCCATCTTCCGACACCTTCATTGAGAAGGATGCCTCGGTCAACGAACACATTGAGCAGATGCGCCTCTCGGCGACCAAGGCCATCATCGAGCGGCGGGATACGATCATCGTCGCGTCGGTCTCATCGATCTACGGTCTCGGTGACCCCACCGCCTATCTGGAAATGGTCCTGCATCTGCAGCAGGGCGAGCAGGTGGATCAGCGCCGCATCCTCCGCCGGCTCGCCCAGCTGCAGTACGCCCGCAACGATTATGACTTCTCGCGCGGCACCTACCGTGCGCGCGGTGACGTCATCGACATTTTCCCCGCGGAGTCCGAGGACGAGGCGGTGCGGGTGGAACTCTTCGATGACGAGATCGAGAGTCTCGCCTGGTTCGACCCGCTCACCGGAGAGGTGCTGCGGCGGGTGCCGCGGCTGACGGTCTACCCGAAGTCCCACTATGTCACGCCGCGTGAGACCGTGCTGAGCGCCGTGGAAAAGATCAAGGTCGAGCTCAAGGAACGGCTCGAGCAGCTGCAGGGCGCCGGCCGTCTGCTCGAGGCGCAGCGGCTTGAGCAGCGCACCCGCTTTGACCTCGAGATGATGCAGGAACTGGGCTACTGCAACGGGATCGAGAACTACTCCCGCTATCTGTCCGGGCGTGGACCGGGAGAACCCCCGCCGTGTCTGTTCGATTATGTGCCGGACGATGCCATCCTTTTCATTGACGAATCCCATGTCACCGTCTCGCAGGTCGGCGGCATGTATCGCGGCGACCGGGCGCGCAAGGAAACGCTGGTGGAATACGGCTTCCGGCTGCCCTCGGCGCTGGACAACCGGCCATTGAAATTCGAGGAATTCGACGCAATCGCGCCTCAGCGCATCTACGTTTCGGCCACGCCGGGTCCATACGAGCAGAAACACTCGGCCACGGTGGCCGAGCAGGTCGTCCGGCCCACCGGTCTGGTGGATCCGGCCGTGGAGGTGCGGCCGGCCGGTACCCAGGTGGATGATGTGCTCGGCGAGATCAGCGAACGCAGCCAGGCCGGCGAGCGTGTTCTGGTGACCACGCTGACGAAGCGGATGGCCGAGGACCTGACGGAGTACCTCTCGGAGAACGGCGTGCGGGTCCGCTACCTGCACTCCGACATCGATACGGTGGAGCGCACGGAAATCATCCGCGACCTCCGCCTGGGAGAATTCGATGTTCTAGTTGGCATTAATCTTCTGCGAGAAGGTCTTGATATTCCAGAGGTTTCGCTGGTAGCAATCCTCGATGCCGACAAGGAGGGCTTCCTGCGCGCCGAGCGCTCACTGATCCAGACCATCGGCCGGGCGGCACGCAACGTCAATGGCCGGGCCATCCTCTACGCCGATCAGATCACCGACTCCATGCGCCGGGCGATCGATGAGACGGAGCGCCGGCGCGAGAAGCAGATGGCCCACAACGAGGCACACGGCATCACGCCGCAGGGGATTCGCAAGGCGATCGCCGATGTCATGGAACGGGGATGGGCCAGCGCACCGGATACCGCTGAGCATTACGCCGAGGTGGCGGAAGAGGCGCGCGCCTATGCCGACCTGACCACGGCTCAGGCGGTCAAGCGGATCAAGGAGCTTGAACAGCAGATGCATCAGCACGCCCGCAACCTTGAGTTTGAGGAGGCCGGCAAACTGCGTGACGAGATCAAGCGGTTGCAGCGCCATGCCCTCGGGGAGCCTGATCGCGACACGGCATGACCGCCGCTATTGTGTCTCCTGACCCTGGGCGAAGGCGGTCACCGCGCCCTCCATGGCGGGCATGAGGTCCAGGCGTCTGAGCGCAACATCGAGTCCCCTCGCGAACTCCACCGACACCGGCAGGCCATGGACCGCCATGGCTTCCGGGACCGCCTCGTTGAGACCGATGCGCACCATCAATGCGGCCTCGGCGTCCTGGATGATCTGTCGCATGGTCGGCGGGACCCGGCCTGTCAGCCGCGGGCGGCCGATCACCTCACCGGGAAGCCGGGTGCCGTCCGGGAGCCGCACCTCCACTCTCCCGCCCGCGCGTACGAAGGTGCCGTCAGCCGGGTTCAGATAGGCGGTCAGCTCGGGAACGGAGGGTCGGGTCATGGTCAGCAGCGTTGTCCCGGGGCCCACCGTGTCGCCGGGTCGGACCTCGACCTCGACAATATCGCCGTCTACATCGGCTCGGATATCGAGGAAGGTCTGGTTGGTTCGGGCGATATCCAGGGACAGTCTCAGCTGCCGCTCGCGCTCGCGCAGGCTGGCGTCCCCCTGCTGCAGGGCCCGCTCCGCCTCGAGCGCCCGTTCCCTTGCCTCCATCAGACGACGACGCGTCTCCTGCAGTCGGGCCGCCACCTCGTACTGTTCGCGTCCCGTGATGGCACCCCCGCGGGACAGGGCCCTGACCTGCTGCAGCCATTCCGTCTGATCATCCAGCAGGGTCTCCAGAGCGGCGATTTCATCGCGTGCCATCGTGAGACTGCGTTGTGCCTGATCACGCGCCCGGGCCTTGTCCGCCCGCATGCGCTCGAGCTCCTGGCGGAGGTGGCGGATACGTCCGCGGATTTCCGGGTTCTCCATGCGGATCAGGGGCTGTCCCGCCGCGACGCTGTCGTTCTCTTCGACCAGCACCTCCCGGACAACGCCGCTCACCATGGCACCGGCTCGGGTGGTTTCGTAGGAAAGCACGCCGCTGGCATCCACCATGAGGCCGCCCCGCAGGATCATCCAGGCCAGATAGATCAGCGGGCTCGAGACGACGAGGATGACCAGGAACCAGCGCAGCCGGGGCGTCGGACGGCGTGCCGACCCGTACTGTATGGGAATGCCACTGCCGATTCGGCGGCTGCCACGGTCGGTGAACTGGACTCTCATGATGTCGGGATCTCCTCTCGGGCCGATTCCATGATCTCCGGCCGCGGTGCGCTGCAGCCGGGTGTCTCGATGGTCTCGAGCGGTGCGCGCGCAACCAGCCATTCGGCCTCGCGATCAAGTCGCTCATCGGCGGTCTGGTACCAGCGGATCGCGGCGCGCAGGGCCGGCATCGGGCTGCGGGTCAGACCGGATCGCAGTCGACGTCGCTCTTCATTCCAGTCGTCGCGGGCCTGGTCCAGGCGGGCATTGGCGGCCTGCCGGGCCTGAGTGGTGTTGCGCAGCTCCGCCATGGCCACACCGATGCGCCCGCGCAGTTCCTGTCGGTTGGCCTCAATCCGGCGCTGGACCTGAAGGACTTCCGCGTTGCGCAGATTTCGCCGCGCATCACGTGCCTGACCGAGGCTGAGCGGTATTTCCGCCGTGAGGCCTATGCTCGTCTCATCGCCGTTTTCGTCCCAGTCCTCGACGGTCTGGGTATGGGTCAGCACCAGATCAGACTGGACTTCATCGGCGAGGCCGCTATTGCCGCGTTCCAGCAGTAACGCCAGTTCCCGGCGGGCGCTCTCGCTGATCGGGTCGGCGGCCAGCGCCGCCTCGAGCAGCACGCCCGCGCGCCCGCATATCCCGCGCTCCACCGGCCAGCGCGGATCAAAAGGGCGGATGCTCTCGCCCAGCAGGGCCTCGAGTGCATGCAGCTGCATCTGACGATCATTGCGCGCCCGCCGCCGGTTTTCCCGGGCCAGGCGCAGGGCCGAGCGCGCCTCGGCAAACTCGGAGGCGCGCAGAGTGGTACCGACCTGGGGCCGAAGCCCTTCAAGGCGGTCCGACAGTCTCTGATGCCAGGCGGATGCCAGTCGGTAGCGGCGATCACTGATCCAGTATTTCGCATAGGCTTCGCGTACTTCCCTGCCTACGGTCTCGGTGATCTCGCCGGTTCTACCCTCGGCGCGCACTCGCTGCCGTTCAAGCGTGAGCAGGGCTTTACGCTGTGCCGTCAGGCTACCGAGCAGGGGGCGGCTGACGCCGATGTCTCCCTGGAGACGGTCGTACCGTCGGTTGCCGTTGTTGCCTTCGATCTCATTGACGGCAGCGCCCGACAGGGCGCCAAAGGCACGCCAGCCGCCTTCGGCCTCCAGCTGCCGGTGCTGCTGCTCGATGACATCCGCTTCGGCGCGCGCGGCCTGCACCCGCGGCGAGGTATCCAAGGCGGCGGTGAGAGCCGTACGCTCGAGTGGTGGTTCTCCATCCATGGCAAAGGCGTGGGGCAGTGACGTGGCCGCGACGGTCAGGGAAACGGTGAGAGAGAGGAAGAAACGCATCAGTAACGGCTCCTTTTCAGGATCCACCAGGGCGCCATGCTGGAGTCCTTGTGGGTCTCGAGGACGATCTCCGCGAGGATGGCCACGGTTGACCACAACCGCATGACTCCCCGATAGATCGGGAACAGGGGTACCAGGAGCAGCAGTCGCAGGTCCTCGCCACGCCGCTCAGAGAGCATGGCAATGGAGATGACGGTCATGAGCAGCGAGATCAGCAGATACAGGCCATAAATGAGGATCAGCCCCGCCATCACCTGTTCGGCAGGGCGTGTCATCAGGATCCAGATCAGATAGATCACGATCACGAAGGGCAGAACGATCTGGTGGAGGAGGCCGTACCAGAGCGTGGCGATCAGATTCGGCCAGCCCATGATGCCGGGTGCGAAGGCGCCGCGATGCTTGCGTGCGTAGATATAGAAAAGATCACCATCCCAGCGCAGGCGTTGCTTGAGGAGCTCGCGAAAGCCGACTGGCACATCGGTATGCCCGATTGCGTATGGCTCGAAGCCGATGCGCCGATCACGACGGCGGCGCCCATAGCGTTTCAGGCGCATCGTCATATCGAGATCCTCGGCGGTGCCGCACTCCCAGCCACCCATGCGAGTCAGGACATCCCGGCGGAAGACGCCGAAGGCGCCCGAGACGTTGTTCAGGAGGTTGAAGGCACCAAGCCCGGTTCGGGTGGCGATGAGCCCCACCAGGTACTCCAGCGCCTGAAAACGGGTCCAGAGGCTGGCCTGGCGATTGCGGACCCGCAGCGTGCCGGTGAGTCCCAGCATGGCCGGGTCGGCCATGCGCGAGACGGCCTCGGCGACCATGTTGTTATCGAAACTGGTGTCGCCATCAAGGGCCATGACAATCTCGCCGCGGCTCAGCTGAAGGCCGGCGTTCATTGATGAAACGCGTCCACCCCGTTGCCACTTGGGCAGGATTTTCAATACCCGCTGGTGCGACCGGGCCAGCTCGGACTTCATGGCCTGCAGCGCCCGCCATGTCCCGCGGTTGGCCGATGCACCGTCAACAACGGCCAGGATCTCGATGGGGCCGGGGTAGATCTGGCTGGCGAGGCTGCGGATGGTGTTCTGGACCGCCGGACCCTCGCTGTAGCACGTGATCACGCAACTCACACGCGGCGCATGGAACCGTGCCTGTCGGTGGGCCCGCCGATGGATGAAGCGATAGCGGACGATGCCGGCAACGATCAGTGCATAGAGCGGCAGCTCGAGCAGCAGCACCATGGGGAATAACGGCTGCTGGGACGCCATCATCGATGCCGCTTGAAAGGAGGCCTCAAGCATTCGCGGTGCCTTCGGATGCTCGAAGCACCTGGTCCATGACGGACCGCGCATCCTCACCGAGGCCTCGCAGATCGGACGAGCGCAGCACACGTGCCGAGAGAGTCAGTCCGGCTTCCTGTGGCGTTCCCTCTTCGCGGATCGCCCTCTGCAGCCGATCGAGGAGGACTTTCGCCTCGCGCGAATCCCCCTGCGGCATCAGGATCCAGAAATCGGGCTCCCGGGTCCGCGTGCAGACATCGGCCTCGCGCAGGAACTCCGGCAGGCGTTCCGCGAACGCCCGGACCAGGACACGGGCCTGCGCCCGGCCTTGCGCCGACTGCGCCGGGGCCGGCCAATGCAGCTGGATGAGTATCAGCGCGAACCGGCAGTCGGCGTGTGCACGGGTGATCCCCATCTGCCAGTCAAGGAGATGCTCGAAGCGCTCCGGGTTGAGATAGCGATCGGCATCGAAGCGCTCGAATACCCGACCGGCGCTGCCGTCCAGTGCGCTCATCCGTCCGTATTCCGTGAGCTGGTACGTGCCAGCCTCGCGCGCCATCAGCATGTCGGGATGGCATTCGTGACTGCAGATGCTGCAGCGGGCGATGACATCCGGTTCGGTGAAGCGGTCTCCGCATCGGCGGCACAGGTAGTGCTCTAGCGGTCGGTCATAGTCCGTGCCGATATGACGCAGACGCGCCCGGCAGTTGGGGCATTGCAGACTGCCATCGGACATGAACCGGCCCTGGCTCTCGACATGACCGCAACGGAAGCAATGGATGGATTCATCGGGCGCGATATCGATCCGTGCGCAGTTCGGGCAGGTATCGACGAACAGCAGATGGGCACCCCCACAGCCCGGGCAAAGACGCAGTCGTTCGATGAGCTCGCGGCGGACCAGCAGGCCCCGGGCGGCCAGTACCGGCAGGCTTTCGCCGCTCTCGCCGGCGCCCAGCGCGGCCAGCAGGGGATAGCGGTAGACGCTGGGGCTGCGCCAGTCACGCAAGGGTGCCAGGGGACGGGACGGCCGCAGCGCGAGGTAGCTGAGGAGCCTTGCCTCGGGCGTTGATGCCGGCAGTGCGTGCTGGCCATCGACCTTTTGCCAGTGTTCGGCCGCCATGGAGGCGGCCTCGGCCTCGTCATTCACCAGACCGTCCAGGAGCAGGGCCAGCTCGTCGCGATCGATACCCTCAGGGGGCGGCCCCGACGCGATCGCGAACAACGGATAATAGGCATGGCGGGGATCACCACGCTGGGTGCGCGCGGCCGCCACCAACGCCTCTCCCGTCAGTCCCGTGATGATCAGTCCATCGAGTTGATCATCGCCGATAACGACGAGATTCGATCCGGGCCGCTCGCTGGTGAAATGCATGTACCTGAGTCGCTCCTTGCGCTTGTTGCGGTGAGTGCAACGAGACGGTAGGAGCAGTGGGGGAGACCGACAATGCGCCGTTTGGGTGAAATAGAGGCGTACTCCCTCGAAATGACGTGTGTCAGCGAGGGAATCCTCCTTTAAGACGACATCAGATCGCGCGCCAATTTCGTAAACTGCTCAGCGGATTCTAGTGAATGGTGGGCGATTCGATGGGGAATGATTGCGGAAAGGACTGGGGGAAAATCAGGTCATTCGGGATATTTTCCACATCTGTCGGTGGTCTGGCCGGGCTGATATCGGGCGATGGGTTAATTCTTTTTTTGTCCCTGATCGTTGCCGCAATGATGCTTGCATTACGCCTTAATGAAGAAATGCGCGAATCTCAGCAAAGCGGAGATTACAAAAAGGGCTGGGAGCGTTGGGGGGCTGGATGACTTGGCCAATGCCATGCCCCTGAGCGTGGCTAAGGTTCAGTGCGGCAGCATGATCTGTAGGGCGGACATGCCCATGAAGGCGAGGACAACGACGATACCCACCGCCGAGGCTGACAGGTCCCTGTTCGCATCGGGCATCATCTCGGCGAATACCATCCAGATCATGGCGCCGGCAGCCAGGCCGAGGCCAATGGGCAGGAATGGTTCGAAGGCGGACACGGCGAGATAGGCGGGAATGGCCATGAGGGGCTGGGGGAGGCTGGAGAAAATCGACCATCCGGCCGCCTGCCAGACCGGAACGCCACGAGGCACGAGTACCAGCGCGATCGCGAGGCCTTCCGGGATATTGTGGATCGCGATCGCTGCCGTGATGAAGACACCGAGCTGCTCGCCGCCGCCATAAGCGACTCCGACTCCGACCCCCTCGGCGAAAGAATGGATGGTCATCACCCCGACGATCATGATGGCCTTGCGGGCGTTCGCGCCCCGCAACTCACCGATGTCTGGCGTATCGAGATGATCCATCAGGCGGTCAGAGAGCACCACGAGGACAAGCCCGCTGGCGATGCCGATCAGGGTACGCCATCCATTGATGCTGTTGCCCTCGGTGATCAGGCTGAAACTGGCGGCAAACATGAGCCCGCCGGCCATTGCCGCACCAACCGCCAGCCAGCGCGTGCTGACGCGATCGGCGAACACCAGCGGGAATGCCCCCAGGCCGGTGGTGATCGCCGTGATCAGGGCCGCAATGAAAACCGTTAGCAGCGAGACTTCGATTGCCATGTGTGATCCCCGGGTCTATCCGGCCGCGTCAGTGTCCCACCGACTTCGCGCCGGGCTCATCATAGGCGGATAACTCATCCATCAGGTGAGCGCCCTGTCCCTCGGGATGCCGCACGGCGACCTCGACGCCGTTGCGACGCAGCTTGCCGACGACACGGTCGACGGCGCCGACGGCCGAGCTGTCCCACAGTGTGGCGTGGGTCAGGTCAATGGTGACCCGGGGAACGCCCGCGCCATAGTCAAAGCCGGCGAGGAAATTATCGACCGCCACGAAAAAGAGCACACCGCGGACATCGTATGTCCGATGTCCTCCGTCATCGCTGTCCCGGGCGGTGACCTCGATCTGGCGGGCGAGTTTGCGGACGAAAAAGACCGCGCTCAGCAGGACACCGGCGAATACGCCCTTGGAGAGGTCGTGGGTGACCACCACGGTGACGACCGTCACGATCAGGACGAAGGCATCACTGCGCGGCATTTTCCGGAGCATTGAGAAGGTGCTCCAGTCGAACGTGCCGATGGACACCATGATCATCACCGAGACCAGCGCGGGCATCGGGATCATGGAGACCAGGTCGCCAAGGACCAGAATGAAAAACAGCAGGTAAATGCCTGCCGCGAGGCTGGAGAGCCGCCCCCGACCCCCCGATTTCACGTTAATGATCGACTGCCCGATCATGGCACAGGAGGCCATGCCGCCGAACAGCCCGCAGACGATATTGCCGACGCCCTGGCCGTTACATTCGCGGTTTTTCTTGCTTGGCGTATCGGTCAGGTCGTCGACAATGGAGGCGGTGAGCAGCGATTCCAGGAGCCCGACGATGGTCAATGCCATCGCAGTCGGCAGGATGATCCGGAGTGTCTCCAGCGTGAACGGCACCGTTGGCAGGCCGAACATCGGCATGCCCGATGGCAGATCGCCCATGTCACCCACGGAGTTGAAGGGGTTGCCGAGGAAATAGCCGGCGGCGGTCAGTGCCACAATAGCCACGAGCGCCGGCGGGATCGCGCGATTGATGTAGGGGAAGAGGTAAAGGATCGCGAGTCCCGCCGCCACCATGACATAGGTGGGGATTCCGTGTCCGACGAAGTGGGGGATCTGCGCGAGAAAGATGAGGATCGCCAGGGCATTGACGAATCCCTGCATCACGGTCCGCGGGATGAACATCATGTAGCGGGCCAGCCTGAGCCAGCCGAATACGATCTGCAGCACGCCGGTCAGGATGGTGGCGGCGAACAGATACTCCACCCCGTGTTCCGCCACCAGCGTGATCATGACCAATGCCATCGCGCCGGTGGCCGCGGAGATCATCCCCGGACGGCCGCCGGTGAACGCGATGACCACCGCCATGCAGAACGAGGCATAGAGGCCCAGCGCGGGATCCACCCCGGCAATCACGGAAAATGCGATGGCCTCGGGAATGAGCGCCAGGGCCACCACCATGCCGGCGATCAGGTCACCGCGCCAGTTGAAAAACCAGGAACGATGTAGCGCGGCACCGTAGCGCTTCAATGTATCGGGTTGCATTTCCTGCCTGTCCGCTGGCGCGGATTATTCAGTCGTGGTGTACGCGGGGAGCTGTCTCGCGCGCCTGCGCTTTAAAGGCTGAGTAAGCTACTGGGTTTGCTGCATCGCGGCAACCTGGCGCGGGTCGATGGGCGTCCCGTCATCCGCGATGAGGCGTCATTATCCGACATCGTGAAATTCGGCTAACATGGCGCCCCATTTCCTTTCAGGCTGAGGTCAGATGCTCCAGCGAATTCTTGTCCCCGTTAACTTCACCACGGCCTCGGCGCGGGCGCTTGCGGTGACCCGGGACTATCATCCTCAAGCCACCGTGCGGCTGCTGTATGTCGTCAATCCCAGCGATATCGCCTCGGCGACGGCCAATCCGGCGATCAACCCAACGCATGCAAGGGATGAGCGGAACAAGGCGGAGCAGGAGGCCTTCGCACGGCTCGAGCGCTGGAAGCGCGATGACGAGGAGATGGCCGTGGCGGTAGGCAGCGCCGCCGAGACGATCAGCGAGCATGCGAAGCAGTGGGAGGCGGATCTCATTGCCATGGGCACGCGGAGCCGCACCGGGTTGCAGCAATTCCTGCATGGCTCGGCCACCGAATGGCTCGTCCGCCACGCCGATCAGCCGATTCTCGTCGTCCATGATGTGGAGCTGGCGGAGGACCAGAAGCGGCATCTGCCGCCGTTGGAGCAGACGGGCTAGATCAGTCCCGGCCGTCCGTCAGCACGGTTTCGACCACGATTTCGGACTCCAGGGTCCGATGCACAGGGCACTTGTCGGCGATTTCCAGCAGCCGCTGGCGATCCTCGCTGCTGAGTTCTCCCGCCAGATGGATGCGGCGGTGGAAGACGTCCAGACGCGCACCGCCCTCGCCACAGTGCTCGCAATCCGTTCGATGTTCCTTGTCATGCGTGACGTCGGTAGAGACATGCTCCAGCGGGATGCCCTTCCGCCGGGCAACCATGCGGATGGTCATGCTGGTGCAGGCACCGAGACCGGCCGCCACGAGCTGGTAGGGCGACGGGCCACGATCCGTGCCACCCAGCTTGACCGGTTCATCGGCGGTCAGCATGTGCTTGCCCGACACATTGATGTCCTGCCGGAAGCCCTTCGGGCTGACCTCCGAGACCCGGGTGACGCCCTCGGGTGCCCTCGCGGGTAGCGCTTCATCGGCCAGTTGGAGGTAGCGCGTTGACCAGGCGCCGATGACATCGGCCGCATAGTCGGCATCTTCAGCCCGAGTAATCAGATGATCGGCATCATCCAGGGTGATGAAGCTCTTTGGATGCATGGCCCCCTGGAAGATTTCGGCGGCGTTGCGGATGCCGACGGTCGTATCCTGCGGCGAGTGGAGCACCAGCAGCGCCGCGTGCATTTGTTTCAGTGCCTCGTCCAGTCTGGCCTCGGTGATGTCATCCAGAAACTGTCGGCGAATGGTGAATGGCCGTCCCGCCAGATCCACCTGGGCTTCCCCGTGTTCCCGGATCGCATCAAGCTGTTCGGCAAAGTGCTTTGAGACATGGCCGGGATCGGCCGGCGCGCCGATGGTGACGACGGCGCGAATGCCATCGATCTGGGGTGCCGCCTTGATCACCGCTGAACCGCCCAGCGAATGACCGATCAGCAGTTGTGGAGTGGCCACGTTCTCCCGCAGGAAGTCAGCGGCGCGGCACAGGTCTTCGACGTTTGAGGTGAAATTCGTATTCTCGAACTCACCCTCGGAATGCCCGAGCCCGGTGAAATCGAAGCGCAGCACGGCAATGCCCTGAGCGGCCAGTCGTCCGGCGATACGCCGCGCCGCCGGAATGTCCTTCGAGCAGGTGAAACAGTGCGCGAACAGTGCAGCGGCGCGCACGGGGCCGTCCGGTAGATCGAGCCGGGCATTGAGTGTGTCGCCGCTATGTCCCTTGAACGTGATTTTTCTGGTGTCCATTGGCTCTGCCTTCATCAGCCGCTACAGCTGGCGCCGCCCAGGACGCAGAACTGCGCGCAGTGTGGGTGGTTGAGCGCGACGGTCTGCTGCGCATCGGACAGGCGATGTCCCAGTTCGAAACGCTCGTCGTAGGGCAGCAGGGTACAGGCGATGACACTGGGCTGTTCAGCCCCCTTGCGCTTGACGATCATCCGCGAGCTTGCGCACATCATCGCATCCGGGTGGGTGCCGAGCTTGTCCCAGCAGCCCGTCGTGATCTCCGGCACATCGAGCCGGGCGTCCATCTCCGGGAACAGCACGAGCTTGTTCGGCGCCTGGGCATCGAGCTGGATGCCACGCGCCGCGAAGAGCGCGGCATAGCCTGCCCGCATGGTGGCCTCGTCATCACCGGCAAACAGACGGCCGGCAATATCGATGTTGAAGCCGTTGGTCGTCAGCCACTGCAAACCCTCGATGACCGGCTCGAAGGTCTCGGCACCGCGCTCGTGTTCGTGCCAGGCCGGGTCGAAGTGATCGATGGAGACCCGCAGGGTGAGACGCTCGCCGTAGTCTTCGTTCAACGCCAGCAGACCCCGTTTGATCCGTGGGCGCAGCATGGGCCGTGTCGCATTGGTCAGGATGAGGACGTCAAATCCCCTGGCGAGCGTGGTCTCGAGAATGGCGAGCATGTCCGGGTTGAGAAAGGGTTCGCCGCCGGTGAAGGCAATGGTCTGCGTGCCGAGCCCTTCCTGCGCGATTTCATCCAGATAAGCCGTGACCTCGGCATGACGGATGTATTCGAGGCGGTCGTTGCGGGGTGACGACTCGATATAACAATTGCGGCAGGTGAGATTACAGAGCGTGCCCGTGTTGATCCAGAGCGTCTCGAGCTTTTTCAGCGTGACATGGGCCCGGGTTTCTCCACTGGCTGTTTGCTCGGGATTCCGGAACTTGGTGGGATCCAGGAAATAGTTTTGGGTTTCGGCGGGCTGGCTCATCGGTTGGATCGCCTCATTGGTCGTTTTCATTCGGTCGGTCCTGCTGGTGGCCGGGCTCGTCAGCCGCCAGTGCAGGGGCGCGAAAGGCGCGCACCAGACGTGGCAGGAAGGCCATGGCAGCGATCAGGGCGACCGCAATGAGTCCACTTTGAATGACATTGCCACCACCAGCAATTGCCTGCCGGCCGGCATGTCCCACCCACACATAGGCGAATGCGCCGGGTGTCATTGCAAGGAGTGTCGTGGCCACATAAATGCGCAGACGGATGCGCGTCAGTCCCAGCGCGTAATTGAGCAAGTTAAAAGGGACTAGCGGCACCAGGCGCATCAGCGCCACGAAGCGCCAGCCCTCTCGATCAATCCCCGCCTGCAGTCTCTCCAGCCGGCGTCCGGTCCGACGGGCGACCCAGTCGCCCATTCCATGCCGGGCGGACAGGAACGCAAGGGTCGCGCCAAGCGTGGCGCCGATGAGGCTGTAGACGGTACCCCAGACCGGGCCGAACAGCGCGCCGCCGGCGATCGTGAAGACGAGCCCCGGCAGAAAGGCAACCGCCCCGATGGCGTAGGCGGCCACGAAGGCGAGGCCTGCCCATGGGCCGAGGCTTGCCAGCCAGCTCATGATGGCCTCACGGTTGATTTGATCGCGGGTCAGCACGCCGAAACCGATCGCGATCAACACGCCGGCGAGAATCGTCCATCGCAGGCCGCGACCTACGGCAGCAGTCGATTGATCCATTTGACCAGCCTGCGTGTCCGCGCCGAGAACAGTTGTGGGGCATAGTAACCCCCGGCGGCGCGTTTGCCGATCTGGGCGAGGGTGGGGTAGGCGTGAATCATGCCGGCGAGCCGTCGAAGCGGGACACGCTCGGTGATGGCCAGCGCGAGTTCGTGGATGATCTCGCCAGCGTGGGGTGCCAGCAGACTGGCGCCGATAATGCGTCCATGGTGGATGAGGAGTCGCAGTTCACCGGTCGTTTCGCCCTCCGCGATCGCCCGATCGACATCCGCCAGGGGAAACGTCGCGAGCTCGTAATCCAGGCCCGCTGCATCCGCCGCAGTGGTGGTCATGCCAACCTGGGCCAGTTCCGGATCGGTGTAGGTGACCCAGGGCACAACGGCATAGTTCGCCTTTCGTGGCAGGCGGAATATCGCGTTGCTGATGACAATGCCGGCCTGGTACTCCGCCATGTGGGTGAACGGGTAAGGGCCTGCGCAGTCGCCCACCGCGTAGATATGTCGCTGGCTGGTCCGTAACCGATTATCGACCTCGAGCGTGCCATCGCGATCCAGCGTCAGGCCGGCGGCCTGTGGGTTGATGGAAGCGGTGTTGGCTACGCGCCCCGTCGCGATCAGTACACGGTCGAAAGTCCGCGCCTCGCACGCCGTATCGTAGTCGAGTTCGAGCACCGCCGCATCGCCGGCGGTCTCTGCACTCGCAACCCGGGTATTAACCCGAACCTCGACACCCTCGCCTAAGAGGTGTTCCTGAAGCTGCGCGGTCAGGACGGGATCATCCTTGGGCAAAAGGCGTGGACCTGCCTCGATCAGCGTGACTCGGCTGCCGAGGCGTGCGAAGGCCTGGGCAAGCTCGGTACCAATGGGGCCACCGCCCACCACGGCGAGTCGGGCGGGCAGTTGACGCTCCGAGAAAATGGT
This sequence comes from Spiribacter onubensis, assembly GCF_040838425.1. Classification (NCBI taxonomy): domain Bacteria; kingdom Pseudomonadati; phylum Pseudomonadota; class Gammaproteobacteria; order Chromatiales; family Ectothiorhodospiraceae; genus Spiribacter; species Spiribacter onubensis. Next base: position 317,241 of record NZ_JBAKFI010000001.1, on the reverse strand, counting down.
CTCGTTGGTGAGGTAGGGGACGCTTTCCATGCCGGGTATGGGCGGTACCGCCGGCCGCGATCCGGTGGCGATCACGAAGCGGCGACCCCGGATTCTCTCCCCCTTGATCGTCACCGTGTGCGCGTCCTGGAATGCCGCCTCCCCAAACCGGACATCGACGCCGTAGCCACGGAAGCGGTCCGGGTCGTCATGATGCTGGATTCGCGCAATGACCGCTTTTACGCGATCCATCACGGCGCCGAGATCGGATGCGCCGGGCGAGGTATCAATCCCGAAGTCACCGGCGCGCCTGACGGTATGGGCAACCCCCGCACTCCGGATGAGCGTCTTGCTCGGGACGCAGCCATAGTGCAGGCAATCGCCGCCGAGGGCCGGCTCGCGCTCGATCAGGACCACATCGAGTCCGAGCTGCCCGGCAACGCTTGCCGTGACCAGACCGCCGACACCACCGCCGATGATGACGAGATCATGTTCTTCGGGCATGGTGCACCTCTCTCATGAACCCGATATATCGTCGCTGGCGGGGCGGTGGAGCGCATCCGCAATAACCCGTATTCCCGCGCGCCATACGCTGCCAGTATAGAGTGGCACCCAAAGCGAGGAGTAACGAGTACATGCTGGCGATCATTGGTGGCACGGGGGTTTATCAGATCGATGGCCTCGAGGTCCTTGAGGAGGTTGCCGTGGACACCCCCTTCGGTCCGCCTTCCGGGCCCGTCGTCAGGGCGGCTTTCAAGGATCGGACGGTCCTTTTTCTGCCACGCCACGGCCGGCGTCACGGGCTGTTGCCCCATGAGATCAATTACCGCGCCAATATCTTCGCCCTGAAGAAACTCGGGGCCCGGCAGATCATCGGTTTTTCAGCCACCGGCAGCCTGCGAGAGGATATCTCACCGGGCGAGTTCGTCATCCCGGATCAATACTTCGACCTCGTCAAAGGCCCGCGGGAGAAGACCTTCTTCGGCGATGGCGTCGCGGCCCATGTCTCAACGGCGGATCCCACCTGTCCGGACCTTACGGCCTGGATCAGCCATTGGGCAGAGCAGTGCGGCTTCGCGCTTCAGACGGGCAAGACCTATGCCTGCGTCGACGGGCCACGCCTTGGGACGCGGGCGGAGAGCCACTTCCTGCGTATGGCGGGCTGTGACCTGGTGGGCATGACGAATATCCCCGAGGTGTTCCTGGCCCGTGAGGCGCAGCTGGCCTACGCCACCATCGGCATCGTCACCGACTATGACTGCTGGATGGATGACCCCTCGCAGCATGTCAGCGTGGCTGACGTCATCGCCCGATATGGCGGGTCTGTCGAGAATGCCAAGGCGCTCCTGCTGGCCCTGCTGGCAACGCCGCTCCCGCCGGTCGACCCGGCCTATCGCGAGACGCTGTCCACCGCATTGCTGACTCCGATCGACCAGATCCCCGAGGCGAAACGTGAATGGCTGGACGTGCTCAGACAGTAGCGATGCGGCGTTTCTCCATCATCATTCCCGTGGCACCGGGCGAGGACCAGTGGCAAACGCTGCTGGACGATATCGCCGGTCTGCCGGGGCCTCTTGAGGTCATCCTGGTGAGCTCGGCGGGGGATGGCCTCGACGAATCCATCGGGCTCATCCATGGCAAGCGTATCCGGTCCCTGCAGGCCACGCCGGGGCGGGGGCCGCAGATGAACGCAGGCGCTTGGTCCTCCAGCGGCGATTACCTCTGGTTCCTGCATGCGGATTCCCGCCTGACGCCGGGCAGCATGGAGGCGCTCCAGCAGGCGATCGACCGGGAGCCGGGCGAGCTGTTCTATTTCGATCTGGCCTTCCGCGACGGATCGCCATGGTTGATGTCGCTGAGCAGCCTGGGGGCCAACCTGCGCTCACGGTGGCTGAAGGTGCCCTTTGGTGATCAGGGATTCTGCATCGCGCGTGAGCGGTTCCATTCGATTGGTGGTTTCCCCGAGGATCTGCCGCACGGCGAGGACCATGTCTTTGTCTGGCGGGCCCGGCAGGAGGGTATCGATGTGCGGCCCGTGGGGGAGGTCATTCATACCAGTGCGCGGAAATATGTGCGGCATGGGTGGCTGCGGACCACGCTGAACCACCAGTCCATCTGGCTCAGGCAGGCCTGGCCGGAATGGAAGCGCCTGCGAAGGCGGCGGGCGGGATGAAAGTCGCGGTCGCGGTTTTCGGGAAAACCGCCGGTCTATCGCCGGTCAAGACGCGTCTTGCCCAGGATATCGGTCTATCGAATGCGCAGGCGTTCTACCGCCTCAGCGTGGCGGCGGTGGCCGAGACGGTTGGCACCCTTGCGGAGCGCGACCCGCTGGCGTTACGTCCGCACTGGGCCGTCGCCGAGCCGCAGGCGGTGGGGTTCGCCCAATGGGGGGCGTTCCCGGCGATCTGGACGGGGGAGGGGGCTTTGGGCGAGCGTTTGCACCAGGTGTACTCGGCGCTTGCGAAGTCCCATGACGCGGTGATCCTGATGGGCACGGACAGCCCGCAGCTGACGCCGGCGGCCATCGCGGAGGCGATTGAACGGCTCGAGGGGCGACCGGATGCCTGTGTGATCGGCCCGGCGCTGGATGGCGGTTTCTACCTGTTCGCCGCCGGTATTCCGCTCGCCCCCGAGCACTGGACTGGCGTTGCCTACAGCGAGGCGACGACCCTCAATGAACTGGTCAGCCGAATCAGTGGTGGTGGAGTCCCGGTGGCGTTCCTGCCGGCGAGGACCGATGCCGACACGGTTGATGACCTTGCGTCATTGCGGACGGAGCTGGCCGCTATCGTCGCGCCTTCGCCGTCCCAATCGCGGTTGCGCGACTGGCTGAAGACTTTCCTCGATCAGCCGAAGTCGGCCCAGCGTCCACTGAAGTCACGCGGGACATGAAGGATATCGCGGCCCACCTCATTGATGTCGCGATGACCACAGAGCGCCATGGTGGTATCGAGCTCCTTGTGGAGCACTTCCAGCGACTTTGTGACGCCGTCCTTGCCCATGGCGCCGAGTCCGTAGACCCAGGCGCGGCCGATCATGACACCATTGGCACCCAGCGCGAGGGCCTTGAGGATATCCTGGCCCGAGCGTATGCCACTGTCGAAATAGACCTCCATGCGATCACCCACGGCCTCGATGATATCCGGGAGCGCGCGAATGCTGCTGATGGCACCATCCAGCTGACGCCCCCCGTGGTTGGAGACGACGATGGCGTCGGCACCCAGTTCGGCGGCACGCTCCGCGTCGTCGCGGTTCATGATGCCTTTGAGGACGACCTTACCGCCCCACATGTCCATGAGCTCCTTGACGCGATCCCAGTCAAGAGAGTGGTCGAAGGCCTCGGCGGTCCATGACGAGAGCGAGCGGGAGTCGGTGACGCCGCTCGCATGGCCCACCACATTGCCGAAGGTCCGCCGGGTGGCGCCGAGCATTTCCACCCCCCAGGAGAGTTTGGTGGCGAGGTTGGCGATGGACTTGATGGTGAGCTTGGGTGGTGCGCTCAGGCCGTTCTTCAGATCCTTGTGGCGCTGGCCCTGGACCTGGAGATCCAGTGTGATGACGATCGCCGAGCAGTTCGCCGCCCGGGCGCGTTCCATGAGACGGCGCATGAAATCGTCATCGGAGAGTGTGTAGACCTGGAACCAGAAGGGCTTGGTGGTCTTCGCCGCGACATCCTCGATGGAGCAGATCGACAGTGTGGAGAGCGTGAAGGGCACCCCGAACTCTTCGGCCGCCTGTGCCGCCAGAATCTCACCATCGGCATGCTGCATCCCCGTCAGCCCCACCGGCGCCAGGGCAACCGGCATGCTCACTTCTTCGCCGAGCATACGGGCCGCCGTCGTGCGCCGGGTCATGTCGATGGCGACGCGCTGGCGGAAGTAGATCGAGCGGAAGTCGCTCGTATTCTCCTGAAATGTCTGTTCTGTCCAACTGCCGGTCTCGCAGTAGTCGTAGAACATCTTCGGCACCCGGCGCTTGTAGATGCGCTTGAGATCATCGATGCAGGTGATGACAGGCAACGTTAACGCCTCCCTCGGTTGGTGAGCATGAAGACCAGCGCGACGCCCAGGAAGCCGACCCAGCCGGCATACCAGGCGTTCAGGCCACCGCTGATGATGGCTATGCCCAGCAGCCCGGCGACAATAGGGCCAGGAGGCCATGCTGAGGGCTGTGCTGTAGATCCCGGGCCGCTCAGGTCTGCTGCAGCGCCACCGCCATGGTGGTGAGTTCCCTGACCACCGCCTCCAGCGCATCGCTTCGGTCCCTGTCGATGAGGCGGCCATCGTCGTCGAATACATTCGGCGCACCTGCGATGGCGAGCTGTTGCGGCACGACATGCATGCCGAGGTTGCCGAGCAGCATGCGAAGCGGCACGAGCCCCCGCAGACCACCCAATCCGCCTGGAGAGCCGGCGGCAATCGCTGCCACCTTGCCTTTATAGGCAACCAGCGGTGGTTCATCGGCCGAGGCTCTTCGCGATACCCAGTCGATGGTGTTCTTCAGCAGCGGTGGCAGTGAGCTGTTGTACTCGGGAGAGGCGATGAACAAGCCGTCGCTGGCGCGGAACAGGGCTTTGAGTTCGGCCGCTGCCTCGGGCAGGCCATCCCGGCTTTCCAGATCGCCGTCGTAAAGCGGCATGGGGTAATCGCGCAGATCGATGAAAGTGGCATCGGCACCGGCCGCTTCCGCCATCCTGGCGGCGACACGGGCAATCTTCTTGTTCACCGAATCCTCACGGGCGCTGCCCGCAAGAAAGATCAGGGATGGCGCATTGGTCATGATCTTAAGACTCCAACTGTAGAAAATGGCGGCGTATGCGAAGCGATCCTATCAGCTGGTGCCGACGCCACTGCATTCAGACCCAGCCCGCGTCCTTCAGGACATAGCGGATACTCACTGCATGAATCGGTGAGTCGCGCCGTGAACGTCAGGAGTCAGGTCCAGTGCCGATAATCATGTTCAATATCATACTGTTTGCTCACATTACGGCGGGTGCGATCGCACTCGCCTCCGCCGGGGTCGCTGTTTTGAGTCGAAAGGGTGCCAGCGCCCACAGGCGGTCTGGAAGAATCTACGCGCTGGCCATGCTGGCGGTCGGCGTCAGCGCCATTGTCCTCGGGCTGCTGCGTTTTAATGCCTTCCTGCTGGCGATCAGCCTGTTCACGCTCTATCTCGTTTTCACGGGTTGGCGTGCTGCGATGGTGCGCAGCGGTGCCGCCGGCAAGCTCGACCGAGCGGCTGGGTTGGGGATGGCGCTCATTGGCACGGGCATGATTGGCTGGGGCCTCTTCATTCTGAGCACCGGTGAATTCCACCCATCCATCGCCTTGATCGTATTCGGAATGATCGGCGTTACGCTGTCGTCAGTCGACTGGCGGCATTGGAAGCGTGGACCGATTGCCGGTACGCCGAGGATAGCCCGCCATCTAAGCCGCATGCTTGCCGGGACGATTGCCACCCTGACTGCCACCGCGGTGGTCAACCTGGGCCATTTGCCATCCATCGTGGTCTGGCTTGGCCCCACGGTATTGCTGACGCCTGTTATCGCATGGTGGACCGCAAAACTGGATCGGTCGGGTAGTCAGTGTGGCGTATCCGGCTAGATTCTGCCTCGGGCTGGCGAATCGGGGGGCTCAGCGAGCGTTGGCGATGGACTCGAGCGTTTCACATGCCACCTCGAGAGCAAGCGCGGCCTCCGCCAGTTTCTGGTCCGCGGTCAGCGGGCAAGCTTGCTGTTGGGCTGCCGCTGCCATGTGGAGGGCATCCAGCGTACGTAGGCTCGTCTCACGCAACGATAGCCAATGCAGTGCCTGTTCAAAAACGTCGCCCGGCAGCGGTACGTGTCGATAGCGGTCAGCCGCGATATCGGCTTGCAGCGCGGAATCGATCCGTCGGGCCTGTGATTCGGTGATCTCGCCGGTGCGGTGCCAACGGGCGATGGCCGAAGCCGCCTCCACGCGCACGAGCGGGCTGAGTCCGATTTGCCCGGCATTCTCCATGAAAATCGCCTCGACAGCGGCACTATTCCCCTCAGCCCGGTAAAACGGTAGAACAGCGCTCGTATCAGCATAGAACATTATCGGCGGTCGTCTTCTTCTCTCAGCGCGCGGATGGTCTCAGCGGCCGTCTTTTGCATTGGCGGTAGACGATCACGCAGTGCGGCCCGCGAAATGAAGGGCACCGCGGTCTCTCGCTCGATCCCTGTCACGCGCGCGACCGGCTTGCCATGACGCAGAATCGTCACCTCTTCGCCGTCCTGCTCTACGCGGGTCAGCATGCTAGCGAAATTCTCACGGGCATCACGCACAGTCATCTTTTTCATAAGCCACTACACTTGGGTTGTGTACATAAACATCGTACGTTTGAAGCCATTCTTGTCCAGTCAGTCAAGGGCGAATACCCATCTCATCCGCACGAGCAGGACACTGGCATTCGGACTGCCCGCTTGACGTCTGGCGGCGTCCCGCGGTTTCTCTGCGAGGGCGAATGGGCTACGTTTATCAGGGCGCGTTATTTGGCGAGTGCATCCGTGGCGGCCGAGCAGTCGGCTGGCGCGCCGGGCGACCCTACGTCTGCTTCGAGGGCTATGCATGATTGATTGGCTGGCACCGCTTGTCCTGATCGGTGCGGCGCTGGTGCTGGTGTCCATCCTGACCAGTGTGCTGGCCTTTCGCTTCGGAGCACCGTTGCTGCTGGTCTTTCTGCTGATCGGGCTGATCGCCGGCGAGGACGGCCTCGGGCTTGCCTATGATGACCAGCAGGGCGCGTATCTCATCGGCAGCGTCGCCCTTGCAGTGATTCTTTTCGATGCCGGTTTTGGCACCCGTCTCGCCGCCTTTCGCCGGGTAGCCGCTCCAGCCGTCATCCTGGCCACGTTTGGCGTCGTCCTGACGACGGGACTGGTCGGGGTGGCGGCCCATTACATCTTTGACCTCACCTGGCCGCAGGCGCTGCTGCTCGGCACATTGATCAGCTCAACCGATGCGGCGGCCGTGTTCTTTCTGCTGCGCGCCGGCGGGATTACCCTGCGCAGCCGCGTTCGGGGCACGCTGGGCGTCGAGTCGGGTTCCAATGACCCCATCGCGATCTTTCTGGCGGCGACGTTCGTCGAACTGGTCGCGCAGCAAAGCGGACTGGGCGGATTTACCACATCGCTGATCATCGGGTTTGGGCTGCAGATGGGGCTCGGTATCGCTCTAGGGCTGGGGGGCGGCTACCTGCTCAACCGGCTCATGAACGCGATCGAGTTGGATGCCGGCGTGTATCCGGTATTCGTTCTGGTGGGTGCGCTGCTTGTCTTCGCCACCACCGCGCAGTTGGGGGGGAGCGGATTCATCGCCGCTTATGTCGCCGGGATGGTGGCTGGCAATCGGGTGGTGCCCCAGCGGACCGAGCTGCGGCGATTCCAGGACGGCATGACCTGGCTTGCCCAGATCCTGATGTTCCTTGTCCTGGGGCTCCTTGCGACGCCCTCGGAATTCTCCGACATTGCCGTGCAGGCTGTCGGCCTCGGCCTTTTCCTGATGTTCGTGGCTCGGCCCATCACGGTGGGACTGTGTCTGCTACCGTTCCGGTTTTCGCTGCGCGAGGTGACCTTCATCTCCTGGGTGGGCCTGCGTGGGGCCGTCTCGATTCTGCTTGCGATTCTGCCCTTTTTGGGCGGGCTGGAGAACTCGCAGCTTTTCTTCAATGCGGCGTTCATCATGGTGCTGACCTCACTGCTCGTGCAGGGCTGGACGATCAAGCCGGTTGCGCGCTGGCTTGGCATGATTGTCCCGCAGCGCCTGGGGCCGGTTGAGAAGGTCGAACTGGAACTGCCGGGAAGCGCTCACCATGAACTGGTCGTCTACCATGTCACACCCGGTAGCCCGGTCGTTGCCGGTGCGCGTCTACCGCGATGGGGCCGACCCGCGCTTGTGCTGCGTGAGGGGCGCTCAATGCATTTCCGCAAGGCGGGGCGACTGCAGCCGGATGATTATGTCTATATCTTCATGTCGCCACGGTATGCCTCGGCGCTTGATCATCTGTTCGCGGCATCGGAAGAGGGGAGCAGGACCAGCCGCGCGGCCTTCGGCGACTTCGCCATTGCGCCCACGGCCCCGGTGGCCACATTGGCGGATGCCTACGGTGCGGTGATCGATCCGGCCGGCGCCGAACTCAGTGTCGGTGATTACATGCAGCGTAAACTGCAGCGGCCAGAGGTCGGCGACCGCGTGGCCCTGGGGCCCATCGAGCTGATCGTGCGCGCCCGCGAATCCGACGAGCGGATCAGTGAAGTCGGCCTTCAGCTTCTATCCGGCGCCGAGCGTTGATGGACCAGGGCGTGTCACTCAAACCAACGGGCCGCCATGATACTTGGTCGCATGGTTCGACGGGTCGTCTCACGGGACCGCCGGGCGCGATAGAACGGCAGGCTGCAACTTCCCTTTGGCAATGCCCCCCAATCCCGCTATACTCTCGCCCCTGACGACAGGCGCGTAGCTCAGTTGGTTAGAGCACCACCTTGACATGGTGGGGGTCGGTGGTTCGAATCCACTCGCGCCTACCACGCCTATTTCCGCGAATAAATGCATGTGGCCCCTGGTATCGGTCACCACTGTGGAGCCTCCCGATGCCCCAGATAACCCTTCCGGACGGCAGTCAGCGTGAATACGCTGAGGCGGTCTCCGTTCTCGACATCGCGCGTGATATCGGCCCTGGCCTCGCCAAGGCAACGGTGGCCGGACGCGTCAATGGCGAGCTGGTTGATGCCTGCGATCTGATCGAGGCCGATGCCGATCTGCAGATCATCACGCCCAAGGATCCCGAGGGCGTCGACATCATCCGCCACTCCTGCTGTCACCTGCTTGGCCAGGCCGTCAAACAGCTCTATCCGGAGGCCCAGATGGCGATCGGGCCGGTCATCGAGGAAGGTTTCTACTACGACATCCGTTATGACGCCGGTTTCCACCCGGAAGATCTGGAGCGGATCGAGCAGCGCATGGCCGAGCTGATTGATCAGGAGTACGACGTCATCAAGCAGGTGACGCCGCGCTACGAGGTCCTCCAGCTATTCCGCGAGCGCGGCGAGAACTACAAGGTCGAGTTGGTCGAGAACCTCGCCGATGTCGAAGCCATGGCGCTCTATCATCACCAGGAATACGTCGACATGTGCCTCGGTCCGCATGTCCCCAACACGCGGTTTCTGAAGGCCTTCAAGCTCACCAAGCTGGCCGGTGCCTACTGGCGTGGTGATGCCAGCAACGAGATGCTGCAGCGCATCTACGGCACGGCGTTCGCCGACCGCAAGGCGCTCAAGGCGCACATGAAGTTCCTGGAAGAGGCCCAGAAGCGCGATCACCGCCGCATTGCCCGCAGCCAGGATCTTTTCCACCTTCAGGACGAATCACCTGGCATGGTGTTCTGGCACCCGAATGGCTGGCGTGTCTACACCATCCTCCAGGACTACCTGCGGGGTCGGCTCGAGGCGCATGGCTACCAGGAGATCCGCACCCCGGAGCTGGTTGACCGCAGCCTGTGGGAGCGTTCGGGCCACTGGGAGAAGTTCCGGGAGGACATGTTCACGACGCACTCCGAACATCGCGACTACGCGGTCAAGCCCATGAACTGCCCCTGCCACGTGCAGGTTTACAACCAGGGGCTGAAAAGTTACCGCGACCTGCCGCTACGGCTCTCGGAGTTCGGCAACTGCCACCGCAACGAACCGTCGGGCACGCTGCACGGGCTGATGCGTGTGCGCAATTTCGTCCAGGACGATGCCCATATCTTCTGCACCGAGGATCAGCTGCAGGAGGAGGTGGCTGCCTTCCTCGACCTTGCCTTCAGCGTCTATCGTGACTTCGGTTTCGATGATGTTCAGGTGGCCCTGTCGACCCGTCCGGACAAACGGGTGGGCGAGGACGCGCTCTGGGATCGCGCCGAGGCGTCGCTCGAGCAGGCACTTGAGACCAAGGGGATGGACTGGACGCTGAATCCGGGTGAGGGCGCGTTCTACGGGCCGAAGATCGAACTGTCCATGCGCGATTGCCTCAATCGGGTCTGGCAGTGCGGCACCATGCAGGTCGACTTCTCGATGCCCGGACGACTGGATGCCGAATATGTCACCGAGGCGGGTGACCGCGCGGTGCCGGTGATGCTGCATCGGGCGATTTTCGGATCCTTCGAGCGCTTCATCGGTGTGCTCACCGAACACTATGGCGGTGACTGGCCGGTCTGGCTTGCGCCGGTGCAGGTGCAGGTGGTCAATATCACTGATCGCCAGTCCGATTACGCCGAGAGCGTGCGGAAGCATCTGACCGGGCGGGGATTTCGAGCCGAGTGCGACTTGAGGAACGAGAAGATCGGCTTTAAGATTCGCGAACATACGATTCGACGGGTGCCGTACATGGTGGTCGTCGGAGATCAGGAGCGCGAATCGGGCCAGGTTGCCGTTCGCACCCGGGCAGGCGAGGACCTTGGCGCGATGTCGCTTGAGGCATTCGTTGAACGCCTGGATGGCGAGATGGCGCGTCTGGGCCGAACGCTTGTGGAGGACTGAAGCATCGCTATACGCAGAAAGCCGGGGGCACGTCGCCAGCAGCCCGGCGCCGGCGAGAACCGCCGGATCAACGAAGACATCCAGGTACCCCGCGTCCGCCTGATCGACGAAAACGGCGAACAGGTCGGCATCGTCGAAACGACCGAAGCGGTACAGCGGGCACAGACCGTGAATCTGGATCTAGTGGAGCTCGATCCCAACGCCGATCCGCCCGTCTGCCGGGTGATGGATTTCGGCAAATGGAAGTTCGAGCAGTCGAAAAAGCAGCAGGCGGCGAAGAAAAAGCAGAAGCAGATTCAGGTCAAGGAAGTGAAATTCCGGCCGGGCACCGATGTCGGTGATTACGACGTGAAGCTGCGGAACCTCAAGAAGTTCCTGGAGGACGGTGACAAGGTCAAGGTCACCCTGCGATTCCGGGGCCGCGAGATGGCCCATCAGGAACTCGGGGCGGAGCTGCTTGAACGGGTCGAGAAAGACCTCGAGGATCATGCCACCGTGGATCAGCGCCCCCGTATGGAGGGCCGGTTGATGGTAATGACGATGTCTCCCCGCAGGGGGAAATAGCGGAGGCTCCGGCCTCCATCGGGTGATCTCCCGGCGCCGCCGGGAGTTCTTGTTTGTGGCAACGGAGAAACGGTTCATGCCTAAGATCAAGACGAACCGTGGCGCCGCCAAGCGTTTCCGCAAGACCGCGAGCGGTCGATACAAGCGGGCGCATGCTTTCCACAATCACATCCTCACCAAGAAGGATGCGAAGCGGAAGGCGAAGCTGCGTGCCACCACGCTGGTATCGGAGCAGGACACGCCGGCCATCCGGCGGCTGCTGCCGTACGTTTGAAATCATACTGAACAGAGAGGATTCGGAAGATGGCCAGAGTAAAGCGTGGCGTCATTGCACGCCGCCGCCACAAGAAGGTCCTCGGCAAGGCGAAAGGCTATTACGGTGCGCGTCGGAAGACGTTCAAGGTAGCCAACCAGGCGGTCATCAAGGCCGGCCAGTACGCCTACCGGGATCGCCGGGTACGCAAGCGCGAATTCCGCGCGCTGTGGATCCAGCGCATCAACGCGGCCGCCCGCACGAACGGGCTGTCCTACAGCCGGCTCATGAACGGCCTCAAGCAGGCCGAGATCGAGATCGATCGCAAGGTGCTCGCCGATATGGCCGTGCATGATGAGGCCGGATTTGCTGCGCTCGCCGAGCGCGCCAGGGCGGCGCTGGCCTGATTGTCCCGGCAGGGACGGCCAGCCGGGGGAAGGCCGCTGTCTTCCCCCTTTTTTTGTCTCCAGACGGGATGAACCATGAGTGACGAGCTCCAGGCATTGACCGAGCAGGCCGAGGCCGCCGTCGATGAGGCCGGCAGCGTGGTCGCGCTCGAGGAGGTCCGGGTCGCCTACCTGGGCAAGAAAGGCCGGCTGACCGAGCAGCTCAAGCAGCTGGGTAAGCTTCCAGCCGACGAGCGACCGGCCGCCGGTCAGGCGATCAATGCCGCCAAGCAGCGCGTGACCGAGCGGATTGAGGCACGCCGCGCTGCGCTGGAACAAGCCGAGCTCGATGCCGCGCTGGAGGCTGATCGGGTGGATGTCACACTCCCGGGCCGCGCCGAGCCACCGGGCGGACTGCATCCAATCACCCGGACATTACAGCGGATCGAGTCGATGTTCCGCGGCGTCGGGTTCGCGATTGCCGAAGGCCCCGAGGTGGAGGATGACTACCACAACTTCGAGGCGCTCAATATTCCGGCGGATCATCCCGCCCGGGCGATGCATGACACTTTTTACTTCGACGCACGTCATCTGCTGCGCACGCACACCTCCCCCGTACAGATCCGGGTGATGGAGGCTGAAGGCGCCCCAGTCCGCGTGATCGCGCCCGGTCGTGTCTATCGTTGCGACTCCGATCTCACCCACACGCCGATGTTCCATCAGGTCGAGGGGCTGGTGGTGGACGAAGACGTGACCTTCGGCGATCTCAAGGCCGTACTGGAGGACTTCGTCCGGCAGTTCTTCGAGGCCGATCTGGCACTGCGCTTTCGGCCCTCCTATTTCCCTTTCACCGAGCCCTCTGCCGAGGTGGATGTGGAGTGCATGTTCTGTCATGGCGATGGTTGCCGGGTCTGCAGTGGCAGTGGCTGGCTGGAGATACTCGGTTGCGGGATGGTGCACCCGGCCGTCTTCGAAGCCGCTGGCATCGATGCCGAGCGCTACACGGGCTATGCCTTTGGCATGGGCGTCGAGCGGCTCGCGATGCTGCGCTACGGGGTAAACGATCTGCGAATCTTTTTCGAGAATGATCTGCGCTTTCTGCGTCAGTTCCGCTAGGAGCGCTGCATGAGAATCAGCGAACATTGGTTGCGTGAATGGGTGGCGGTCCCGGAGGCCACTTCAGAATTGGCTGAACGGCTCACGATGGCGGGCCTCGAGGTGGATGCCGTCGAAACGGCGGCACCGGCGTTCAGCGATGTTGTCGTCGGTGAGATCACCGAATGCGAACAGCATCCCGACGCCGAGCGCCTGAGGGTCTGCCAGGTTAACGATGGGACCGATGAACCGAAAACGGTTGTCTGTGGAGCACCGAACGCTGTTGCTGGGCTGAAGGCGCCCTTTGCCCGGGTCGGGGCCCGGCTGCCCGAAGGCATGAAGATCAAGGCGGCCAAGCTGCGGGGTATCAAGTCCTTCGGCATGCTCTGCGCGGCGCGGGAACTGGGGCTTTCGGAGGAAAGCGCCGGGCTCATGGCGCTTCCCGCCGACGCCCCGGTCGGCGCGGATCTTCGCGACTGGCTGGATCTGGACGATCCGGTGATCGAGGTCGAGCTCACGCCCAACCGAAGCGACTGCCTGAGCATGGCCGGCGTTGCCCGCGAGGTCGGCGTACTCACTCGCAATCCGGTGGATGTGCCCGCCATCGAGGGGGTTCCCGCCACCACCGAGGCGGCCCTCGAGGTGACGCTGGAAAGCCCGGCGGACTGCCCGCGATACTGCGGCCGGGTGGTTCATGGTGTCGACACCCAGGCGCCGACCCCTACCTGGCTCGCTGAGCGCCTGCGCCGGGCGGGCATTCGGCCGTTGGGGATCGTCGTCGACATCACCAATTACCTCATGCTTGAGCTGGGACAGCCCATGCATGCCTTTGATCTGGCGACGCTCGTTGGCGGTATACGGGTCCGGCAGGCACGACCCGGCGAGCGTCTTGAGTTGCTCAATGGCGACACCGTCTCGCTGGGCGCGGACACGCTGGTGATCTCCGATGACCAAAAGCCGGTGGCGCTGGCTGGCGTGATGGGCGGCGAGGCGACGGCGGTCAGTGACGGCACGAACGATATCTTCCTCGAGGCCGCTTTCTTCGCGCCGGCGGCCATCGCCGGTCGGGCCCGGGAATATGGGCTGCATACGGACTCTTCTCATCGCTTCGAGCGGGGCGTTGATCCCGAGCGTTGTCGCGAGGCGATGGAGCGTGCGACGGCGCTGCTGCTGGCCCATGCAGGGGGAGAACCCGGTCCGGTGACGGAGGCCGTGGTCGCGGTGCATCTGCCGCAGGAGCGGCGGGTGACAGTCCGCCCGACGCGCGTCAATGCGCTGCTCGGCACGGCCATCCATGAGGAGGCGATGCGCGAGACGCTCACCCGCCTTGGCATGGTGCCGGAGGAGAAGGGCGAGCACTGGGAAATCGTTGCACCGAGCTGGCGTTTCGATATTGCCCGCGAGGTGGATCTCATCGAGGAAATCGCCCGTATCCATGGCTATGACCGGCTTCCGTCGCGACGCACGGCGCTGCCGGCGAGTATTCCGCCGGAATCCGAGTCGCGGGTGACGCTGGCTCGGATCCGTTCGCTGCTGGTGGATCGCGGTTACCAGGAGGCCATCACCTACAGCTTCGTCTCCGAGGGGTTGCAGTCGGCGCTGGATCCGGAGCACACGCCACTCGCGCTGGCCAACCCGCTGTCGAGCGACATGGGCGTGATGCGCAGTTCGCTCTGGCCCGGTCTGATTGGCGCGGTCATTCACAATCAAAATCGGCAGATGGCCCGTGTCCGGCTGTTCGAGGCCGGGCTGCGTTTCCGTGGCACGCTTGAAGATCTGGAGCAGACGCCGGTTGTTGCCGGTGTGGTGACCGGCCCCGCGCATGTCCAGCACTGGGCCGATGCCAGTCGGCCGGTCGACTTTTTCGATATCAAGGGCGATGTCGAGGCGCTTGTCGCGCTCGCCGCACCCGAGCAGCGGTGTCACTTCAGGCCGGAGAGCCATCCGGCATTACACCCGGGACAGGCGGCGCGGGTCTATCTCGATGACCGGCCAATCGGCTGGGTCGGGGCGCTGCACCCGCAACAGGCGCGTGATCTGGATCTCGACAAAGGGGTCTACCTCTTCGAGCTGGAGCAGTCCGCCTTCCAGGATCGATCCCTGCCGGCATTCCAGCCGATCTCGCGCTATCCGGCCATCCGGCGGGACCTCGCCGTGGTCGTGGCAGAGTCTGTGACGGCGGAATCGGTGCGTGAGTGCATCAGTAAGGCCGCCGGAGAGACGCTGCAGTCGCTGCAGCTTTTTGACGTCTATCGCGGCAAGGGTGTTCAAGAAGGCTGTAAAAGTCTCGCCATGGGATTGATTGTGCAGGATTATTCCCGCACTCTTACCGATGAGGAAGTTGATCGCATCCAGCAGGACGTTATTCGCGCACTGGGCGAGTCGCTCGGTGCGGAATTGAGGGAGTAGGGCACGAATGGCGTTGACCAAGGCCGATATGGCCGAGCGGCTTTTCGAAGAGGTCGGGCTGAACAAGCGTGAGGCCAAGGAACTTGTCGAGAGCTTCTTCGAGGAGATCCGTCGTGCGCTCGAGGCCGGGACCGCGGTCAAGCTCTCCGGATTCGGTAACTTCGATCTGCGGGATAAGAACGAACGGCCGGGACGTAACCCCAAGACCGGCGAAGAAATCCCCATTTCTGCGCGGCGGGTGGTCACCTTTCGGCCTGGGCAGAAACTGAAATCGAGGGTGGAGGCCTATGCTGGACGCGAGCAGTAACGACGAGCTGCCGCCGATCCCGGCGAAACGCTACTTCACCATCGGTGAGGTCAGTGAGCTGTGCGCGGTCAAACCCCATGTGCTGCGCTACTGGGAGCAGGAGTTCCCGCAGCTCAATCCCGTCAAGCGGCGCGGCAACCGGCGCTATTACCAGCGTCAGGACGTCATCCTCATTCGTCAGATCCGGGGCCTGCTCTACCAGCAGGGGTTCACCATCGGTGGCGCCCGACAGCAGCTCTCGGGCGAAACCGCCCGGGATGACGCGAACCAGCGCCAGCAGGTGATCCGTCAGATGCGCAGCGAGCTGGAGGAAGTACTCGCTGAGCTGAAGCGCTAGGGTGTTGGCGTTGGCCTGAGGCCGGCGTTTATTGTATCCTCTGTGCTCCGGTCGGGGTGTAGCGCAGCCTGGTAGCGCACCTGCATGGGGTGCAGGTGGTCGGCGGTTCAAATCCGTCCACCCCGACCAATCTTCCTACTCTTGATGAAATACGTGGTCCTTGAAGCGTCATTCCAGTGACCGGGCATCGACCTCGCCGCGTGAAAACCGTCCAAGAAAAGTGGCGCAGCTACTCGGCGCCACTAACCCCCCTGCCGGGACGTCCTATCGGTATGTCTGCGTCGCCTCAACAAAGATCACACCCTCATACGTCCCGGTTGCTGAATGGCGCAGCTCGAGATCGCCCGCTATCTTCAGGTTCCCCGGCTGATTGCCGCTAGGCAGGTCAACATCCTCCAATATGACCGCCAGGTTCCCGTTGCCTGTCGCTTCCTTCTTCAGCACCTGGCCACCCGATCCGCCTCTGCGGTCTTCCACAAACCGAACGCGGAGCGTGCTGAATCTGAGCGTAGTGGCGCTGCCGCTCTTCTCAAGCGGACTCGTCATGATGCGGAGATCGTACTGACCCTCGAACGGTTGTCCCTGGCCTGGGAAGGTTTCGCGCACCGTCACGCGGGCGGGGCTGCTCGCGTTGTCCAACGGGCGCAGCCCCCGGGTGCTTACGCTTCCGTCCGTCTGTAGCGAGATCTCGCCGGTGGTGCCGGGTTGGATGCGACTGAGATAGCGGCCGAAGACCAGTGGTTCGATGACATCGATGACGGCATCGCCGGTTGGCGGGCCGGCGTCTGCTGAACCACCGCCCGGTGGACTGCCGCCAGTCTGGGGATCCGCATGAAGCGGACCGGCGAGCGTCATCAGCGATAGCAGGGCGAGCACAGCGTAAACAGGGTGTCTCGATGCTGAGGGGTGTCTGATCATCAGTCTTTCTGCTCTGCCAGGAGATGTCGGTCCTCGATCAGTGGAGCGTCGGGTGTTAATTCAAAGACCTGGTCAGGGACTGTCTCGATACCGTCGGGTAGTGTCGATTCAACGACGCTCAACCGGTATCGCCCGAAGGGCAGTCGGTCGAGCTGGAAATGGCCATCCATGCCGGTGCTTATGCGGTAAGGCCTCTTTTCGTCGTCAATGGGCTGCAGCCGCAGCGCGACATTCGCGAGACCATCCGCGCAGTCCGGGGCGATAAGGGTGCCTTGTACAGCGCCATACTCATCGAGTGTCGATCGCGGCGTGACGGTGACGCCCTGCTCCGAGACGTAGGGAGCGTCCGGTGAAAGTGCAAGTGGGCTTCCGGGTACCTCGCTCATTCTCAAACCACCCCGGTTATCGACACGCAGCCAGAGCCGCTCAAGGGGTAACCCCTCGAAGGCGAAAAAGCCGTTGAGGCGAGTCCGGCGGCGGGCAACAACCTCGCCACCACAGTTGACGAGCCGGACACCCACGCCCTGGGCGCCCTCATTCTCATCGGCGTATCGCACATTGCCGTAGACACCGCCAGTTGGTTTGACGGCGAGACTGACCCGAGGTGTCGAGCCGGGTCGCACCCAGACGCGTTCTCCTTCTTCGTCGGGCCGATGCAGCGGATTCTGAAGCGACGCAGGATCGACTCGCACCGGATAGTAGCGGTGGGGCGACAGGCCGTTGACGGCCAGCTCGCCTCTGGCGTCGGTCGCCCCTTTGTTCGATAACGGCGGTTGCAGTCGAACCCCGGCAAGTGCCTGCTCATCAGTGTCACGCCGGCCGTTACCGTTGGCATCAAGATACGCGCGTGCCCTCAGACGCCCCTCGGCGACGGGATTCGTTTCGAATAATGTCGGGGAACGCCCACGCCGGGTGGCAAAGGCGAACTGCAGCGATGCGGAGATGCCAAAGTCCCCGCTGTCGGTGATGTTGGCACCGAGTGAGTAGTCGGCCTCGGTGATGTTGCCGTTGTAGGCAATCGTCCATCGGCTCTCATCCGTCTCACGGTCGTAGGCGAGCTGACCGCTGATCTGCTGCTGGTTCGCTAACGCTACCCGGGTGGAGAAGGCAAGCGATGCGACACCCACACCCCGGCGATAGCGGAGCTGGCCGGAGAGCCGCATACGACGATCAGCCCCCGGGTTTAGCCAGTCGCTGAAGAGCAGTGCTCCGTCGATCGTATCCCCAGCACGCCAGTTGATGCGGTGACGCCAGCGTAGACCCGCCAACCTCGCTGACTGACGCAAGCGTAGGATGCGCTGCGAACTGCCGTCGCGTGATTCCCGTTGCTGGGCGTTGAAGCTCAAGCGGAAAACCTGTTGGGCGAGTCTGACTCGTTGGTTCGTTCGCAGGCTAAGTTCTTGTGTGATGGCTTCGTCGCCGAAGCCGGTCGCAGGGCTCTGGTAACCGTTGCCTACGGCCACGCCCGCGGTCACCGGCCATTGCCTTGTTGGCAGGCGAAAATCCCCGTCGAGGAGCTGACCGCCCGCCAGGTCGCTCAGCATGCCGAGGCGGAGAATTCCGAGACCTATGCCCCGGATCATGTCAACGCCAACATAATCCCTTCGGGTCGTCGCTTCGCGACCCATCCCCCTTATCCAGCGCAGATTGACTGTCGTACGCTCATCGACGCCGGTTGCGATCCGCAGTCCCCCGACCGCTGCGCGGTTGGCCGCTTCGCCATTGCCGTTCGCGATGAGGCTTGTGCCGGGACGTACGCCCTCCAATGCGAAGCGGGTTTCGCCTGGGTTGATCTGATCGCGCCCGAAGACGGGTCGGCGCTGCTCCACCAGGCGACGTCCTTCGGGGGTCCGGATGATGACCCGTAAGGGATTGGGGCCGGGCTCAAGCGTGATATTGCCGAACTGATACCGTCCATCCTCATTCACCTCGGTGAAACCCACCAGGCTATCGCCTCGATAGAGCTCCACCTCGGAGCCTGGTTGAGCATCTCCGGCCAGTGAGTAGCCCTCAAGCGAAGAGCCACTGCGGAGCGGGAAGCTGCTCATGCTAAAGCCCACACCCGTTTGCCCACCCGCGATCCGTTCCGTTGGTGCCGTTCGCAGGTCACCAAATGCAATCTCGCGCGCTCCCAGTGTCATCGGCGCGGGGCTGGCGAACCGGCGCAAGGTGAGGCGCCCACGGCCAAGCCGGGTGGAACCGTTGGCATCACGCCTTGCGGCCGCAGTGGTGAAGGCGGTCATGCCAGCAATTTCCCCGACGGCCGTCAGGCTTGCCTGGCTCTCGGTCCGACCATCGCCGGTGCGGGAACTGCCAATCCGCAGGGTGCCGCCCGGCGGCTGCCACCAATGATAATCAGTGCCGGTGCGGGGCAGGTCAGGGCGCCGCTGGCGTCCCGAGCGCTGGTTGAGCGCAGCGCGCTCAGCCTCACGCTCGAGCCGGCGCTCTCTGGGCAGCTTGCGGCGGCTACGGATGGTTACGCGCAGATCAGCACGGCTGATGCCGATGCGAATCGGCCAGACGGCCTCCAGCACCATGGGTCGGACATGCAGCTCGCGTCGGTTGTCGAGCCGTCGCGTCACAAAAGCGTTTTCGGGGAACCGTTGCCAATCGCTGTCAGTCGGTCCGCGAGCCAATCCACCGGCGATGCGGATTCTCCAACGCCGATCGGGCTCGAAGAGCCAGCCCTCGACGCGCTGCGCTTCGGGATTGACCTCGATGGGGATCTCAAACAACGAGGCGAGCTGTCGCACGGGGAGCCAAATATTCTCGCCATCGCTGTACGCCTCGATGCCATCCCCTGATTGCGCGTCATTGAGTTCAACCACCAGGGGTATCGGCGTCAGCGTGGTGGACATCGACTGCGCCAGGATCGCCTCTGCGGCGGGCAGCATGAGAAGCAGACAGGCGAACCTCTGCATACGCAGCTTCTTCGGCTCGCGTCAGCTACCGGCGCCGGTGCGCTGCGGCAGTTCTTTAGGCTGGATCTCGCGAGCGAACAGCGTCTCCTGGGGATTGCCCCGGCGGCCAAGCCGCTCGAGGGTATAGGTGATCGCGCCATCCTCCATGTCATCGGCATCAAGTCCAGTCAGTACGTGGGTGACCGTTCTTTCCTCGATTTCGGTATACGTTGCGAAGCGGCGCCGGGTGATGACTCGGGATTCTCCGCTCTGGCCATGCCACTCGAGCGTTGCGAGGGCATTGATGCTCCTTGAACCGCTTAGTCTGTATTGGACACCCAGTATGGGTGCGCCCGCGGTGTTGGAATCGATCCACCATGCTGAGGGGGCCAGGTGGCCTTCTGGTGAGCCGGTGCGCAGAATGACCGGAATGCTGGTCCGGACAGTCGTATCGATCCGGATGGCGATGCCAGCATCACTGTCGGGGGGTGGGGCCTGCGACTCCTCCATGGCGGGTTCGGAGATGAGTAAGTGGGATCGATACTCGCCGGCCGGGCTATCCGGTGGCAGCCGCGACATGATGCGGACAACCTGATATCCACCCGGCGGGACGATGGCCTGGCGGGGACCGACGATCAGGTGGTCGCTCGCCTGCGGTGTGGGCGACTCCGCCACGTCTATGAAATCCAGATTCCCGGTGGCGTCCATCTCCATGGCGCGCCACTGGATCAGATAACGCTGTGGCCGATCCGAGTTGTTGATCACCTGTAGCTGAACCGCCCGATGCGAGTCATCAAGCACGACACGCGTCGGATACAGTGTGAGCGCCTCGGTGCTCCGGAAACCCAGGACGAACAACACCAACAGCGTGGCCAGCGCCGGTCTGGTAACAACGATGATCCACTGCCGGCCCAGCATGCTGTGGGCTTACTTGAAAGTCGAGGTTACGGTGATGGTACCGCCGTCATAGGTGCCGGCGGGCGTGTTGGCCGAGACTTCGAGCGTCCCGCCGACCTGAAGGTTCTCAGCGGCAGAGGCCGGAATGGTAGCCGAGTTGATCGTAACGGCCGTTGAGTTATCGTCGCCGACGTTGCCGGCATTGTCATAGGCAACATCCAGTCCGGTGATTGAGGGCGCATCAGCGCCGCCACCAAGATCGCTCGTCAATTCAATACGGATCTCCTGGCCTGTCTTCGTCTGAGCATCCTCGCTTTCCACCGAGAATGTCGCAGCCTGTACCTGACTCGTCCCCGTTACCGTGTCGTTGACACTGGAGAGCCCATCCGGAGCACTCTGGAAACTCCCGTCAGGTTCCAGAGAGATGGTCTCGGTTCCGCTTTCCAGTCCATTCAGAATGGCACCGAACTGCAGATCGTCGACCCCCGTTATTTCTATGCCTCGCACGATCTGCGCGCTGGCACCGACGCTTCCGGAGGCCCCGTCGGATTGGCCGATGGCCAC
Organism: Spiribacter onubensis; assembly: GCF_040838425.1. NCBI lineage: Bacteria > Pseudomonadati > Pseudomonadota > Gammaproteobacteria > Chromatiales > Ectothiorhodospiraceae > Spiribacter > Spiribacter onubensis. Next base: position 296,095 of record NZ_JBAKFI010000001.1, on the reverse strand, counting down.
CGGGCTGAGGGGCAGGGCGACGGATGCAAAAAGGATCAGGGTAACTGTCGGGAGTAGTCTGATTATCTGAAACATCAATCCCTCTTTATTGCCGATGACTGGTTGGCAACACATTGACCGGGTTTGTTCCAGAGGCGCGGTATTTCAATCCCCATCCTGGTGTAATACGCTGAAGCGTCGATGGTGCAGACAGGCCACCGGGACTGGTACAGCTTTCCTGCGTATAGTTGCTGTGCGATGACAATTCCTGCCGTCCATCACCCCGCGTATACCTTCCGTCTTCCGGCGTCTCATCCCTTCCCGATGGACAAGTTTCGGGTCCTTCGCGCGCAGTTGGAGGATCTCGACCCGCAACTCCAGTGGTATCTCCCGGAGCCCGCCTCCCGGGGGGCGCTGGAGATGGTCCATGACCCGCATTACATCGACGCCCTGTTCGCGGGCACCCTTGATCGCGTTGCCCAGCGCCGCAGCGGCTTCCCCTGGTCGGAGTCGCTGGTCCGGCGGGTTCGTCTGGAAACCGGCGGCACCTGTCTCACCGCGCGGCTCGCTCTCGAACGAGGTCTGGCGCTGAATGCCGCGGGCGGAACGCATCATGCACATGCCGACTTCTCCAGTGGCTACTGCCTGCTCAATGACATCGCGGTGGCCGTCAGGGTTTTACTCTCGGAAGGGTTGGTGGAGCGCGTGCTGATCGTGGATCTGGACGTCCATCAGGGCGACGGGACGGCGCGACTGCTCGCCAACGAGCCGCGCGCGTTCACCTTTTCCATGCATGCGGAGCGGAATTTTCCTGCCCGCAAGGCCGTCAGCGATCTGGATATGCCGCTCGAGAGCGGCCTTGGGGACGAAGACTATCTTGAGACGCTGGCCGGCGTGCTGCCGCGCCTGCTCGACGAGCAGCAGCCGAGTCTTGTCATCTACGATGCCGGGGTTGATGTGCACTCGGCGGATCGCCTCGGGCACCTGTGTCTCAGCGACTCGGGTCTGTATCGGCGTGATCGATTCGTCATTGAGGCGGCATGCCGCCGGGGAATCCCGATCGCCGGCGTCATCGGCGGCGGTTATGATCGCGATATCGATGCACTCTGTCGACGTCATGGTCAGCTCTTTGTCGCGGCGGTCGGAGTTGTGCAGTAATCCGGCTATACTCCTCACCCGAAATTATCAGCAGGGGAAACGCATGGGCGTGAGGCGCCGCATTGGGGGATGGCTCGGTGTTCTGACACTCGGGGTGGTGGCTTCTCTGGTAATGGCAACGCCCGCCACGGCGCAGACACAGGGGCCGCCGCTCATGCGCGAGACCGGTCTGCGCAGTGGCGGCGGCGATGGATTCGACACCTTCGAGTTCTACTATCGCCAGTCCGCGCCCGGCCTTCAGGCGGCGGTCCTCGACCGGCTCGGGCTCAAGCGGTGGGATGCCCGCTGGGATATGGTCCTCGGCATCTGGTCCGGAGATCACCGTGATACCGCGGTCGCCGCGATCGGCCCGGCGGTCGAGCGTCGGCTGGCGCGTTCGGGACTGCGCTTCAGCCTTGGCCTCCAGCCAACGCTCCTCTCCCGTCATGATGGCAATGGCAAGGATCTGGGCGGCCCGCTCCAGTTTACAAGCCATGTTGGCATCGCCTGGGCACCCGCTGGTGGGCTGGTTCTAGGTCTGCGCATGCAGCACACGTCCAACGCCCGGCTCTACGACAGCAATCCGGGCGTCGATATCGCCGCTGTGGAAATCGGGTACGCCTTCTAGCAGTGCTCGCGACCTCGCAACTGCCGCGTCTGATCGTGGCGCTGGCCGCCGTTGTCGCGGCCGGGGTCGCGCTTTTTCCGCCTGACTGGTTGCCGCCCGGCACGGGCATGACCACTGCCGTTGCGTTGGTCACGATCAGTTTCTACGCGACAGGTCTGGTCGCCGAGGCGGTGACTTCGCTGCTGTTCTTTCTCGCGGCAATGCTATTCACGGTCGCGCCCGCCGAGGTCGTGTTCTCGGGCTTTGCGTCCAATGCGTTCTGGATCATCTTCGGTGGTCTGATTCTCGGTATGTCGATTCGTCATACCGGGCTCGGCCAGCATATTGCCTCGGTACTGCTGTCCCGGCTGCCCGGTCGCTATAGTCTGCTCATCGCGGGCGCCGTTGGTGTCGGTCTGATCCTCGCTTTTGTCATGCCCGGTTCAATGGGGCGGATGGTGCTGCTGGTGCCGATTGCGGTCGCGATCGCCGACCGCCTCGGTTTTTCCGATCACGCCAACGGGCGCATTGCCGTGGTGCTGGCAGCCGTCTTCGGCACGCATATCGGCTCCTTTGCCATTCTGCCCTCCAATACGCCCAACGTGGTCTGGGCCGGTGCAATGGAGTCGATCTATGGAGTGGAAATCGGCTACCTCGATTATCTCTGGTGGCATTTCCCGGTGCTCGGCCTGCTCCGTTCACTGCTACTGATCGCCTTGCTGATCTACGTGTTCCCCGACCGCATCCCAGGCAGGCCTGCACCTGATGAGCCCCGTGGGCCGATGACGCGGGATCAGCGTCAGACGGCACTGGTTCTGCTGGCCGCCCTCGGGCTGTGGGCGAGTGATGCCCTTCATGGCGTCGGCCCGGCCTGGGTGGCACTGGCAGCGGCCGCCTATTGCCTGCTCAATGGGCCTCGCCTTGTACCGGAGAAGCCGTTCGCCGCACTCGATATCGGCCCCCTGTTGCTGCTGTCGGGCATCCTTGGCCTGGGTGCGATACTGGCTTACTCCGGTGTCGGCGAGGCGGCCTTCAACCAGTTGTTGCCGGCGCTGCCGCTGGCACCGGGGCAGGGGGCGCTCAACTATGCGCTGATCAGCCTGGGCGGTGTCGGACTCGCCGTGCTCGCGGCCATGCCGGGTGTGCCGGCCATCGGTGTGCCGCTTGGCGAGACGCTGGCGAGCGCGACCGGCTGGTCGGTGCAGTCCGTGCTGACGATACTGGCCGCTTCCTATTCCACCTACCTCCTTCCCTACCAGGCGCCTCCGATACTGGTCGGCGCCCAGCTCGGGCGCGTCCCATGGGGCGCACTGACGCGCTTCACCCTGGGGTTCGCGGTGCTCACCATCCTGCTCATCTTCCCACTCCATTACCTCTGGCTGCGCCTGATCGGCATCCTCCCGGGATGATCGAAAATACGCCCGTCAGCTGTGACTGATGGGACAGGGGATCTTGCCTGACCGGCGCTTGTCCGGGTTATGTTGCAGCGCGAAAATATCCCCAGTTTCAATCATTCACCGAAAATTGCGGAGTGTCCGGTGCAGGAGCAGTTCCTTTTGATCGCCGACGAACTCGGCTGGGATCTGGAGGCCCAGATCGAGCGGCTTGATGAATTCGTTCGCGTCTACGGTGCGGCGGGTCGGATGGACGCGGAGCTTGCCGGGATTGGACTGTCCGTCCGTCAGCGCCTGCACCGCGAATCCCTGCGCGACGCCATGCTGAATTTCATTGCGCGGCTGGGCGCACAAGGCGCGTTCTCGCACTATCTCCACGGGCAGATGCGGCGCGCCCGCGAGGCGGTCGCTCCGGGTGTGGCCAGCAAGCCGAGCCGCTCGCCCGAGCCCGTGGGTGCCGGTGGGCGGCGGGGTCTGCGCACCGCCATCCGCCGCTGGATGGCCACACGGGGTCGCGGACCGTCGCAGACGCTGGCATCCTGACGCCATGACGGCGCCCTCCGGCATTCAACGCGTTGGTGTGCTCCTCTGCGACGATCTGCACGAGGAGCTCACGACGCGCTGGTCATCCTATCTCGCATTGTTCGAGGACCTGCTGGCCGACCCGCGGCAGGATCTGGAGGCCATCGGATATCGCGTCCATGCCGGTGAATGGCCGGACGCCTGCGACGACGCGGATGGCTGGCTGGTGACCGGCAGCCGCGCCAGCGTTCATGAGCACCCGGAATGGGTCGCACCGCTGCAGTCGCTCGTCCGGGACATTGATGCCCGGGGCATCCCCCTCATCGGCGTGTGCTTCGGCCACCAGCTCATTCACTCGGCCCTTGGCGGGCGCACGGAACGTTCCCAGCTCGGCTGGCATCTGGGTGCCTATCCGGTGCGCTGCGAGCAGACCTTCAGCGCACGGGAGCCGGGTGAGCCACTATCCCTCCTCGCCGTGCATCAGGATCAGGTGACCGAGCCGGCGCCGGGTTTCGAACGACTCGCCACGAGTCATCAGTGCCCGTGGTATGCGAGCCGCCGGGGCCGGACACTGACCATTCAGGGGCATCCCGAATTCGACCGCGAGTTCTTCCATGCACTGATGCAGCGGGTGCGCGCCAAGGCCGGTGACGAGGCAGTGGAGGCGGCGCTGGCCGGACTGCCCGCGGAGGATCACACACCACAGGTTCGTGCCTACATGCGGGACTGGTTAAGGCCTTGAGCCCCGCCGACGCGTTACGGCGCTATCGTGCCATCTGTCCGGACTGGTCCGGCTTTGCAGCCGCGCTGGCGCACCCTCAGCCCGTGAGTCTGAGGACCCACCCCGAGCGGATCAATCCCGCCGAGTTGATCAATCTGTTAGCCGATGCAGGCCTTCACGCTTCCCCGGTCGACTGGGATGCGGCCAGTATCCGGCTCAGTCCCGATGCCTCCCCCGGTCGGCACTGGGGCTATTTTGCCGGCCTCTTCCAGGTCCAGGAGGAAGCGGCGCAACTGCCGGTCCGACTGCTGGATCCGCAGCCCGACGAACGGATGCTTGACCTGTGCGCCGCCCCCGGCAACAAGACGGCGCAGATGGCCCTTGCCATGGACAACCGCGGTCTGGTGGTGGCCAATGAACTCCAGTCCGCGCGGCTGCCCGCATTGCGCCAGCTCGTCCGCCGGCTCGGGCTTCGCAACGTCCTGATCCACCGCGGGGCCGGAGAGTCACTGCCGGGTGCCACCGGGCCCTATGATGGAGTGCTTGTCGATGCGCCCTGCAGCGGCGAGGGGACATGGCGTAAATACCGTCGGCAGCGCCGCGGGATGGCGCGTCAGGTGGATGAGAATGAGCGGGATGATCTCGCCGCGCGGCAGATGCGGTTGCTGGACCGGGCCGTGGGGCTGTGTCGGGCGGGTGGACGCATTGTCTACTCCACCTGTACCTATGCACCGGAGGAGAATGAGGCGGTGGTGGATGCCATCCTCCGCCGTCATGGTGATGATCTGAGTGTGGAGATGGCCTCGGTGGAGGGGTTCCCGGTCTCGGAGGGCGTTACCGAGTGGGCCGGGCAGCGATTTGATCCGCGGCTCGCCCGGGCGTTGCGGGTCTGGCCGGGCATCACCGATACCGGCGGGTTTTTCGTCGCGGTACTGCGCCGGGGTGGCGCGTCCGGGGCGGCCACCGCCGGGTCCGGGGGGGCCGGCGCGCCCGATGAATGCCGGGGCTGGCCGGCGCACCCGGCCACGGATGCCTTGTTGAGCCGCTTCGACATTGACTCGGCCAAGCTGCGCGGGCTTGAGACCGGGCCGGACGGCGGCCGCTACTTACACTATCGGGTTGCCGGTCATCACTGGCCGACCCGACCCTCGCCCGATGCCTTCGGGCTGGCCGCCATCGGGCTGCAGGTCAAGCCCGTTAAGCCCACCACCGCGCTCGCGTTGTGGCTGGCACCGGCGGCGACGCGTAATCGCGTGGCGCTGGACGCCGCCCAGACGGCGGCATTCCTGCAGCGTCAGCCGGTCCCGCTGGATCAGGCGCAGGCGATAACGCCTCTGGATGGGCCCGGTTTCATTCTGGTGACCCATGCCGGCCACGGGCTGGGTGTGGCGCGTCTTAACCGTCAGGGCCAGCTGGAGAGCCAGTTCCCCAAGGCCTGGGTCACTCCGACGGCGGGATTTCCCGTCGCTGGTTGAGGGTCTGCTTGATCCGGGCGAGGCGCGCTTGAGTCATCGAGCCACCTCGCAGGGCTACACCTACGGCGAGGACATCCAGCAGCGCCAGGTGAGCCAGGCGGGAGAGCATCGGCGTGTAGATGTCCGTGTCTTCATCCACCTCGGCGTTCAGGCTGACGCTGGCGAGATGGGCCAGTGGCGTACCGGGCGCCGTGATACCGATCACCGGGACGCCCCGGTCGCGCGCCACCCGCAGGCTTTGCAGCAGATCGCCGCTGCGGCCGGTGTGCGAGATCGCGATGATGACCGCATCGGCGGGTGTCACGGTGGCCGCGATGGCGTGGTTGTGCGGGTCGGTATAGGCGGCAACGGGCATACCCAGCCGGAAGAACTTGTGCTGGGCGTCCTGTGCGACGAGGCCGGAGGCGCCATGGCCGAAGAGTTCGATCCGGCTCGCCCCGGCGAGCAGATCGATCGCGGTCTCGAGCCGATCATGGGGTAGCTGGTTGCGCGTATGGATGAGTGTGGCGATCTGCCGGTCCATCACCTTGGCGGCGAGCTCTTCCAGGGGCTCATCACTGCCCACGCCCATCGGCGCCGGCGGCAGCCCGGTGGCCAGGCTGCGGGTGAGGGCCATCTTGAACCCCTGGACACCACGATAGCCGAGCCGCTTGCAGAACCGCACCACGGTGGGTTCGCTGACGGCCGCGGAGGCCGCGATCACGCCGATCGCCTGGTCCATGACCGCATGGGGGCGCGCCAGGATATGCAGCGCCACCTTGCGCTCCGAGGGCGAGAGTTCGGGCATCAGTGCCCGGACCTGTTCCAGCAGTGGCGTGCGGTGCCCGGTTGTTGTCGGCGCCTGATGGCCCGGTTCGCTCATGCCTGTGCCTCCAGATACACGGAAAGCCCCAGCAGAGCGGGTGCCGGATGGTTGATGGCGTAGACCGGGATGGCCGCCAGATAGTCCTGGAAACGCCCCTTGGCCGTGAAGCGCGCATGGAAGCGGTTCCAGTCAAAGGCGTCCCCGAGCGCGGGAATGATGCCGCCACCCACGTAAATGCCCCCTCGGGCGCCGGTGGCGAGCGCCAGGTCGCCGGCGGCTGAACCCAGTGCGGCGGTAAACTGTGCCAGGACCTCCCTGCACAGCGGGTCGCCTGCAACGGCCTCCCGCGCAATGGTTTCTGCGCTGCATGATCGCGGTGGATGACCGTCGATCTCCCGCAGCGCATCGTGGACCGCCTCCATGCCGACGCCGGAGGCAACCCGCTCGGCGCTGCAGTGCCCGAAGCGGTTGTGGAGGCGCAAGGCAAGGTCCGCCTCACGCTGGCTGGTGATCCCAACGCTGATATGCCCCCCCTCCGTGGCGAACACCTGCCAGTGATCAGCGCAGGGTGTGACCAGCGCACTACCGAGCCCGGTCCCGGGGCCGATGGCCAGCCGCGGTGCATCCGCCGCCGGCTTCCCGCCTTTGCGTTGCAGGCGTTGGGGCTCCACCAGTCGAGTCACCGCCCAGCCCTGGGCCACCCAGTCATTCATCAGGGTCAGCGCCTCGAGGCCGAGCCTGCGCTGCGTGTCCGAAATGGAGAACGTCCAGCCGGCATTGGTCAGGCGGACGGTGTCTTCATGCAGGGGGCTCGCCACCGCACAGATGACCCGCATGGGGCGTGGCTCGCCGGATAGCGCCGCCATCGCCGCTTGCAGGAACTCGGCGAGGCCCGGAAAGTCGGCGGTGGGTCGGGTGAAAACCGTCCCGGGCGCCTGGCCGGGCTCGGTGACAAGGCCTGCGCGGGCATTGGTCCCGCCAATATCGGCGACCAGAGCCGGCGATGCGTCAGGGCGAGTAGTAGACATGGACCGGGACATGGCGCTGGTTGAGCAGGGCGTGGACGGGGAATTGCCGAGGGTCGCCACTGTCAACGGCTTCCCGCAGCGTCGCCCATTTCGCAGTACCGGTGACGTGCAGGGCGATCCAGCGGCTCTGCAGCAGTGTATTGAGCGTCAGGGTCAGGCGTTCGCGCGGGTCATCCGGCGCCCGTGTCGCCACGCATCGCGAGTCGGTTGCCGGGTCCAGTGCCCGCGGGAGGGCTGGGTCATTCGGAAAGATCGAGGCGGTATGGCCATCACTGCCCATCCCCAGAATCACGGCATCGAAAGGGCGTGGCAGCAATCCGAGCGCGGCGCCGCAGGCGGCCTCGTCCGCACGGCTGCCGACACCCTCGCGGTGCAGGGGGTAGAAATGGGCGCTGGCGGCATCCTCCTGGAGCAGGTGAGTGCGCACCAGCCGGGCATTGCTCCGCTCATCATCCGGGGGCACGCGGCGCTCGTCGGTCAGGCTGACGTAAACCTGATCCCAGGGCAGGGTGAGCGTCCGCAACCGCTCGAATACCGGCATCGGGGTCCGCCCGCCGGGGACCAGCAGGCTGGCTCGCCCTCGGGCCTTCACGCCATAGCGAATGACCTCGCCGACCCGTTGGGCGAGGGCGCCCGCCGCCTGAGCCGGGCTGGCGAAACGCTGTGCCGCCTCCAGGGTCTGCATGGCCGGCGTTGCGGCGCCTCGTCCCATGTTCAGCTCTCCTCGTACCAGCTTGCGTCCTCACGGCCGAGCAGGGCGCTGGACGCCGCTGGGCCCCAGGTTCCTGCCGTGTAGGGCTTGGGTGCATCACCGGCCTCGTTCCAGGCATCCAGTATCGGCTCGACCCAGTCCCAGGCGGCATAGAGTTCGTCCCGCCGCATGAACAGGGTCAGGCGCCCCCGCAGGACATCCATGAGCAGACGCTCGTAGGCATCCGCCTGGCGCTGCTGGAAGGCCTCGGCAAAGTCCAGATTGAGCGATACGGGCCGCAGCTGCATACGATCTCCGGGTGATTTCGCCATCATGTGAAGCCGGACGCCTTCATCCGGCTGCAGCTTGATGACGAGTCGGTTGGGTTGGCCCGCGCCGTAGGCGACGTCGAAGATCGAATGGGGCACATCCCGGAAATTCACCACAATCTCGGCCGCGCGCTCCTGCAGCCGTTTGCCGGTCCGCAGGTAGAACGGAACGCCGGCCCAGCGCCAGTTGGCGAGTTCTGCACGAATGGCCACGAATGTCTCCGTGCGGCTGTCGTCCGGGACCTCCTCCTCGTCGAGATAGCCATTCACCGGCTGGCCGGCGATCGCGCCGGCGCGATATTGCCCGCGGACGGTGTTGCGCAGTGCATGCTGTCCCTCCAGCCGGGTGAGCGCGCGCAGTACCTTGAGCTTTTCGTCGCGAACGGCATCGGCGCCGATGTTGGTCGGCGGTTCCATGGCGATGATGCAGAGGAGCTGCAGCAGATGGTTCTGCACCATGTCGCGCAGGGCGCCGGTGCGGTCGTAGAAGCCGGCCCGGCCGCCTACGCCGACCTGCTCGGTGACGCTGATCTGGACGTCACGTACCCAGTCCCGTCGCCAGAGCGGCTCGAAGAGCATATTGCCGAAACGCAGCGCGATCAGATTCTGTACCGTCTCCTTGCCCAGATAATGGTCGATGCGGTAGATCGCATCCTCGGCAAAGATGGCACCGATACGCTCGCTGATGGCCTGGGCGGACGCGAGATCATGGCCCAACGGCTTTTCCAGCACGACCCGGGAACGATCGGTGACCAGGCCCTCGTTCTGCAGGTGCTCGCAGATGCCGACGAAGTGCATGGGGGCGACGGCCAGGTAGAAGACCCGCGTGCGGTCGTCGCGGTCATGCAGCATGGTGCCCAGATGGTCGAAGCCCCGGGGTTCTGCCGCGTCCACCGACACGAACTGCAGGCGTTCAAGGAAGCCCTGCCAGGTGTCGACATCACGCTCCTCGGCATCCAGGCGCTCCTGAAAGGCCGCGTCGACCCGCGCGATGAAGGTATCGCGGTCGAGTTCGCTGCGCGCTGTCGCGATGATGCGACCGTCGTCGGGCAACTGGCCTGCGCGGTGCCGGCGATAGAGTGCCGGCAGCAGCTTGCGCATGGCCAGGTCGCCGGTCGCGCCGAACAGGATGAGGTCGAAGGGTTCCGGTGACTGCACCACGCCTCCCCATGAATGTCTGTAATAAAACTACATCCATACTAACGTGCAGGATGCGTCATTTGAACTGCAGCAACGGAAATTTCATGGCGTATGTAGTAAAATTACGTCCGCGCAGGGGAATCAACAATGGAGGAACGCATGCCCGAGCTCAATGCCGCGGTTGCTGAGGTGACTGAGCGGATCCGCCAGCGCAGTCACGACGATCGCAGTGCCTACCTCGAGCGGCTGAAGGCCGCCGCCGATGTCGGACCGGTGCGCACGAGCCTTTCCTGCACCAACCTCGCCCATGCCTTCGCCGCCGCGCCCGATGGCGACAAGGCGCGCCTGAAGGCATTGCAGAGGCCCAATGTCGGGATTGTGTCGGCGTACAACGACATGCTCTCGGCACACCAGCCGCTCGAGCGCTTTCCGGCGCTGCTCAAGCAGGCGGTGAGGGAGGCGGGCGGCACCGCCCAGTTCGCCGGCGGGGTACCGGCGATGTGCGACGGCGTGACCCAGGGTCAGCCCGGAATGGAGCTCTCGCTTTTCAGTCGCGATGTGATCGCCATGGCCACCGGAGTGGCGCTCTCCCATAACACATTCGATGGTGGTCTCTGCCTCGGCGTCTGCGACAAGATCGTCCCCGGCCTCCTGATCGGCGCGCTGCATTTCGGCCATATCCCTTTCATCTTCGTGCCGGGCGGGCCCATGACGACCGGCGTGCCCAACGAAGAGAAGGCGCGCATCCGCGGGCTCTATGCCGAGGGCAAGGTCGGACGCGATGCGCTGCTGGAATCCGAGTCGAAGTCGTACCACGGCCCGGGCACCTGTACTTTCTACGGTACGGCCAACAGCAACCAGATGCTGATGGAAGTCATGGGGCTGCACCTGCCGGGGTCGGCGTTCGTCAACCCCAACACGCCCCTGCGTGACGCGCTGACCATCGCCGCGGGCCATCGCATCATGGAGATTACGGCACACGGCGATGAATACACGCCGATCGGCCGCGTCATCGACGAGCGGGCCATCGTCAACGGCATCGTCGGTTTGCTGGCGACCGGCGGGTCCACCAATCACACCATTCATCTGGTGGCGATCGCCCGGGCCGCGGGTATTCACATCAACTGGGACGATTTCGATGCGCTCTCGCGGGTGGTGCCGCTGCTCACGCGGATCTATCCGAATGGCCAGGCCGACGTGAACCACTTCCATGCCGCCGGCGGAATGGGCTTTCTCGTCCGCGAGCTTCTGACCGCGGGCCTTCTGCATGAGGATGTGATGACGGTCGCTGGAGAGGGCCTCGATGCCTATGCCCGGGAGCCGATGCTGGCCGATGGCGGCGTGGCCTGGCGGGCGGGTCCCGCGCACTCCGCCGACACCGATGTGGTCCGGCCCGTGACCGAGCCGTTCAGTGGGAATGGCGGCCTGCGCGTCCTGCAGGGTAACCTCGGGCGTGCCGTCATCAAGGTCTCCGCCGTCAAGCCTGAACATCGCGTGGTGGAGGCGCCGGCCCGGGTGTTTGATGATCAGCAGCAGGTTCTTGCGGCCTTCCGCGCAGGGGCGCTTGAGGGCGACTTTGTCTGCGTCGTCCGCGGACAGGGTCCGCGGGCCAATGGCATGCCCGAACTGCATAAGCTCACTCCGGAGCTTGGTGTCCTGCAGTCACGGGGGCAGCGGGTGGCGCTGGTGACCGATGGGCGAATGTCCGGTGCATCCGGCAAGGTGCCGGCCGCCATCCATCTGAACCCGGAGTATGTCTGCGGTGGCGCGATCGGCCGCATCCGCGACGGGGATGTGATCCGCCTGGACGCCGATGCCGGCCTGCTCGAGGTCAAGGTGCCGGAGGCCGAATGGGCGGACCGCTCATCCACGCCGGAGTCCAGCGAGCCGCAGTACGGTATTGGCCGGGAGATGTTCGCGGCATTCCGTTCCCTGGCCGGCAGCGCCGAGCACGGCGCCATCAGCTTCAGCCCGCATGAGGAGGTGGGATCATGAGCGCAGCGTCAACGTCCATCCACGCGCTCATGACGCGTGCCCCCGTCATTCCGGTCCTCGCCATCGAGTCCGCTGATACGGCGCCGGCGCTGGCGCGTGCGCTGGTGGAAGGGGGGTTGCCGGTTCTGGAAGTCACCCTGCGCACGCCAGCGGCACTCCCGGCCGTCGAGGCGATATCCCGCGAGGTGCCTGAGGCCCTGGTCGGGGTCGGGACCCTCACGCGGGCGGAGGAAGCCATCGCGGCCAGGGATGCCGGCGCCCGCTTTCTGGTGAGCCCCGGCCTGACCGATGCGCTCATTGGCGCGGCGCTGAATGCGGGCATTCCGATGCTGCCCGGCGTCGCCACCCCCTCCGAGCTTATGCGGGCGGTCGAGGCGGGCTTTGATCACCTGAAGTTCTTTCCCGCCGAGGTCAACGGCGGAATCGCCGCCCTTAAGGCCCTGGCCGGACCGTTTCCGGCGGTGCGTTTCTGTCCAACCGGTGGGATCAGTCCGGCCAATTACCTGGATTATCTGGCGTTGCCCAATGTGCTCTGCGTGGGGGGTAGTTGGCTGGCACCGCGCGATGCGGTGGCCGCGGCAGACTGGCCGCGGATCACCGCCCTGGCGGCCGCCGTGGCCGGTGGCCGGTCGGCCATTGAACCTGTACGGTCGGGTCGGGGCGCGGTGGAGGACTGGTATTCCGTAGCGGGGGAAGAGGACCCGGGCAGTGCCGATGAGGCGCTGCGGTAAATTTTCCAGTTTAAAATGTACCAAAGCAGTCCTGATTACTTTATAATCCTCCCATATGATCAGGCTGAACCGCGAAACGGACTACGGCATCGGGATCCTGACGCTCATGGCGCGGGAGCCCGATGGCCGTTTCAATGCGGGCGCCCTTGCCGAGGCGCGGGGGCTGCCTCAGCCCATCGTCAGCAAGATTCTCAAGCACCTCGCCCGTAGTGACCTGCTCGTCTCCTATCGGGGGGCGAAGGGGGGCTACGGGCTGGCCCGACGCCCGGAGGCGATCTCCATCGCCGAGATCATTACGGTGCTGGAGGGGCCGATCGCGTTGACCGACTGTATCGAAGACGGGCAGGAGGCCTGTCAGTACGGCAGTCAGTGCAACATCAGCAACGTCTGGAGCCGCATCAACGATGTGGTGCTGAACGCTTTGTCCGAAATTACGTTGGCCGAAATGACCACCGCCGAGGGCGGCGAGGGCAGCGGCCAGGTTCATACGCTGGAATTTACCGGAGTGCGTCATGTCCGCGAGCACTGAGACCATCGAACGGTTCACCCAGAAGGGGTATGAAGCCGGCTTCGTGACCAATGTCGAGGAGGATCGGGTCGAGCCCGGTCTCAACGAGGATGTCATCCGCTTCATCTCGGCCAAGAAGAACGAGCCGGAGTGGCTGCTTGAATGGCGGCTCGAGGCCTACCGGAACTGGCTGAATATGCCCGAGCCGGACTGGCAGTACGTCCATTATGACCCCATCGACTTTCAGGCGATCTCCTACTACGCCGCTCCCAAGCGTGACGAGGACAAGCCGCAGAGCCTTGATGACATCGACCCCGAGATCAAGGAGACCTACGACAAGCTCGGCATACCGCTGCATGAGCAGGAGATGCTCGCGGGCGTTGCCGTGGACGCGGTCTTCGACTCGGTGTCGGTGGCGACGTCCTACAAGGAAAAGCTCGCCGAGCAGGGGATCATCTTCTGCTCGATGTCGGAGGCGGTTCAGGAGCACCCGGAGCTGGTTCAGAAGTACCTGGGCACGGTGATCCCGGCCAACGACAACTTCTTCGCGGCGCTGAACTCCGCGGTGTTTACGGACGGGTCGTTCGTCTACATCCCCAAGGGCGTGCGCTGCCCGATGGAGCTGTCCACTTATTTCCGCATCAACGCAGCCAACACCGGGCAGTTCGAGCGGACCCTGATCATCGCCGAGGACAGCAGCTACGTCTCATATCTCGAGGGGTGCACCGCCCCGATGCGCGACGAGAACCAGCTGCATGCCGCGGTGGTGGAGCTGGTCGCGCTGGATAATGCCGAGATCAAGTACTCCACGGTGCAGAACTGGTATCCGGGTGATGCCAACGGCAAGGGCGGTATCTACAACTTCGTCACCAAGCGTGGCCTCTGCGCCGGTGACAACTCCAAGATCTCCTGGACCCAGGTGGAGACCGGCTCGGCGATCACGTGGAAGTATCCAAGCGTGGTGATGCGCGGCGACAACTCGGTGGGCGAGTTCTACAGCGTCGCCGTCACGCGGCTGCGCCAGCAGGCTGATACCGGCACCAAGATGATCCACATGGGCAAGAACACCCGCAGCACCATCGTCTCCAAGGGCATCTCCGCCCAGGAGGGGCAGCAGGTCTACCGGGGTCTCGTGCGGATCGCGCCGACGGCCGAGAACGCGCGCAATTACTCGCAGTGCGATTCCATGCTGATGGGCTCGGAGTGCGGTGCGCACACGTTCCCGTATCTTGACGTGAACAACAGCACCGCGCAGCTCGAGCACGAGGCGACGACCTCGAAGATCGGCGAGGACCAGATCCTCTACTGCATGTCGCGTGGCATCTCCGAAGAGGACGCGGTGTCGCTGATCGTCAACGGTTTCTGCAAGGAGGTCTTCCGTGAGCTGCCGATGGAATTCGCGGTCGAGGCGCAGAAGCTGCTCGAGATCACCCTCGAGGACTCGGTCGGCTGACGCGGGCGCCGGATCCACCAACCTTTTCGAATGAATTGATTCAGGAGCTGAATAATGGCACTGCTCGAAATCCGTAACCTGCACGTCAACGTGGAGGGAGCAGAAATCCTCAAGGGCCTCGACCTGACCATCGAGCCCGGCAAGGTCCACGCCATCATGGGGCCCAACGGCGGTGGCAAGAGCACACTGGCGAAGGCGCTGGTGGGCGACGAGGCCTATGAGATCACCGAGGGCGAGGTTCTGTTCAACGGTCAGGACCTGCTCGAGATGGACCCCGAGGAGCGGGCCCGCGAAGGCGTCTTCCTGGGTTTCCAGTACCCGGTGGAGATTCCCGGTGTCTCCAACACCTATTTCCTCAAGGCGGCGGTCAATGCCATGCGCAAGCATCGCGGCGAGGGCGAGATCGACGCCATGGAATTCCTCGAGCTCGTCAAGGAGCGCGCCAAGCGCGTCAAGCTGGATGAGACGCTGCTGCAGCGCCCCGTGAACGAGGGCTTCTCCGGCGGTGAGAAAAAGCGCAACGAGATCTTCCACATGTCCGTGCTCGAGCCGCAGCTCGGCATCCTCGACGAGACCGACTCGGGCCTTGACATCGATGCCCTGCGGACGGTCTCCGAGGGCGTCAACGCCATGCGTGCCGAGGATCGTTCGTTCCTGGTGATCACCCATTACCAGCGTCTGCTGGACTACATCGTCCCGGACGTGGTGCACGTGCTCATGGATGGCCGGATCGTCAAGACCGGTGGCAAGGAGCTTGCCAAGGAGCTCGAGAGCAAGGGCTACGAGGGCATCGACGAGGCCGCAGCGTAAGCGCGGGGAGCGAGACCAATGGAAGCAGCTGTGCAGCCAAAGAGCGTCTACCTCGAAGAGTTCGAGGGACGCACCGACGTCGGGCCGGAATGGCTCGACACCCTCCACGAGCGGGGTATCCGGGCCTTCGAGGCGCGGGGCTTTCCGGGCGCGCGCGAGGAGGCCTGGCGCAAGACCAATCTGCGCCCGGTGACCGCCGAGCACTTTCCGCTCGCCGACTCTCAGGGGGTCGCACCGAAGGAGCTGATAGAGCGACTCGGCGATCTCGGTGACAGCTATCGCCTGGTCTTTGTCGATGGCCGCCTTGCCGCCGACCTTTCGGATCTGACCGACCTGGCGAAGGGGCTGACCGTCACGCCGTTCAGTGAGTATGACGGCAACCCGCCGGAGCGGCTGGTCGCGGCGCTCGGGGCTCGTGCCGACATCGACTGGCACCCGTTCGCCGCCCTCAATTCGGCATTTTTCGTGGATGGTGCCTATATCCACGTCGCCCGTGGCGCGATGATCGAAAAGCCCATCGCCGTCACGCATGTCGTGACCGCCGAGGCCGACCGCCGGGCGGTCTATCCGCGGCTCGTGGTGGAAGCCGAGGATGGTGCCGAGGTGCGGGTGGTCGAGCGCTTCATCGGCGATGACCAGGCCGGGGCGCTGGTCTGTCCGGTCAGCGAACTCTCGGCGGGGCGGAACACCATCCTTGATTACAGTCGTCTACAGGAAGACGGTGTGGCCACGATGAACATCGGTACGGTCAACCTCGCCGCCCAGCGCGACGCATCGCTCCGCGGTGCATTCGTCGGGGATGGCGGGCGGCTCGCCCGGCTTGACCTGGTCGCCGACCTGGAAGGCGAGGGCGGCGAGATCGACTGCAATGGCATCTACCTCACCGAGGGCCGGCAGTTCACCGACTTTCACACCTGGTTCAATCATCGGGTGGAGAACTGCTTCAGCCGTCAGCGCTTCAAGGGCATCCTCCAGGGGCGCTCCGAGACAGTATTCGACGGCCTCGTCAAGGTGTTCGAGGGCGCTCAAAAGACCGATGCCGTGCAGGAAAACCGCAACCTGGTCCTGGGCAAGCGGGCGCTGGCGCATTCCAATCCGCGCCTTGAGATCTTTGCGGATGACGTCAAGTGCACCCATGGTTCCACCGTCGGCGAACTCGACGAAGAAGCGCTGTTCTATCTGCGCACCCGGGGCATCAGCGCCGAGGGAGCCCAGGGCATGCTGACCCTGGCATTCGCCGGCGAGATCGTTGATATGTTCCGTGTCAGTGGCGTCCGTGACCATGTCCGCCGCGTCCTCATGCGGCGGCTCGGTGTGGAAGATGCGGACATCGGAGAGATTCTTTGAGCGTGAGTGTATCGCAGCGCCCCGCGACGGAAAGCGTCCTCGACGTCGACCGTCTGCGGGCGGATTTCCCCATCCTGCAGCGACCCATGAACGGCCGGCGGCTGGCGTTTCTGGACAGCGCGGCGAGTGCCCAGAAGCCGCAGTGCGTGATCGATGCCGAGCGGGAGTGCTACGAGCAGTACTACGCGAACATCCATCGCGGTGTGTACCAGCTGTCGCAGCGCTCGACGCAGTCCTACGAGGCGGTCCGGCGCACCGTTCAGCGTTTCATCAATGGTGCAGACGGGCGCGAGGTGGTTTTCGTCCGCGGTGCCACCGAGGCCATCAACCTGGTGGCCCAGTCGTTTGTCCGGCCGCGGCTTGAGGCTGGCGATGAGATACTCATCACCGGTATGGAGCACCATGCCAACATCGTCCCCTGGCAGATGGTCGCCGAGGCCACCGGCGCCAGGCTGGTGGTCGCGCCGGTGCTTGATGACGGCAGCCTCGACCTGGATGGCCTGCGCGAGCGTGTGAGCGAGCGGACCCGCTTCATCAGCTTGGTCCATGTCTCCAACACCCTGGGCACGATCAATCCGGTGGAGGCAATCGTCGAGCTGGCGCATCAGCGGGACATTCCGGTGCTGGTGGACGGTGCCCAGTCGGCGCCGCATATGCCGGTGGACGTGCAGGCCATGGGTGCGGACTTCTATGTCTTCTCCGCGCACAAGACCTATGGTCCCAGTGGATCCGGGGTGCTCTGGGGCCGGCTCGAGCATCTCGAGGCCATGCCGCCCTACCAGGGCGGCGGCGACATGATCCGCACAGTGAGCTTTGAGGAGACGACGTATGCTCCGCCACCCCAGCGCTTCGAGGCGGGTACCCCGAACATCGCCGGTGTCATTGCCATGGGGGTGGGGCTTGAGTACATCGAGGCGGCCGGTCGTGATGCCATCGTGGCCCATGAGCAGTCGCTGCTCGGCTATGCGAACGAGCGCCTCGCGGAGATTGACGGGTTGCGGGTGATCGGGACCGCGCCGGACAAGGCCGGCGTCATATCATTCGTGCTCGACGGCGCGCATCCGCACGACATGGGAACCATCCTCGATATGGAGGGCGTTGCCGTGCGCGCGGGACATCACTGTACCCAGCCGCTCATGAAACGCTTCGGCGTCGCCGCCACCGTCCGTGCGTCTTTCGGCCTGTACAATGACCGTGATGACATCGACGCACTGGTCGATGGGCTGAAACGCGTCAGGGAGTTTTTTGGCTAGCCATGTCCGATCTGCGTGAGCTCTACCAGGAGGTGATCCTGGACCATAACAAGCAGCCCCGGAACTTCCACGGGATCGATCCCCACGATCACGAGGCAGACGGCTACAACCCCCTCTGCGGGGATCAGATCCATCTCGAGCTGCGCCTGGACGATGAGGGCCGGATCGAGGACATCGGATTCCAGGGTCAGGGCTGTGCCATTTCCACGGCGTCCGCCTCGATCATGACCGAGACCCTCAAGGGGCATACGGTCGAGGAGGCGAGGGCCCTTTTCGATCGCTTTCATCACCTGGTGACCGATGATCACGCCGAGCCCGACCCGTCGCTGGGTAAGCTCGGGGTTCTCGCCGGTGTGCGCGACTATCCGATGCGGGTGAAATGCGCGACGCTGGCATGGCATACGCTGCAGGCCGCCCTGGACGAAAAGGGCGAGATCACGACGGAGTAGGCGGATGGCCGGGCGCCCATCGGTGGAGATGATCCGTGAGCAGGTGGTCACGGCACTTCGTGGTGTCTATGACCCGGAGATCCCCGTCGATGTCTACGAGCTCGGACTGATCTACGAGATCGACGTCGACGAGGACGGTTTCGTTGATGTGCTCATGACGCTCACATCGCCGGCCTGTCCAGTTGCCGGTCAGATGCCCATTCTGGTGAAGGCGGCGGTCGAGCAGGTCTCCGGCGTTGAGGCCGCGGAGGTCGAGCTCACGTGGGAGCCACCCTGGACTCAGGATCGCATGTCGGAGCGAGCCCGGCTCCAGCTGGGCTTCATGTAATCGGGCGTCTCAACAGGATCCCGTCACCGGCTGGAATGGTGTCAGGTCGACTGTCACTCCCTCGGCGCGCAGGGCCTCGTAGAAGTTGGGAACCTGACCTGTGGCGCGATGCCGCCCGCCGTGTCCCTGGCGCTCACCGGCGCGGGAATCGAATACAAAGAGGTCATTGAGCAGTATCTGTTCACCCTCCATCCCGGCGACCTCGGTGATGGCGGTGATCCGGCGCGACCCATCGCCGAATCGGGTGAGTTGGACAACGATGTCGATGGCGGAGGCGATCTGCTCGCGGATGGCGCGGGCGGGGAGCTCCATTCCTGCCATCAGCGTCATGACCTCGAGCCGGGCAAGCGCGTCCCGCGGGGAATTGGCATGCGCCGTGGTCAGTGAGCCATCGTGCCCGGTGTTCATCGCCTGGAGCATATCGAGTGCCTCGCCGCTCCGGCACTCACCGACGATGATGCGATCAGGCCGCATTCGAAGGGCATTCCGCACCAGTTCACGAATGGGGACGGCGCCACTGCCCTCAATGTTCGCCGGCCGCGACTCCAGCGCTACGACATGATCCTGCTGCAGCTGGAGTTCGGCGGAATCCTCGATGGTGACGATGCGCTCCGTCTCGCCGATATGCGCGGATAGTGCATTCAGCACGGTCGTCTTGCCAGTGCCGGTGCCACCCGAGATCAGGAGGTTGCGCCGGCGATGGATGCACAGCTTCAGGAACTTCGCCATCGGCTCATCCATTGCACCGAAGCCGATCAATTCGTTGAGGCCAATGTGCTGTTGACTGAACCGGCGGATGGTCACCGTCGCGCCATTGAGTGCCAGTGGCGGGATGATCGCATTGACGCGGGAGCCGTCCGGCAGGCGGGCGTCCACCAGTGGTGAGCCCTCGTCCAGACGACGGCCCAGCGGTGAGACGATGCGATCAAGGACGCTGGCGAGTGAGCCTGCGGAGCTGAAGCGCAGACCGGTCTTCTGTACCTGGCCGTTGCGCTCGACGTAGATCCGCTCATGGCCGTTGACCATGATCTCACTCACCGCCGGGTCGTCCATGAGGGCCTCAATGGGCCCCAGTCCGACGGTCTCGGCCACGACGGCGGCGACAACGCGGTCGGCCTCGCTTTCGGCGGGCAACACCAGCTCTCCCGCTTCGATCAATTCCCAGGCGGTGGCGGTTGCCTCCTCGCGCAGCCGTTCGGTGGAGAGGGACTGGAGGATATCCCGACGGTAGAGATCAAGCCGCTCACTGATCGCCTCCTGGAAACGGCGGACCAGGCTCGGCGAGATCCGGGCCTGCCGGGGTTCGCAAGCCGCCGGATTCAGCTCGGGCGATGCGGCCGGTTCCCTCTCGGCCCCTGCATGCTCGTCTGGACTGGCTTCGGAATCGACACCACGGTCATCCGTCATCACCGGATCCAGTCGCAGCCGGACAGCGCCAACGGTGATCTCATCGCCCGACGCCAGCGGACCGGCCTGTCGTGCCGGCTCGCCGTTGATTGTCATCGCGGCACGACTGCCGAGGACTCGGATATGTGTGCCCCGGTCATCCACCCGCAACTCGGCATGGCGTCGGCTGATGCCGCTCCCATGGACGCGCAGGTCGCAGCGACGGCTGGAGCCGATGAGATGTCGGCAGCCCGGTATCAGGGATAGTGTCTCCGAGGTCTGGTCGTCCGTATATCGCAGTATGAGTTCGCTCATTGGCCGAGTTCCTCCAGCGGTAGTCGTCCGGATGTCGCTCGCAGCGCTTTACTGGCCACTCTTCCGTCGTCCATGGTGGATTGGCTGGCAGCCGCGCGGCCCAGGGTGGGGGTGATCAGGACGACCAGTTCGGTCTGCTCGTTCTGGAAGCGGCGCGACTTGAACAGCTCACCGATGATCGGCAGGTCCCCCAGCCCGGGCACCTGGCTCACCGCACGGGACTGCTGGTCATCAATCAGCCCGGCGATGAGCAGGGTCTCGCCGCTGCGTGCGTTCATCTCGGTCACGGCATTGCGAACGGAGAAGCCCGGGACGCCGAGTACCGTCACGGATTGGTCGACGTCACTGACCTCGACTTCGACGCTCGTTCGGATTCGTTGCCCATCGCCCACGGTCGGCGCCACCCTCAGCAGGATGCCGTAATCCTTGAACGTAACCGAGGTGTTGCCATTGTCACCCTGAACCGGAATGGGGACCTCGCCACCGGCCTGAAACTCGGCGGTGGAACCGCTCAGTGCCGAGAGCATGGGCTCGGCGATGACCCGCGCCTGCCCCGACTGGCCGAGCAGATCGATCATCGCGGTCAGGCTGACCCCGATCCCCAGATAACCATTGCCCTGACCGATATCGAGGGGCAGTGCGTCGGCCGGCAGAAAGCCTCCAAGGCTGCTCCGAAAGACTTCATTGGTATGAAGATCCGATGCATAGGCGAAGCTGATCCCGGGTGAGCGTGTTGCCCAGTCCAGGCCAATCTGCCGCAGCGCGGACTTGCGCAGTTCAACGAATCGCGCCTTCACGTTCACCGTTGGCGTTTCCGTGATCGGGGGCGGGTCGGTGAAGTCACCAACCTCGGGGTGGGTCTCCAGGACCCTTGCAAGCCGCTGCCGGTCACGTTCGGTGTCGGGTTGGCCGGTGAGATAGTCCCTGCCGTCGAGGCGCTCAAGCTGGACGCCCTCGATACGCTCGACCAGGCGTTCGAGGCCCGGCGTCTCGGTGCGCTCCCGGGCTCTTGGCTCGATGATCACCGGCATATGGCGTGTCTCGCCGGTGCCCGACCAGAGACGTAGGTCGGTCCGGCCGGGGGCCCGCCCGATGAGAAGAACGCCTTCGCCATCGCCGATCACCTCGACCTCGGCCAGTTCGCCGTCGCCGAGCGCGACGCGAATCACATCCTCTGCCTCGACGACCCGGGAATGACCGACCGTCAGCTCGATGGCGTGCACCCCCGCGCTGCAGAGGAGACCGACGAGGGTCGTCAGTGCTGTGAGCCACCTCACCGCCGGCCTCCGATGATGAGTTCCACCGGTTGATGATGTTCGGGGTCGTCCCTGGTTTCCCCCACGCCGGTCAGGGCCTGCGCGGTGATTCGGTAGTCCTCGAAGGACGCATCAGCCGAGTCGGCTCGCAGCACCACCTGGATCTCGCCGATGGCAAGAGCATGCGTGATGCGGGCGGCCTCCACCGGGGAGACCGCCACCGTCAGGTCGTCATAGCCCCGATGCGAGGCGTTCGATCCGTCATGGGTGAACTGCGCCCCGGTGGCGAGAATGGGAATATCGCTGAGCAGGGGAACGGTCTCCCGGCCACCCTCGTTGCGGTAGGTCAGCATCAGGTCGAGGCGATCACCCGGGTTGAGCAAGCCGGCGATGTCCGCGCCACCTGAGACCGGGATCGTGATCGCCCGGTCCTCGGGTGAAAGCCGCTCTGCCAGGCGCGCTTCCGCCGTCTCGCGGACATGGCTCGCCAGGACGGCCTTGCCGGCGGCAATGCCGGTCCGCAGTCGCCGGCCGGCCAGCTGGCTCCAGGCAGCGCCGCCAACGGCATTTTCATGGACGTAGGTGGCAGGCATGTCCCGCAGAGCAACATTCCCCTCGACGAGCGCCTCGCCCTCGCGCAGATCCCGGGCGGCGACAACGACTTGCCGGGTCTCGTGTTCCTCGCGATACGCCTGCTCCAGCGCCACGGCGCGCTGCTCCAGATGCCGGTCACCGAACCAGACACCGGCAGCGCCGGCGCCCAGTGCGCCCAGGGCAAGCAGTGCCCCTCGTCTGAGTGGACTCATGGCAGTGTCCTCGATTCAGTCGAGCCTAGATGGGCAGGGCGAGGCCCCAGAGCAGATTGGCCTCATGTTGATCGAGCCAGCCAACCACTCCATCGACGCCGGCCCAGACA
This sequence comes from Spiribacter onubensis, assembly GCF_040838425.1. Classification (NCBI taxonomy): domain Bacteria; kingdom Pseudomonadati; phylum Pseudomonadota; class Gammaproteobacteria; order Chromatiales; family Ectothiorhodospiraceae; genus Spiribacter; species Spiribacter onubensis. The sequence goes on along the minus strand of NZ_JBAKFI010000001.1, from coordinate 273,520 downwards.
CCGGCAAGCCCCGTCACCACGGCGAGGTATTCGGCGCTACTCATCGCCGCCGCCGGGGCTGATTTCATTGACAATGATCGCGGTCCGATCGCCATCCGGCATGGCACCGATCTCGATCAGACGCTCGCCCTTGCTCATCGACAGGGTTTCCAGACCCTGGTCATCCCTGGTGTGGGAATCCAGTGCCCAACCACGGTCGCGCAGGTATTCGGTGAGGCGCTCCCGGGCTGCCGCGGGTGCAATCGACGTATCAAGGACCTGGGTGGAGCCATGGCGGTTGCGCTGCTCGTATAACGGCCTCAGACCCGCCGGGAGGGAAGAAACGGGCGGCGTTGGTGGGTTCAGCACGTTCTCGATGGCCGAAATGACGCTCACGGTCACGGCTGTCGATTCGCCATCGCGGATGGCCGTCAGATACCGGGTTTCGTCTCCGTCGGTGTAGAAGAGGGTATTCGGGTGGTCATTGGAACCGGGCCGCGGGCCGAATAGCCGGCCGGGCTCCCGGCTCCAGATGATCGACTGGCGATCGACAATCGCTTCAGGTGCCATGTCGGTCTCAAAACCGACATAGCAGATCGGCTGGTCGTTGATTCGGAGGGTTTCATCCCGCAGTACCTCGACGGCGTCGGCCGGCATCGCGACGGTGTCGAGCGGGGTGGCACAGTCGAATGCCGCGGTCACCGAAGACGGCGTGAACAGCCCCGTGAGCACCAGCGACGCCGCCATGGCGATGACACCGGTGTTAACGCGCTTGTGGCAGGATCCGGGATGGCGGAATGAAGTCCGTTGATCGGGCATAGCGTCCCTCCTTGAAGACAGAAAAACGGCCCAGCTGCTGGGCGGGTTGTGTGATTGTGTTGACGGGCTCACTGGCGACGATTCGCTCGGTCCGGCGCTGGAATTTGCGATCATCGAGGGCCTGCCATGCGCCCGGGCTGATCGCGGCGGTGGCCTCCAGGTGGATGGGCGCCTGCTTCCGCTGCGCCTCGAGCCGTGGTTTCACGGCGAGGCTCACGCGGTGGACCGGCATTCCCTCGCGCTGTAAATCGAGCATCTCCCCCGACAGGCCTCCGAGGCCGGCCAGTCCCGGTACGGCATCGCCGTGGGCGAGCGTCCGCACAGCAATGCCCGTCGCCGGCAGTGATCCATCGCGGTCCCGCCGGGTCCGCTGTCGCCTTGAATCAGCTTCGGTTCGCAAGGGGCCGAGACGATCCCGCCAGAGTGGACTTGGGTATGAGGGCGACGTCCGCAGGCGGTGATCGCCTAGCAGTCCGGTGCGATCGCTGCCATGGATACGATCCTCAATGGCGCGGTCCACCCTTGCGCCGGGGCCTCGTCCTACTGTTTCTTCCCAGGCCGCATAGCGGGCGCCGGCCACCGCCGCGCGCTGCATGTCATGCAACCGGCCGAGATGGTCCAACGCCCAGAACGCGGGCAGGATGGCGAGCAGGCCGACGAGGGCCTCAGACAGCGCGCTTCCATCCTGCCCCCTCATGGCAGTCCGTCCACTGATGGCGTCACGAGGCCCGCCTCCCAGTAGGGATTGAACAGACTCGCCGGATTATCCGGTCCCGGGCATCGGCGGCGACACCGTGCCGGGACGTGATACCGGACACTCGCCATGCTGAGATGCGCATTGATGGCACGCTGGTCGCCCATCCTATCCAGCGGCGCTGTCACCAGCGCGGGCACCCGCAGCAGTTCATTATCCGCTTGCCGCTCACGCAGGCGCGTATAGTGGTGGACGCCCCGATAGCCACCGGATAGCCGATCCGCGTCGGCGCGGCCTCCGGCGATGGTCGCCCAGCTGCCCCATTCGAATTTGCCCAGATTGAAGAAACCTACCTGCAGCCGGTCGGCGGAGCGCCATCCACCAGCGTCCGGGAGTGGTGGCTGGTGCGTGTTGCCCTGCTTGCGGAAGCGCACCGTCAGCGGCAGGGAAAGATCCCAGGTTCGCCCGCCACTGCCGAATCTCGCCGTTGCCCGGGAGCGGCTGCCGCGCATCCAGCGCTCCAGGTCGGGATCCTGATCGATGGTCCGGGAGACCAGCCGCGCGAAATAGCCCCTGTCACGGCCGGCCCTCGTGCGCTGCAGCTTGAGGTAGGCGGACACCCGACGCCCGATGAGCAGACCGTCCATGGCAGCCTGATAGGGCTGGGGAATGGAATCCATGGGCTCGCGTTGATTGACCTCAAGAGACTCTCCATATTGCCGTGCGACCCGATGCATGACTTCGTCCACCCGTGCCGGCCGCAGTCCCCGACGGGCATCCAGTTGCGTGAGGGCCATTAATCGGTGCAGTAGATCGAAACCGCGGATCATGAGGCCGGCGGTCTGCTCGGAGCCGACCAGCGCCGTGGCGACGATCCGCTCCGCAGCCGTTGTCGCGGCGCCCACATAGGGAATGTAGCGGGTGTAATTGGCGATGCGATCCGCACCCTGGTCGACGTAGCGCAACCAGCTGACATAGGCGGTGAGATGACCCACGGCGATATGATTGGCGACCAGCGCGCGGTTGGTGTAAGCGATGAGGTTCAGCCGACGCGCAGTCCAGCTCGCGCCACTGTAAGCCGCGGCATCGGCCGCGTTGACCACGACCGACTCCTGCGTGACCGCTCGACTCACCCGATGGCTGATGAAAATGGCGGCGATCCCGATGGCAAGGCTTGCCAGCACGACCGGCATGATCTGACCGCTCTGTCGATCAGTTCTGCGCATCGAAGTTCTGCAGCGTTTCCTCCTGGGACGCACGATCGGCGGCGCGCTGGGAGTCACTGTCCGCCTGATCCACCTGGCTGCTGCCGTCCTGGCCGGCCATCTCGCGGGCCATTGCGGCGGCCTGACTGGAGATCGTGTCGCCGAATGCCGAGAAGATGCCGATACCGGCAACGGCAATCAGCGCGGTGATGATGATGTACTCGGACATCCCCTGGCCCTGCTCATGGCGCCGGGCGTGACGGCGATGCGGGAATTGGCGATGGGTTGTCATTGGCGCCTCCATGCTTTGCCGAAATCTCCTGAAGTGCCGGAGATTAGGCGGCGTACCGGGCTGCGCCCAGTACCGCTGGTCGTTCATGGCGGTAGAGGCGTCGAGCGGCACTGATCCGGTGACCGGGCGGTGGTCAGCCAGCGCACGGACTCAGGGTCAACCGCATGAAATTGCCCCGATACCGGATCCCAGGCGGTGGGCTCACCGCCGGGTATCCAGCGGACCGCCTGTGATCCCGCGGGGGTGAGATGCAGTCCCAGGGCCGGCGGGCCGACCGTCCGGAGTCGCCGCTCGCGCAGTCTCAGGCCGGTTTTGCGGCACAGCCAGCGTCTGGCGCTCGCCGGATCCGCCGGCACATCCTGCCAGCCAAGGGATAGACCGAATTCCCGTGCCAGCAGGGCCATCGCGCCCCGATGGGGCGCGTCCGGTGAATGGATTGCCGCCATGCTGCCCGGGGCTATCGGCGGGCTGCTGTCATCGATACCGGTCTCGGCAAGCCACAGCCTATGCTGGGTCAGTCCGGCTGCCAGCATGAAGACGGGCAGGGCCAGCAGCCATCGGCTCGCCCGCGATTGGCATTGCCGCTCTGGCACGGCCGCAATGCGTCCTGTCGCAAGGCAGGCGGTCATGCCAATGCTGATCGCCATCAGCAGAAAAACAGCGAGTCCCGGGAGCGCCGCACTTTCGCGTTCCGGCATGACCGTCACCCGGGCCACGCCGCGCTGGTAGGCGCCAAGCAGCGTCTTCTGCTGGCCGTCAGGCCGGAGGAGCGCGCTTGGCCCGCCGTTGGCGACCACAAGCACAGGGACGCCGGCTCGAGCCGCTTCCCGCTGAGTCGCGCGCTGGTGCATCCGGGCCAGAAACGGGCTGCCCAGATAGGCATTGTTGGTGGGGTTGATGATGAGCCCCGCGCGCCCGCTGGTGGCCATTCGCAGGGCCTCGGGGTGACTCGCGTCGGAGCAGATCAGCGGGGTGAGGCCGTCGGCGGTTGTGGGCATCGATGCCGTGTTGATGGACGCCGGCGCGAGATGCGATTCGGCGAAGGGTATCGGCCGGTACTTGGGCCATCGTCGGGCCCGCCCGTTGTCCGGCCGGGTCTGTACAACGCTTGCCACGTATCCCGGCGCGAGATAGCGATAGCCATGTCGGAACCCGCGTCCGCCCGCTTCCCCGTCGGTTGACCAGTCGGGTTGCAGGTAACCCGGAGCCGACGACTCGGGCCAGACCACCACGTCGGGCCCCAGTGCCAGGGCCGTTCGGTACAGGCGCTCCTGGCGGGCTTTTATGCGCTCAAGCACGCCATCAGTGATGGCCCGATCCCGCTCCCAGGGCCTGATGTCGGTCTGGATCACCGCAATGGAGCGCGCCGGAAAATGGTCAACGGTTTCCGTGACGAAGACCATCGCGGCGGGTGGCAGGAGCAACGCCGTTGTCGCGATCCCGATCCGCATGAATGCCATGCCGGCGTCCCATTGCCCGCTCGATGCACGCATCAGGACAACGGCGAGCATGGCCTGGAAGCAGGCGATGATGAGATCGGCGCCGAGGATGCCCGCGCCCTGGATAAGACGCATATGGCCGCTGTGGGCGGGGGCGAAGATACTCAGCGACAGCGGTAGCCCAGCCCGCCGCACGCCGGCGAGCAGGACGCACAGGAGGCCCAGACAGAGCAGGAGCCGCAGGCCGCTGGTCCGTCCGGCGGGGTCGGCGGCCACGGCGCCGATCAGCGCGAAAGGCACCATGGCGAGAGCCATCCCTCCGGCAACGGCCATGGTCTCGGCGGGGGTTATGGGCCCGAGTACGAACCCAAGGGGCAGGCCAATGGTGAGCAGGGCATTGGCGATGCGTTGACGGGACGGCTGGTTCAGTCGGGTGAGCCAGGGAACCAGCCAGACCAGACCCACCAACGGGACGTCGATGGGCGGCAGCGCGAGGATGCCGAGCAGGCCGGACAGCAGCCCGGACATGCTCAGCGATCGGCGCGTTCGGTCTGGCCGAGTGACTCGATGGCCTCGCGCACCGCCATCAATGCCGGGCGCCCTGCGCTCACCGGTGCGAGCTCCTCGTGTCGCGCGAGCAGGCCACGAGCGACCTGTAGATGGACCATGGCCAGGTTGTAGGTGGCAAGGACATGACCCGGGTCACGGTCAAGGACGGCATTGAAGTGTTCGATCGCCGTGCTGTCCCTGCCGCGTCCATACGCAATGAGGCCAAGCTGGAAATGAGGTGATACGAGTGCCGGCGACCTGGAGATCGCGTTTTCATAACCGCGTTGCGCGGTTTCCAGGTCACCTTCTGCCAACGCCTGATCGGCCTCCTCCAGTTGCTCGACCGTATGTGGACGATCAAGTCCCGTGGTGGCGAGACAGCCCTGCAGGATCAGTGCTGGCAGGCAGAGCGCCGTCATGCGGCGGGACCGGTCTCTCATGCGGCGACTCCCTCAATCCGGAAAGCCTCGCCGACGATGTTCACGGGCAGGATGCCCGCGCCGGTCTCGAGCGTCGCATAGGTGCCCGCCGGAGCATGGACGAACCGGCCAGGTGGTACCGATGAGCGTTGCGAGAGCACGCGGAGAGTGGCATCCAGAGTGGCGATATCAATGGGATATCGCATCCCGAGGGTATGAACGCTGCCACCCGGGACCAGTAACAGCCCGGACCCCGGTGATGGCGGAGAGTCCGTGCCAAGCAGACCGATCAGCCGGGTCAGCCATCGGTCTGCGACAGTGACCCGAATGCAGACGGTCGACTGCCGACCGCGGCCGGCGGTGGCGATGATGCTTCCATCGGGAATCGAAGCACTCAAAGCAGGCCTCCCTCGAGGAATTGCAGGGCGATGGGGAATCCAATGATCAGAAAGGTCACCGGGAAGAGCAGACCAACCAGCGGCAGGAGCATCCTGACCGGTGCTTCGTTGGCCTTTTTCTCGGCGGCGGCGAAGCGCTCGCGTCGGCGCCGCGCAGCCTGGTCGCTCAGGGTCTGGCTGATGGCCGCACCGGTTTCGTCCGCCTGGACGATGGCGGCGACGAAGGCATGCACCGCGTTCAGATCGATACGCTCCGCCATCCGCTCGAGGGCCTCGTTGCGGGCGGTACCGGTGCGTATCTCGCGGGCCACACGCTGCATCTCATCGCGTAGCGGGCCGGCCTCGAGCTGTGCGGTGCACTGTGGCAATGCCGCACTGAAGCTGAGGCCAGCGCGCACCGATAGCCCGAGCAGTTCGAGGAGGGCGGGGAACTGGCGGGCGATGCCCCGCTGGCGGCGTAGACCCTGATCACGGAGCCAGATGATGGGATAGGCGTATCCCAGGAGTCCGAATCCCAACAGCAGCCAGGGCCCGCCGAGGCCCATTGATTGCAGCGCCGGCATCGCAACGATGCCGCCTGCAAGGGCAACCATCGCGGTCAGCCATCGCAGCACGGCGAGTTCCTCCGGCAGCAGGGCGTAACCCATCCCGGCCCGCTCCAGCCGGCCGTGAAGGAAGCGGCGCTTCGCCTCGCCCGGTTGACCGACATGCTCGACGATCAGACGGGTCAGCGGCATGAGCAGCCGAAACAGGAATGGAGACGGATCGCGCCAGCGATCGTTGCCCCGCCAGTGCCGTGGGTCGACCAGCTCGAGCAGGGCGGCGAGCGCGGCACCGGCACAGAGGCCGAGCAGAGCCACCGCGAGGGCAGCATTCCACTCAGACATCGATGGCCACCAGGCGGCGGATCGATATGACCGCGAGGGTCATCATCACGCTGACGAGTCCCAGCACGACCCACCCCACGGGATCGGTGAACAGCCGCTGCATCATTGCCGGTTGTTGCAGGTAGAGCATGCCTCCGATACCCGCCGGCAGGAGGCACATGACACGGCCCTGCATGCGCCCCATGGCGGTGAGCGCATCGATCCGCTCCTCGACCTGAGCGCGCTCGCGTAATGTCGAGGCCAGTGTTTCCAGCGTATCGGCAAGATCGCCGCCGACCCGATGAGAGATCAGTACCGCGTTGCGGAAGAGACGGGTCTCCTCGGTGGGGGTGCGGTTGACGAAGGCGGCCAGCACGCTGTCCATGTCCTCGCCGAGTCGTTGTCGGCTCAGCATCAGGCTGAATTCCTCTCCGAGGGGGGCCGAATAGCGGCGCGAGACAAGCTCGAGGGCGCGGCTGATGTTCGTGCCGGCGCGCAGTGAGCCGGCGAGCGCCTGCATGGCGTCGGGCAGCTGACGGATGATGGCTCGCTGTCGCCGACGGCGAATGACGACGACCGCCAGACGTGGAAGCCCGAGGCCACCCAGACCAGCGGCGACCGCGATTGGCCAGGGGAGGAGTACGGACACACCGGCCCCGATCGATGCACCGAGTCCAAGCGCCAGCGTGAGGAGCCTGCGTGGTGCCAGGTCCACGAACTGAGCCCGGAGATCACCCTGTGCGGTATCCGCGACGTATCGGTGATAGCGCTGAAGCGCCGGGGCGAGGCCGAGCGCCAGGGCGAGAAAGGCAAGCGCAGCCCCGAGGAAGAGGCCGGCCAGTGATGACAATGCGGGCATCTCCATGCCCTCGAGCGTGCGAGGGCACGGCGGATGATTCAACTACCGCCGGTCGACTCCTTCGCGAAGTAGTCGGCCAGAAAGCGCTCGAACGGTGGCTCCTCCGCCGCCTCCATCGCCGCCTGTTCGGCGAGTGAGCGGGTCGCCTCGGCGCCGAGGCGCTGACAGGTGTCCCGGGTGAGTGGCCAGTCACGGATGGTCTGCGCATGCGCCGCGGAGATACGCAGGGCGAACTCGACGAATTCCTCGCGGTTCTCCCGCATTTGCGCCAGGACTCGTGCCGATGGGGTCTGATCGGGGTCATCCACCGCCACACGATAGGACGCGAGGATACGGCTGTAGCGGCCATCCTGGTGCACCTCATCGAGGAGCTCCGCGGGGCCCTGCATGGCATCGAAGAGCTCGGCGGCCCAGGCGCGCAGGCCGATCCGCTCGCCATTGCCGCGGTAGAGCGTCAGGTCGGGGTTCCGGCCGTCTCTCGCCACCAGTCCCTGATTGGCATTGATGTGATGCTGCTCAAGCGCATCAATGGGCGGGCTGTCCTGGAGCAGGCAGAACAGCAGCAGGGTCTCCAGAAAGGCGATCTGATCGGGGTGGATGCCAATCGGGTCGAACGGATTGAGATCGAGCGCCCGGATCTCGATGTATTCCACGCCGGCCCGTCGCAGGGCATGGGTCGGCGGCTCGCCCGACTGCGCGATCGCCTTGGGGCGGACGAAACTGTAGTACTCGTTCTCGATCTGCAGCACGTTGGTGTTGAGTTGCCGCCACTCGCCATCCACCCGGGTGCCGATCCGCGCATATTCCGGGTCGGGCGTACCGATCGCCCTGCGCAGGCTCTCGATGTAGGCGTCGAGATCGCTGTAACTGATCTCCAGTGCCGCCTGGGCATTGTTCTTGTAGCCGATGTCGCTCATGCGCAGCGAAGTCGCATGGGGCGCGTATAAAGTGTTTCGCGAGAACTCGGCGAAATCCAGGTTGCGCCCGCCGGTGAACGACTTGCAGATGGCGGGGGAGGCGCCCATCAGATAGGGGAGTAACCACCCATAGCGCTGGAAATTGCGGATCAGGCGGAAATAGAAATCCGAGCGAAAGGCGATGAAGCCCCGCTCGTCCCCCTCGCGCGACTGGACCGCGCGCAGGAATGCCTCGCTGAACGAGTAGTTGAAGTGGATGCCGGCGATGGCCTGCATGCTCCGGCCATAGCGCCAGTCCAGTCCACGGCGGTAGACATGCTTCATCCGGCCGATGTTGGAGCTGCCGTATTCGGCGATCGGAATGCTCTGCTCGCCGCCGACGATGCAGGGCATGGAGGTGGCCCAGAGCAGTTCGTCCCCGATCTGGGCATAGGTGTAGCGATGCAGGTCGCGCAGTCGTGCCAGCGCTTCGCGGCCATGGATGTAGGCCGGCGTGACGAACTCCAGGAGCGCCTCGGAGTAGTCGGTGGTGATTTCCGGGTGGCAGAGGGCCGAGCCCAGACCCGCCGGGTGGGGTGTCTGCGCAATCCGGCCGTCCCGCGTCACGCGCAGGCTTTCCTTCTCCAGGCCCTGGCGGCTGCCGGCGAGCAGCCCGCGCTCTCCATGCTCCTGCAGGCGTCTCACCCGACGCTCGGCGCTGCGGTTCATGATGCTCCCGTAGGGATCGGAAAACCGGCAATTGTGCCCTTGTCGTGCCGCTATTGGAATGGCCATGTTGCGCTGCGGCTGGCCATGACCGCGCCTTGCTGGTTAAGGTCAGAGAAAACCTGGCCGATCATTGAGGAGGATCGCAAGATGACAAGAACCGCATTGGTCACCGGAGGGACCCGGGGGATTGGCGCTGCCATCGCCAGGGCACTGAGCGAAGCAGGGCATCAGGTCGTGGTGACCTATCAGGGTAATGACGAAGCGGCCGCCGCATTCACCCGCGATACCGGTATCCCGGCCAGCAAATGGGACGTCGCCGATTTCGAGGCCTGCGAGGCCGGCGTCGCCGGGGTCGAGGCCGAGCATGGTCCTGTGGATGTACTGGTCAACAATGCCGGCATCACCCGCGACGGAACGCTCCATAAGATGTCGGCGGAGGACTGGGATGCGGTGATCCGCACCAACCTCACCTCAGCGTTCAATATGACCCGTGCCGTGATCAACGGGATGCGTGATCGCGGTTTCGGCCGGATCATCCAGATCTCCTCGATCAATGGCCAGAAGGGCCAGATGGGTCAGGCCAACTACGCAGCTGCCAAGGCCGGGCTGGTCGGTTTCACCAAGTCGGTCGCCCAGGAGAATGCCCGTCGGGGCGTCACTGCCAATGTCGTGGCACCGGGCTACATCGGAACCGAGATGGTGGCCGCGGTCCCGGAAAACGTCCTCGAGAAGATCATTGGGCAGATTCCGGTGAACCGGCTGGGCGAGGCCGAAGAGATTGGTCAGGCGGTGGCCTATCTGGCGAGCGATGCAGCGGCGTTCGTCACGGGATCGACCCTGAGCATCAACGGCGGCCAGTACATGGTCTGATTCCCTTAGTGGGAACCGCCGAACAGGCGCAGCCCCTGTTCATCGATCAGGCGCTGCGCCTTTGTGATCGTCATCTCCGCGGCGACTTCCTGGCTGCCGTAGACATCCGCCCGGACGAACTCCGTGGCCCGGGGTGTGCCGTCCACTTCGGTGGTGATCCGCCCGCGGATCCGCCATCCGCCCGGATCCCTGGCCGGCATGGCCGTGATGGTATAACCCTGATATTCGGTCTCGGCGGCGACATCCGGGGGATTGTCCGCGCCGTTCTGACCCATCATGCTGCGCAGGAATCGAATAATCATGGGGCAACGATGCCCTGTGGGCGCATGGCAATCAAGGGACTCATGAGGGTAGCGGACATGGGAGAGCGTCTGGCATTCCTGCGTGGATTCATGGCACGGCCGAGGGAAGTGGCATCGCTGGTGCCCAGTTCGCGCTTTCTGGAGCGGCGCATCAGTCGCGTCATCGATGCCGGTGAGGCCAGGACCGTGGTTGAACTCGGACCCGGCACGGGCGGCACGACCCGGGCGGTCCTGGCGGAGTTGCCGGCGGATGCCCATCTGCTGGCAGTGGACACCAACCCGGCATTCGTGCGGCGCTTGAAGGCCATCCGTGATCCGCGTCTGACAGTGGCCGAGGGCAGTGCGGAGGATCTGCCCGCGCTCCTGAAGGCCCATGGTTTGACGCGGCCGGATGTCATCTTCTCCGGGATCCCCTTCTCCACCATGCCCGAGGAGACCGCCAACGGCATCCTTGCCGGGGTCTGGCGCGTGCTGGCGCCGGGAGGCCGTTTCATGGCCTACCAGTTCCGGGATGCGGTGCTGCGTCGCGGGCGGCCGATCATGGGGGAGCCGCTTGTGGAGTGCGAGTGGGTCAACCTCCCACCCATGCATTTCTACTCCTGGGACAAGTCCGGGCGCTCGGGGAGCCGCCACACCACCGGCAGCGCGACGGCGCCATAGAGCAGGATGGGCAGGATTGCCAGGGGCGGGCTGTCGGTGATGTCCGCCACCAGGCCGCCGAGCAGCGGCACGAAAAAGTTGGTGATCGAGCCAATGGCAAACATGGTCGCCGCGAGCGCGGCGGTATCGGTTCCGCGGGTGTAGAGCGGTGGCAGGGCCACCATCAGGATCAGCAGCATGCCCGCCGCCAGCCCGGTGGGGATAAGGGTGGCGAGCCCGAGCCATCCGGGCAGAATGACAAAGCCGGTCAGACCGCAAAGCCCCACGGCCATCATGATCATCAGGGGAAGGCTACGGCCGATCCAGTAGCGACCCAGCCAGAACATCAGTGCCGATGCGAGGAGCTGCGTGGTATTGAACATGACCAGCGCTTCGGTGAGCAGCTCGCCGTCGCCGCGCCCCTCCAGTACGGTGCCCATATAGGCGTTGGTGCCAAAGAAGATCGAGCCGCTGGCGCCGAGCAGAATGCCCAGTTGCCAGACGAGGGGCTTGCGCCAGTTCGGCATCCAGTGCCCCGGGTCATCGCCATCCGGTTGCCAGGGACGGCTCAGCAGGCGCACGCCGAGGGCCGGGATCAGTGCAGGTAGTGACCAGAACACCAGCGCCAGGCGCCAGTCATCATCCGCCAGCGGCAGCATGACCGGCAGCGTCAGCGTCGAACCCATGACCTCGCCGACGAGCATCCCGTTCATGTAGACGGCCGTCCCCAGGGCGATGCGCGACGGCCACCACTCCGTGAGCAGGGTTGGCAGTGCGGGCTGGATCCCGGCGATGGCGATGCCCATGATGGCCGTCGCGGTGAAAAGCGCGGCTGCATCGCCAAGTCCCCGGGCCGATGAACTGAAGGCCACCAGGACCAGTGCGGCGATGAGCGTGCGGCGGGCGCCGATGCGACTGATCAGCCACGAGGCGGCGAGGCCGGCGACGGCCAGCATGAGGATGGGCAGCGTGGTGAGGGCCCCGGTGGCTGCCTGGCCAAGATCGAGGTCACGCGCGATGCGGGGCGCCAGCGGCGGTGCCACCAGCACCGTCAGACGCAGGTACAGCCCCGTCGACCAGAGCAGTAGCAGAACGATCGGCGTCGACGGGCCTTTCTGCGTCGGTGCGTCCATGTAATCCTTGCCGGTGAAACGCGGGACTCTAGCATTCATGGAGGTAGGGGATGCGCCGGTTGGTCGATGGCGAGGGCACGGTATGGAGCATCGATGTCCTCTTTGCCTCGTATGGCACCTATTACCTGGTCTTCAGCGCCGCGGGCGGTGGCGAGGTGCGGAAACTCGCGATTGGTGCCGATTCGCAGCGGGAGGCGGCGGATGCCCTTGGCGCCATGGACGACTCGGCCCTCAGTGCGGCGCTCGCGGATTCCACCGGCTTCGATGATACCTCGCCGCTGGGGTTCTGAATGGTCAGTGCGCAATACCCGGGCGGTGTCATCGACCTGCGCCTGCATCGGCCGCAGGCCCGGCTCGCCCTCGTCGAGCAGACGCTGATGGCACTGCGGCCCGGTGAGGACGTCCTGCTGGTCTTCCCGGCGCCGCCCGACCGGCTGCCTGGCTATATCCAGCGGACTTACCCCGATCGGTTCGAGTTGACGCCAGTGGAAGAAGGCCCTGAATTCTGGAGCCTGCGCGTCCACCCGCTTGCGCACTGACGCCGCTCAGTGGACGACGGTCAGACTGTCATGGTGCCGGTTCATCGTCTGAAGTCCGGCGGTCTGCAGAGCGATGTCGATCATGCGGTTGGCGAAGGCCCACTCATTGTCGAACCAGCAGATGAGCTTGATGAGCTGATCATCGATGACGCGGAGCTGCGTGAGATCGACGATGCCCGAACGCGGGTCATGGGCGAAGTCGAGCGAGCTCACCGGATCCGCACAGGCCCCGACGATGCCCTGGTACTGCCCGTTGACGGCGGTGTTCAGGCACTCGAGCACATTCGCGGCGCTGGCCTCACCCTCCACCTCCAGTGTCAGGTCCAGGGTCGAGACCATGCTGGTGGGCACGCGCAGGTGCAGGGACTGGAAGCATCCGTCCAGCGCCGGCATCAGGCGGGCGATGCCCCGATCCAGCGCGGTATTCACCGGCGTGACGGCATTCAGTGCTGCGCGGTTGAGTCGCAGCCGGTCACCACTCAGCGTGTCCGAGACCGGCTGATCATTCATCGCCGAGTGGATGATGGTCACGGTCCCGCGACGGATGCCGAACGCGCTGCCGAGGATGTCCAGCACGGGGATGATGCAGTTCGAGGTGCAGGAGCCGGCGGAGAGAATGCGATGGCCGGACCGGAGATCGCGGTGGTTGAACCCCGGGATGACCGTCATATCCACATCGGCGCTGGCCGGCTGGGAGTAGAGCAGACGCCCGGCCCCGGCGCTCAGGTGAGCCCCGGCCAGTGCACGGGTGCCGGGCTGTCCAGAACAGTCCATGACCATGTCGATGCCGAGCCCGCTCCATGGCGCGTCAGCCGGCTCGACGCCAGGCAGCAGTGTGATGGACTGGTTCCCGACCCGCATGCCAGCGGGGGTCAGGGTGACCTGCTCGGCGAGCGTGCCGTGGTTGCTGTCGTATCGGGTCAGCAGGGCGATGGACTCCGGGTCGGCCGGCTCGTTGATCGCCGCGATCTCGAGGCCTGCGGCGTCCCGGCGTTGCTGCATTGCGCGCAGTACGCTTCGCCCGATGCGACCGAAGCCATTGATGGCAATGCGGTAGACCATGTTACGCGATCCTCCGAAAAATCCCCAGCTTTATGGCATCCTCTCGACTCTCCAATAATACGCCTGCAGGATCGTCGATGGCAGAACTCGAGCACAGTCATCACCCCGAAGACATCCAGCGTCGGCTCGCCGAGGGGCGTCAGCCCAGCTACCTGCGCGATGCCATCCTTGGTGGCATCGATGGCTGCGTGACCACCTTTGCCGTCGTGGCCAGCGTCGCCGGTGCAGGGCTGCCCGGCGTGGTGGCCTTCAGCCTGGGCCTCGCGAGCCTGATCGCCGATGGCTTCAGCATGGGTGTGAGCAACTACCAGGGAGTGAAAAGCGATCGCGATGCGGTGGCCCAGGCCCGAGCCACGGAGAACCGCCACATCCGACAGGTCCCGGACGGTGAGCGCGAGGAGATCCGGCAGATCTTCGCGCGCAAGGGGTTCGAAGGGGATGTCCTCGAGGAGATTGTAGAGACGATCTCTTCGGATGAGTCGCTCTGGGTGGACACCATGCTGCGCGAGGAGCACGGGCTGGAACTCGAGGGCGTTGACCCGATCCGCGCGGCGCTGTGGACGTTCGGAGCCTTCGTCCTGGTTGGCGCCATCCCGCTGCTGCCGTTCATGCTGCCGGCGCTCGGCGTCGACATCGCCTTCGCCGTGAGCAGCACGCTGACGGCGATCACTTTCTTTGGCATCGGCTTCGTCAAGGGGCTCATTGTCGGAGAGGGCCGGCTGCGTGCCGGGGTTGAAACCCTGCTGATGGGTGGCGGAGCCGCGCTCATTGCCTATTTCGTCGGTGGGGTGTTCGAGCCCATGATGACGGAAATGGGCCTGGCCATCTCCGGCTGACAGATTGAAGGAGGCAGATTCATGAATCATCAACCGAAAATCATCCTCGTCCCGGTGGATGGGTCCGAGGGCGCCAGCGACGCGGCGCGCTATGCCGCCGGCCTTGCCGAGGGGCTGGGTGTCCCGCTGCGCCTGCTCTATGCCTTCCCCAAGGACCCGGTGGACATGTTCGGCATTCCCACCGAGGCACCGCGGCCGGAGGAACTCGAGTACTTTTCGCCGGATGCCTTCGCGCGACTGCGTGACCAGAGCGCTGAGAAGGCGTTCGCCGCCACCCGGGAAGTGATGGGCGGCACGGATATCGAGGTCCAGGAGCAGATCATTGGCGGCAGCCCCGCTGAGGCCATCGTCGAACATGCCGCGGCCGAGGACGCGCCCATGATCGTCATCGGCCGCCGCGGGCTCAGTGGCTTCAAGGAATTGCTGCTCGGGAGCGTCAGTCAGCGGGTGCTGCACCATGCAGACTGCCCGGTCACGGTGGTCCGCTGATTTCCGCCGTGGGGGCGGACGCGACGGACGCGGCACTGGACCGACTGGCATCGAGGGTTGGTGAGGCGCTGCTCGAGAAGGCCTGTGTGCTGGTCACCGCCGAGTCGTGCACGGGCGGTTGGGTGGCCAAGACCTGTACTGATCTGGCGGGCAGCTCGCGGTGGTTCGACTTCGGCCTTGTCACCTACAGCAATTCGGCGAAGCAGCGACTGTTGGGTGTTCCCCAGGCAACGCTCGCGGCGGCCGGCGCGGTCAGCCGGGAGACCGCCGTGGCCATGGCCGATGGCGCGCGGGATGGCGTTGCCAACCGGGCGTCGGTGGCGATTACCGGCGTCGCCGGTCCGGGTGGCGGAAGCACCGACAAGCCGGTCGGCCTGGTCTGGTTCGCCTGGGGGATCCCCGCACGGGAGGTATCGACCGAGTGCGTGGTGTTCGAGGGTGATCGCGAGGCGGTCCGCCGGCACAGCGTGGCGCACGCCCTCGGTGGCCTGCTGAGGCGGCTTGGCGCTGATGCCGGTCGCTGATCCACGCATCCGTCACTTCCTTGCACTCGATCCGCCGCCATCGGTCCGCGCCGGCCTGAAACGCTGCCGGCTTGCCCGAGGGGACGAGCAGGCGCGGCGCGTGCATCCGGCCGACTGGCACATGACGCTGGTCTTCCTCGGCATAGGCTACACCGCGGAGGCGATCGTCGCGGCGGTGGAACCGGTGGTCGCCGCCTCGCCAGGCTTTGACCTGCGGCTCGAGGTCGCCGGGCACTGGCGTCATGGCGGCATCGCCTGGATGGGGCTCCCGGACCGGCCAGCGCCGCTGATCGCCCTTCAGGCGGCACTTGTGGCGGTGCTCGAGCCGCTTGGCCACAGGCCGGGGCACCTGCCATTCCAGCCGCATGTCACCCTCGCCCGACGGGCAGCCTCGCCCCCGGTCCCGGGCGGCATACCGACCTGGCCCGTGCGGGCGGTCACCCTCATGCGGGGTGTCGAGCCCATGGCCGATCGCGGGCCACGCTACGAGAAGCTCCGGGCACTGCCGCTCGGGGTCTCCCGCCCGGCCGGCGGCGCCTGAGCGGAGATCGGCGGGGTGGGCGGTTCACCGGGACTATGGGATAATTCCGGTTCGATTAACGGGTTATCTACCAAGGGTTGAGCATGGACGAAGATCGCAAGAAGGCACTGGGCGCAGCCCTCGGCCAGATCGAAAAGCAGTTTGGCAAGGGTGCGGTCATGCGCATGGGTGATGCCCGTGCCGTCGGCAATGTGCCGGTGATCTCCACCGGTTCACTGACTCTGGATGTCGCATTGGGCGTGGGGGGGATTCCCCGCGGCCGGGTGATCGAGATTTACGGACCGGAGTCCTCCGGCAAGACGACGCTCACCCTGCAGGCGATCGCCGAGGCCCAGCGTGCCGGTGGCACGGCGGCATTCGTGGATGCCGAGCATGCCCTTGATCCGGATTATGCGGGCAAGCTCGGCGTCAACGTCGATGAACTGCTCGTCTCGCAGCCGGATACCGGCGAGCAGGCGCTGGAGATCGCCGATATGCTGGTGCGCTCCAGCGCCGTGGACATCGTCGTGGTCGACTCGGTGGCCGCGCTGACGCCGAAGGCGGAGATCGAGGGCGAGATGGGTGATTCGCATGTCGGGTTGCAGGCAAGGCTCATGTCCCAGGCGCTGCGCAAGCTCACGGCCAACATCAAGCGCTCCAACACCACGGTCATTTTCATCAACCAGATCCGCATGAAGATCGGCGTGATGTTCGGCAGTCCGGAGACCACCACCGGCGGTAATGCGCTGAAGTTCTACTCGTCGGTCCGCATGGACATCCGCCGCGTGGGTGCGATCAAGAAGGGCGACGAGGTCATCGGCAACGAGACCCGGGTCAAGGTGGTCAAGAACAAGATGGCGCCACCGTTCCGTCAGGCCGAGTTCGAGATCCTATATGGCGAGGGCATCTCCCGCGAGGGCGAGCTCATCGACCTGGGTGTCAAGCACGGGCTCGTCGACAAGTCCGGCGCGTGGTACAGCTACAACGGCGACCGCATCGGCCAGGGCAAGGACAATGTCCGCAACTTCCTCAAGGACAATCCGGAGATCGCCGGGTCCATCGACCGCGCCCTTCGCGAGCAGCTGCTCAAGGCGCCGGTGCGCAACGAGGAAAAGGATCCGGCGGAAGAGGGTGAGGCTGACGCCTGAATCCCATGGAAGAGGCAGAGGACGACGCCGCAGCGATACGCGATTGCAGTATTCGGCTGCTCGCCCGACGTGAACACTCGCGCCTTGAGCTTCAGCGCAAGCTCGAGGCGCGTGATTTTTTACGGGGCGATATCGCCGCGGTGCTTGATGCGCTGGAATGGGAAGGACTGCTCAGCGACGAGCGTTTTGCGGAGATTTTCTCGCGGACCCGCTTCGAGAGTGGACAGGGGCCGCTCAGGATCCGTGCGGATCTCCAGGCCCGGGGCGTGGATAGCGAAATCATTGACCGTGTGCTCGAACTTGTCGACGATAGCTGGCTTGTGCACTGTCGTGCGGCCTGGCGGCGCCGTTTCGGCGTCGCGCCGGCGGATCGGCGCGAATGGTCGCGGCAGGCCAGATTCCTGTCGAACCGCGGTTTCAGTGCGGAACACGTCCGTCGGGTGCTTGATGCAGTGGCCGAAGACGATGCAGACATGGGTAGTTGAAAGCGAAAGGGCATGAACAAGAGCAGCGCAGATATCCGCAGGGCATTCCAGACGTTCTTCGCCGAGCGCGGTCACGAGATCGTCCCCAGCAGCTCGCTGGTGCCGGCGAATGACCCGACGCTGCTCTTCACCAACGCCGGCATGGTCCCGTTCAAGGACGTCTTCCTCGGGCGGGAACACCGGCCCTATCAGCGTGCGGTCAGTTCCCAGCGCTGCGTGCGCGCCGGTGGTAAGCACAATGACCTCGAGAACGTCGGCTTCACGGCCCGGCATCACACCTTCTTCGAGATGCTGGGCAATTTCAGCTTCGGCGATTATTTCAAGCGGGACGCCATCCAGTACGCCTGGGCGTTTCTTACCGAGACCCTGGAGCTGCCGGCGGAACGCCTCTGGGTCACGGTCTACGAGGAAGACGACGAGGCCGCGGCGATCTGGCTCGACGAGGTGGGTGTCGATCCGTCCCGCTTCTCGCGGATTGGTGCCGCGGACAATTTCTGGTCCATGGGAGACACCGGTCCCTGCGGTCCATGCTCGGAGATCTTCTACGACCACGGCCCGGAGGTGCCGGGTGGACCACCGGGGACGCCGGAGGAGGATGGAGACCGCTACGTCGAGATCTGGAACCTCGTTTTCATGCAGTACGACCGCGGCGCCAACGGCGCGCTGACGCCGCTGCCGAAACCGTCCATTGATACCGGCATGGGGCTCGAGCGCATCGCCGCGGTCGTCCAGGGCGTGACAAACAACTTCGATATCGACCTGTTCCGCAACCTGGTGGACGCGGCGGCGAGGCTGGCGGGCACTGATGATCGTCAGGGCAGCTCGCTACGGGTGATCGCCGACCATATCCGCGCCTGTGCCTTCCTGGTGGTCGATGGCGTGCTGCCGAGCAATGAAGGCCGCGGGTATGTGCTGCGCCGGATCATCCGGCGTGCCGTGCGCCATGGTTACAAGCTCGGCATCGAGGAGCCCTTCTTCTGGAAGCTGGTGGAACCGCTGATCGAAGAGATGGGCGATGCCTACCCTGAACTGCCGGCCAACCGGGCGCTCGTGGAGCGCGTCCTGAGCCAGGAAGAGGTCCGTTTTCGTGAGACGCTGGAGCAGGGGCTGCGACTGCTCGCCGAGGATCTCGAACACCTCAGCGGCGACACGGTGCCCGGGGAGACGGTGTTCAAGCTCTACGACACATATGGCTTCCCGGTGGACCTGACCGCGGATGTCGCCCGTGAGCAGGGCCTCCATCTGGACATGGCGGGTTTCGAGGAGGCCATGACCTCACAGCGTGAGCGGGCCCGTGCGGCCAGCGTGTTCCGAGCCGAATACGGCGGCGCCGCCGATTTCGGCGGTACAACGATATTCAGTGGCTACGACGTCACCGAGGATGCCGCGCAGGTCATCGGCCTCTACCGTGACGGGGGCGCAGTCGATGCCCTTGAGCCGGGTGAAGAGGGGATGGTCATCCTCGACCGCACGCCATTCTATGCCGAGGCCGGCGGTCAGGTCGGCGACACTGGTCATCTGATCGCCTCCGGCGTGGAATTCAAGGTCGAAGATACCCAGCGCTACGCCCAGGCCCGTGGCCATCTCGGGCAGATGATCAGCGGGCGCCTGGCGCTTGGTGATGCCGTCGATGCCAGGATCGATGCGGCACGCCGGGATCGCACGGCCCTGAACCATACTGCGACCCATCTGTTGCATGCCGCGCTGCGCGAGGTTCTCGGCGAGCATATCCACCAGAAGGGTTCGCTCGTCGCGTCCGAGCGGCTGCGCTTTGATTTCGCGCATTTCGAACCGATTACGGCGGATCAGCTCGGCGCAATCGAGGCCCTGGTGAATGCCTGGATTCGCCGCGATGAGGCGGCCGAGATCTTCGAGACCGACTATGACGCCGCCATCGACATGGGCGCCACGGCGCTCTTCGGTGAGAAATACGGTGACCGGGTCCGCGTGGTGCGCTTCGGTGATTTCTCCACCGAGCTCTGTGGCGGCTGCCATATCGCGACCACTGGACGGATTGGCCTGTTCGCCATCACAACCGAGGGCGGTGTCTCGGCGGGTGTACGCCGTATCGAGGCGGTGACCGGCGCGGCGGCCATCGAGCGGATGCAGAAACAGGCCCGGACACTGGCGCAGGCCGCCGATCGGCTCCGGGTGTCACCGGATAATCTCCTGCCACGGCTGGATCAGGAAACCGACCGGGTCCGTGAGCTTGAGCGGGAACTGGGCCGGCTCCAGCAGCGGCTGGCGAGCCAGGCCGGTAGCGAGCTTGCGGACAGCGCCCGCGAGGTGAACGGTGTCCGGGTGCTCGCGGCCCGTATCGAGGAGGGTGGTCAGTCGCTTCGCGACACCGTCGATCAGCTCAAGAACAAGCTGGGCAGCGCGGCGATTGTTCTCGCGGCGGCCGATGGCGATAAGGTCCGTCTGGTCGCCGGGGTCACGTCGGATCTCACGGATCGGCTCCGAGCGGGCGATCTGGTCAATCATGTGGCCGCGCAGGTCAACGGGCGCGGCGGTGGGCGCGCTGATTTTGCACAGGCGGGTGGCAGTGACCCGGCGGCGCTTCCGGCGGCACTGGAATCCGTCACGGCCTGGGTGCAATCGCATATGGAAAATGAGAAAGGATAGGCATGTCCCTGATTGTGCAGAAGTTTGGTGGCTCGTCGGTCGCTAATATCGAACGTATCGAGAATGTCGCGCGCAAGGTGATGGCTTCGCGCGAGGCCGGCCACGACGTCGTGGTGGTCGTCTCCGCCATGAAGGGCGAGACCGATCGGCTGACGGACCTCGCGCATGCCGCCGCGCAGACGTCCACCCCGCGGCCGAGGGAGCTGGACCTGCTCCTCTCCACCGGAGAGACGGTCACGATCGCACTGCTGACCATGGTGCTCGAGCGGCTGGGTGCGCCGGCACGCTGCTACACCGGGGCCCAGGTGCGCATCCTCACCGACAGTGCATTCAGTAAGGCACGGATCCAGGATATCGATGCGGAAATCATCCGCGATGACCTCGGCTCCGGACGGATCGTGGTCGTGGCCGGCTTCCAGGGTGTGGACGAAAACGGCTCCATCACGACACTGGGCCGGGGCGGTTCCGACACCACGGCCGTGGCCCTCGCCGCCGCGCTGGAGGCGGATGAGTGCCAGATCTACACGGATGTTGATGGCGTCTACACCACTGACCCACGGGTCGTTCCGACCGCCCGTCGACTCGGCCAGATCACTTTCGAGGAAATGCTCGAGCTCGCCAGCCTCGGCTCGAAGGTTCTGCAGATCCGGGCCGTCGAGTTCGCCGGCAAGTACCAGGTTCCATTACGGGTGCTCTCATCGTTCGAGGACGGCCCCGGCACGCTGATCACGATGGAAGGAGAAGACATGCAGCAGGGCAGTATGGAAGAGCCACTGATCGCCGGCATCGCGTTCAATCGCGACGAGGCCAAGCTCACGATGATTGGTGTGCCGGATACGCCGGGCATCGCCGCCCAGATCCTGGGGCCGGTGTCGGACGCCAATATCGAAATCGACATGATCGTGCAGAACATCAGTAACGATGGGCTCACCGACTTCACGTTCACCGTCAATAAAAGCGAGTACGAGCGGGCCCTGGAGATCCTGCGCAGACAGGCCGACGTACTCGGTGCCCGCGAGGTGTTCGGTGACAGCAGTATCGTCAAGCTGTCGCTGGTCGGCGTCGGCATGCGTTCCCATGCGGGCGTTGCCAGCCTGATGTTCAACGCGCTGGCGGCCGAGGGAATCAATATCCAGATGATCTCCACTTCAGAGATCAAGATCTCGGTGGTGATCGATGAGAAGTATCTGGAGCTCGGGACAAGGGCGCTGCACAAGGCCTTTGAACTCGATGACAAGTCGGGACAGACGGTGACGGTCGAGGGCGAACCCGCAAATGATCAGCCCATGTGATTGCAGGCGCGGGGGAGACAGCCCCGGTGCAAAAATATACAATCACTGAAATTAAATTCTAAAACCGAACCGGTCTGGGGGCTGCAGGGTTGCAGGACCGGTTACTCACTCAGGCACGGATCTTATGCGATCGGCTGCGGGTCCAAACGGCACATGGTCGCAGAACAATGAGGAGATGTCGGAATGCTCATTCTGACGCGCAGGGTCGGCGAAACCCTGATGATAGGTGACGACGTCGCGGTGACTGTCCTTGGCGTGAAGGGCAATCAGGTGCGCATCGGTGTCAAGGCGCCGAAGGACGTCACCGTTCACCGTGAGGAAATCTACGAACGTATCCGTGGAGAGGGCGAGCCCGCGGACGACGATGAGACCCCGAAGGAAGCCTGAGTGAATCGCTCGGCCGGTTTACGAACGAGGCACTGATCCCGTATCCTTCATGCTGACATTGGAGAGGTGGCCGAGCGGCTGAAGGCGCTCCCCTGCTAAGGGAGTAAGGGCTTAACCGCCCTTCGTGGGTTCGAATCCCACCCTCTCCGCCAGACACAGAACAGGGGCCATTGGCCCCTTTTTTGTGTCTGACAGCAGCGCCGGGGTTCGAACCCGCGAAGGGACAAATGATGGGTTCGACTGACTGCCGGCAGGCAGTCAGGACGCCGAGCGCAAGCGAGGCGCCCGGTTACAACTCGATACGCCGGGGCGCCACGCTCTGGCGCGCGTAGGGCACGATCTCAGCCACTTCTCCGGCCAGGCGCCGGCGTTTGACATCGCGCCAGTAGTCGGCGGTGAGCAGGTCACCATGCGCCTCGAGGAACGACTGGCGCAGGAAGGCGGGCATGGCGAGAAAACGGATGAACTCTTCAGGAAAGATGTCCTTCGGCCCGACAAAGCGGGTGGTGGCATGGTCCATCAGCGGGAAGTCCTCGTCGGGCTCGGGCAGTTCATAGAAACTGCAGTCCGTCACCAGCAGCACTTCGTCGTAGTCGTAGAACACCACCCGCCCGGAGCTGGTCACGCCGAAATTCTTCAGCAGCAGATCACCGGCGAAGATATTGGTTTCGGCAAGGTCCTTGATGCAGCGCCCATAATCGAGGATGACCCGCTTCGCCTCCGCCTCGTCCACTTCGCGGACGTAGAGGTTGAGGGGGCGGACGCGGCGCTCGACATAGGCATGGCGGAAGACGAGCTGATCGCCGTCGATGCCCACCGTGCGCGGCGCCTCGCGCCGCAGCTCCTCGACCAGGGCCTCGGAGAAGCGGTCGCGCGGCAGCTCGAGGTTGCGGAAATGCTGGGTGTCGATGAGCCGGCCGGCATGGTCATGCCGCGAGACCAGACGGTAGCTCTGATGCACGTCATCGTGGGTGGTGGTCTTCGGTGGCCGAAAGACATCGCGCATGATCTTGAAGACCAGATTGAACGAGGGGAGGGTGAAGACGATCATCACCAGCCCCGCCTCGCCGGCGGCATGCACGAAATCATCCTGCGTATCCGAGAGATGGTGCATGAGCTGCCGATAGCGCTCGGTCTTGCCCTGGCGCAGGCGGCCCAGCACCGTGTAGAGCTCATCGATGGGCTTGCGCGGCAGAATGTCCTTGAGGAACTGCACCGCCGCGACGACGGATGTGGGATCGGCGAAGTAGTAGGAGCGGGTGTAGGAGAACACCACGCCGATCTGCTCGGCGGTGAGCAGCACCGCATCCACCCGGATGCCCTCGTCGCTGTTGCGCAGGGCGACGACGATGGGCCGTGTGCCGTCCATCAGGCGCAGGCGCCCGACCAGATAGGCCCGGGTGCCCTGGAAGAAGTGCGTGTCGATGAACTCGAGGCGCAGGCAGTCCGCATCGGCCCCGGCACCACCCAGCCGCTCGCGGATGGTGTCGGCCATCCAGCGCGCATCCGCGGCCTTCTCGGCATAGGCGCGCCGGAAGCGATAATCCTGCAGTACCCGGTCGCAGAGGGCGTCGAGATCATTCCAGCAGGGGTAGCGCCGCATCGTGAGCGACTCGATGCCCTCCTCGGGCGGCGGCTGGACGAATTCCACCGCGCCGTTGACGCCGCGGGTGCCGAATACCCGGCGCGTGATGGAGTTGAAGAACGTCTTCATGAAGCCGGCGTCGGGCACGGCCTCCACGCGCAGGCCGAAGCAGTTCCTCACTTCGGCCCAGAAGTCATGGTCGGCGAGATCGCCACCGAGCTCGGAGCGCAGGGTCCCGACGGTCCGCCCGGCCCAGAGCTCATAGAGTTCGACCCGGGCGGCGATATCCGCCATCTGCCCCTTCCAGTCCCGCTCCTCGAAGCGTCGCCCGGCCCGGGCGGTGATCCGGCGGAACTGGCGGTTGTAGCGGATGAACCCGTCATGGATGCAGCGGGCCGCGGAGGCCACCTGCTGGTAGTGGTCTTCGCCGCCGCTCATGGTCTGCCCCGCAGCCGCCGCATCCGGCGGGATTCAGTCCTGCATGCGCTTGATCATCGCCTCGCCGAACTGCGAACAGCTCACCTTGGTGGCGCCATCCATCAGGCGGGCGAAGTCATAGGTCACATGCCTGCTGGCAATGGCCGCATCCATGCCGGTGAGGATGAGGTCGGCCGCCTCACTCCAGCCCAGGTGACGCAGCATCATCTCCGCGGAGAGCACGAGCGACCCGGGGTTGACCATATCCTTGCCGGCATACTTCGGCGCGGTGCCATGGGTGGCCTCGAACACGGCATGGCCGGTCTGCTCATTGATGTTGCCGCCCGGGGCGATGCCGATACCGCCCACCTGTGCGGCCAGGGCGTCGGAGAGGTAGTCGCCGTTGAGATTCATGGTGGCGATGACCTCGAAATCCGTGGGGCGGGTCAGCACCTGCTGGAGGGTGATGTCGGCGATTGAGTCCTTGATCAGGACCTTGCCGGCGGCCATGGCGGCATCCTGCTCGGCATTGGCCGCTTCCTGGCCCTTTTCGGCCACGGTGCGTTCCCACTCCGCCCAGGTGTAGGTCTCCTCACCGAACTCGCGCTCGGCGAGCTCGTAGGCCCAGGTCCGGAAGGCGCCCTCGGTGAACTTCATGATGTTGCCCTTGTGGACAATGGTCACCGACTTGCGCTTGTTGTCGAGGGCATAACGGATCGCGGCGCGCACCAGGCGCTCGGTGCCCTCGCGGGAGATCGGCTTGATACCGAAACCGCACTCCTCGGGAAAGCGGATGTTCGCGTAGGCGGAGGGGAAATGCTCAGCGAGCAGCTCCTTGAACTTCTGGTTCTCATCAGAGCCCGCCTCGAATTCGATGCCGGCGTAGATGTCCTCGGTGTTCTCGCGGAAGATCGCCATGTCCACCTGGTCGGGGTTTTTCACCGGCGAGGGGACGCCGTTGAACCAGCGGACCGGGCGCAGGCAGACGTACAGATCCAGGACCTGGCGCAGGGCGACGTTGAGCGAGCGGATGCCGCCGCCCACGGGCGTGGTCATCGGGCCCTTGATGGAGATGAGGTACTCGCGGATGGCGTCCACGGTCTCGTCGGGCAGCCAGGCGCCCACCTCGTTGTTCGCCTTCTCGCCGGCGAGGACTTCCATCCAGTGGATCTTGCGCTCGCCGTCGTAGGCCTTCTCGACCGCTGCGTCCACGACCCGCTGCATGACCGGCGTGATGTCCACTCCGATGCCATCGCCCTCGATGTAGGTGATGATGGGGTTGTCGGGGACATTCAGGACGCCGTTCTCGAGAGTGACCCGCGCGCCGTCGGCGGGAACCTGGATTGTGCTCATAGTGATGCTCTCTTTTGCTGCATGGGCAATTCAGATCGCGCGCTATTCTTTCATATCCCCCATTGCGAAAACAGCAGTCGGATTTCGGCATCGTTTTGATCCGGCGCAAGGTTGCGGCGGGCAGTCGCCACTCGACGGGGGTACCATGGGCCGATCAATACCGCCCCGGAGTGCCTTTAATATGGCCGCCGCCGCCCCTGCCCGAATCCGCGAGATTCCCTATAACTACACCTCGTTCTCCGACCGGGAGATCGTCCACCGCTATCTCGGTGCCGATGGCTGGGAGACGCTGGAGCACCTGCGTGCGCAACGCCGCACGGGGATCTCCGCGCGCATGCTCTTCGAGGTCCTGGGCGATCTCTGGGTGGTGGGGCGCAATCCCTACATCCAGGAGGACCTGCTCGATAATGCCGGCCGGCGCGAGGCGCTGGTCAGCGCCATGAACCATCGCCTCGATCAGATCGAGGCCCGGGCCGATGGCAATGCCGAGGCGCTGGCGCTGGCCGGCCGCTGCCGTCAGGCGGTGGCCGACTTCCAGGCCGCATTCCCCGCGACGCAGGGTCTGCGCGAACGGGCACGCAAGGCGTTCTCGCGTGTCACGGCCGGGCACAACATCGCCTTCGATGGCCTCACCCGGGTCGCCCATCAGACCGATGCCACAGACTGGCGGGTGGCGGTGCCCTTCGTCGTCCTCACCCCGGATACCGAGGCCGAGATGGCCGGGCTCGTGGCGGCCGCCGTCGAGCTCGATCTGACGGTGATCCCCCGGGGCGGTGGCACCGGTTACACCGGCGGCGCCATCCCGCTGCATGAGCACTGCGCGGTGATCAACACCGAGAAGCTCGAGGGTTTGGGCGAGGTTGAGATGCGTCCGCTGCCGGGGGTGGCCGACCCGGTGCCCACCATCCGGGCCGAAGCGGGCGTGGTCACCCGGCGGGTGGAGGATCGCGCCGACGCGGCCGGTTACGTATTCGCCGTTGATCCCACTTCCCGCGATGCCAGCACCATCGGCGGTAATGTCGCCATGAACGCCGGCGGCAAGAAGGCGGTGCTCTGGGGGACCACGCTGGATAACCTGGCCGGCTGGCGGATGGTGACGCCGGACGCCGAGTGGATCGATGTCGAGCGGCTGGATCACAACCTTGGCAAGATCCATGAACAGGCGGAGGTGCGCTTTCGCATCACCCGCTATGGCCCGGACGGCCGGACGCCCCGCGGCGAACCGGAGGTGCTTGCCTTCCCCGGCGCGAGCCTGCGCAAGGTGGGGCTCGGCAAGGACGTCACCGACAAGTTCCTGGGTGGCCTGCCCGGCGTGCAGAAGGAGGGCTGTGACGGGCTGATCACCTCGGCGCGCTTCATCCTGCATGTCATGCCCGCCCACATGCGCACCGTCTGCATGGAATTCCACGGCCCGGACCTGCACCAGGCGGTGCCGGCCATCGTCGAGATCATTGATGACATCAAGGCCAACGCCGCCGTGGCCCTGGCGGGCCTCGAGCACCTCGATGAGCGCTACATCCGCGCCGTTGACTACGCGCCCAAGGGCGATCGTGGTACGCGGCCGCGCATGCTGCTGCTGGCGGATCTGGCGAGCGACGACGAGGCCGCCTGCCAGGCCGCCGCCGAGGCCATGGTGGGCCGCGTCGAGGCCCGCGATGCGGATGGCTTCATTGCCGCGTCGCCGGAGGCACGCCGGACCTTCTGGGCGGATCGCGCCCGCACGGCGGCGATCGCCGCCCATACCAATGCCTTCAAGATCAACGAGGATGTCGTCATCCCCGTCGATCGGCTGGCGGATTACAGCGAGGGCATCGAGCGCATCAACATCATCCGCAGCCTGCGCAACAAGCTCGAGATCCTCGATTCCGTCCGTGCCTGGCTGCTGGGCCCGCTCGATGAACTCGCCATGCGCAACGACTACCATGCCCGTGAGGATCTCCAGGCGAGTGCTGAGGGCGGCAGTATTCTGGCGCGCAAGCGCCAGGCGGCGCTGGCTCAGCTCGACGGAGTGGAGACCCGCTGGCGGCGGATTCTCGATCAGCTCGACGAGCCCGCGGCGGCCTGCCGCGACTGTCTGGACGAGGCGGCGGGCGCGGCGATGCAGCCCGGCGACACCATCATCCAGCTCCTGCTCCGGCGCGATCTGCGCATCAGCTATCGGGATGAGGTGGCGGTCAAGCTGCGTGAAATCTACGACGGCCGCGACTTTGAACCGCTACGTCGCCGCCTCGACGGGATCCATGCCGAGGGCCGGCGACAGCGTCTGTTCGTGGCGCTGCACATGCACGCCGGTGATGGCAACGTGCACACCAATATCCCGGTGAATTCCAACGATTACGGCATGATGCAGGACGCCGATGCCATTGTGGATGAAGTCATGGCGCTGGCCCGCTCGCTCGGTGGCGTGATCTCCGGCGAGCACGGCATCGGCCTGACCAAGTTCCAGTATCTGGACGCCGAGCAGGTCGAGCGCTTCCGCGAGTACAAGGCGCAGGTGGATCCCCAGGATCGCTTCAATCGCGGCAAGCTCGTCGCCGGCAGCGGGCTCGCCGATGCCTACACGCCCTCGCTGCAACTGGTGCGCGAGGAGGCGCTCATCCTCGAGCAGAGCGAGCTCGGCGCGCTCAATGACGACATCAAGGACTGTCTTCGCTGCGGCAAGTGCAAGCCGGTCTGCACCACCCATGTGCCGCGGGCCAACCTGCGGTATTCGCCAAGGGACAAGATCCTTGGCACCAACCTGCTCATCGAGGCGTTCCTCTACGAGGAGCAGACCCGGCGCGGGCTGTCGTTGCAGCACTGGGCGGAGATGAATGACATCGCCGACCATTGCACGATCTGCCATCGCTGCCTCACGCCCTGTCCGGTGGATATCGACTACGGCGATGTCACCATCAAGATGCGCCACGCCCTGAAGAAACGCGGTAAGCGCCGCGAGAGCGTTGCCTCGAAGGCCTCGATGGCGTTTCTCAACATCCAGGATGCCCGCCGCATCAAGATCATGCGTCGGGGCATGATCGAGTGGGGCTACGGCGCCCAGCGCCTGGGGCACTACCTGGCCCGCCAGGCGGGCATGGCCGGGACGCGTGGCGGCGTACCGGACAGCGCCGTGAGCCGGCGGCCAAAACCGACCCGGGATCTCTCCGGCGTACCGGCTCAGGTGGTGCATTTCCTCAAAAAGCCCATGCCGGGCAAGCTGCCCAACCAGACCATGCGGCAATTGCTGGGGGCGGAGGATCCGGGCATCGTGCCCATCATCGCCGACCCGCAGCGCGCCGATGAGGCCGCCGAGGCGGTGTTCTACTTTCCGGGGTGTGGCTCCGAGCGACTGTTCAGCCAGATCGGCCTGGCGACCCTCGCCATGCTCTGGGAGGCCGGCGCGCGGACGGTCCTGCCACCGGGTTATCTGTGCTGTGGCTACCCGCAGACCTCATCCGGCGATCTGGAAAAGGGCCAGGCGATCAGTACCGAGAACCGGGTGCTCTTCCATCGGGTGGCCAACACGCTCAATTATCTCGACATCCGCACCGTGGTGGTGTCCTGCGGCACCTGCATGGATCAGCTGCTGAAATACGAATTCCAGCAGATATTCCCGGACTGCCGGCTGCTGGATATCCACGAGTATCTGCTCGAGAAGGGCTTCGGCGTCGATGGCGTAGAAGGGGTGCAGTACATGTACCACGAGCCCTGCCATACGCCCATGAAAACCCGCCGCGGCGAATCGGTGGCGAGCGAGCTGATGGGCCAGTCCGTGCCGCTCAACGACCGCTGCTGCGGCGAGGCGGGCACGTTTGCGGTGGCGCGGCCGGATATCGCCAGCCAGGTCCGCTTCCGCAAGGAGGAGGAGATCAACGGCGGGCTCGAGGCGCTCACCGGCGCGCCGGTAGCGGCACCGGGCACGACGAAGATGCTGACCAGTTGCCCGGCCTGTCTGCAGGGGCTCTCGCGCTACCGCGAGGACACCGGCGTGGAGGCGGATTACATCGTCACTGAAATGGCCCGTCAGCTGCTGGGCGAGGACTGGTCGACGCGCTTCGTCGAGCGGGCCCGTGAGGGAGGCGTCGAGCGGGTCCTGCTGTAGTGAACCGGGCGCGGCTTGCCCCAGATCAGCTTCCTTTTCCAGTCAATCGGTTAGGCTGAAAGTGCTGTAAACCGAAAGAAGGAAGCGATATGGCGAGCAAGGGGAGTGAGCGCAGCCGCGACGACATCAGCACGGGCGATGTGCCGCCGGATCTGACTGAAGCGGGAATCCGCGAGTACGAGGCCCGTCGCGCCGGCGAGGGGGCCATGAAGACCACCGAATACGCGCTGCGGGATATCGCCTCGAATGCCGCCGATACCGCCCGCGAGGCGCGCAGTGGCAAGGGCCGGCGGGCCCGCGAGGCCAAACAGTCGCTCTCCCGGCTTGCCGAGGATATCTCGGCCATCGTCGAGGAGGCCTCGCCGGATGATCTGGTCATGCTGCGCAGGGCGCTCATGCAGGAGGAAGTCGCGCGCAAGACCGGCAGCCGCATGTCCGATGAGGAACTCTCCGAGAACTGGCGCGAGGGCGGATATCCCTACAAGTACCGCCTCAAGCGCAAGACCTATGAGAAGCAGAAGTACGATCTGCAGCGCGAGCTGCTCAAGCTCCAGCGCTGGGTCAAGGAGACCGGCAGCCGCGTGGTCATCCTCTTCGAGGGCCGCGATGCCGCCGGCAAGGGCGGCACCATCAAGCGCTTTATGGAACACCTCAACCCACGCGGTGCCCGGGTGGTCGCGCTGGATAAACCCACCGAGATCGAGAAGGGCCAGTGGTATTTCCAGCGCTACGTCCAGCACCTGCCCACGGCCGGCGAGATCGTGCTGTTCGACCGCTCCTGGTACAACCGCGCCGGCGTCGAGCGGGTCATGGGCTTCTGTGACGACCACGAGTACGCCGAGTTCATCCGCCAGGCCCCGGAGTTCGAGCGCAACCTGGTCCGCTCCGGCATCACGCTGATCAAGTTCTGGTTCTCGGTCAGCCGGGATGAGCAGCGCCGGCGCTTCAAGGCCCGCGAGGCGCATCCGCTCAAGCAGTGGAAGCTGAGCCCCATCGACATGCAGTCGCTGGACAAGTGGGAGGACTACACGACGGCCAAGGAGCAGATGTTCTTCTACACCGACACCTCCGAGGCGCCGTGGATTGTCATCAAGTCGGACTGCAAGAAGCGGGCGCGGCTGAACGCCATGCGTTACGTCCTGCATCATCTGCCCTACAACGGCAAGGACATTCCGCGCATCGGCAATGTCGATCCGCTGATCGTCGGACGGGCGAACGTCCTTAATGATGGCGACGAGGAACTTCCGATCGCGCATGCTGACGGAACGGTTGCAGGGGTGCCGACGCTCTCGGCACTGAAGCGATCCGGTTAGCAGACGGCCCGGAGGAAACGGGCCGGGGAGGCGATGTTGGATGGAACCCGCAATGTCTTCATTTACGGGCTGGATGACTTCCACCGCGAGCAGCTCGCCACGATCGAGGCGGCCGACCGGCTGAGTTTCCACCAGCTCCTCGCGCATGACGAGGCGATCCATCCGGAGACGTTTCCGGTGGATCGCATGCTCGAGAAGAGCGAACGCATACTCGATGAATTCGCCGGCTCCGTGGATGCGGTCTGCACTTACTGGGACTTCCCCACCAGCACGATGGTACCCATCCTTCGCGAGCGTCGGGCGTTGCCCGGGGCGGGACTGGTGCCGGTGCTCAAGCTCGAGCACAAGTACTGGGCGCGGCTCGAGCAGCAGGCGGCGGTTCCCGATCTCACGCCACCCTTTGACTGGGTGGATCCGTTCGCCGATGATCCGGCCGAGCACCTGAGCCTGGATTTCCCCTTCTGGCTCAAGCCCATCAAGGCCCATTCATCGTATCTGGGGTTCCGCATCCACAATCATGCCGAATTCCGTGATGCCATCCGGCAGATCCGCGAGGGAATCCACCAGTTCGGCGACCCCTTCGACGCCATCCTCGAGAAGGCGGACCTGCCGGAGGAGGTCGCTCCGGTGGGTGGCTATCACTGCATTGCCGAGGGCATCATCAGCGCCGGCCAGCAGTGCACGCTGGAGGGCTATGTCCGCGCCGGTGAGGTCACCGTCTATGGCGTGGTGGACTCCATCCGCGAGGGTCGCCACCGCTCGAGTTTCAATCGCTATCAGTACCCATCCCGGCTTCCGCGCCGGGTCCAGCAGCGCATGATCGATGCAGCGACCCGCGTGATGGCGCAGACCGGCTACGATGATGCCCCGTTCAACATGGAATTCTTCTGGCATCGCGGCAACGACGCCCTGGCGCTGCTGGAGGTGAACGCGCGCTGCTCGAAGTCACACTCGCCGATCTTCAACATGGTCGACGGCGCCTCGCACTTCCAGGTCATGGTCAACCTGGGGCTCGGCGAGGCGCCCGCATTCCCGCATCGCCAGGGCGACTACCGCATGGCCGCGAAATTCATGCTCCGGGTGTTCCAGCCTGGCCGGATCACCCGTGTCCCTTCAGCAGCGGATCTCGAGCGTCTGCAGACCCGTTTCCCCGAGTCCTGTGTCCGGGTGCTGGTCGAGTCCGGTCAGGACCTCTCGACGCTGCGCTTCCAGGACAGCTACAGCTACGAACTCGCCGAGGTCTTTCTCGGCGGGCATGACCAGGCCGATCTGCTGGCCCGTTCCCGCGAGGCGCAGGAGATCCTGGGTTTTCAGGTCGATCACGACGCGCGCGTCGCCTGACGCTCGACGATCAACGGCCGGGCGGCCTTCCAGAAGCGGAAGAAGCCGTGGGTGGCCGCGGGCCAGTGCAGCCGATCCCAGTCCCGCAGGACCGGCTGACGGCGGATGCCGGCGGCTTCGAGGACGGGATCCAGCATGGCCATGGCGTCCGCCGTGGGGCCCGTGGGGATCCACGGTGTGAGCACCTGCTCGACGCCGGCGGCGAGTGCGGCGTCGCGCACCGCCTCGGCGTCGGCTGGGTGGGTCAGTTCCAGCGGGCCTTCCTGCCGCGCGCCGGGGTTGCGGGCGAGGGCGTCTTCCAGGCCCGACCGGGCGAAGCGCCGGACGCGATCGGACACCGATCCCTGGCTGCGCCAGTCCGTGGTCTGCACGGCCATCACCAGCGGCCAGTCCGGGTCGCCGAGCAGCGTCTCCGGTAACAGGTCTTCTTCGGTGATCAGCAGGCCGGAGGTGGGCGTCAACCGCCAGTCCGCGGCGGTCGGCGACGGTCCCACCGGCGGGCGCTCGATGCCCTCGGGTGGCGAGACCTGGGTGTTGAGCTGATAGCCCGGGTTGAAGCGGCCGTTGGTGTACTTGTTGATGTTGGAGGACCGGGCGATGTAGGCCTTGCCCGGCGTGTGCAGTCCGGCGACCCAGCGCCAGGAGAGGGTATTGGAGGCGGGATCCCCGTCGAGCAGATGGCGCAGGAAGAAATCCGCGCCCAGCGCCCAGGGCAGCTCGAGGGTGAAGACCCAGATGCTCGCGAACCACATGCGGGCATGGTTGTGCAGATAACCGGTCTCGCGCAGCTCCTGCACCCAGGCGTCGAAGGCCTCAATACCCGTCTCCCCGCCAAGGGCCTGCTCGATGTCCGCGGCCAGGCGGCGGTCTTTCGCCTGCTGCTGCCGCGCCTCTTCGCAGGCCACATGATAGTCATGCCAGTGCATCGGGCGACGCTCGAGGAAGCCTTTCCAGTAGGTCCGCCAGCAGACCTCCTGGATGAACTTCTCCGCACCGTCCAGTCCATGATGGTCGATGGCGTGGTCAATCACCGTCTCCTCGAGCAGCAGCCGATGCCGCAGCCAGGGCGATAGACCCGAGACGCGGTTGTCCCCCGCCGGGCCGAAGTCGTGGTTGCGCCAGCGGGCGTAGTCGCCCCCGGCGTTTGGCAGAAATGCCGTCAGCCGGTCCAGGCCGGCCGTATGGGTCGCCTCAGGCGGGTCTAGAAACATCGCGGGTGGCTCCCTTGGTCGGTTTCCCAGTGGATCAGTCGATGTTTGCGCGATGCCCCGCCCAGATAGCCGCCATAGCCGCCGTCGCGTCGGATGACCCGATGACAGGGCAGCAGCACCGGTAGTGGGTTGGCCGCCACGGCACTGGCGACGGCGCGCACCGCCCGGGGCCGTCCGACGGCCTCGGCGAGGGCACTGTAACTGACGCACTCGCCCGGTGCGATACGGGCAAGGGATCGCCAGACCGCAAGCTGGAAGTCAGTGCCCGTGAGCGAGAGTCGCAATGTGGGATGCAGGCCCCAGGGGGCGGGCAGGGGATCGGGGGGTGCAGCCGGCCCGTCCGTCGGGCAGGGGCCCTGGAAGCGCGCCGCGACCAGCATGCCGGCGTCGCCGACCAGCAGCAGCGTGCCCCAGGGGCCGTGCCACAGCGCGCGATTCGGTACCGACGGTCGGACCGTGGCGCCGATGATCTTCAGCGTTTGATGGATGACGGGCTGCTCCCGGTGACGGCTCCACGTTATCCTATCGGTGGATCGACCTGCATTAAACGACAACAGGGAGCCTGATATGGCCGATAACGCCAAGCCCTGGACTGCATCCATGCCGGATACCCAGTTCCAGCTCATGCACGACATCCTGGCTGCGCCCAGCCCCATCGGTCTGGAAGCGGCGATGACCGAGGGGGTGCTCAAGCCCTATTTCGAGGGGTTCGCTCCCGAGGGCTGGGCCGTGCGGAACTTCAAGGGGCATGCCGGTGTGGTCCTGGACACCCATCCCGGGCGTGACGACCTGTTCACGGTGATGGTGATCGGCCACGCCGACAAGATCCGCATGCAGGTGCGCAGCATCGGCGAGGACGGCAAGGTCTGGATCAACAGCGACTCCTTCCTGCCCACCACGCTGCTCGGTCACGAGGTGAGCATCTTCAGCGAGGATCCGGAGGCGCCGGGTGAGTACCGTCGTCTTGACGGTGGCACCGTCGAGGCCCTGGGGGCGATCCATTTCGCGGACCCCAAGCTGCGCGCCGGTGAAAAGGGCGTGCGCAAGGAGCAGCTCTATGTCGAGCTGCAGATCCATGGCAAGGACAAGAAAAAGCAGATCGAGGCACTGGGTATCCGGCCGGGGGACAGCATCCTCATGAACCGGCCGATCCGCCGCGGCTTCGGGCCCGACACCTTCTACGGCGCCTATCTCGACAACGGCCTGGGCTGCTTTGTTGCCGCGGAGTCGGCGCGCCTGGTCGCCGAGTCGGGGGGAGCACAGAACATCCGCATGCTCTTCGCCGCGGCGACCTATGAAGAGATCGGCCGCTTCGGCAGCCGTGTGCTGGTCGGGGAGATGCGCCCGGACGCCATCATCGGTGTCGACGTCAATCACGACTACGTGGCCGCGCCCGGTATCGGCGACCGGCGGATGGCCCCCGTCGAGATGGGCAAGGGCTTCACCATGAGCGTCGGCGCCATCGTGAGCGAGCAGCTCAACCGCCGCATCGAGCAGGTGGCCCGGGACAACGACATCCCCATGCAGCGCGACGTGGTCGGTGCGGACACCGGCACGGACGGCATGGCGGGCGTGCTCGGCAATGTCGACTGTGCGGCGACCTCGGTGGGCATGCCCATCCGCAACATGCACACCATCTCCGAGAGCGCCTGCACCCGGGATGTGCTGGCCTGTACGTATGCGGTGGCCGAAACCCTCAAGGCCATGGATGCCGAAGAAAAGCAGACCGGGGTACTCGCGGAGGCGTTCCGCAGCCAGCATCCGCGTCTCGATCAGGCCCGGTCACTGGGTCATCAGGGCGCGGGCAGCGCCGGGGACTGAAATCGGCGCATGCGGGGCGGGTCGCCGGTACGCTCAGCCGGTCGGTGACCCGTTCTCCTCGCCGGTCAGCGCCGGCAGATGGTCATCCAGCCACAGGACGCGGTCCGAACGGGCCTGCAGATCGGTGGCCACGCCGGAGCTGAACACGGCGAGCTCGATCCGCTTGCCGTACTCCGAGAGATGTTCAATGGCGTCCAGCAGGTCGCCATCGCCCGAAGAGAGCACCAGGCCGTCATAGCGGTCGCGGTGTATCAGGGCCAGAGACGCCAGGCCGACATCCACACCCATCTGGCGCTGATTGAAAAGCCGATGGCTGCCGTTGCCATGGGGGCAGTGCAGGTCCACCTTTGCGCCGCAGTCGCCGCACCAGGCGCCGCGGACCCGTTCGCTTTTCAGCCCGTACAGCTTGACGATGAGATTGGGGCCGTGCGGGACGGCAGTCTGCAGCCAGTTGTGGAACCGGTCCCGGCCGTCATTCGGCTCGTCCTGGGCGGAATTGAGGAAATAGCCCCGCCAGAGCGGCCCGAGTTCGCGCTCGATCAGCTGACGCAGGCGCAGGTAGTCGATACGACGCTGACTGCCCAGCAGCGCGAGATTGTTCGCATGGATGTAACTTGCATCGATCAGCCAGAGTCTACGCATGAAGGCCGTCCACCAGAGGAGCAAGCCGCTAGGGTAACGCAATGGTGAACACCGAGCATTTAATCGGACTCGGGATCTCGCTCATGGTGGGCGCTGTCATCGGTCTGGAGCGCGGCTGGCGCCTGCGGGGCGCCGGTGAAGGCGAGCGGATCGCCGGTATCCGCACGTTCATGCTGATCGCGCTGGCCGGCGGGGTGGCGGGGCTGGTCGGGGATCGCCTCGGTTATGGCATCGTGCCGGTTGCCCTGGCCGGCGTGATCGGGCTGATCATCCTCGGTTATCGGCGGATGGTCCGCGTCAGCGGTGATTACGGCATCACCACCGAGGTGGCGGCCATCCTGGCTTTTCTGCTGGGGGTGCTGGCCAGTCTTGAAGAACCGCTGCTGGCGATGGCGGGCGGTGTGGTCACTGCCGTGCTCCTTGGCTTCAAGCCCCGGCTCCACGCATTGCTGCGCAGTATCGATGGCCCCGAGCTGCGCGCCATCCTCCAGCTCGCACTCATCAGTGCGGTCATCCTGCCTTTCCTACCGCAGAAGGGGTACGGGCCCTGGGATACGCTCAATCCTCATACCCTCTGGCTGATGGTGGTGCTGATCAGTGCCATCGGGTTCGTCGGGCATTTCGCTGTCAGGATCACGGGTGCACGGCGGGGCATCCTGCTCACTGGTT
Organism: Spiribacter onubensis; assembly: GCF_040838425.1. Taxonomy (NCBI): domain Bacteria; kingdom Pseudomonadati; phylum Pseudomonadota; class Gammaproteobacteria; order Chromatiales; family Ectothiorhodospiraceae; genus Spiribacter; species Spiribacter onubensis. The sequence goes on along the minus strand of NZ_JBAKFI010000001.1, from coordinate 237,092 downwards.
TCTTTGCCGGCCTTGCCTCATCCACCGCCCTCACGCTGACCCTGTCGCGTGCCGCCCGTGGGCAGCACAGCTATCAGCCGTTGTTCGCCGCCGCGGTGGTCATGGCGAGCACCACCATGTTCCCGCGTATCCTCGTGCTGGTGGGCGCCGTCCGACCGGAGATGCTACCGAGCCTGTATGGGCCGGTGGCGCTGATCACCGCGGTGGGCGGGCTGGCCACGCTGGGGCTTGCCCTGAACGCCCGGCGGGTGACGGGTGCGCCGAATCATCCGCCGATGCAGAAGCCCTTCGAGCTGACGACGGCGATCCGGTTCGCGATGCTGCTGGCGGTAGTCATGGTGGCGGCCGAAGGCCTGCGTCGCTACGCCGGTGATGCCGGCGTCTATGCGCTCTCGCTGGTCTCGGGGCTGACCGATGTCGATGCCATTACACTGTCCCTGTCCCGGATGGCGGCCGATGGCATGCAGGCAGACGTGGCGCAGCGTGGCATTATCATCGCAGCCATGGCCAATACCACGGTTAAACTTGGTCTTGCCGCCGGTGTCGGTCGCGGCCGCATGGCGGTGCTGGTCGGCGCCGGGCTCGGTGCGGTCATCGTCGCCGGCGCGGCCTGGGTGGGGGTGACGACGTTCTGGCAATGAATGCGCGACAGATGACGGGCCTGGCCCGCTCCTTACTGATCTACGGCGCGCCCTGGCGTCAGCCTGGCCTGAGACGGTTCTACCGACCCTTTGTGGAACCCGGTGCGCCGGTGTTCGACATCGGGGCCCATCTGGGTGACCGAAGCCTCGCGTTTGCGGCCCTGGGCGGGCAGGTGATCGCCATGGAGCCACAGCCCGGGCTGCGGCGTCTGCTTGCCTGGCGGCTGCGCCGCTATCCCGCGGCGCGGGTCCTCGCCCAGGCAGTGGGGGAGTCCCGGGGAACGGCGCGTCTGGCGATGAGCGACCGGCATCCCACGCTGGCCACGCTCAATCGGCAGTGGCGACAGGAAATCGGCCGCACCAACGCCGGGTTTGCCGGCGTGCAATGGGAACGTGAGGTGGAGGTCGAAGTCATGACGCTGGATGATCTCATTGACCGCTTCGGTGTCCCGGCCTTCTGCAAGATCGATGTCGAAGGGGCGGAGGAGGGCGTGCTCGCCGGCCTGTCCGCGCCGCTGCCGGCGCTGTCGTTCGAGTACGTGAGCGGGAGCGAGGCGCGTGCCCTGGCCTGTCTTGAGCGCCTCAGGGGACTGGCCGATTACCGATTCAACGCCACCATCGGCGAACGGCGCCGGATGGTCTCGACGACCTGGCAGTCGCCGGAATGGATGCAAGAGTGGCTGCTTGGCAACGCCGCCAGAGCCGGCTCCGGCGACGTTTACGCCCTTCAGCTCAGCGGAGAGTCCGGAAAATGCTGAAACAGATCCTGCTCACCGCCGTGGTGGCGCTGATCGCTTTCCTCGTGATCCAGTCCCGCCGACGCGCCGCGTCCCGACCGGTGGAGACCCCGCCCGGCCGACGCCGTTTCTCACCTCAGGCCATCGCCGGCTGGGTGCTGCTTGGTGTCATGCTGACGGCGGCGGTGGCCACTGCCCTGCTCCAGGGCGCGTAAGCCACCTGCCTTCCGGGGGGGCGTTATCCCCGGGCCGCCTCTATCCAGCGTTCGACCTGGGCACGGGAGATCACCGCGCGATCGGCCTTGAGTGCGTCGGTGAGCGTCTCCGCGTCGGCCGCCGCGAGATCCGCGCCTGTGGCGATCCCCTGCGAGGCGAGGCGCTTCTGCATGGCCGGTCCGATTCCCTTGATTCCCTTGAGATCACCACTGGCCTCGCCGGCCGATGTCGGCGGTGGTGCCGGTTCGCTCGGCTCGACGGCGGGCTCTGGTGCCGGGGCTGGTTCCGGGGTTTCCGTCTCCCCCGCCGGCTCATGTCGTGGCTTCGGCGTCCTGTCACTGGTCGGCTGCTGATCATCGCGCTGGCCGGGGACCCACCAGAACGCCAGTTCCATCCAGCGCCGCATCAGATCGTTCCACATCGTTTCATCTCCCTGACTGGTTGATGCCAAGTTCCTCGAGGGTGTCGGTGTCCGGGTGACCATCGTCCACGAGCCCCGCGTCGGCCTGGAAGGCGCGCAGTGCCCGCCGCGTGTTCGTGCCGATACGGCCGTCCACCGCGCCGGCGTCGAATCCACGCCGGTTCAGCGCCTCCTGTAGGGCGCTGACCGTTTCGATGCGCAGGGGTTCTTCCACCGGGGGCGGATTACTGAGGGGCGGGGCACCGATGAGTCGGTCGGCCAGTAGACCAACGGAGAGCGCATAGAACCTGGACGGGTTCCAGCGCATGATGACGTCGAAATTGTTGTAGACCAGAAAGGCCGGCCCATCCGCACCGGCGGGGATGAGCAGGCGCGCGGCCAGATCAGCGACCGGAAGCGGACCGCCATCCGCCGTCCGCAGTCCGGCATCCCGCCACGCCCGCAGCGACTGCTTGCGCTCGGCGAGCGCATAGTCGAAGCCGTCGGGAAGCTGGACTTCACGGCCCCATCGCTCACCCGGTTCCCAACCCCGGGCGCGGAGGAAGGCGGCGGCCGAGACGGCGGCATCGGGCAGGCTGTCCCATAGGTCCTTCCGGCCATCGCCATCGGCATCAACGGCATGGTCGCGATAGACGCTGGGCAGGAACTGGAAGTTGCCCAGCGCGCCGGCCCATGAGCCCCGGAGCTGTTCGGGCTCGAGGGTGCGCTCATCCACGAGGTGCAGCGCCGCGAGCAGCTGTTCGCGGAAGAATTCGCCGCGACGGCGGTCGCAGGCGAGGGTGGCCAGAGACTGGACGGTCGGCATCCGGCCGGTGTAACTGCCGAAATTGGTCTCAAGCCCCCAGAATGCGATCAGGTAACGGCCGGGGACGCCATAGTCCCGGCGAATGCCCTGCAGGAGTTCGGCATGTTCATCGAGCAGCGCACGCCCCCGGTCGATGCGTGCGTCGTTGACCCGCGCCGTCAGGTAATCGTTGAGCGTGGCGGTGAACTCCGGCTGACGGCGGTCGAGTTCGATGACACGCTCACTCGGCGCGAGATCAGCAAGCAGCTGATCGGCGGTGGCGGCTTCGATGCCGCGACTGATGGCCTCGCTGCGGATCTCGCCAATGCACTCACCGAATCCGGCAGCGGCCGATGCGGGGAAGAGGCCCGCGAGGAACAGGCAGGCGACGATCTGCCGGGCTTTGCATGCGGTCATCGGCCGACTCCTCCGATCCGCCGTGGCGACTGAATCGATGTTACCCTCCTCAGTCCGTGAATCCCAGCGTGGAGTGACCGTGCCTCTTGTCCTTGTCCTTTTCGTCACGATCCCCCTGGCGGAGCTGTTCCTGCTCATCGAGGTCGGCGGGATCATTGGCGCATTGCCTACCATCGGCATCTGTCTTCTTACCGCCCTGATCGGCACGGCCCTGCTGCGTCAGCAGGGGCTGCAGACACTGGCCCGTGCGCGCCAGAATCTTGACCGTGGCGCGCTCCCGGCGGTGGAACTGCTCGAGGGCGTGGCACTCATCCTGGGCGGGGCGATGTTGCTCACGCCCGGGCTGATCACCGATTTCCTCGGCTTTCTCTGTCTGATCCCGGTGACCCGCCACTGGCTCGTGCGGCTCGCGCTGGCCCGGATGGCCGTGCGCTTCGGGCCGGCCGGGCCCGGCCCGGGCACCGGACCGGGCGGTCAGGACGAGCGGACGCATCATGTGATCGAGGGCGAATACGAGCGCCGCGATGACGACCGACGCTAGGGCGGGGAGGTCACTCTGCTCGCTGTTCTGCAGATCCTCGCGCCGGTCGTCCTGGTCATCCTGCTGGGCTGGCTGCTGGCCCGAACCGGCTTCATCTCGTCGCCCGCAGTCGGTGAACTCAACCGGCTGACATACTGGATAGGCCTTCCCGCCCTGCTCATCGACCGGATCGGCGGAGCCACGCCGGCATTTGCCAGTGTTGGCGGGATCCTCGCGGTGATGATGGGAACAACGGCCATCCTGATTGCGGTCGCGGCGATGGCCGGAATGGTCGGCCGCCTGCCGGCCCGCTCCCGGGTGACCTTTGTCCACGGCACGTTCCGCGGCAACCTCGCCTTCGTCGGTCTGCCCGTGGTGATCTATTCAGTCGCCGGTACCGAGTCCGCCGGCAGCGTCGAATCCGCCGCGCTCATTGCCTTCGTCCCCCTGGTCATCCTCTACAACGTCATGGCCGTGGTGCTCCTGCAGCTGCCCGGCCAGTCGCATCCCCTGACGGCGATCAAGCGCGTCCTGCGGGGTCTGGCGAGCAACCCGATCCTGATCGCTTCGCTGATGGGGATCTTTATCGCCCTCGTCGGCTGGGAATTCCCGGTCTTTCTCGACCGGACACTCTCGGCGGTCGGTCAGATGGCGCTACCACTGGCGTTGATCGGCATCGGCGCGGGCCTGCACGCCACCCGACTGCGCGGTCAGCGCCGCTGGGCGGTGACCGGGGCGCTGATGAAAACGGCACTGGCGCCGCTGGTGGGCTTCCTGCTTGCCCTCTGGATCGGTCTGGGGACGGAGGAGATGCGTCTTGCATTGATCTTCCTCGCCTGCCCGACGGCGGCGGCCTCCTATGTGCTGGTCCAGCAGATGGACGGGGACAGCGCACTCGCCGCCGGCACGATCGTGCTGAGTCACCTGTTCGCCTTGCCCGCCATGCTGGTGGTGCTGGCGCTCTCCGGCTGACTCAGTTGCCGTTCCAGTTCCGCCGTGGCCGCGGCCCGGGGTCGGCCGAAGCGGGCCAGCACCAGATAGAGCGCCGGGGTGAGATAGAGCGTGAAGACCGCGGCGATGCCCAGGCCGCCGAATACCACCCAGCCAATGGCGGCGCGGGACTCCGCACCGGCCCCACCGCCCAGGATCAACGGCAGGCCGCCGAGCACCGTGGCGATCATGGTCATCGCCACCGGCCGAAGCCGGATCCGGGCGCTGCCGAGGGCGGCGTCGCGCAGGGTCTTACCCTGATCACGCAACTGATTGGCGAACTCCACCAGCAGGATGCCGTTCTTTGCCATCAGGCCGATGAGCAGAATGAGTCCGATCTGGGAGTAGACATTGATGCTGGTCCCGCTCAACGTGAGGGCGAAGACCGCGGCGGCCAGTCCGAAGGGGACAGTCCCCATGACGACAAGCGCGCTCGTGATGCTCTCGAACTGAGCGGTGAGCACGAGCAGGACCACCAGCAGCGCCAGTGCGTAGGTAATGAAGACTTCGCGCCGGGTCTCCTCCAGCGTCTCCGCTTCACCCATGGTGATCATGCTCACCCCCGCCGGCAGTGTCTCGTCCGCCAGCGCCCGCAGATCCGCGATGGCCGTCTGGAGGGGGTAACCGTCGTCGATGGCGAGATCGATATTGATCGCCCGGCGCTGGGCCTCGCGATCGAGTTCCGCGGCGACGCCTTCCTCGCGCAGGGCCACGAGGCTCGACAGTGGCACCAGCGCGCCGCTGTCCGAGCGGATGCGCAGATTGCCGAGATCCCGCGGGTCGTCCACCAGTCCGCTCTGCGCCTCCACCCGCAGGGGCACGGCCTGGTCGGCGATATTCAGGTCAACGATCTCCAGACCGCTGATCATCGCCTCGAGGGTCTCGGCCAGCCCCGAGACCGGCACGCCCAGCGCCTCGGCCCGCTGGCGGTCGATGTCCACGCGCAGCTGTGGCTGTGTCGGCGCGTAGGAGATCCGGGCGCTGCCGAGCCCCGGTAACCGTTCCTCAATCCGGCGGCTGAACGCACGGGCGGCGCTGTAGATCTGCGCGTAGTCGTTGCCCAGCAGGGCAATCTCCAGCCCGCTGCCGACACCCCTCAGGCCCAGGCTGTTGGGGCTGCCAACCCGGATGTTGACACCGGGTATGTCCGCGAGGGCGGCGCGGACGTCGGCGGCGATGGCCTGTTGGCCGCGCTCGCGCTCGCCCCAGGGCGCGAGCGGCGCGACAATCAGGACCCGGTTGGGATCCCACCGCCCGGCGATAGTGAACAGACGGCTGATCTCGCCGCGCTCGACCAGGGGCTGGAGCCGGGCCTGCATGCGCCAGGCCTGATTCTGGCTGTACTTGACGCCGGCCCCGTCCGGCCCGTTGCCGACGACGAAGAGCAGGCCGCGATCCTCCTGCGGCAGGAGTTCCTGGTCGATCCGGGGGAACTGCGCGGCGGCGAGCCCCAGCACCAGCAGGGCCAGGCCGGTGGCGAGCAACGGGTGGGCGATGAGCTGGCCAAGGCTGCGCTGGTAGCCGTTGGCGATGATTTCACCGAGCCGGGACAGTCGCCGATTGATGGGGCCGCGCTCGACAGGGGTGTTCAGAATCCGGGCGGCCAGCGCCGGGACCAGGGACAGGGCGACGAACGAGGAAATCCCCACTGCCACGGCAAGGACTACGCCGAATTCCCGGAACAGCCGGCCGGCGGTGCTCGGTAGCAGCGAGATCGGCACGAACACCGAAATCAGTACGACAGTGGTGGCCACCACGGCGAAGAACACCTGGTGGGTGCCCAGCAGCGCCGCGGCGCTCGAGCCGAGCCCCATGCGCCGGCGTCTCTGGATGTTCTCGAGCACGACGATGGCATCGTCCACCACCAGTCCCGTGGCCAGCACCAGCGCGAGCAGGGTGAGCAGGTTGATGGAAAAACCCAGGGCCCAGATCACGGCCACCGTGCCAGTGAGCGCGAGCGGAATGGTGATCGCCGGGATGAGCGTTGCCCGGATCGAGCCGATGAAAAGCCAGATGGCCGCGATGACGATCAGGGTGGCGGCGGCCAGCGTGATGAGGACCTCGATGATCGCGCCGCGGATGAAAAGCGCGTCATCCGACGTCTTGACCAGCGAGACGTCGTCGAAGCGGTCGTTGAGTTCGGCCAGCACCCGGTCCACCGCGGTGCTGATCTCCAGGGTATTGGACTGCGCCTGGCGGATGATGCCCATGCCGAGGATCGGCCCGCCATTGAGCTGGACCTGGCTGCGGGCATCCGCCGGGGCCAGGATGACGTTGGCGACGTCACCCACGCGCAGCCCGGGTGCCAGCGTCAGGGCGGCGATGCGCTCCGGCGCGGCCAGCGCGGCATCCGCCCGTACCCGGAGCTCCAGTGCCGAACTGCGGAAGCTGCCGGCGGGGATGTCGAGATCAGCATCCTCCAGGCGCTCGACCACATCGCCGACATCCAGCCCATGCGCGGCGAGACGCAGCGGATCCACGGCGACGCGCAGCTGCTGTTGCCGGTCGCCGTAGATCCGGACATCGGCGACGCCGGGAATAGAGACAAGGGCGGGGACGATGTCGGTCTCGACCCGCCGGGTGAGCGCATCCAGACTGAGCTGGGGTGCACTCGCCGCCACGCGCACCACCGGGCTCGCGTCCTGATCGGCCTTGATGATGTTGACCTGCTCGACGCTATCGGGGAGCCCACGCGCGACGCGGCTGACCGCCTCGCGGACATCCGCGGCGGCCGCATCCAGATCGACGTCGGCGCTGAACTCCACCACGATCCGGGTGCTGCTCTCCTCGCTGGATGCGCTGATGGAGCGCACGCCCGAGACACGCGCCACGGCCCCCTCGAGCTCGCGAGTGACCTCGGCGTCCATGGTCTCCGGTGCCGCGCCGGGGTACTGGGCGGTGACGGTCACCCGCGGCCGGTCGACATCCGGCAGCTCCCGGACTTCGACACCGAGCAGCGCGGCGATCCCGGCGATGGCGATGAGGAGGTTGATCACCGCCACCAGCACCGGCCGCCGGATCCCGAGGGCCGGAAGTCCGCGGGGTGCGTCGCTCATCGCGGGTCCGCCGCGGATACGGCGTTCACGGGCGGATAGTTGTCCAGATCGGCGGCGTCGATGCGCCGCACCTCGAGGCCGGGCCGCATGCGCTGGGCGCCCTCGCTGACCACTTTGTCGCCGGGCTCGAGGGGTCCGTCCACCAGCACCCGATCGCCATCACGGGCGACCAGGTTGACGCCCGTCCGCTCGGCGCGTCCCTCCCGGATCAGCCAGACGTAGGCCCCATCATCGCCCCATTGCAGGGCCGTGGCTGGAATACCCGAATGCTGGGGGCCGGGCAAGGTGACCGCCACCCGAAATCGCATTCCCGGGCGCAGGCGATCGTCTGGATTGGGTGCCTCGGCTTCGAGTGCGAATGTCCCGGTATCCGTATTGATCCGGCTGTCGACCCGCCGGATCACGCCCGCCACCGGCTGACGGAGATTCGACCAGGGGCGCATTTCTACCTGATCGCCACGGCGGAGGTCACCGAAATACCGTTCGGCGAGGCGGAATCGAACGCGCAGGCTGCTTCGATCATCGATGGTGGTGACGGCGGTGTTCTCATCGACGCGCGCACCGGGCTCGATATCCGTCAGCCCCGTATGGCCATCGAAAGGCGCACGGAGCTCACGATCCGCCAGATCGATTCGGGCGCGTTCCAGGTCCAGACGGGCCAGCTCCGCTTCACGCCGTGCGGAATCGATGGTCGTTGGCGGTACGGCCCCGGAGCCGATGGTCCGTTCATAGCGATCGAGGAGTTTTCGGGCATCCGCCAGTTCAACCTGCGCACTGGCCACGGCGTTGCGCTCGCTCTCGGATTCCAGGGCCAGTAAAAGATCACCGGCCGAGACGTGTTCGTCCGCCTCGATGTTCACCGTCTCGACACGGCCGGCGGCATGGGTGAAGAGGGTGACGGAGCGTTCGGCGCGGGACTCGCCCACCGCTTCGACACGTTCCTCGATCGCCACCGACTCCACCGGCGTGAGCACAACCGGCGCCCCGTCCGGTTGGCCGGAGGCGTGAAGGGGGAGCAGGGCGGCCAGGGCCAGGAGGCCGGCGCGGGTATACCGGGTGATCATGCTCCCAGCATACCCGCCGCGGGCGTCAAGATCAGTGGGCGAGCGTCAGATCCCGGTAGGCATGCCAGCTGGCGTGGGCGACCAGCGGCATCGCAATGATCAGTCCGAGAAATGCGGTCATCATGCCGACTGTGATCAGCACGACGATCAACGCCGCCCAGAGAAGCATCACCCCCGGGTTGGCGAGCGTCGCCTTGACGCTGGTGATCGCCGCCGTCACCGGGTCAACGGGCCCGGTGATGAGCATGGGCAGGGCAATGGCGCTGATCGCGAATACGCCGGCGGCCAGTGCGGCACCGATGGTCAGGTAAACCGCGACGAAGGCGGGATCGGCCGCGGCGATCAGTACGTCCGTCCAGCCGCCATCCGTGACCGGCAGCGAGGCCCCATGGAAGAGCGCGAACACGATCGCCGAGATCCGCTCCCAGGAGAGCAGGACAAAGGCGAGGAGCACACCGAACAGGCCAATGGACCAGGGATTGCTCCGCCAGATCGTCGCCGAATCGCGGAATGTCGCGGGTTCACCGGCTTCCCGGCACTGGCTCAGCCGGTAGAGCCCCATGCCGAGGAACGGACCGGCGAGGAAGAATCCAGAAACCGCGGCGGAGAGCAGATGCGGACGGCTGGTCGTCATGGTGACCAGGGCATAGCCGACCAGGGCAAAGACCACACCGTAGGCGAGGCTTGCAAAGGGCATGGCGATGAGGTCGCGGAGGCCAGCGGCGAGCCAGCGGAACGGCGCATTGGCACCGACATGGCGGACCTCGATGGGTTGAGGCTGGGACTCGGTCGTGGTGGCGGACTGCATGGCGGACTCCTCCCGAAGACGGTTGATATTTTTTGATTTTTATCAATTATTAACGCAAAAAGGCCGCCGGGAATACCCCGGCAGCCTTTTTTCCGATCCGGGTGGTCCGGAATTACTTGGTCTGAGCAGTCGCCGCCTCGGAGGCCGTCTTGACATTGCTCTCGACGAGCTTGCGGGCCTCGTTGACGAAATCCTGATTCATGGCGACAACCTTCTCGGCATCACCCTTCACCCGCTCGCTCATCTCCTTGGCCACCTTCTGCTGCTCCTCGGCATAGGCCTTGAGTGCCTCGGTGTCCTTGATCTCGAGGGCGGCACGGGCCTGCTTCATGCCGATGTCCGTGTAGGTCTTCGCCGCTTCCATCTGGGCGTCGATCATCTTCTCGGCATAGTCCATGGCCAGCTTGGCGTAGTCACGGGTCGGGCCCATGAACATCTTCTCGGCCTGCTCGTTAACCTTGCTGAAAGTTTCGTTCGTCATGGCGCAATTCCTCTGGTTGCCGTGTCGATCCAAGACTGTCTTTCGTCTTGTTGCGCTGCAATATATCAACTGGTTTGTTGCGTTGCAACAAAATTTTCTGTCGGCGCTTTTTGTTATCCTGCCGCGACTTACCGTATTTCGTGATCAGCCGAATGACTGAATTCACTACTGAGGATCTGACATGAGCGAAGACCAGTGGCCGGAGATCGCCGGCCAGCTCGCGCAGTGGCGCACCGCGCTGTTCGACTGGCTGATGCGCCTGGCGGAGGAACTCCCGGCACTGCCGGGAATGCTGGCGCAGCTGGCCGACCCGGCCCAGGCGCTCGCCGCGGTGCGACTGCTCGCGCTGATTGCCCTGGTATTGGGCCTGCAACGGGTCCTGCGCGCGCGCGGTGACCGCCTCATCGACCGGCTGGCCGCCTGGCAGCAGACCGGCGGTGCGGGGCTCGGGCCTTTGCGCGGCGCCACGGTCATTGTCGCGGCCGTCGGGATTCATGCGATCAAGCTCGCGATCGTCGCCGCGGTCGCCTATGGCGCGGTGCTGGTCGGAGTCGTACCCGGGCCCGGCTGGGCAACTGTGGCCAGCCAGTTCGCACTGGCGTTCGTGATCGCCGAGATCGGGCGGCTGGCCCTGAATGCCTTCCTCGAACCGCGCACGGGCTGCGCCCGTGTGCTGCCCCTGGACGATGACGCCGCGGTGCACTGGGAAACCCGCCTGTCCGGCCTGATCCGCGCCGGTGCCTACGGTCTGGTCTTCGCCGTACCGGGTATCGCCCTTCAGGCGCCGGCGGTCGCCGGGCTGGCGGAACTGATCGTGGTGATCATCGTCCTGCTGGGCGTGCTGGCGGCCATCCGCGATGCCCGATCAATGGTCCGGGCCTGGCTCCTCGCCGTGGGCCGGCATCGCAGGGGGCTGTTTCTGCGGCCGCTGACACGCATGCTTGCCCCGGTCTGGCATGTCCTGGCCGGGCTGTACAGCATCACGATGGCGATCCTGGTGGTGGCCGCCCCGCCCGCGGTACTGGCATTCACGATCGAAGCCAGTGCAACGAGTGTGGTGGTTCTGCTGATCGCCGGGTTCCTCGGGCACTGGCTCACCAGTCTGGCCCATCTCGGCCGGTATCTGCCGGTGGCGGTGCGTAAACGCCTGCCCATGCTCCAGGCGCGGCTGAACCACTGGCTGCCCAAACTGCTCGCGGTGGTTCATCTGCTGCTCGCGGTGGTCGCACTCGCGGTCATCGCAGATGCCTGGCAACTGATCAACCTCGGTGCCTGGCTCGAGAGCAGCGCCGGTGAGACCGTCATGGAGGCGGTGGGGGCACTGCTCGGAATCGGGGTGCTCGCCATGGTCGTCTGGCTGCTGGGCGCGAGCTGGATCGAGGACCGGCTCAATCCGGATACCGGGAGCGGAGCGCCCGGAGCGCGTGAGAAAACCCTGCTGGCGCTGTTCCGTAATGCCCTTGCGATCGCCATCGTGACTCTGGCCGGGATGGTGGCGCTGGCGGAGATCGGCATTAACATCGGCCCGCTGATCGCCGGTGCCGGCGTGATCGGCCTGGCCATCGGTTTCGGTGCCCAGAAGCTCGTCCAGGACATCATTACGGGCGTGTTCATCCAGCTTGAGGATGCCATTCACGCTGATGACTTCATTACCGCGGCCGGGATCAGCGGCACGGTGGAGCGGCTGAGCATCCGCTCGGTCGGACTGCGTGACCTCTCCGGCACGCTGCATATCGTGCCGTTCTCCTCGGTGGACACGGTCTCCAACTACACGCGCGACTTCGGCTACCACCTCGGCGTTTACGAGGTGGCCTATCGCGAGAACATCGGCGACGTCGTCGAGCACCTTCAAAAGGCCTACGAACGGCTCTGCGGCGATGGCGACATCGCCCCGGAGGTCACGGGTCCGCTCGAAGTGGACGGCGTGACGGCGCTGGCCGAGAGCTCGGTGAAGGTGCGGGTCCGCATCCGCAGCACGGCCGGCATGCAGTGGGCCGTGGGCCGAGCCTACAACCGCTATGTCAAGGAAGTCTTTGATAATGCGGGCATCTCGATACCGTTCCCCCATATGACGCTTTACTTCGGGGAGGACAAGGCCGGGAACGCGCCGCCGGCTCATGTTGCCCTGACGCATGAGAGCAAGCCGACGAAGGAGGGCTGATGGCAGTGCGCATCGAAGAGGACGTCCGCATTCCGATGGCCGATGGCGTGGAGCTCTCGGCGCGGATATGGCGACCCGACGATGCCGGCGGGGACCCCGTGCCGGCCATTCTCGAGTACATCCCCTATCGGAAGCGGGATCACACGAGGGCCCGCGACGAGACGCTGCACCGATGGTTTGCCGAGCATGGCTATGCCGGGGTGCGGGTCGATCTCCGTGGCAGTGGCGAGTCGGAGGGCGTGCTGACCGACGAGTACTGCCAGCAGGAGCTCGACGACGGCTATGCGGTCATCGAGTGGCTCGCCGAGCAGGAGTGGTGTGACGGCGGTGTCGGCATGATCGGCATCTCCTGGGGCGGCTTCAACGGCCTGCAGATCGCGGCCATGCAGCCGCCGGCGCTGAAGGCCGTCGTCACGGTCTGTTCCACCGACGATCGCTATGCCGATGACGTTCATTACATGGGCGGCTGCCTGCTGGGCGATAATCTCTCCTGGGCGTCGGTGATGTTCGCCTACAACAGCATGCCGCCCGATCCGGTCCTCCGTGGCGAGCACTGGCGTACGCTCTGGCATCAGCGCCTGGAAGCGAATGAGCCCTGGATCATCGAGTGGCTCGAGCATCAGAGTCGAGATGAGTACTGGCAGCACGGGTCCGTGTGCGAGGACTACAGCGCCATCCAGTGCCCGGTCATGGCCGTGAGCGGCTGGGCCGACGGCTATACCGATGCCGTTTTCCGCATGCTCAGGAACCTCACCGTGCCGCGTCAGGGGCTGGTCGGCCCATGGAGTCATAAGTATCCCCATCAGGGCGTGCCCGGACCGGCCATTGCCTTTCAGCAGGAGACCAGGCGCTGGTGGGATCAGTGGCTCAAGGGCGAGGACACCGGGATCATGAACGAGCCCATGCTGCGTGCCTGGGTTCAGGAGGCGGCCGAGCCGGCCACCCGCTACCGCCATCGTCCCGGCCGCTGGGTGGGGGAGGCGGAGTGGCCTTCGCCCATGGTATCGCGGCAGACACTCTATCCGGCGAGGGGCAATCATCTCCGCGATGAGCCGATGGCACCCGACGAGGCGCCCTTCATTCTCCAGTCACCCCTCAGTCTGGGGTTGTTCGCCGGCAAGTGGTGCAGTTACGCCGCGGGGCCGGATCTGCCTTACGACCAGCGCGAAGAGGATGGTGGTGCGCTGGTGTTCGAGACGGACCCGCTTGAGGCGCCGCTGGAGTTGCTCGGCGCGCCGGTGCTGCGGTTACGCTTCCGGGTCGACCGGCCGGTGGCCCAGGTGGCGGCCCGGCTCTCGGATGTGGCCGTTGACGGCAAGGCAACGCGCGTGACCTACGGCGTGCTCAACCTCAATCATCATGCCGGTCATGATCAGCCCCGGGCGCTGGTGCCCGGCGAGGACTACGAGGTGAGGCTCGAGCTCAACGACCTGGGACACCGGTTCACGGCCGGCCATCGCCTGCGCCTGTCGCTGTCGACCTCGTATTGGCCGCTGGCCTGGCCCTCGCCGGAACCGGTCTGCCTGCAGGTCATCGGCCGGGGCACATCGCTGGATCTGCCGGTGCGCACGCCCACCGAGCTCGACGCGCAGGTCGGGTTCGCGGCACCGGATTACGCCGAGCCCGTGCGCGTGGTCCAAGAGCGCGCTCCGGAGCATCGCTGGCGGGTTCATCGCGACCTGGAGACCTCGGCCTCCGAGCTGGAGGTCATCATGGACGAGGGCGCCAAGGCCATCGAGGATGTCGACCTGGTCATGCGGGACCGGACCTGGGAGTCCTATCGATCCGTCGGCGATGATTTCGGGAGCATCGAAGGCGAGGTCATCGCCCACCGGAGCCTGCGCCGTGACGACTGGCACGTGCAGACCCGGACACGGACGCTGCTCCAGGCCGACACCGAGGCGTTCCATGTCTCGGCCGAACTGGACGCCTGGGAGAATGGTCAGCGCGTATTCTCACGTAACTGGCAGCGTCGCATTCCGCGCCGCTGTGTTTAGTGCCCATCCCCCTCGGGGGCGGGGGAAACGGCGGTGATATACGCCTGCGAGGCATCGGCCTGCCAGGAGACTTCGTAGCCGAGCAGGCGCATGCCATAGCGGGCTTCGCCGCGATCGCGTTGATAGGCCGGTCGAGGATCGGCGCCCACCGTCTGTTCGATCAGGGCGCCGAGCTGGGTCGGCGCGCCGACAAGTGCGGCCCGGGCCGCCGGGCTCCAGTGGACGTCCAGGGTTTCCGGCAGGGTCTCGAAGCCGGCCGGTGGTCGGGCGTCAGGGAGCGCCTCAATGGCGGGTAGATACGGCTTGATGTCGTAGACCGGCGTCCCGTCCAGGAGGTCCTGGCCGCTGATGGCGAGGCCCCGAGCCGGTTCGTCGAGCACTCCCTCGAGACGGACCAGCGAGAGGCCCAGCCCGTTGGGTCGAAAGGGTGACCGGGTGGCGAAGACGCCGTAGCGCTGATTCCCGCCCAGGCGCGGTGGGCGCACCATCGGGCGCCATTCGGCTTGATCGATGGCGTGGAACCCGAAGATGAGCCAGACATGACTGCAGCCCGCGAGGCCGCGTAGGGCATCCGGATCATTGAAGGGCGGATTGAGTCGCACTTCGGCGGTGGCCGCTGGCACCAGCCCCGGCTGACGCGGGATTCCGAACCGATCCTCGAAGTCGCTGCGGATGATGGCAATCGGCTCGATATCCATGCCGCGATTATACTGCGTTACACTCTCGGCATGACATATCCAACCGTTGATCAGTGCGTCGGTAACACCCCGCTGGTAAGGCTTCAGCGCCTGGCGGATACCGGATCCAACACCGTTTTGCTCAAGCTCGAGGGCAACAATCCGGCGGGCTCGGTCAAGGACCGTCCGGCCATGAACATGATCACCCAGGCCGAGGCCCGTGGCGAGATCCGACCCGGTGATACGCTCATCGAGGCCACCAGTGGTAATACCGGCATCGCCCTTGCCATGGCCGCGGCGGTGAAGGGCTACCGGATGGTGCTCATCATGCCGGCCAACATGACCATGGAGCGCCGCGCCTCGATGCGGGCCTACGGGGCCGAGCTGGTGCTCGTGAGCAAGGAAGAGGGCATGGAGGGCGCCCGCGACCTGGCCATGCGGATGCAGGCCGAGGGCCGCGGCCGCGTGCTTGATCAGTTCGCCAATCCCGACAACTGGGGCGCGCATTACCGCGGGACCGGTCCTGAGGTCTGGCGCGACACGGCGGGCGCGGTGACGCATTTCGTCGCCTCGATGGGCACCACGGGCACCATCATGGGCGTCTCCCGGTATCTCAAGGAGCAGAACCCGGCGATTCAGATGGTCGGCGCCCAGCCCCGCGAGGGGGCCAGCATCCCGGGCATTCGCAAGTGGCCGGAGGCCTACCTGCCGAAAATCTTCGAGCCCGCGCGCGTCGACCGCATCGTCGAGGTGGCGCAGGACGAGGCCGAGGACATGACCCGTAGGCTTGCCGCCGAGGAAGGCATCTTCGCCGGCATCTCCAGTGGCGGCACGCTCTGGGCCGCGTTGCAGATCGCCCGTGAGGTGGAGAATGCGACCATCGTGAGCATCGTCTGCGACCGTGGCGATCGCTATCTCTCGAGCGGCGTGTTCCCCGATCAATGAATGTCTTTGCCTTCGATATCGAGACCGTCCCGGATGTGGCCGGCGGCCGGCGCCTGCATGGCCTTGAGGGCCTTGACGACCATGATGCCGCCGAGGCGCTGCTGGCGATGCGCCGCGAGGAGACGGGCGCGGACTTCCTGCGCCTGCCGCTGCACCGCGTGGTGGTCATCTCGGTGGCGGCCTGCATCGGCGATCGCTTCACGGTCTTCTCGCTGGGTGACGGCGGGGATGATGAGGCGGCGCTGATCGAGCGGTTTTTCGAGGGCATCGAACGCTACGTGCCGACCCTGGTGAGCTGGAACGGCAGCGGTTTTGATCTCCCGGTGCTGCATTATCGGGCCCTCATCCATGGCCTGAGTGCACCGCGGTACTGGGAGAACGGCGACCAGGACCGGAGCTTTCGCTTCAACAACTACCATAACCGCTTCCACGACCGGCATACCGATCTGATGGACGTCCTCGCCGGCCATTCGGGTCGCGCCGTGGCACCGCTGGATCAGGTGGCGACGCTCTGCGGGCTGCCGGGCAAGCTGGGCATGAGTGGCGCCGCGGTGCGCCACGAAATCGAGGCTGGCAACTTCCCCGGGGTGCGCGACTACTGTGAGCATGATGTGCTGAATACCTATCTTCTCTGGCTGCGCTTCCGGCTGATGCGCGGTGACCTGGACACGGCCGGGCATGAGCGCGAGTGCGAGCGGGTCCGTGAGGTCCTGGCCGAGGCCGGCAAGCCGCATCTCGACCGGTTCCTCGCGGCCTGGACGGGCTGACGGCATGGGCGGACGACGCGGCCGGCGCCTGCCCAGGGCGCCCGTGGAGATCGGGATCGATCGGCTGAGTCACGAGGGCCGCGGCATCGGCCGGCACGAGGATCGGACGGCCTTCATCCAGGGGGCGCTGCCCGGCGAGACGGTGAGCGCGGAAATCCGCCGCCGCCGTCGGCGCCAGGAAGAAGGCCAGGCGCTTGAGGTGGTGGGTTCGGTGTCCGCGGATCGGGTCGAGCCGCCCTGTGCCCATTTCGGTGTCTGCGGCGGTTGCAGTCTCCAGCACATGGACCCGGCCGCGCAGGTGCGTCACAAGGCCGATGCACTGGCGGAGCTGCTGGCCCACGTCGGCGGTGTCTCGCCGGATCACTGGCTGGCGCCGCTCACCGGACCCACGGCGGGCTACCGTCGGCGGGCGCGACTGGGCGTGAAGTATGTCCCGCGAAAGGGCGATCGGGTCCTGGTGGGGTTCCGTGAGCGCTTCAGCCCCTTCGTAGCGGATATTGACAGCTGCCATGTGCTCGACGCGCGGGTCGGGGCGCTGCTGCCGGCGCTTGCCGCGCTCGTCCGCGGACTCAGCATCCCCGACCGGATCGCCCAGATCGAGGTGGCCGCCGGTGATGAGGATGTCGGGCTGGTCTTCCGTAATCTCCGCCCGCTGGCACCGGCCGATCGCGAGGCGTTGATCGAGTTCGGCACCCGTCACGGGCTTCTGCTCTTCGAGCAGCCGGGCAACGAGTCCACCGTGGCGCCCCTGGGGCATGAGACGATGCGGTTGCACTATCGCCTGCCCGACTTCGACCTCGATTTCGCCTTCGCGCCGACCGATTTCACCCAGGTCAACGCCGCCATTAATCGGCAGATGGTGAACCAGGCCGTGGATCTGCTGGACGCGGAGCCGGCCAGCCGCGTGCTCGATCTTTTCTGTGGACTGGGCAATTTCACGCTGCCGCTGGCCGGGCGGGCCGCCGAGGTAATCGGCCTGGAGGGCGCCGAGTCGCTGGTTGAGCGCGGCCGCGAGAACGCCATTGCCAATGGCATCGAAAATGCCCGGTTCACGGCCGCCGATCTCACCGCGCTGGAACCCACAGCGGAATCCCTCGGCGGCCCAGTTGACCGCGTGCTGTTGGATCCACCGCGCTCTGGCGCACTCGAGGTGCTGCCCTCGATTGGCCGGCTGCAGCCCGAGCGTATTGTCTACGTCTCCTGCGGGCCGTCGACACTGGCGCGGGATGCCGGCCAGCTTGTCCATGAGCACGGTTACCGTCTGGAGTGCGCCGGCATCATGGACATGTTTCCGCACACGGGGCATGCCGAGGCGATGGCGCTTTTCACGCGATGAGGCAAATCGAAGGGAGGTGCGCCCGTGGGCCGGGACTTTGAAATCATTACCCGAGAGACGGTCTACGACGGCTTTTTCCGGGTGAGTCGCTTTACACTCCGGCACGCCCTGTTCGCCGGGGGTCAGAGCGAGACGCTGATCCGTGAGCGCTTCGAGCGCGGGCACGCGGTCGGCGTTCTGCCTTACGACCCCTGGACGGACCGAGTGGTATTGGTGGAGCAGTTCCGCATCGGGGCACTGGAGAGCGGGCTGGGGCCATGGCTGCTGGAGACCGTCGCCGGGATCGTCGAACCGGGCGAGACCCCCGAGGATGTCGCCCGGCGTGAATCACTCGAGGAGGCGGACTGCCGGCTCGGCGAACTGGTGCCGATCACCCACTATCTGGTCAGCCCCGGTGGCACATCGCAGACGGTGCACCTGTTCTGCGCGCCGGTGGACAGCCGGGATCTACGGCTCGAAGGCCATGGCAACCCGGCCGAGGGCGAGGATATCCGCCTGCATGTGCTGCCTGCCGAGGAGGCCATTGCGATGATCGGCGAGGGCGGCATCCAGGCTGCCATGCCGATCATCGCGCTGCAGTGGCTCGCCCTTAATCGCGCGTCGCTGCGAGATCGCTGGCGAGACGGGCCGCAAGTCCCGTATAACGGGCCGGCGTGAGTGCCTTGAGCTCCTCGCGTACGGTCTCGGGCAGCTCAAGGCCATCGACGAACCGCTGCAGGCCGGCGGCATCGATCCGCTTGCCACGCGTCAGCGCCTTGAGCTTTTCATAGGGCTCGGGGATGCCATAGCGGCGCATCACCGTCTGGATCGCCTCGGCCAGCACCTCCCAGTTCGCATCCAGGTCAGCGGCAAGGCGCTCCTGGTCCACCGCGAGTTTGCCCAGCCCGCGCACGATGGCCTCGTAGCCGATGACGCTGTGGGCAAGGCCGACGCCGATGTTGCGCAGCACCGTGGAGTCGGTGAGGTCCCGTTGCCAGCGCGAGACCGGGAGTTTGCGGGCCAGATGTTCAAGCACCGCGTTGGCCATGCCGAAGTTGCCCTCGGCATTCTCGAAATCGATGGGGTTGACCTTGTGGGGCATGGTTGACGACCCGACCTCGCCCTCCACCGTGCGCTGGCGGAAATAGCCGAAGGCGATATAGCCCCAGAGATCGCGGACCAGATCCAGACCCACCGTGTTCAGGCGAGCGAGCGCATCAAACAGCTCGGCGATCCCGTCATGGGGTTCGATCTGGGTGGTCCATGGGTTGTAGTCCAGACCGAGGTTTTCGATATAACGCTTCGAAAAAGCGGGCCAGTCTATCTCTGGGTAAGCGCTGACATGGGCATTGAAATTGCCCACGGCGCCATTGATCTTGCCGAGTATCGGCACCGCGGCCAGCTGCCCGCGCTGACGCCGGAGCCGCGCCACCACATTGGCGAATTCCTTGCCGAGGGTGGTCGGCGAGGCCGGTTGTCCATGGGTGCGGGCGAGCATCGGTGTCTCCGCATGCTCCGCCGCCATGCCGGCCAGTCGATCGATGATTTGATCCACGGCCGGGAGCAATACATCATTGCGCGCACTACGGAGCATGAGGGCGTAGGCGAGGTTGTTGATGTCTTCCGAGGTGCAGGCGAAATGAACGAACTCGGTAATGGCGGCCAGCTCCGGCTGATCGGCCATGCGCTCCTTGATGAAGTACTCCACGGCCTTGACGTCATGGTTGGTCGTCGCCTCGATGGCCTTGACCCGGCCGGCGTCGGCCTCGTCGAAATCCGTCGCGATCCGGGTGAGCGCGCGCGCCGCGGCATCGCTGAGCGGCGGCACTTCGGTGATCGCGCCCTCCGCGGCCAGTGCCTTCAGCCACTCCACCTCGACGATGACGCGGTGGCGGATCAGGCCGTATTCGCTCACCAGCGGCTGCAGCGCCGTGGTCTTGCGTCCGTAACGGCCGTCAATGGGGGAAATGGCGGTAAGTTGACTGAGCTCCATGGCCTCCGACCCGTCGTGGGTTAAAACACCAGTTTACAAGAACCGGAGAGATGATGATGAACCAGAAGGGATTCCGTACCGAATCGGACAGCATGGGTGAACTCCAGGTACCGGCGGATGCGCTGTACGGTGCCCAGACCCAGCGGGCCGTGGACAACTTCGGCATCAGCGGCCAGGGCATGCCGCGGCGTTTCATCCAGGCGCTGGGGCTGATCAAGGCCTCCACCGCCGAGGCCAATCAGGCGCTGGGCGACCTGGATGCCAGGATCAGTGCGGCCATTGTCGAGGCCGCTGAGGCGGTGGCCGGCGGTGACCATGATGCCCATTTTCCGGTGGATGTCTTCCAGACGGGTTCGGGCACCAGCAGCAACATGAACGCCAATGAAGTGATCGCTCATCTGGCGACGGCATCGCTGGGGGACACTGTTCATCCCAACGATCACGTCAACATGAGCCAGAGCAGTAATGACGTGATCCCTACGGCGATCCACGTCTCCGCGGCGGTCGCCTGTGCCGAGGAGCTGCTGCCGGCCCTCGACCATCTCGCCCAGACCCTCGAGGCCCGGTCCACCGAACTGCGCGATGTGACCACCACCGGCCGCACGCACCTGATGGATGCCATGCCGGTGACGCTGGGACAGGAAGTCGGCGGCTGGGCCTGCCAGATCCGCCACGGCGAGCGCCGGGTGAAGGATGCCCTGGCGCGGGTGCATGCCCTGGCCCAGGGGGGGACCGCCGTGGGGACGGGCATCAACGCTCGCCCGGCCTTCGGTGGCCGGGTCGCGGAGGCGCTGGCGCGCCGCACCGGGCTGCCATTCCGCGAGAGCGAGAATCGCTTCGAAAGCCTCAGTGCCCAGGACGCCGCAGTCGAGCTCTCCGGCCAGCTCAAGGTGGTGGCGGTGAGCCTGATGAAAATCAGCAACGACCTGCGCTGGATGAACTCCGGGCCACTGGCCGGTCTCGGCGAGATCGCACTGCCGGCGCTCCAGCCGGGCAGCAGCATCATGCCGGGCAAGGTCAATCCGGTGATCCCGGAGGCCGTGGCACAGGTCTCCGCCCAGGTCATCGGCAATGACACGACGATTACCGTGGCCGGGCAGTCGGGGAACTTCCAGCTCAACGTGATGCTGCCGGTGATCGCGCAGAACCTGCTGCAGAGCATTTCGCTGCTGGCCAATGCCTCGCGGGCCCTGGCTGATCGGGCGGTGGCCGGCTTCAGCGTCAACCAGGCGCGCCTCGAGGAAGCACTGGGCCGCAACCCGATCCTGGTGACGGCACTGAATACGGTGATCGGCTACGAGCTGGGCGCGAAAATCGCCAAGCGCGCCTATGCCGAGGGGCGTCCGCTCATGGAGCTGGCCCGGGAGATGACCGACCTCTCCGATGATGAGCTCGAGCGACTGCTCGATCCAAGGGCGCTGACCGCGGGCGGTATTCCCGGCGACGACTGAGCCCTGACCGACCGTGTGGCGGACGGGGGGCGGTCAGACGACTGGATCGGCCTCCCGCCCGCCGCGCTAGAATGGCGTCATGACTCAGAGCCGTCTTTTCGATCCGGATCCGGTGCTCAAGACCCTGCCGACGGGGCCGGGTGTCTATCGCATGTTCGATGAGACCGGCACGGTGATCTATGTGGGCAAGGCGCGTAACCTCAAGCGCCGCGTGAGCAGCTATTTCCGCAAGGGCGCCCACAATGCCAAGACCCAGGCGCTGGTGGGGCAGGTGGCCGACCTTCAGGTAACGGTCACCCACACCGAGGCCGAGGCGCTGATCCTCGAGAACAACCTCATCAAGGAGCACCGGCCGCGCTATAATGTGCTGCTGCGCGACGACAAGAGCTACCCCTATATCCATCTCTCGACGCAGCAGGATTTCCCGCGGCTGTCCTTCCATCGCGGTCAGCGGCGGGGGGAGGGGCGCTATTTCGGTCCGTTCCCCTCATCCGGCGCGGTGCGTGAGACGCTCAATCATCTGCAGAAGGTCTTTCCGGTGCGCCAGTGTCGGGACAGCTTCTATCGGCATCGCTCGCGGCCCTGTCTGCAGTACCAGATCGGCCGCTGTACGGCGCCGTGTGTGGGCTACATCAGCGAGGCGGACTACGCCAGGGACGTCCGCCACGTCGAGATGTTTCTCTCGGGGCAGAGTAACGAGGTGGTCGATGAGCTGGTCGGACGCATGGAGGCGGCTGCCGAGGCGCTGGATTTCGAGCAGGCGGCCAGGCTTCGGGATCGCATCACCAGCCTGCGCCGGATCCAGGAACGCCAGTATGTCTCCGGGGCGCGCGGGGATGTGGATGTGATCGCCTGCCGGCTGCGCGAGAATCTGGCCTGCGTGCAGGCGTTCGTGATCCGTGACGGCCAGAACCTGGGCAATCAGACCTATTTCCCGCGCACGCCGCCGGACACCACCCCGGAGGAAATCCTCTACGCCTTCATCGCCCGCCACTATCTCGGCGAGACAACGCCGGGGGAGTTGCTGGTCAGTCATGAACTGACCGACGGTGAAGTCCTGGAGGAGGCCCTCGGCCATGACGCGGGCCATCGGGTGCGGATCGCCTCGCGCCTGCGTGGCGACCGGCGTCGCTGGATGGATATGGCCGAGCGCAACGCCGAGCATGCGCTCAGCGCGCGCATGGACAGCGAGGCGATCATGGAGCGGCGCTTCGAGGATCTGCAGCAGGCGCTCTCGCTGGACGAGATCCCCGAGCGCATCGAGTGTTTTGATATCAGTCATACCCGTGGCGAGGCGACGGTCGCCTCCTGCGTGGTCTTCGGGCGCGAGGGCGCCATCAAGGACGACTACCGGCGTTTCAACATTGAGGGCATTACCGGCGGGGACGACTACGCGGCCATGCATCAGGCCCTGGAACGCCGCTTCCGGCGACTCCGCGAGGGGGAGGGCACCATCCCGGACCTGCTCCTGATCGATGGCGGTGAGGGACAGCTGCGCCAGGCCGAGGGGGTGCTGGAGGATCTCCAGATCGAGGGTGTGACGCCGGTGGGCATTGCCAAGGGCCCGAGGCGCCGGCCGGGCGAGGAAGTGCTGCTGGTGGCCGGCCGACCGGACAGCATCCGTCTGGCCCCGGAGTCACCGGCGCTGCATCTACTCCAGCAGGTGCGTGACGAGGCGCATCGTTTCGCGATCACGGGCCATCGCAGTCGCCGTGGTAAATCCCGCAATCAGTCGAGCCTGGAGGAGATCGCCGGGCTGGGGCCGAAACGCCGACAGGCGCTGATGAAGCAGTTCGGCGGCCTCAAGGGCATCAAACGCGCGGGTGTCGAGGATCTCTCCCGGGTACCCGGGATCAGCACGGCGCTCGCCGAACGCATTCACGGACACCTCAACGGGTAACCGACGGCGTGATAGGCTCAAAGCCATGGAAATGACCCTGCCGAACATCCTGACCTGGTTGCGGATCCTGATGATCCCGGTGCTGGGACTGCTCTTTCTGCTGCCGGCGCCCTGGGCGAACGCGGCCGCGGCGATCGTGTTCGCGCTGGCGAGCTTCACGGACTGGCTGGACGGCTTCCTGGCGCGCCGCTGGAACCAGGTGTCACCCTTCGGCGCCTTCCTCGACCCGGTGGCCGACAAGCTCATCGTGGCGATCGCACTGATCATCGTCGTGGTGGAGGCACCGACGGCACTGACCGCGGTACCGGCGGCGATCATCATCGGGCGCGAGATCGCGGTCTCGGCACTGCGGGAGTGGATGGCCGAGCTCGGTCAGCGATCCAGTGTGGCGGTCGGCATGGCCGGCAAGGTGAAGACGGCGGCGCAGATGATCGCCATCGTGCTGCTCCTCTACCGCCACGAGATCGCTGGTATTCCGAGCTGGCCGGTCGGCCTGGTCCTGCTGTACATCGCCGCCGGGCTCACGCTCTATTCCATGGTGCTGTATCTCGGCGCCGCCCTGCGGACACTGGACGGCATCGAGACATCCGGCAATGACCGCGAATCGGAATAGTCAGGGTTGACAGAAATGCGGCTCTCACTACAATAGTTAGCTGTGATGCGGGAATAGCTCAGTTGGTAGAGCACAACCTTGCCAAGGTTGGGGTCGCGAGTTCGAGTCTCGTTTCCCGCTCCAGACAGATCACCCCGATCGTCCGCGGTCGGGGTTTTTTGATGGCTAGGTGGCAGAGTGGTGATGCAGCGGCCTGCAAAGCCGTGTACGCCGGTTCGATTCCGGCCCTAGCCTCCAGTCCTTCGCCCGGATGGCGGAACTGGTAGACGCACGGGACTTAAAATCCCGAGGCTTCGGCCGTGTGGGTTCGAGTCCCACTCCGGGCACCATCACTTGATCTGCAGCGACCGCAGGACAGGGGTTGCGCGACAGCCATCAACCGGAGCAGCTATGACTTCCCCCATCCTGATCACCGGTGCGGGTCAGCGCATCGGGCTCGCGTTCGCGAAGCACTGCCTCGAACAGGACCTCCCCGTCATTGCCACCTATCGCACCCGTCGGCCTGCGGTGGATGAGCTGGCGGAGGCGGGCGCCCGTTGCCTCCACGCCGATTTCGCCACCGACCAGGGTATCGGGCACTTTCTCAACCACCTTAGGGAAGAAACCGTCTCCCTCCGGGCGATCATCCACAATGCCTCGGACTGGCTGCCGGAAAGGCCGGACTCGGATCCTGCCGAGGTGATGACGACGATGATGCAGATTCACGCCATGACGCCCTATCGCATCAATCTCGCCTGTCGACCGCTACTTGAAAACAGCGAGTCGGTCACGGACATCATCCATATGACTGACTACGTGGTTGAAAAGGGCAGCGCGAAGCATATTGCCTATGCCGCCAGCAAGGCAGCGCTGAACAACCTGACGCTGTCCTTCGCGCGTCTGATGGCACCCAGAGTGAAGGTCAACAGCATTGCGCCGGCGTTGATCATGTTCAATGAGGGAGACAGCGAGGCCTACCGGGAAAAAGCCCTGAAGAAATCCCTGCTGGGCATCGCGCCGGGCGAAGCGGCCGCCGTTCGCACGATACAGTTCCTTCTGGACAACCCCTACATCACGGGGCGCAGCATCGGCCTCGACGGGGGACGGCACCTCGTCTGAGGCGTTATCCCCTGCGGTCGATCCGTTTTCCCCGGACGTCAGTCCCCATATCGGCGGAACGCCAGCGTCGCATTGGTGCCGCCGAAGCCGAAGCTGTTGCTGATCACCAGGTCCAGTGACTGGTCCGCCTGGGTCTCGGTCACCACCGGGTAGCCCTCGGCATCCGGGTCGAGGTGCTCGACATTGGCTGTACCCGCGATGAAGCTGCCCTGCATCATGAGCAGGCTGTAGATCGCCTCCTGGACACCCGCGGCGCCAAGGGAATGACCGGTCAGTGACTTGGTCGAGCTCACCGGCGGCATCGACGCGCCGAAAACCGCCTCAAGGGCCCGCAGCTCGGTGATATCACCAGCCGGGGTGCTCGTGCCGTGGGCATTCACATAATCCACGGTCTGGTCATGGCCCGCTTCGGCCATTCGCAGCGTCTCGGCGAGGCAGCGCTGTGCGCCTTCACCAGAGGGCGCCACCATGTCATAGCCGTCCGAGGTGGCCGCATAGCCCACCAGCTCGGCGAGGATCGGCGCGCCGCGGGCCTCGGCGTGTTCCAGGGACTCCAGGACCAGCATGCCGCCGCCACCGGCGATCACGAAGCCGTCGCGGTCACGGTCGAAGGGCCTTGAGGCACGTTCCGGCGTCTCGTTGTAGCTCGTGGAAAGGGCCCCCATCGCATCAAAGAGCATGGTCAGGCTCCAGTGCTCTTCCTCACCACCGCCGGCGAAGACCACATCCTGTTTGCCGAGCTGGATCTGCTCCATGGCCGCCCCGATGCAGTGTGCACTCGTGGCGCAGGCCGAGGAGATACTGTAGTTGATGCCCTTGATGGCAAACGGGGTGGCCAGACAGGCGGAGGTCGTGCTGCCCATGACCTTGGGGACCGCAAAGGCCCCGATCTTGCGGACACCGCGCTCGCGCAGCGTATCCGCGGCGCGTACGACGTTTTCGGTGGAGGCGCCACCCGAGCCGACGATCAGGCCGGTCCGGGGGTCGGAGACGGACTCCGCCGGCAGTTCCGCCTGCTCGATGGCCTGTTGCATGGCCACATAGGCGTAGCCCGCCGCATCGCCCATGAAACGTCGGGCCCGGCGCGGAATCGCCGCGTCGAGATCAATATCCGGTCGGCCCGCGATCTGACTCCGCAGGCCGCGCTCCGCATAGGCGTCGCTGAAACGAATACCCGACCGACCCTCGCGCAGGGCGCGGGTCACGGTCGCCGTGTCGTTGCCGAGGCACGAGACGATGCCCATGCCGGTGACCACCACTCGCCGCAAGATTCTATCCTCCTAGAGGCTGCTTTGCGGATTCTGGAATAGACCGACTCTCAGGTCCATGGCCCGATAGATGACCTCGCCATCCACCGTCACCTGTCCGTCGGCGATGCCCATGTACAGCTTGCGCTGGATCACACGCTTCACATCGAGCCGGTATTTGACCACCGCGTTATCCGGCAGGATCTGCCCGGTGAACTTGACTTCGCCGCAACCGAGGGCACGGCCCTTCCCGTTGCCACCGATCCAGCCGAGATAGAAGCCAAGGAGCTGCCAGAGCGCATCGAGCCCAAGGCAGCCCGGCATGACCGGATCGCCGGGGAAGTGGCAGCCGAAGAACCAAAGATCGGGCTTGACGGCCAGCTCGGCCTCGATGAACCCCTTGCCGTATTCACCGCCATCATCGTCGATGTGCGTGATGGCATCGAACATCAGCATGTTGGGCACGGGCAGTTGCGGGTTGCCCGGGCCGAACAGTTCACCGTGCCCGCAGGCGATCAGTTCATCGTAGTTGTAACTGGATTTCTGATTCATGGGTATCCGCAGGCCACGACTCCTGCGACATGGCCCTGGCATGTCGGAGTGCGGCGGCATTGGGGGAAGGGCTTTCCAAGTCGCTGAACCCTACTGGCTGGAGACCGGGCTGACAACCTCACGGCCGAGCCATGCCACGATCCGGTCACGAATACCGGCCGTATCGAGGCCAACCAGTTCGAGCTGCTCATCGCGCTCACCGTGGTGTACGAAGCTGTCGGGCAGGCCGATATGCAGCAGCTCGCGCTCGAGCCGCATGGCCGCCAGAGCCTCGGCGACGCCCGCGCCGGCGCCGCCGGCGATGACGTTCTCCTCGAGCGTGATGATTCGCTCGTGCCGTCCCGCGATCTCACGGATGCAGGCCTCATCCAGCGGCTTCACGAAGCGCATGTTGACCACGGTGGCATCGATCTCCGCGGCGACGGCCTCGGCCGGCGCAACCATCGTCCCGAAGGCGAGGAGGGCGACATCCCGGCCCTCACGCCGGATCTCGGCGCGGCCCACCGGCAGAGTATCGAGGGACTGGTCGGGCACGGCGCCGGGCCCCTTGCCGCGGGGGTAGCGCACCGATGCGGGCCCTTCCATGGCCAGACCCGTGGAGAGCATCTGGCGGCACTCGCGCTCGTCCGCCGGCGCCATGATGGTGAGATTGGGAAGGCAGCGCATGTAGCTGAAATCGAACGCGCCATGGTGCGTGGCGCCGTCGGCACCGACCAGGCCGGCCCGGTCCAGGGCGAAGATGACCGGCAGGTTCTGCAGGGCGATATCGTGAATGAGCTGGTCATAACCGCGCTGCAGGAAGGTCGAGTAGATGGCGAGCACCGGTTTCTCGCCCTCGCAGGCGAGACCGCCGGCCAGCGTCACCGCATGCTGCTCGGCGATCGCGGTGTCCAGGTACCGGTCGGGGAAACGCCGGGCGAACTCCACCAGACCAGAGCCTTCGCGCATCGCCGGTGTAATGCCCCAGAGCCGTGGCTCCTGCTCGGCCATATCACAGAGCCAGTGACTGAATACCTCGGTGTAGGTCGGTGGTGCCGGCTCGGCGGAGGCCTTGAGGCCGGCAGCGGGGTCGAAGGCCTTCACGCCGTGGTAGGCGATGGGATTGGCCTCGGCCTTCGCGTAGCCCTTGCCCTTACGGGTGACGCAGTGAAGGATCCGTGGGCCGTCCATCTCGCGCAGCCGGCCGAGGACGGTCACCAGCTCGTCGACGTCATGGCCGTCCACCGGGCCGAAGTACTGGAAGCCGAGTTCCTCGAAGAAGGTGCCCGGCACCAGCATGCCCTTGACGTGCTCCTCGGCAAGTTTGGCGAATTCGCGCATGGGCGTTGGCATATGTTCGAGCACGTTCTTGGCCTCGGCGCGGAAGTTGCCGTAGACCCCGCCGGCGAGCAGCCGGGCGAAGGTCTTGTTGAGCGCACCGACATTCTCGGAGATGGACATTTCATTATCGTTGAGGACGACGAGCAGGTCGGGGCGGACGTCGCCGGCATGGTTGAGCGCTTCGAACGCCTCGCCGGCGGTCAGGCCGCCATCGCCGATGACCGCACAGGTCTTGCGCTGATCGCCGCGGTTGCGGCTCGCGAGCGCCATGCCCAGCGCGGCACTGATCGCGGTGCTCGAGTGGCCGACGCCAAACGTGTCGTAGGGGCTTTCGTCGCGCACCGGGAAGCCCGCCGGGCCATCGATCTTGCGCACCCGGCTGATCTCTCGCCGCCGTCCGGTGAGGATCTTGTGGGGATAGCACTGATGGCCGACATCCCAGACCAGCCGGTCGTAGGGGGTGTTGAGCACGTAATGCAGTGCGACGGTGAGCTCCACCGCGCCGAGCCCAGCCGCCAGGTGCCCCCCGGAGCGGGCGACGCTCTCAAGCAGGAAGTCCCTGAGCTGCTCGGTGAGGCGCGGCAGCTGGCCCTGGGGCAGTTCCCGCAGGTGGGCCGGCTCGTCGATCCCCTCCAGCAGTGGGTAGGCGCTCATGTCCATGGTGGCTCCTCCAGATAATCCTCGAGCTCGGCGTGCGCCGGCAATGCTTTTTCATTGACTAGTGTATCGCGCACGGAGATCCCGGCTGTATGCACGGTTTCCGGATCGCCCGAGACGAGCGGATGCCACCAGGCAAGCCCGCGGCCCTCGTAGAGCCGGCGGTAGGCGCAGCTTGCCGGCAGCCAGGTGTAGCGCGCCAGATCGGCGAGGGTGAGCTGAATGCAGTCGGGCACCGTCGCATGCCGATTGGCGTAATCCGTGCAATGGCAGCCGTAGGTGTCGAGGAGCTGACAGGCCACGCGGGTGGGGTGGACCGTGCCGGTGTCGGCATCCTCGAGCTTGTGCCGGCAGCACTGCCCGCAGCCGTCGCAGAGGGCCTCCCACTCCGGCCAGGAGAGCTCAGCCAGCGTCTTGCGTTGCCAGAATGGTTCGCTGTTCGACATCACAGAGTCCATTGTAAACCGCCCGGGTCAAATTCGTGAGGTTTTCCGGCATAATGTCCGCTCAGCCAACGTGGCTCGACGACTTTCCGCCGAGCCATCCCGCAGCCGACAGTACCCAGCGTCAATGTCAGACACCAATATCGCCAGCGAGGCGGCGCGTCGCCGCACATTCGCCATCATCTCCCACCCTGATGCCGGTAAGACCACCGTGACCGAGAAGCTGCTGCTCTTCGGCGGCGCCATCCAGCTCGCGGGCACGGTCAAGGGGCGCAAGTCCAACCGTCATGCCACCTCCGACTGGATGGCGCTCGAGAAGGAGCGGGGCATTTCGGTGACGTCCTCGGTCATGCAGTTCCCTTACCGCGAGCGCATCGTCAATCTGCTCGACACGCCCGGCCACGAGGACTTCTCAGAGGATACCTACCGGACGCTGACGGCGGTGGACTCGGCGCTGATGGTGATCGACGCGGCGAAGGGCGTTGAGGACCGGACCATCAAACTGATGGAGGTCTGCCGGTTGCGGACCACACCGATCATGACCTTCATGAACAAGCTCGACCGCGAGGGCCGGGACCCCATGGACCTGATGGACGAGGTGGAACGGATCCTGAAGATCCGCTGCGCACCGGTGACCTGGCCCATTGGCATGGGCAAGCGCTTCCGGGGTGTCTTCCACCTGCTGGACGATCGGGTGCATCTCTACAATGCCCACCACGACGGCGGCATCCAGCAGGGCGAATCCATCGACGGGCTGGACAATCCGCGCCTTGATGAAGTGCTCGGTGACCAGGCGCAGGAGCTGCGTGATGAGGTGGAGCTGGTCCGCGAGGCCGGGAATGCATACGACGAGGCGGCGTATCTGGCCGGTGAACTCACCCCTGTGTTCTTCGGCTCGGCGATCAACAACTTCGGCCTGCGCGAGCTGCTGGATCGGTTTGTCGAGCATGCCCCGCCGCCGCAGCCACGCGAGACCGAGACCCGTGTCGTCCAGCCGGACGAGACCGCATTGAGCGGGTTCGTTTTCAAGATCCAGGCGAACATGGATCCCAATCACCGTGATCGCATCGCGTTCATGCGGGTCTGCTCCGGCGCGTTCGAGCGTGGCATGAAGGTTCGTCATGCGCGCATCGGCAAGGATGTGAAGATCGCCAACGCGATCACCTTCCTGGCCTCGGACCGGGAGCATGTCGAGACCGCCTACCCCGGCGACATCATCGGTCTGCACAACCATGGGACGATCCGGATCGGCGATACATTCACCCAGGGTGAAGACCTCAAGTTCGCGGGTATCCCCAATTTTGCCCCGGAGCTCTTCCGGCGGGCGGTACTGAAGGACCCGATGCGCATGAAGGCCCTTCAGAAGGGACTGGTCGAGCTGTGCGAGGAGGGCGCCTCGCAGCTTTTCCGGCCGCTGATCAGCAACGATCTGATCGTCGGGGCAGTGGGGGCGCTGCAGTTCGACGTCGTCGCCTTCCGGCTGAAGAGCGAGTACGGCGTCGACTGTCAGTTCGAGCCGGTGGGTGTATCCACCGCCCGCTGGGTTTATAGCGATGACACCAGGCAACTGGCCCGTTTCCGGGACCGCCAGCAGGAGAACCTGGCCGAGGATGTCTCCGGGGCTCTGACCTACATCGCGCCGTCACGGGTCAACCTGCAGCTGACCGAGGAGCGGTGGCCCGACATCGAATTCCGGGCCACCCGCGAGCATTGACGGCCAGCCGGCGCTGACTCAGCGCGTCTGTCCGTCCCCGGGGATCACCCGAACGCCGGCCTGATCCAGGTCGGTACGCACGTCCGGATCGGCGTTGCCGTCCACCGGTCGGGTGAGGTCCCAGAGGAAGCCCGTCTCGAAACCGGCGGCCGACGCATCCAGGGCCGTCCATTTGACGCAGTAGTCGCGGGCCAGGCCGCAGCAGTCCACGGCGGTGACGCCCCGGTCCCTCAGCCAGCCGGCGAGTCCGGTGGCGGGTCGTTCGCCTTCGCTGTTCCAGTTGTTGAGAAAGCCGCTGTAGCTGTCAACCCACGGGTCTTCGCCCTTGCGGATGATCACACTGGCCATTTCCCAGGGCAGGTCGGCATGCAGCTCGGCGCCCGGGGTGGTCTGCACACAGTGATCCGGCCAGAGGACCTGATCGTGGCCGTATAGCCGGATGACGCTGAACGGCTCGGCATCATGGCTGTTGGCGAAGGAGACGTGGCCCGGCGGATGCCAGTCCTGGGTGGCGACGATGTCGCTGTATAGGCCGCTCAGCATAAGGGCTCGGATCGGTGGGATGATCGAACTGCCATCCTCAGTGGCCAGTGCGCCGCCCTCCATGAAATCGGGTTGCATGTCCACGACCAGCAAGGCCCTGTGTTGGGGTTGATCGCTCATATTCGCTCCGTTGATTGGCTTCGGTGACCTTCACCGCCGAGGGTGGGGGTGATGGCGGCCGGGTGTAAACCGCAAAGCTTGAAAAAACGCAACGCCGGCCGCAATAAGGCGTTGGAGTGATCGCTACCTGGAGAAAATCGAACAATGCTGACCCTGACCCGCTTTGTCCTGCTTCGACGCGTCCTGGCGGTGGCCACGGTACTGATGCTCGCGGTGCCGCTGACGGTGCCGGGCCAGATCGTCAATCCCGACGGCAGTGTCCCCAGTCTCGCGCCGCTGGTGGAACAGGTCTCGCCGGCGGTGGTGAATATCGCCACCTCGGGAACGGTGGAAACGCAATCCAACCCGTTGCTCAATGATCCCTTCTTCCGGCGCTTCTTCGATGTCCCGGAACAGCCCCGGCAGCGTCAGGTGCAGTCCCTGGGCTCAGGGGTCGTGGTGGACGCCGATGCCGGCCATATCCTCACCAATCATCACGTCATTGCCAATGCCGACCAGATCCAGGTGACCTTCGACGACGGTCGTGAGCTGGATGCGGAGATCGTCGGTTCCGATCCCGAGACGGACATCGCGGTATTGCAGGTCGATGGGGATGGGCTCGCGGCGCTCCCTCTGGGCGACTCGAGTGAGCTGCGCGTGGGTGACTACACCATGGCCATCGGTAATCCCTTCGGCCTTGAGCACACCGTGACCACCGGCGTGGTCAGCGGGCTGGAGCGGACGCTCCCTGGTAGCGGTGGCGCGCGCCTGCAGAGCTTCATACAGACCGACGCTTCCATCAATCCGGGCAATTCCGGCGGCGCGCTGATCAACCTGCGCGGTGAGCTGGTGGGGATCAATACGGCGATCCTCTCCCGCGGTGGCGGCAATATCGGGATCGGTTTCGCCGTCCCGGTCAATATGGCCCGTCAGGTCATGGAGCAGATCATCGAGTACGGCGAGGTGCAGCGTGGTGTGCTCGGGGTCCGAGTCCAGGACCTGACCCCGGAGATGGCCGAGGCGTTTGACATCGAGCGCCCGAACGGTGCCCTGGTCGCACAGGTCACACCGAATTCGCCGGCGGCCGAGGCCGGACTCGAGGCCGGTGACGTCATCGTGGAGGTGAACGGAACGCCGGTCTCCGATGCCAACGCCATGGCCAACGCGATCGGCCTCCTGCGGATCGGCGATGAGGTGCATCTCACCTACGTGCGTGACGGTGAGAAACGGGAGACCACGGCCACCGTTGCCGATCCGGCGAGTGGTCAGGTGAGAGCGGATGCCATGCATCCCGGGCTTGCCGGGGCGACCTTCAGCGAGGTGGACGAGCGCTCGCCGCTGTTCGGTGAGGTCAGTGGTGTGCTGGTCGCGGACGTGCAGTCCGGCAGTCCCGCCTCGGAGTATCTGCGGCCGGGCGATGTCATCACATCGGTGAACCGCCAGGATGTCGGCTCCCTCGCGGCGTTCCGCGAGCGCGTGGAAGGGGCGGATCAGCTGCTGCTGAATGTGCGGCGTGGTGGCGGCGCGTTCTTCATCGTCATCCGGTGACGGGGCGGCGGGCCGGCCGCCGACCCATGAGAAAGGCTGGGTCCCTTCCGGGAGCCCAGCCTTTCTGACCGCTCGCTTTGGGCACGCTGATCAGACCGATGCCTGCTCCATGGACGGGTCGTACTCGCCATTGCGGGCCAGAGAATTGAGCCTGGCACGGTGCAGGAAGGCGCGCTGTGCCGCTTCCTTGTTGGCGGGGTCGCCATTCCACGCGGCCTGGACGGGATTCTGTAGCGCGCGGCTGTAGGAGAAGCTGAGTACCCAGGGCTTGGCCCCGCCGGCACGGTTCATCGCGTTGAGATTGGCGGTGGCCTCCTCACTGGTCTGACCACCGGACAGGAAGTTGATGGTGGGAACCGCCGCCGGGACCGTCCGGCGCAGCACCCGCAGGGTCTCCTCGGCACACACCTCGGGACTCGGCCGCGGCTGGCTCTTGCCGGGCAGGACCATGTTCGGCTTGAGGATGATGTACTCGAGGATGACGTTGTGCCGGCGCAGGGCCGCGAAGACGGTGCTCTGGGCGGCTTCGGTCACCTCGGCGCAGCGCGCCATGTCGTGGTCGCCATCCATGAGTACCTCGGGCTCGACGATCGGCACCATGCCACGTGACTGCGCGATGGCAGCATAGCGGGCCAGCACCTCGGCGTTCGCCTCGAGGGCCTGAACGCCCGGCGTGCCATTGGTAATGCTGTAGACATTCCGCCACTTCGTGAACAGCGCTCCCTGGTCGCGGTAGCCGTCCAGACGATCGCCCAGGTTGTCCAGACCCTGGGTCACCTTCTCGCCGCCGCTGCCGGCGAGCTCGACCACGCCCTTGTCGACCTTGATGCCGGGCACGATGTCCTGCTGCTCGCAGGCCGCCGGGATCATTACGCCGTCATCGTTGCGCTGTCCCAGGGTTTCCTCGAAGAAGATGATGCCGCTGACGTACTCGCCGATTCCCGGCGTGCTGGCCAGCAGGCCGCGGTAGAAGCGCCGGTTCTCCTCGGTGGACTCGATGCCATGATCGGACAGTCGCCTGGTGATGGTGGGATAGCTCTCATCGGCGGCCAGGATGCCCCGTCCGGGACTGGTCAGGCGTTCGATGGTGCGCTGCATTTGCCCGATGTGGTCCATGGTTCTCGGTCCTCCTTGCGTGAGTGATTTTGGCAGCGAAGTCTAAAGGGGTTTGACCCGGGAGACCAGTCATTGCTGCTCCGCATCATTATCGGTCCCCGATGCGTACCGCCGCATCCAGCGCCGCATCGCGTAGAGGACGATGAGGCTGAACGCACCCAGTCCGGTCAGTACCATCAAGCCGGCGAGATCCGGGTCGAGCAGCAGGCGCTTGGTCTGGTTGCCCACCGCGGCAATGATGGCGATCCCCGGCACCGTGCCGATGAGTGTGCCGTTGAGATAGGGCCAGAAGCCGATGGCCGAGGCACCCGAGAGGAGGCTCACGGCATGGAAGTGCGCCACGGGCATGACCCGCAGGGCGGTGACGATCATCGTTCCGTGTCGGCCGGCCTGGGCATTGAGTCGTCTCAGGGTCGGTCCGCCCAGTCGCCGCAGGGGCTCGGCGCCGAGTAAGCGCCCGAGCAGGAAACTGCTCAATGCGGTGGCGATGGTGCCGGCGTTGGCGAGCAGGAAGCCGCCCACCGGGCCGTAGACGAGGATGGTGGCGACCACCATGACGGTCAACGGGAGAAAGGCGACCCCGGCGGCGATGTAGAGGAGGATGATGACCGGGACCGCCCACGGCTGGGCCCTGAGCCGGGCCCCGAGCTCAAGGAGGCGGCCGATCTCGGTGTACGCCTCGAGGTTGTAGACCTGCCAGAGGGCGACCACACCGCCGGCGATGGCCACGATGATCATGCTCCGCCACAGCAGTGGCCAGCGGCGCCGCATGGCCTCGCGCCATTCAGCCCGCGTCGGCATCGTCGCGCAGTACCTTCCCCCGGACCCGGCGCATGCCGATGGCCACCACGGTGACCACCACGGGAATACTGAGAGCGGTGGCGATATCGGCATCAACCCTCACGCCCGATTCACTCAGACCCTTGAAGGCATAGCCGATGAGCGAGACGGCATAGTAGCTGATGATGACCACCGAGAGCCCCTCAACGGTCTCCTGGAGCCGAAGCTGCAGGCGGGCCCGGCGGTTCATGGAGTCGAGCAGGTCGCGGTTCTGGGCCTCCAGCGCCACGTCCACTCGCGTCCGCAGCAGGTTGGCGGCGCGACTGACCCGGCTGGACACCCTCTCGAGGCGCTCCCCCATGTGCACGCAGGTATCGAGGGCCGGTGCCAGTCGCCGCTCCATGAATTCATCCAGCGTGCTCACGCCCTCGATTCGCTGCTCGCGCAGCGCCTTCAGACGCCGTCGGACCAGGGTGCCGTAGGCGGCGGTCGCACTGAAGCGGAAATTGGTCCGGGCCATCATGCGCTCCACCCGGGCCGAGAGCTCGGAGAGCGCGCTCAGCAACTCGCGTTCATCGGCCAGCTCGGCGACGGTGGACAGCCGATCCATGAGGGTGCCGAGCCGCGTCTCCATATCGGTGATGTCCGGCGACAGCTCACGGGCCAGCGGAAAGCCCAATAACGCCATGAACCGGTAAGTCTCGAGTTCGAGCAGGCGCTGGATCAGTCGCCCGGCCTGCATGGCGTTGAGAGACTCATCGACCACCAGGAAGCGCAGGAATCCGTCGCCATCGGCGAGGAAATCCGTCCACACCGAGGCGGCACCGCCACTGCATCGACTGCCGGCCAGACTGTCCGGCTGAAAGCAGCGGGCGAGGGCGGCCGGGCTGGTGTCGGCCTGGGCGGCCGGCACCAGGCTGACATGCATCGCGGCGAGCAGTTCGCCAGGCAGATCCGGCAGCCACTGGGCCGGGAGCCGCTGCATGGCGGGTTCGGCGAACGGGGCCGTTTCGTTGCCGTTGACGAAAACGGTGTAGGTGGAGAACTCGGTGTGACGCTCCCAGCGCAGGCGGAATCCGCGCGCCTGGAGGATGAAATGTCCGGCCTCGGCATCCGGCGGGTCGATCTGCAGCCGCTCGCAGAGTTCGGTCATATGGGCGACCTCGGCACTGCGGCCGCTGGTGCCCGTATGCAGCACCAGGTGTGAGACCTGCAGCGGGCCCTCGAGACTCTCGAAGGGGCGGGCATGCGCTTCCCGGAGCAGTGCGTCACGCAGCGGATGCGCGGTGATGCCGGTATTGTCGGCCATGGTTCCGATGATTCCTCGGCGTTGATGCGCGCACGCTAACGCCGGCCAGCGGCGTCGACAAGTGGCGTCCGTCCCCTCGGCCGCCGTATCATGCCGGGATGGGACCACGAAACCTGAATGATACGCCGGTCGTCCTCACGATGCTGATCGCCAATGGGCTCGGCTTCGTGGCCTATCTGCTGCTCGGGCCCTCGATGGTGATCGGCTTCGGCCTCTGGCCACTGGGCACGGAGGGCCTTGACGCCCGGCTCGTTGGCGGAGGCATTCCCGGCTTCGAGATCTGGCAACTGCTCACCTATGGATTTCTGCATGGCGGCATGCTGCATCTATTCGTGAACATGTTCGCGCTATGGATGTTCGGTACCGCGCTGGAGAGTTTCTGGGGATCGCGGCCCTTTCTCGTCTACTACCTGGTCTGCCTGGTGGGCGCGGGCCTGATCCAGCTCGTCGTGGCCACCATGGCGGCGGATGGCGGCAGCATCTATCCGACCATCGGGGCCTCCGGCGCAGTGTTCGGGATCCTGCTCGGTTTCGCCATGATGTTTCCGAATCAGCAGCTGGTGCTGCTCTTCCCGCCGATTCCGATCAAGGCGAAGTATTTCGTTATCCTCTACGGTGCATTCGAGCTATATGCCGGAGTGACCGGCTCAATGTCGGGTGTGGCGCACTTCGCCCATCTGGGCGGCATGGCGTTCGGGCTGCTCATGATCCTCTACTGGCGTGGCCAGCTGCCCATCAAGCCCCGCCGGCGATTAATGCGCTGATCCGGCCACCGGCGCTGCCGTATTCATGCCGGCCGTCACGGCCGTGATCGCCTCTGCTGCCAGGCTGAGCTGCTCATCGGCCCGCTCGACCCGCATCAGTCGCCGGCGCCACGCATCACCCCCGGGGAGCGCCTGCAGGTACCAGCCGATGTGCTTGCGCGCCACGCGAACGCCCTGGCCCGGTCCGTAGAACGCATGCAGTGCCTGGAGGTGACCCAGCATCCATCGCTGGACATCACCGGGGGCCGGCGGGGGCAAAACCGACCCGGTCTCGATGAAATGCTGTACCTCGCGGAATATCCATGGTCTGCCCTGGGCGGCGCGACCGATCATGACCGCATCGCAGCCCGTGACCTCAAGCAGTCGGCGCGCGTCGGCCGGAGCGGTGATATCGCCATTGCCGATCAATGGAATATTGATGGCCCGTCTGACCGCCGCCAGCGTCTGGTGCTCGGCCTCGCCGCGATAGTGTTGATCGCGGGTCCGACCGTGCAGGGCGAGGGCACCGATACCGGCGTCCTCGGCGATCCGGGCGATGCGCACGGCGTTGCGCTGCTCGGCGCTGGGTCCGGTTCGTATCTTGAGTGTGACCGGGACGTCCACGGCTCCCACCACGGCTCTGAGGATACGCGCGACCAATGGCTCATCGGCCAGCAACGCGGATCCGGCGAGCCTGCGATTCACCTTCTTTGCCGGACACCCCATGTTGATGTCGATGATCTCCGCCCCATGATCCACGTTGAAGCTCGCCGCCTCCGCCATTACGCGGGGATCAGCCCCGGCGATCTGGACGACGCGGGGTGAGGGCTCCCCGCGATGATCGCGCTTGAGGCGGGACTTGCGTGTCTCGCGCAGCGCCGGGTTGGAGCCGACCATCTCCGAGGCGGCAAGGGCCGCGCCGAGCCGGCGGCAGAGGATGCGGAAAGGGCGGTCCGTCACGCCCGCCATCGGCGCGAGGAAGACGCTTCCGTTGATCTTGTGTGGACCGATATACATCGCGCAAGGATAGCGGCTGCCGATGTTGTCCACAAAACCTGTGGATAAGATTGTGGATGTTTTCCCGATGACGGGCGCTAAGCCCTTGTGGGATGCGGGGTCTCGTTAAATTGGATGAATCTTCGCCATATCGTTCTTATCGTTTAGATACAATAAGTTAGCGCCTTTATATTAGAACAGGGATTGTCACATTCGCCCAAATGCCTTATCCCGTCGTGGCGCGTCGCGGCAAATGGCCACCGCACCGTAACTGTGCATAACCCCGGGTCTCCGGTACGCTCCGCAGCAGGTTCAGGCAGCGCGGGGGCAAAGCATGACAAGGGCCGTTTTCCTTGACCGAGATACCCTTGATCATGGCGATCTCGACTTCCGGGCGCTGGACTCACTCTGTCCCGGCTGGGCCAGCTATGACCGGACGCCGGCGGATCGGTGCGCCGAGCGTATCGACGGCGCGGAGGTCGTGATCACCAACAAAGTCGTCATTGACGCGCCCATGATTGATGCCTGCCCGTCGCTTGGCCTGATCAATGTCGTGGCGACGGGTGTTGATAACATCGATGTCGAGGCCGCCCGGGCGCATGGCGTCCTGGTGTGCAATTGCCGAGCCTATGGAACCGAGGCGGTCAGTCAGCACGCGATCGGGATGATGCTGGCGCTCTGCACCCGGCTGGTCGACTATGTGGAGGCGGTTCGTCGTGGGCGCTGGGAACAGTCGCCGGATTTCTGCTTTCTCGACTACCCGATCAGGGAACTGGCCGGGCAGACGTTGCTGGTGATCGGATACGGTACGCTGGGCGCCGCCGTGGAGCAAAAGGCGGAGGCCCTGGGCATGCGGGTGATGATTGCCGAGCGCCCGGGCGTGATGGCGCCTCGGGCGGGCCGTGTCCGCTTCGAAGAGGGCATTGCTGAGGCGGATATCGTGACACTGCACTGTCCGTTGACGGCAACCACCCGGGGGATGATCGACGCGGCGGTCCTGAGACGCATGAAATCGACGGCCCTGCTGATCAACACCGCCCGCGGGGCACTGGTGGACGAGAGGGCCCTGGTTGAGGCGTTGCGCACCGGGGAGATCGCCGGGGCAGGGATCGATGGCCTTTCCTGCGAACCACCCGTGGCGGGCAATCCGCTGTTGGCCGCAGGCGTGCCCAATCTGCTGGTCACACCGCACAGCGCCTGGGGCAGCCAGCGCGCCCGACAGCGGATCGTCGATCAGACCGTCGAGAATATCCGTGGCTGGCGCGAGGGCGAGCCACGGCGGAACGTGAACTGAGGAGCATCGCGATGACACAGACCGTTTCGGTCATCACCGGTGGCGGCACAGGCATCGGTCGAGCGCTCGCGCTGAGGCTGGCGGGGCAGGGGGATGCCGTCGTCGTTGCAGGGCGTCGCGCTGAGCCGCTGGAGGAGCTGGCGGACCGGCAGGCGGGCATTGAACCCTGCCAGTCCGATGTCAGCACGGAGGAAGGTCAGGCCGCGCTGCAGGCGGCGGTCGGAGGGCGTGCCGTGCGCTTTCTGGTGCACAACGCTGGGGTTCTTGCACCGGTAGGCCCGCTGCTCGCGCAGCCGGCGGAGGCCATTCGTCAGAGCCTCGCCATCAATGTCGAGGCACCCATCGCACTGACCCGCCGGCTGCGCGAGCGGATGGGCGAGGGTGCGCGCATCCTGAATATTTCCTCGGGGGCCGCCCATCGGGCGCTACCCGGCTGGGGGGCCTACTGCACCAGCAAGGCTGCGCTGTACATGGTGTATGAGGTGCTCAGGCAGGAGCTTGTCGGGACCGGCATCGCCATTGGAAGCCTGCGCCCCGGCGTGGTGGATACGCCCATGCAATCACTGATTCGCGCTCAGGATGAATCGGATTTCCCGGCTGTGGAGCGATTCCGTGCGCTCAAGGAGATGGGCGAACTGACCCGACCGGCGGATGTGGCCCGCTTCATCGACGCCGTTCTCGGGCTGCCGGCGGAGACCTTCAGCCGTCAGGAATGGGATATCCGTGAGCACTGGGATGAGGTCATCACCGCCTAGCCGGAGAGAATCCTTTCGACTTCCCTGTCGCTGACCTGCGGGAATTCGTTGAATGCCTGGCTGACGGCCATGAACCCGGCCGGCTGGCTTGGACAGACGACGTGATCGGCCATTTGCTCAAGCTGCCGGACGACCTCCGGGGCGGCTACTCCGAGGGCGATGCTGACGCTGGCGGCATTGGCGCCGCGAACGGCATTGATGGCGGCCTCGATCGTCGCGCCGGTGGCGGCCCCGTCGTCGACGATGATCACATCGCGCCCCGAGAGCGGTTGCCGGGGTTGCCCGTAACGGTGGCGGCGCGTGGCAAGAACGGATTTTTCTTCCTCGATCTCGCGGCGGACGGCTTCATCATCCACCGACGCGGTTGCATGATCGGACAGGGTCACATGCCCGGGTTCGTCCACCGAGCCAATCGCATATTCGGGATTGCCCGGGGCGCGGATCTTGTGCACAAGCACCACGTCGAGGGCAGCGCCAAGGCGTGCCGCAATGATCTCCGCCATCGGAACGCCGCCCCGAGGAACGCCGAGCACCACCGGTGCCGACCATTCGGTTTCCGCGAGCCTGTCGGCGAGCCGGTTGGCGGCTTCTTCGCGATTCTGGTAGTAGACATCGGCCATGGCTGTTCGACGGTGGTGGAGGCCCCAGGTTCCGGTTGAGGCCATTGATGCATCGCCATCCAATGGCCGTTCCAATATTTAACATAATATATATTATACGCAGTGAACGCTGGATCCGGGCGGGGCGTCGAACACGGTATGCCCGTGCGGAATCGAGATATCGCCAACGCCTTCGAGACACTCGCGGACCTGCTGGAGATTGGTGACGCCAATCCCTTCCGGGTCCGTGCCTACCGCAATGCGGCCTCGACCGTGCGTGACCAGTCGCGGCCGATCCGTGACATGCTCGCCGCCGGTGAGGATCTCACCGAATTGCCGGGCATCGGCGATGATCTCGCCGGTCAGATTGCGCGCTATGTCGAAACCGGTCATCTGGCGCGGCTGGATGCCGCCACCGATGAACTGCCGGCCGGGTTGACGGCATTGCTGGATATCAACGGGATCGGGCCCAGGCGCGCCCATGCGCTCTATGAGGGACTCGGCATCACCAGCGTTGATGAGCTGGCCGACGCCGCCCGTCAAAAGCGCGTCCGGACCCTCTCCGGCTTTGGCGAGAAGACCGAACAGCGCATCCTCCACGAAATTGAACGCCTTGTAAGGCATTCGCCGGCCCGGACACTGCTTGCGGATGCGGAAGAGATGGCGGAATCGCTGCTGGCTTGGATCCGGCGGCGTGTTGGGGTCGATCAGGCAACCATCGCCGGGAGTTACCGCCGCCGCCGCGAGACCGTGGGCGATCTTGACATCGTCGTCTCGGCGAGCGATCCGGCGGCGGTGTCCCGCGCGGTCACCCGCCATGAGGATGTCGCCGAAGTCATCTCAAGTGGGGAAACGCGCACAACGCTGCGGCTTCGCGGCGGGTTGCAGGTGGATATCCGCGTCGTGCCGCATGGCGCCTACGGCGCGGCGATGCATTATTTCACTGGATCCCGGGATCATAATATCGCCCTGCGACGACGGGCCCAGGGCCATGGCTGGAAGCTTAATGAGTATGGGCTTTTCGATGATGATCAAACGGTTGCGGGGGATACCGAAGAATCGGTCTATGCAGCGCTTTCCCTGCCGTGGATCCCGCCTGAACTGCGTGAGAACCGCGGGGAAATCGAGGCCGCCGAGAATGATGACCTGCCGACGCTGATCGATGCGCAAGACATTCGGGGAAACCTGCACACCCACACCACGGCGACCGATGGCAAGGCGAGCCTAGAGGAAATGGCCGAAGCGGCCCGGGAGCGCGGATGGGAGTACCTAGGAATCAGCGATCATTCCCGCGCGGTGCGCGTCGCCAATGGGTTGGACGCCGACCGCCTCACCCGGCAGCTCGATGATATCGATGTCCTCAATGAGCGTCTTGATGATCTGGT
This sequence comes from Spiribacter onubensis, assembly GCF_040838425.1. Taxonomy (NCBI): domain Bacteria; kingdom Pseudomonadati; phylum Pseudomonadota; class Gammaproteobacteria; order Chromatiales; family Ectothiorhodospiraceae; genus Spiribacter; species Spiribacter onubensis. The sequence goes on along the minus strand of NZ_JBAKFI010000001.1, from coordinate 194,940 downwards.
GATCCTGAAATCCTGCGAAGTGGATATCCTGCGCGATGGGTCGCTGGATCTGCCGGATACCATTCTCGAGCGTCTCGACTACGTGATCGGCGCCATTCATGGTCACCTGGATCTGGGGCGGCGGGCACAGACCGAGCGGCTGCTTGACGCCATGGACCACCCGCTCATGCGGATCATCGCCCACCCCACCGGTCGGCTGATCGGGACGCGTCGTCCAATGGCGCTGGATATGGACCGGCTATTCGAGGCGGCTGTGCGGAATGACATTGCGCTCGAAATCAATGCGCAACCCAAACGTCTTGATCTGAATGATCAGAATGCCCGGGCGGCCCGGGATGCCGGTGTCATGCTGGTGATCGGCACCGACGCCCACAGCCCGGCGCAGCTGGATTTCATGCGATACGGTGTGGATCAGGCGCGACGGGCCTGGCTTTCGGCCGGCGACGTGCTCAACACCCGTCCTGTCGGTGGATTGCGTGATCTGCTGGCACGCGGGCGGTCGGCTGGTGGATAATCCGGGGCTGGCAAGCAGCAGGCGAAGACATGCATCCGGCCGAGGATACCCATCTCATCCGCGAGGTCATGGTCGATGACACGACCATCGTATTGCTCGGCACTGCGCATGTATCGGCGCAGAGCGTCGCCGATGTGCGCCGAGAGATCGACCGGGAGGACTATGACGCGGTTGCGGTGGAACTCTGCGAGAGTCGCTACCAGAGCCTGACCGATCCCGCCGCCCTGGAGAAACTGGATCTCTTCCAGGTGCTGCGCAGCGGCCGCGCCGGCATGGTCATGGCGAGTCTGGCCCTCGGCGCCTACCAGCAGCGGCTGGCGGATCAGTTCGATATCCGCCCGGGGGCAGAACTCGAGGCCGCGGCCCGAGGTGCCCGGCGCCGTCGCCTCCCCCTCTGGCTCATCGATCGGGATATCGGCACGACGCTCAAGCGAATCTACCGGGGCGTCCCGTGGTGGCAGCGGCCGTCGCTGTTCATGGGTCTATTCGGTAGTCTGTTCTCGCGCGACGAAGTCAGCGCTGCGGATATCGAGAAGCTCAAACAGGGAGACATGCTCGAGGCGACGTTCAGCGAGTTCGCCGCCGGCTCATCCACGCTGTTCGAACCGCTGATCGCGGAGCGCGACCGCTACATGGCCGCATGTCTGCTGGAATCGATCGAGGCGGCGGAGACACCGCCGCGCCGCGTGCTGGCGGTGGTTGGCGCCGGTCATCTGGCGGGGCTTGAGGCGGCACTGAACCAGGGCATCACCGAGCCCAGGCAGGCCCGCGAGTCGCTGGAGACGATCCCGCGACCGGCACGCTGGCCGAAAGTCATCCCTTGGGTGGTGGTGGTCGTGATACTGGCCGGTTTCGCCATCGGCTTCAGCCGGAGCAGCGATCTGGGCTGGCAACTGGTCACTGACTGGGTGCTGATCAATGGCGGGCTCTGTGCCCTGGGCGCCGCCCTCGCCCGTGGTCATCCGTTCACGGTGATCGGCTCGTTCCTCGCCGCCCCCCTGACCTCGCTCAATCCGACCATCGGCGCGGGGTTCGTGGCGGCGGCGATCGAGCTGTTCAGCCGCCGGCCTCGGGTGGAGGATTTCCGGGGGCTCCGTGATGCCGTCTCGGACTGGCGCGGCTGGTGGCGCAACCGAGTGGCTCGGACCCTGCTCGTGTTCCTGTTTGCCACCATCGGCTCGGCCGTCGGGACTTACCTCGCCGGCTTCCGCATCATCGAGCAGCTCGTCTAGCCTGTGAGCGCCGCGGATTGGGCCCGGGGGAAGCAGGCGAAGAAGTTCTCCGCAGTGCGGTCGGCGACGCTGGCTGCGGTTGTTTTCTTCAGGCCGGCGAGGCATTCAATGACCTCCTGGACCCAGGCCGGGCGGTTCTCCTGTCCGCGGTGTGGCACGGGCGCCAGGTAGGGACAGTCGGTTTCCACCAGCAGTCGGTCCATCGGCAGCCCGGTTGCGGTCTCGCGCAGCGCCTCGGCACGACGGAACGTCAGGATCCCGGACAGTGACAGATAGAAACCCAGATCCAGCATCCCCCGGGCGATTTCGGCATCCTCGACGAAGCAGTGAATGACGCCGCCGACCGTCTCGGCGCCCTCCTCCTGCAGGATCCGGAGCGTGTCCGCCGGCGCCATGCGGCTGTGGACGATGATTGGCCGACGGGCCTGTCTCGCCGCCTCGATATGGCGGCGAAAACGCGCCTGCTGCCAGCCGTAGTCCCCGGGGCCGGCGCCATAGTCGAGCCCCGTCTCGCCGATGGCGACAACGGCCGGATGATCGGCCATGGCCGCCAGGTCCTCGGCTGACGGGTCGGCGCCCGTGCCACAGGGATGCACCCCGACCGACGTGAAGACCTCCGCATGCCGCTCGCTGAAGGCGATCAGGGCGTCTTTGTCCTCCGCGGCGACCGCCACGTTCAGGAAGGCATCCACACCGGCCCGTTTTGCTTCCTCCAGCGCCGCATCGGCGCTATCCGGGCGCTCAAGGAGGTGGAAATGGCAATGGGAATCAACAATCATCCTTCACTCCAGACGAGAAAAAGCGCTTCCATGGACAGTTCCCGGCTGAGGCTCTGATCCGCGGCGCCACGCAGCGCCAGCAGGCGGTCGGCGATCCGGCTTATCCGCTTTAGATCCAGGCGCGCTTGCAGGCCCGGCGCTTTCGCCAGGCCATTTCTCGCCGCGCGCGGATCGGCCTGGGCGCGCATGAGCTGAGTGGCGATTCTCTGCATGAGCCGGGCTGTCTGCAGGGCACCCACGGCCTGCCACTCGGCGGCGGCCTCCACCACGCCGCGGCGACCGGAGGCGACGGCGTCGATCGCTGCCACCAGGCTGTCCAGTTGTCCTGTCCCGTTCTCGCCGGCAAGCTCGAGCGCGGTCAGTGGACTGCCGCCTGCCAGCTCCAGCACCTCGCCGGCCTTCCCGACGCCCCGCCGCTGCAACCACTCGATGGACAGCGCCGGTGCCGGTGTGCCGAGCCGATAATGCTGGCAGCGACTCCGTATCGTCGCGCCCAGTCGCCCCGGCTCATGGCTGACGAGGATGATCACCATGCCTGCGGGTGGTTCCTCAAGGGTCTTCAACAGGGCGTTGGCGGTGTGCCGGTTCATCGCCTCCGCGGGCATGACCCGCGCGACGCGATAGCCATTGTACTGGCTCGTGCGATGCGTGAATTCGGTCAGTGCGCGCGCCGACTCGATCCTGAGGACACCGCTGCCGTCGCTCTCCGGTTCGATCAGCATCTGATCCGGATGGCTGCCGGCGATGCGCAGTCGGCAGCCCCGACAGGTTCCGCAGGCGCCGCCGCTGCCGGGCGCTTCGCAGAGCAGACGGGCGAGCATGGCAAGCGCCAGTTCTCGTTTTCCCGTCCCGGCGACGCCGCCAAGCATGATGGCGTGTGGAACACGGCCCGCCTCGGTGGCGCTGAGAAATCGCCGCCAGGCATCAGCCTGCCATGGCAATGGCGCCTTGAGCCCGGGGCCCTCATCCACCAAATCGTGCCTCCAGGACGGCGGTGATGCCGTCTCTGACCTGGGCCGGCGTACCACTGGCGTCAATGCGCTGAACCCGCGCGGGTTCCTGCTCCGCGATGGTGGCGTAGCCATGGCGGACCGCCTCGAAGAAGCGGCTCTGCTCCGACTCGAAGCGATCCGGCCGGCTGCGGCCCGCAGCCCTTTCAAGCCCGAGCGTCACGGGGAGATCGAGCCAGAGTGTCAGGTCCGGCGCCAGATCCGGGTGGGTCCACTGGCCGAGTGATCTGACCCGGTCGATGCCGAGCCGGCGTCCCATGCCCTGGTAGGCGATACTGGCATCGGTGAAGCGGTCACAGATCACCCATCGGCCGGCGGCGAGCGCCGGTCGGATGACCCGGTCGAGGTGCTCGGCACGAGCGGCGAACATGAGCAGCACCTCGGCCTCGGCCGACATGCCGTCCTCGCGATGCCGCAAGAGGACATCCCGGAGCTCCTCGCCGAGCGCCGTGCCGCCCGGCTCGCGGGTGAGCCGCGGGTCGCCACCCTGCCCCTTCACCCAGTCGCGGATGATATCGATCGCCGTCGTCTTGCCGGCGCCCTCGATGCCCTCCACGGTGATGAAACGCCCGTCTCCCATGGGCTTAGCCTCCCTGTCCCAGCTGGTAGCGCCGCACGGCTGCGTTATGTTCATCCAGCGTGGCTGAGAAGACATGGCTCCCGTCGCCGCGGGAGACAAAGTAGAGGCTGTCACCCTCGGCGGGATCGACGGCGGCCCGTATCGCTGCGGCCCCCGGTAGCGCGATCGGCGTGGGTGGCAGTCCGTGGCGGGTATAGGTGTTGTATGGCGTATCGGTTCGCAGATGGATGCGACGCAGATCACCGTCAAATGCCTCTCCCAGGCCGTAGATGACCGTCGGATCGGTCTGCAGTCGCATGCCGCGCTCGAGCCGACGGCTGAAGACACCGGCGATCCGGCGCCGCTCCTCGGCCAGGCCGGTCTCCTTTTCGATGATGGAGGCGAGGATCAGCGCCTCATCCGCGCTCTTGATGGGTAGCCCGTCGGCGCGGTTCCGCCAGGCATCGTCCAGGGTCGCCTCCAGCGCGCGATTCGCCCTTCGCAGGATATCGATATCGGATATCCCGCGGGGGAAATGATAGGTCTCCGGAAGGAAACGCCCTTCCGCCGGGATCGCGCCGCGGTCAATCGCGGCCATGATCTGCGACTCGGTGGCATCGGCCTCGAGGGTGCGCTTGACGGCCGGATGCGCATGCACGGCGGCGAGCAGCTCATCAAAACGCCAGCCCTCGATGAGGGTGAGCGAATACTGAACGACCTCGCCATTGACCATGCGCCGAACCAGGCCGGCCGCGGTCGTGCCGGGCTCAATTGCATACTCACCGGCCTGTATGCGGTTCGCCAGACCGTTCCATCGCGCATAGAGACGCAGTAGCCAAGGATGATCAATCAGCCCGCGCTCGGAGAGCTGCCCGGCAACCGCGGCGAAACTGCTCCCGGCGGGGACTTCGATCACCGCGGACTCGTCTGTCTCCAGCGGCGTCCCCTCGATCCGCTGGACGGCGAGCGTGAAGGCAAGCGCTGCGAGGACCGACAGCGCCAGCAGCATCACGCCGGCCGCGATGGTGCCGCGCCGCCGGGTCACTGCGCCATCACCCCGGGCATCAGGGCGAGTCGATGGTCGGCAATAAGCGCCTGGAGCCACTGAGCCCGCGCCGAGCGCGGCAGAGGACTGCGCTCAATGCGACGGACGGACCAGAGCCCGATGAGGCTGTTGGTGAGCATAACGCCATAGGATGTCATCAAAGCCTCCGCATTCAACGCCGCGCGCTCGACGGCGATGCCACTCGACTGCGCGCGGGAGATGAGCCACTGCTGCATGATGCCATCCACGCCGCATTCCCGCGTATCCGGGATCAGCAGTCGGTCACCCGCGTCAACGATGATGTTGCATGAGGTTGCTTCGATGACCTCTCCGCGGGTCGAGCGCATCAGTCCCTCAGCAATGGCCGGGTCCTGCCACTCCGCGCGGGCGAGGACCTGTTCCAGGCGGTTGATATGCTTGATGCCCGCCAGCGCCGGCTGGATGGCGAGCCGGGTATCGCACCAGCGCACATCGATGCCATCCCACCACCACTCGCTCGGCCGTCGCGGCGCGGGCAGGATACGGGTGATCCGCGTGCAGCGGGGCGATGTCGGTGGTGCATAACCCTGGCCACCCACACCCCGAGTGACACTGAGGCGCAGTCCGCCGTAGCGCGGCAGGTCGATTTGATCGACATCGGACTGCCACTCTTCCAGGACCCATGGAGTGAGTCCGAGGCGCTGACAACCCCGTTGCAGACGCCTGAGATGCGCCGGGAGCAGCCGGGGCTGCCCATCGACCACCGCAATGGTCTCGAAGACACCGTCGCCATAGGCGAGACCGCGGTCCGCCACGGCGACGGCGGTCGCCGGGTGGCCATTCACCAGGCAGTCGGTGTCGCCCCGGGTCACGCGTCCAGAGCGCGGAAGATCACGGTGCCGTTGGTTCCACCAAAGCCGAACGAATTGGAGAGCGCCGCGCGGATCCTCTCGTCGCGGGCCTCGTTGGGCACGAAATCCATGTCGAGGTCCTCGTCCGGCGCGTCCAGATTGATGGTGGGCGGCAGCACGCTGTCACGCATGGCAAGCAGCGTGAACACCGCCTCCACACCGCCTGCGGCACCCAACAGATGCCCGGTCATGGACTTGGTTGAACTCACTGGCAGCCGTCTCGCACGCTCGCCGAAGCTGCCCATCACCGCATGGACTTCGGCGCGGTCACCGGCCGGCGTGGACGTCCCATGGGCATTGATATAGTCGATGTCCCCGGGATTCATCCCGGCATCCTTCAATGCCAGGTCCATGCACCGACGCGCGCCCTCCCCGCTGTCCGCGGGCAGCGTCATGTGATGGGCATCACCGCTCATGCCAAATCCGGAAACCTCGGCATAGATCGGTGCGCCCCGACGCCGCGCATGTTCGTACTCCTCCAGCACCAGCACGCCCGCACCATCGCCCAGCACGAACCCGTCACGGTCGCGATCCCACGGCCGACTCGCGCCCTGGGGATCGTCATTCCGGGTGGACAGCGCGCGGGCGGCGGCGAAGCCGCCAAGCCCCGTCGGTGTCGTGGCGAATTCCGCACCGCCTGCGATCATGGCATCGGCATCGCCATAGGCGATCATGCGGGCGCTCATGCCGATATTGTGCGTGGCCGTGGTGCAGGCCGTGACGGTCGCCACGTTCGGACCCTTCGCACCCAGCAGGATGGACAGGTTCCCGGACACCATGTTGATGATCGCGCTGGGGATGAAAAACGGAGTGATCCGGCGGGGCCCCGACTCGAGGTAACTCTTGTGCCCTTCCTCAATGGAGTGGATGCCGCCGATGCCTGAACCCACCGAGATGCCAATGCGTTCGGCGTTCTCCTCCGTGATCTCCAGGCCGGCATCGCTCAGCGCATCCACCGCGGCGGCGACGCCATAGTGGATGAACGGATCCATTTTGCGGGCGTCCTTGCGGCTGATGTAGGCGGTGACGTCGAAGTCACGGATCTCGCCGCCGAAGCGCACTGCGAACTGTTCAGTATCGAAACGCGCGATGGGTGCAATGCCGCTCTCGCCGCGTTTGATCCGGTCCCACGCAGGCTCGATCCCGTTCCCCACCGGGGAGACAATGCCGAGTCCCGTGACGACGACCCTTCTTCCGTTCACCCGTGTAATCTCCCGCTCAGTGTTCCGGGCATACAAACAGGGCCGGTCATAGCCGGCCCCGTCCGTTTACCCCAGGATTGTCCGAGCCCTGATCCAGGCCCGGGATTATTCCTCGAGATGGCGATTGATGTAATCGATCGCCTGCTGGACGGTGGTGATCTTCTCAGCCTCCTCGTCGGGGATTTCGCATTCGAACTCCTCCTCGAGGGCCATCACCAGCTCCACCGTGTCCAGCGAGTCGGCGCCCAGATCGTCGACAAAGGAGGCTTCGGCGTTCACCTCGTCCTCTTTCACCCCCAGCTGTTCAACGACGATCTTCTTGACTCTTTCCTCGATACTGCTCATCTCGCTCCTACCTCTCGGATTGCGGAATTGGGGCCAGTGCCCGAACGCGCCGTATTCTATGGAATCCGCCGGCAATCCGCCAGCGACCCATCAGCGACCCGTCAGGGCATCAAAAGCCCGCCATTGATGTTGATCGTTTCACCGGTGATGTAACTGCCTGCCGAAGAAGCGAGGAAGCAGGCCGCGGCGGCGATATCGTCCGGCTGGCCCAGCCGCTGTAGTGGTGTCTGATCGGTCAGCGCGGCCCGTTGCCCGTCGTCCAGCGAATCGGTCATGTCGGTTTCGATGAAGCCCGGCGCAATGGCGTTGACCGTGATGTTGCGGCTGCCCACCTCACGGGCCAGCGACCGGGTCAGGCCCAGCAGACCCGCCTTGGCGGCGGAGTAGTTCGTCTGCCCGGCATTACCCATGAGCCCGACCACCGAGCCGATGTTGATGATGCGGCCATGCCGGGCCTTCATCATCCCCCGCAGCACGGCGCGGGATACCCGAAAGACCGCATTGAGGTTGGTCTCGATCACGCTGTCCCAGTCGTCGTCGGCCATCCGCATCGCCAGATTGTCCCGGGTGATGCCGGCGTTGTTCACCAGAATGGAGGGTGATCCTTCGGCGGCGGCGATGTCGGCCACCAGCGCAGGGATCTGTTCGGTATCGCGGACATCGAGCCGCATGCCGCGTCCGCTGATGCCGGCTTCAGCCAGGGACCGGCTGATCTCCTCGGCACCGCCGTCGCTGGTCGCCGTGCCGATGACCGTCGCGCCACTGCGCCCGAGCCGCTGTGCGATCGCGGCCCCGATCCCGCGGCTTGCACCGGTGACCAGGGCGATCTCGCCGTCAAGCTGCAGATTCATTCGACCTCCAGGGTATTCAAAGCCTTGGCCAGCGAGTCCGGATCGTGGATCGCCTGGATGTTCATGCGCCGATCGATGCGCCGGTTGAGACCGGCAAGCACGCGCCCCGGCCCGCACTCCACCGCCTGCTCGATGCCATCCGCCGCCAGTGCCTGGATGCATTCGGTCCAGCGCACCGGCGAGTGCACCTGGGCGATGAGCCGTTGCCGGATCGCGTCCGGATCGGCACTGAGCGAGACATCCACGTTGTGCAGTACGGGGACATCGGGCTCACGCAGCGGGACGTCCGCCAGCCGCGCCGCAAGCTGTTCCGCCGCCGGCGCCATCAGAGAACAATGCGCGGGAACACTCATGGGTAGCATGACCGCCTTTTTCGCACCGGCCTCGCGGGCCGCGTCGAGGGTACGTTCGACCGCGCCCCGGTGACCGGCGATTACGGTCTGACCCGGCGCATTATAGTTGACGGGCTCGACGACTTCGCCGTCGGCATTGTCCTCGCAGAGCGCGGCCAGACGGGTATCGTCGATGCCCAGGACAGCGGCGATGGCCCCCTCCCCCTCCGGGACGGCCGCCTGCATGTAGCGGCCTCGATCGCGGACGAGTTCCACGGCGACCGGGAAATCAAGGGCGCCAGCGGCCACGAGGGCCGAATACTCTCCCAGGCTGTGCCCCGCCATCCGGTTGGGCAGTGCCCCGCCCCCTTCCCGCCAGGCGCGCCACACCGCGATGCCGGCGGTCAGCATCAGCGGCTGCGTGTGATCGGTGCGGTTGAGCAGGGACTCGGGGCCGGCACTGGCGAGCTGCCAGAGATCCTCGCCCAGCGCGGCGGACGCCTCGATGAAGGTCTTCTGTACGACCGCATGACGCGCGGCCAGCTCGCTGAGCATGCCCATCGCCTGCGAACCCTGCCCGGGAAAGAGGAAAGCGAGATCTGTGCGTTTTTTCATTGCCGGTTCCGTTCAGTAACGAATCAGTGCCGAGCCCCAGGTGAATCCGGCCCCGAACGCCTCCAGTAAGAGCAGGTCGCCGCGCCGGATCCGTCCGTCACCCACGGCCTGATCCAGGGCGAGTGGTATGGACGCCGCGGAGGTGTTGCCGTGCTCGGCCACCGTGCTGACCATGCGCGAGGGAGGCAGCCCGAGCTTGCGGGCCGTGGCCATCATAATGCGGATATTCGCCTGATGGGGTACGAGCCAGTCGACATCGCCACGCGCCAGGCCGTTTGCCTCGAGTGTCTCATCCACCAGTGCCCCCAGGGTGCGGACCGCGACGCGGAAGACTTCGTTACCACGCATGCTGACCTTGCCACGTTCATCCGCCAGGCGCTCATACCCTTGGGAAACCCCCCAGGGGACATTGAGCAATGGCGTTTGACGGCCATCGGCATGGAGATGAGTGGACAGGACACCGGGCTCTTTGCCCGCCTCCAGCACAACAGCGCCGGCGCCATCTCCGAACAGCACGCAGGTGCCCCGGTCCTGCCAGTCGAGAATGCGTGAGAAGACCTCGGCGCCGATGACGAGCGCCCGCGATGCGCCGCCCGTTCGGATGAACCGGTCAGCGACATCCAGTGCGTAGATGAAGCCCGAACAGGCCGCCGACACATCGAATGCAATAATCCCCGAGGGCATGCCCAGACGCTCGACCAGGCGACAGGCGGTACTGGGGAAGACATGATCCGGCGTTGAGGTGGCGACCACCACCAGGTCGATCGCCCCGGCGTCCAGCCCCGCATTGGCGAGTGCTCGGCGCGAGGCGGCATCGGCGAGATCAGAGCAGGTCTGCTCGGGCGCGGCGATATGCCGCTGTGTGATACCCGTGCGCTCGCGTATCCACTCGTCGGAGGTATCGACCAGTGCCTCGAGTTCGGCATTGGTCATGACCCGCTCGGGGAGGTAGCCACCGGTCCCCGCGATGCATGAGCGGTTCATTCAACGGCCTCCCGGGCGAAGAGCTCGCTCAGACGGGCGTCGATGCGGGTGGGTATGGTCTCCATGGCTTCGATCCGTCCGGTCTCAATGGCCTGCTCAAACGCCACCTGGTCCGCGCCACCATGACTTTTCACCACCACGCCGCGCAGCCCCAGCAGGCTGGCCCCGTTGTAGCGTCTCGGATCAAGGCGTCGACGCAGCGCCCTGAGTACCGGCAGGGCCACCAGGCCGGCAAGCCGGGTCAACAGATTGCGCTGGAACTCCTCGCGGAGGAACTGCGAGATCATCGCGGCAACCCCCTCGCTGCTTTTCAGCGCGACGTTGCCGGTAAAGCCATCGCAGACCACCAGATCGGCCACGTTCCGGAACATGTTATCTCCCTCCACGTAGCCAACATACTGAAGGTCGCTCTCCTGTAACAGCTGCGCGGCCTGCTTCACCTGATCGTTGCCCTTGATCTCCTCCTCGCCGAGGTTGAGCAGACCGATGCGGGGATCGACACTGTCTCCCGCGGCCTCGACGAGGACCGCGCCCATGACGGCGAACTGGAAGAGATGCTCCGCCGTGCAGTCGACATTGGCGCCCAGATCCAGCATGCGGAAATGTCCGCCCTGACAGGGGATGGTGGTGCAGATGGCGGGCCGGTCAATTCCGGGTAGCGTTTTCAGCACATAGCGCGCGGTGGCCATGAGCGCCCCCGTGTTCCCGGCGCTCACACAGGCATCCGCCTCACCGTGCTTGACCAGGTTGATGGCCACCCGCATCGACGAATCACGCTTGTATCGAAGCGCCTGCGATGGCGGTTCGTCCATCCCCACCACCTGGGAAGCGGGATGAACCGTCAGGCGTTGCCGGTCCGCCTGCGCCGTGCCCGAAAGGACGGGGTCGAGGGCCGCCTGTTCACCAACCAGGATCAGTCTGAGTCCGGGATGACGCCGCAACACCGCCAGTGCGGCGGGCACCGTGACCGATGGACCATGGTCGCCGCCCATCGCATCGATCGCCAGCGTGCAGGATTGAGTCATAGACGCCGCTTTGTGCCGCCCATAAACAATGGCCGCACCGGCTCGAAGCCGGTGCGGCCTTCAGGCCGTTCAGCCAATCGCCTACTCGTCGCGGCCCGCGGTCACTTTCCGGCCGCGGTAGTAGCCATCCGCCGAGATGTGATGACGGCGATGCGTCTCGCCGGTGGTGCTGTCCACGCTCAGGGTCGGGGCGGTGAGCGCATCGTGGCTGCGGCGCATGCCGCGACGGGAAGGAGTCTTTTTCGATTTCTGTACGGCCATGATGGATCCTGCGTTTTGTCTGACTCGATTAGTAAGCGTCGCCCGAGCCGTCCTTGCGGAGCGATTCGAGCACCTTGAACGGATTATCTCTGGTGGGCTCCGATTCACCCGGCGGCCCGAAGTGCCGCTGACCCCCATCGCAGTCCGCGCGCTCATGTCGCGATACCACCGGCAGTCCCAGAATGAGCTCGTCCTCTATCATCGACAGCACGTCGAGCTGCCCTTTCGTGGCAACGACGACCGGATCTTCCACGCCCAGCCCGTCGGCCTCCTCTATCCGCTCGACGGCCACCAGCGCGAATTCGCCGGCCACTGTCACTTCCATCGGCTCGAGGCAACGTTCGCACCGCACCGTGACGCTACCCTGGCAGTTGCCCTCGATCCGGGGCCGACCCTGACCGATGTCCACGGAGAACGATGCCCCGGCACTGCCAAGTGACGCCTCCAGCTCGGCAAGCCGCGGCGTGGCGCCGGCCGGCAGTGATCCCGACCATTCATGGCGGCCGCGGGCGAGCCGGTCGAGCTCGATTCGTGCCGGAAGTTCAGTCACTTGCATAACCGCGAAATAGTAGGCGGCTGGCAGATTCCTGTCAAAGGCCGGGGTTCGGCATGGCCAGCGCCGTTGCGTCCCGTGGCGAAAGTGCCGACCATCGGTCCAACGCTACTGAAGGATATGTCAATGACCGGAATCGTTCTGGCCTCCAGCTCACCTTACCGAGCGGAGCTGCTGCGGCGGCTGCGACTGGATTTCGAACAGGTCGCGCCGGCAATCGATGAATCAGTCGCCGCGGACGAAATGGCCGATCACTATGTCCGCCGCCTCGCCCGCGAAAAGGCCCTCGCGGTGGCCGAGCGATATCCGGACCGGATCGTCATCGGCTCGGATCAGTGCAGTGAGTGCCACGGGCAGATCCTCGGCAAGCCCGGCAACATGGAGCGCGCCATCAAGCAGCTGACCAACGCCTCGGGTCAACGGGTCACGCTGTTCACCGCCGTTGCCGTTCATGATCCCGACAGTCGTCACGTCGAGGTGGAGATGGTGCCCACCTACGTGCATTTCCGGCGCCTGGAGCGCAGCGCGATCGAGCGCTACGTGCACCTTGAAAAGCCGCTTGACTGCGCCGGCGCCTTCCGCGCCGAGGGCCTGGGAATCGCCTTGTTCGAACGCATACAGAGCGATGATCCGAACGCCATCATCGGCCTGCCCCTGATCGCCCTGACCCGGCTCCTGGCCCGCATCGGCATTGTCCGCCCCTGATTAGCGCAGGCTGAGGGGGCTCTGAAGCTCCACCCAGGCGGCGACCGCGGCACTGCCGATCTGCTCCAGCGCCCGGTCCAGCAGGCCGCGCGGTGGCGTGTAGTTGACCCGCTCGGGCGCGCCGATGACCTCGCGGGCCACGCTCTCGGGGCTCCCGTAGCCGTCCGCAAGCCCCTGCTCGATGCCTTGGGTTCCGGTCCATACCCGTCCCGAGAAAAGCGCATCAGGGTTGCCGGTCAGCCGCTCGCCACGCCCCTCGCGGACGGCCGCGATGAACTGGTCGTGAATCCCGTCGAGCATGCTCCGCAGCCTTTCCACCTCGTCCGGTTCCGGCGGCGTGAAAGGGTCCATGCCGGCCTTCTCGTCCCCGGCGGTGTAGACCCGACGTTCGATACCCAGCCGCTGGATGGCATCACTCAGGCCGAAACCCCGGCTCACGACGCCGATGGAACCGATGATCGAGGCGCCATCGACATGGATCTGATCGGCAGCGGCCGCAATGTAATACGCCCCGGACGCCATGATGTCACCGGCCACGGCGTGCACTGGCTTGTCCGGATGGGCCGCGCGCAGGCGGTCGATGGCTTGGTAGATCCGGCTGGAGGCGACGGGTGAACCGCCCGGGCTGTTGATCTCGAGGAGCACGCCGCGCGCGCCCTCCGATTCGAACGCCGCCTCCAGCCCCTGGATGATGCGCTCCGCGTTCGCAGGGCGGCCGGCCATGATCGGCCCGTTGATCTGCACCACTGCCGTATGTCCGCTGCTGATCGCGGTGTCCCCCATCTGCAGGCCGGGGCGTAGCGTGAAGAAGAACAACGAGACGATGGCCCCCAGGAAGAGCAGGCGCATGAAGATCGCCCACCGCCGGGCTCGGCGCCGCTCGCGTATGCCCTCCAGGGCAATCTCGCGCAGGCTTTCTCTGGCCCATTTTTCCTCGTCAGCCATCAAGTCACTCCTCACTGCGGGGAACGGATTGTCGGTCAGTCATCGGCGAGGCGCTCAAGCAGCATGGCGAGGTCATTCGGCAATGGCGCCGCGACATCCATGCGACCGCAGTGCGGCGCCTCGAGGCCCAGATTCGCCGCATGCAGGAAAAGGCGGCGCAGGCCCAGCGGCCGGATCTCCCGGTCGGCGGTGCTGCTGCCGTAGCGGCGGTCCATGGCCACGGGATGACCGATGGCGGCGGCATGGGCCCGGATCTGGTGCATCCGCCCCGTATGCAGCACCGCTTCCACCAGGCTCCACCCATCATATGACCGCAGACAACGGAAATCGGTTCGTGCGCTCTGGCCATCGGGATGGACCCGCATGATCCGCTCGCCACCCTTCCCCGTTTCAGGGCGAAGTCGGGCCTCGACCCGTCGGGTATTGGCCCCGAATCGACCCCGGACCAGGGCAAGATAGCGTTTATCGACGCGGCCCTCGCGGAATTCGGTATGGAGGGCGCGCAGGGTGGAACGACGTTTTGCCAGGACAAGACAGCCGCTGGTCTCCCGGTCAAGCCGGTGGACGAGGTCGATAAAGGGGGCCCGGGGTCTCATCAGGCGCAACGCCTCGACCACGCCATAGGCGATCCCCGACCCCCCGTGCACCGCGAGGCCGGATGGCTTGTCGATGACCAGCAGCCGCTCGTCCTCGTAGAGAATGGCGGCCTCCAGGCGCTCCATGATCTGGGCGGACGGCTTGAACGTCTCTCCACCCGTCGCCTCCCGCACCGGCGGGATGCGGACCCGGTCACCGGCACCGAGACGCGCCGTCGGTCGGACCCGCCCGCCGTTCACCCTCACCTCACCCCGCCGTAGCAGGCGGTAGATCCGGGTCCTGGGAACGCCCTTCAGCACCCGGAGCAGGTAATTGTCGATGCGTTGCCCCGCGAGTTCCTCAGGGACGGTTTCAGTCCGCACGCCTGCCACTGATCCTTGCTCCCGCTGCTCCACAGGGCGCAAGACTGCCACAACTTCCGGTGATTTTTGGACGCATTAACAGCAAATTGCTACACTCGCGGGAATTCGGTGGGTGAGAGAGGCGCGTACGGGTGCGCTCCCTGCCGGACGGGAAAGAATGCTGCACGGGCGGCGGCCTGCGGTCGTCGACCGGCACGATGAAAAAAATTCAACCTGACAACGCGCCTGCCCTGGCGCCCGCAATTGGATACCCCATGACGGGTCTTGCGATCCTGCGAATCAGTTGCTTCCCAGCGCCCTTTGAAAAGGCGCTCCTGCCGTTGACGCTCGCCAGTCTCCACTGGCGCTGCGCCGGCCAGCATGACGCATGCGCGGGTACCCCGGGCAGACGCCGGAGATCAATTCGGCATGAAAAGAATGCTCGTCAATGCAACCCAGCCCGAAGAGCTGCGCGTTGCACTGGTCGACGGCCAGTCACTCTACGACCTCGACATCGAGACACCGGCACGGGAACGTAAAAAGGCCAACATCTACAAGGGACGGATCACGCGGGTCGAGCCAAGCCTCGAGGCCGCTTTCGTCCAGTATGGTGCGGAGCGCCATGGTTTCCTGCCCTTCAAGGAGATCGCCCGTGAGTACTTCAGCGGCGATGTCGACCCCGCCAAGGCCTCGATCGCCGATGTCGTCAAGGAAGGCCTTGAGGTCGTGGTCCAGGTGGAGAAGGAGGAGCGCGGTAACAAGGGCGCTGCGCTGACCACTTTCATCAGCCTCGCCGGTCGCTACCTCGTCCTGATGCCCAACAATCCGCGGGCGGGCGGCGTCTCGCGACGGATCGAGGGGCCCGAGCGCAACGAGATCCGCGATGCGCTCAAGGAACTCAACGTGCCCGAGGGCATGGGCCTGATCGTGCGCACCGCCGGCGTCGGACGCAACGCCGAGGAGCTGCAGTGGGATCTGGACTACCTGCGCAACCTGTGGAGTGCCGTGCAGAAGGCGTCGGAGACCCGGTCAGCGCCCTTCCTGATCTATCAGGAGAGCAACGTCATCATCCGGGCGCTGCGCGATTACCTGCGCTCGGACATCGGCGAAATCCTCATTGACGACCGGGATGTCTACGAACGTGCCCGCGAGTTCGTCCAGCAGGTGATGCCCCACAACCTGCAGAAGCTCAAGTTCTACGACGACAAGGTGCCGCTGTTCAGCCGCTACCAGATCGAGAGCCAGATCGAATCGGCCTTCCAGCGCGAGGTCCGGCTGCCCAGCGGTGGCGTGATCGTCATCGACCACACGGAGGCGCTGATCTCGATCGACATCAACTCGGCACGGGCGACCAAGGGTGCGGACATCGAAGAGACCGCACTCAAGACCAATGTCGAGGCCGCCGATGAGATCGCCCGCCAGCTGCGCCTGCGCGATCTGGGCGGTCTGATCGTCATCGACTTCATCGACATGGGTCCGAACCGGAATCAGCGGGAAGTGGAGAACCGGCTGCGTGAAGCGGTCAAGCAGGACCGGGCGCGCGTCCAGGTCGGCCGGATTTCCCGCTTCGGCCTGCTCGAAATGTCCCGCCAGCGCCTGCGCTCCTCTCTGGGCGAGTCTTCCCTGGAGCTCTGCAGCCGATGCAGTGGCCAGGGCACGGTACGCAGCGTGGAATCCCTCGCCCTCTCGGTGTTGCGGATCATCGAAGAAGAGGCGATGAAGGACAAGACCGGCAAGGTGGTCGCTCAACTCCCGGTTGATGTGGCGACATTCCTGCTCAACGAGAAGCGGGGGATCCTCGATACCATCGAGACCCGCAACGGAATCGATGTCATCCTCATCCCCAATCGCAACCTGGAGACGCCCCACTACGAGCTGCAGCGTGTGCGGACCGACGAGGAGACCGAAGCGGGCACCAGTTACCAGATGGCCGGTGAGGACGGACAGCCGAGCCGCGCCGAGGAATTGCTGACGGCGGAGCGGCCCCGCGCGGAGAAACCGGTGGTCAGTGGCGTGAGTCCGGCGACGCCAGCGCCGACGCCGACGCCCAGGCCCGAAAGTGCCCCTGCCGCCCAAACACCGACGGACAGTACCGCCAGCCGGGCCGAAAATGGTGCAACCGCGGGATCGGAGCGTGGACCAGGCCTGATCGGCTGGCTCAAGCGCCTGGTCAGTGGTGAAGCGGAGACCACCGGCAAGGTGCCTGGCGACGCCGAAGCCAAGACGGCCAGGACGACGGCTGAGCGCTCCGGTGACGCGGAGGAGTCGCGGGAACGGAGTCGTGGTAGCGGTGATCGCCGGCGCCGGAGCGGTAGCGGCGGTGGCCAGGGCGGGCGCCGCGGGGGTCAGCGGCGTTCGCGGCCCTCGACCAGTGGCAACGGTAAGGCGGCCGGCGGGCGTGCGGAAGGCGGGAAGACGCGCGCTGCGGGGGAAGCAGCAGGGAAGACCGATGATGCCGGTACCACAACGCCTACTGAAAATGCCGAGAAGGTCAGTGCCGAGGGCACCGATGGCCGCCAGTCCGCCCCGGCTGCCGGTGCCGGGAGCGGTTCCCGAAGCCGTCGCGGCCGGCGCGGTGGCCGCCGACGTCGTCGCAGTGGCAACGGCCAGAGCGGTGAGGCAGGCGGCTCGGCAGCGGCTGATGAGACCCAGGTGAAGACTCAGGTTGCCGATCCGGAGGACAAGGCAGCGAACATGGACACATCCGAACCGGAGCGGACCGATTCGGGCAAGGCCGCAGCAGCTGGTGAAGGGGAACCGAAATCCCGCAGCCGGACGAGACGCCGGTCCAGCGGACGAGGTGGCAGGCCGGAGACCGCAGGCACCAGTGAACCCGCGGATGGCGCCCCATCGGGACAACCGGAAGATGCGGCGGCGATCAGCTCCGTCCGGACGGATGATCCCCGGCGCTGGCCCGGAAGGCCGCGCCTGCCGGCGGCATCGGGCGATGGGGATTCCCCGGAACAGCCCCGCGCGGACTGATTCGGGCCCGCTCGGTGGACGGGGTACTGGCCCCGTCCGCCATACCCGGCTCAGCGGGCGCGACGGTCGGCCACGGCGCCTGCCGTGACGCAGAGGAGCTCAAAGAGCATGGTCGCGCCAGTGAGTGCGGTGAGATAACCCGAGTCAAATGGAGGCGACACCTCCATGACGTCCGCGCCCACGAGATCCAGCCCCCGCAGCCCCCGCAGCAGACGCTGCGCCTCGACCGTACTCATTCCGCCGACCTCCGGCGTTCCCGTGCCTGGTGCATAGACGGGATCCAGCACATCGATGTCGAACGTCGCGTAGACCGGTCCGGTGCCAATGACCCGATGAATCTCGGCAATGACCGCCTCAGTCCCGAGATCGAAGTACTCCTCTATCTCAATCACCCGAACGCCCTGCTCCAGGGCGTAGTCGAGATCGGATCCGGAGTAGAGTGATCCGCGGATGCCGATCTGAATCATCCGCTTCGGATCAAGCAACCCCTCCTCAATGCCCCGTCGGAACGGCGTGCCGTGGGTGAAGCGATTGGCTTCGCCGAAATAGCTGTCGTTGGTATCCGAATGCGAGTCGAACTGCACCAGCCCGACCGGGCGCTCCGCGGCGACCGCACGGAGTGCTGGCAACGAACCCAGGTGGTCGCCGCCCGCCGTGAGCGGCGTGGCCCCGGCCGCGCAGATACGCTGGAAGAAGGCCGTTGCGCGCTCAAGTGTATCGGACAGATCGATGGGATTGACCGGTACATCCCCGAGATCGGCCACCCGGCAAAGATCGTAGGGGGCGATCCGGCTCGCCTGATGCACCAGTCGCATCATGCTCGACTGGTTGCGGATTTCACGGGGCCCATGACGTGCGCCGGCGCGGTTCGTCGTGCCACCGTCCCAGGGTAACCCGACCAGGGCAATGTCGACCTCCTCCGGATCCTCCACCATGGGCAGACGCATAAAGGTCGAGGGCCCCGCGAAGCGTGGCAGGACCGAGCCGCTGATGGGTCGGAAATGGGAATCGGGTCGCTTCATTGAACTGTCCTCCTGATGACGGACGGCGGGCGCCGTGCCATCAATGCCTTACATTGTGCTGCCGCCATTGACGCCCAGTGTCTGGCCGGTGGTGAATGCCCCCCCTGGGCCGGCCAGGAAAACCACAAAGTCGGCGACCTCCCGCGGTTCCCCGATACGCCCGAGCGGCGTCCGGGTCTCTTCGGCAAGGCTCTCCTCACTCATGGTCTCGGTGCTCAGCATGTCCGTCGCGATGGGTCCGGGGGCCACGGTGTTGACGCGGATCTCGGGGCCGAACTCGCGCGCCCAGCAGCGTGTCAGGGCCGCAATCCCCGCCTTGGAGGCGCAGTATGCGCTGTTCCGGGCCCGTCCGAGATCCGCCAGATCCGACCCGATGTTAATGATCTGCCCCCCTCCGGACCCCGTCATCATATGACACACGGCTTCGCGGCCGACGAGGAAAGCCCCTCGCAGATTCACCGAGATGATCCGGTCGAACGCGGCGGCGTCCGTCTCCAGTAGTGGGCGTTCCTCGAGAATCCCGGCGCAGTTGACAACGACATCCAGCCCGCCGAGATGCCGACTGGCCGCCGTCATGGCAGCGACGACCTCCGATTCCGCAGAGACATCGGCGCGCAGTGCCCGGTGTCCCGATGAAATCGAGCGCATCTCATCGACCGCCGCGGTCGCCGCCTGTTCACTGCCCTGGTAGATGATGACAACGGTCGCGCCGGCGGTGGCCATCGCGATGGCACAGGCACGACCGATCCCGCGCGAGCCACCGGTGACGACCGCCCGGATCCCCTCGAGCCCGCCGCTCATGCCATCACCTCGCCGCGGTCGACGGGGATGGCCTGTCCGGTCAGCCCGCGCGCGGCCGCTGATGCGAGATAGACGTACAGTCCGGCGATATCATCCGGCTCCATGAGGCCGGGCAGACTCTGTCCCGCCTCGATTTCGGCGAGCAGCGCATCCACGGCGCGTCCCTCCCGTTCGGCCATCCAGTCGAGCGAGGCCATCGAGGCTTCCGTACGGACCCAGCCGGGGCAGACCGCATTGACGCGGATGCCCCGCGGGGCGAGTTCCCGGGCCCAGGTCCGCGTCAAGCCAATGAGTGCATGCTTCGATGCGACGTAAGCGGAAAAACCGGGTACGGCGGTCCGCCCCCAGATCGAGGCGGTCACGATCACACTGCCGCCATCCACCAGATGTCGCAGGGCGGCCCGCATGACCTGCCAGGTGCCGGTCACGTTGACATCAATGATCCGAGTGAAACGCCGATGCGTCTCGGCGCTCCCGTCATCCAGCGGCGTGGGCAGTTCGACGCCGGCGTTACTGACAAGCACATCGATCGGGGGAATATCGGCGAAGGCCCTGTCCAGCGCCGCCGCATCGGTGATGTCACAGCGTCGGGCCGCGACCTCAGTACCGAACACCTGGGCGATCCGCGCCGCGACGGAATGCACCGATTCATCGTCGGCGAGCAGGGTCACCGCATCCCCCTCCCGTGCGAATGCCTCTGCCACGCCGCGGCCAATGCCGCGACTGGCGCCGGTGACGAGGACATGGCGTGATCCCTGGCTCATGAACGGGCTCCAAGTCCGAATTCCGCGCGCAATGCCGCACTGATCCGCCGTCGATAGCAGTCCGCCACGCATTCGCCCTTGGCCGCGGTGGCCGGCTTTGCGGACGTCAGCGCACCCGCAGGTGGGATCCACTCGGGCCGCGCCGGCCAGGTGTCATAGGGCGGCGCTGCGAGCGGCGGTTCATCCGGTATGCGATCGAGGCGCACGTGCTGCGGGTAGAAATGCATCATCAGCGATGTCTCCAGGATCGCCGCATGCTCCTTGTCGATCCCCGCATAGCCTTCCGGGAAAACCCTTGCCATGGTCTCGTCATCGAGAAAGTCCCAGTGCTGCATGCAAACCACGCGGGGTGAGTGTTCCCCGAGCTCGCGGACCGCAAGCTCGATTCCCTCGGTGAGGAACCAGCGATTTTCCAGATGACCGTCGAGCACCACGATTCGCCGGACGCCCGAGCGGGCCAGCTCGCGGATCAGATCCCGGAGGATGGCACTGAGTGTGGCGCCATCGAGCCCGAGCGAGCCGGGGAAACCCGGCCCGCCGCCTGTACGGGGCATGGATTTGTATCCGTAGTGAAGCGGAGGCGCGATGAGTCCATCAATCTCCCGGGCCACTAGATCCGCAATCGCGAGCGGTAGCTGAAAGTCCACCCCGAGCGGAAGGTGGGGTCCGTGCTGCTCCGTCATTCCGGTCGGCAGGAACACCACCGGATTGCGGGCCACGTGTTCGGCGAACTCCGGCCAGGTCATCTCCCAGATACATGTCGCTCTCGGCGGCATTCCGCCTCCCTGTCTGCTGTCCATGGTGGTCTCAGGCGCCCTGCTCGGCCGGCGTTGCCTCGTCACCGCCCTGCTGGCGCATCAGTTTCATGACGTGGCGCTCAACATCGCCGTATTCGGGGAAATCGAGCAACTGTTCCTTGCGTGTGAAACGCTGCCCCTGCTTGAACGCGGGCTTGATCTCCTCCAGCACGCTGCCGGGATGGCGCGACATGAATTCGATCCGGTCGGCAAGGAAAATGGCCTCTTCGATATCGTGCGTCACCATCAGGACCGATGTCCGCGTGGATTCCACCACGCTCATCATCAGTTCCTGCATATGCCAGCGTGTCTGGGCATCGAGCGCACCGAAGGGCTCGTCCATCAGCAGCAGCGCCGGGTCGTTGGCAAGCGTCCGGGCGATCGCGACACGCTGTTTCATGCCCCCCGACAACTGCCGTGGGTAGGCATTGGCGAATTTTGTCAGCCCCACCAGCTCGATGAACTCGGCGGCGCGCTCGCGACGCTCGCGTGCACCGGCGCCGTTGAGCCGCATGCCGTATTCGACATTGTCCTGTACGGTCAGCCAGTCGAACGAGGTATAGCTCTGAAATACCATGCCCCGCTCGCGACCGGGACCATGAATCGGGTTGCCATCCAGCAGGAGCTGTCCGGCACTGGGGCTCTCGAGACCGGCCACCATGCGGAGGACTGTGGATTTCCCGCAACCCGACGGCCCGAGAATCACGCAGACTTCATTCTCCTGCATGGTGAAACTGACATCCTTGATGGCCTCGATGCGCTCATTGCGCCGGAGCTCGAAGACCTTGCCGACGCCCTCGAGTGCCAGATGGGGCTGTGCTGATGGCGCGGCAGCGGTTGTCGGGGCCTGGAGTGTCATGCGTGCGCTCCCCGGCTCAGCGGCCGTTACGATCGAGATAGGGAAACAGGATTCGATAGAGCCAGCGGAACAACAGGTCGAACGCCAGCCCCAGGACGCCGATCACCAGGATACCGGCAAGGATCTCGTCGGTATCCAGGAATCGACGCGCCCGCCACATGACCGCACCGATTCCGTTGGTCGCGGCGATGATCTCGGCGATCACCAGGTAGGTCCAGGCGATGGCGAGCATCTGCCGCATGGCGATGAGGATATTGGGCAGGACCGCCGGAACGATGACCGTCCCGAGGATCTGCCAGCGGCTCGCACCGAGGGTCATGGCGGTCTCGATCAGCTCATCGCGGACGTTGCGGGTATGGTCCATCACCAGGGTGATCAGGAACCAGATCACACCGAGGAAGAGCAAGGCCAGCTTGGGCTCTTCGCCGGTGCCGAACCAGGCCAGCAGGATCGGGATGAAGGCCGGAGCCGGCAGGTAGCGCCAGGCAGAGACGAAGGGATTGAACAGCCCCTCGATTCGGGCGAATGAGCCCATCAGGACGCCAAGCGGGATGGCGATGATACAGGCGGCGACGAAGCTGGCGAGGATGCGCAGGATACTCACGCCGATATCCACGCCGAAGCCGCGGTTCACGAGCAGGTCATAGAGCGAGATCAGCACCTGCTCCGGCGGCGGCAGAAGCAGCGGATTGACGAGTTCCCGCCAGGCGGCGACTTCCCAGCCGACGAAGAAGAGGACCCAGATCACAAGGCCGAGCAGCGCACTCTCGCGGGTGGAGATGGGCCGCAGGAACTCTAGCCACGGGCCACGTCGGGTCCTGGCACCCATCGGATTGTGGCGGTTCTGACTCATCGGGAGACGCGGCCCCTTTCACGAATGATCATTGGGATTCAGAGGATGGGCCGTCCCTGGCCCTATGCGTTAGCGCGCCGAGAAATCCTGACGATAGCCCTGCGCCGCAAGATCCGCGACCAGGCTGCAGTCGAATGCATCGCTCGGGTCGGCGAGCATTTCGTCCATCAGGTCGAGCTTGATCCACCACTCGTTGGTCAGCTCGACAATGCTCTCCATCGCGCCATTCTCGATGCCGAACGGAGGGGCTCCATCCATGACGCCACAGATCCGCGCGACCTCATTGAAGTCGAGCATGTACAGGCCGCCCTCGAGATACTTGCCGTTGGTCCCCATGATCGATTCGATATCCGCCTTGGACCACT
The DNA here is from genome assembly GCF_040838425.1 of Spiribacter onubensis. Lineage (NCBI taxonomy): Bacteria > Pseudomonadati > Pseudomonadota > Gammaproteobacteria > Chromatiales > Ectothiorhodospiraceae > Spiribacter > Spiribacter onubensis. The sequence goes on along the minus strand of NZ_JBAKFI010000001.1, from coordinate 171,712 downwards.
GCAGGTAGTCCGCGAAGGCCTGATTGACTTCCTCGGTGTGTTCGTTCCAGTACGCCGTTGCCTCGAATCGCGCCTTCAGCATGTCGATGGCCGCCTCGCGATGTTCGGCGATGAAGTTGGTATTCATATACATCACGTCCATGAAGATACCGGTCTCCATGAGCTCCGGTGCCGAGGTGTCAGCGATGATCCGTGCACCATCGAGGTTGTCAACGACTTGATTGACCCATGGCTCGTACATGTAGGCAGCGCCCAGATCGCCCGACATCATGGGGCCGACCGCTTCGTCGGCATTGAGGTTGACCCATGTGACCTCATCCGGGCTGATGCCGACGCTATCCAGCCAGAGGCCCATCACCAGCTGGCCAATGTAGGCCTGCGGCGCGGCGATGCGCTGGCCGCGGAGATCCTCCGGCTCCAGCCCCGGCCCGATCACCACCTTGTCGACGCCGTAGACCAGGTTCTGGACCGCGACGTTGGTGACATCGAGGCCCCGGGCGGCCGCCACGGGCGTGTAGTCACCGGTGCAGAGGTAGACATCGAGCTGTCCGGTGGCGAGGGCCGCATGGCCGCCGAGCGGATCTTCGAAAATGGAGATGTCGATATCGTAGTCGGGAGCCAGGTTCTGCTGACGCACGATTTCGAAGAATGAATATCCCGGCCATGACACACAGGCGCCGACGTTGATCTGTTCCTTCGCCGTCGCGGTGGTGGATACGCCGGTGATGGTCGCAGCAGCAAGCATCGCTGCCAGGGCCCATCGGGTCGTTTTCTTCACTTCGAGCATGATTAAACCCCCGGGGCGAGGCCCCTTTTCTGATGTAAGTCCCGCCAAGGGACAACCTGAGTATGTTCCGCACGTCAACCGTCCAACCATCATCACCTCGCAAACCAGGCTTTGGGATCAGCCAAAGCGACAGCCGCAGTGGCCCGCACAAGGCGGGCAATGCCCGGGAACGGGGTTGACCGGATCAGCCATGCGCAACATATTGCCGTATTTTGTGGTAAGGGACATTCGGGCCGGGGCGCCACCGGCGGGTCCGATGACCGGGAGCAGATAGACATGGGAAGCGACCCGAGCCTCCCGAACCTGACCGATTTCGATCTCAAGCTTCTCCGGGTATTCCGGGCCGTCGTCCAGGCGCAGGGGCTCGCCCCGGCCCAGGAAACCCTCGGTCTCTCCCTGTCGACCATCAGCATCAAGCTCAAGCAGCTCGAGGAGCGTCTCGGTTTCACTCTCTGTGAACGCGGTCGCAAGGGCTTCGCCCTCACCCGGGAAGGAGAACGCATCTACGAGAGCCTCGGGCCACTGTTCGATTCGATCCTGGGTTTCCGTGAGGTCATCTCCGATGTCCGCGGCAATATGTCCGGTGATCTCTACCTCGGACTGGTCGACGCCCTGGTCACCTATGACCGGCTGCAGTTCGACGAGGTGCTGAGGCGATTCGCCGACATCGCCCCGGATGTCCGGCTGCACTTCAACATCGGATCGCCGCAGGATCTGTCTCAGGGGCTGGTCGATAACCGCTACCATCTCATCATCACGCCGGTGGAACCGGAACACGACTCGATCAACGCCGACTCGTTGTTCATGGAGGTGCAGAGCCTCTACTGCGGCCGCGACCATGCGCTGTTCGAGGAGACGGACCCGGAGGCCATCCGAGAGGCACTGGAATCGGCCATCTTCTGCGACAAGAACTACAAGGGCCCGTCCATGCTCGGCCACCATGACAGCCGGGTCGGTCCCAGCGTCGGTCACATGGAGAGTGCCGCGATGCTGATCCTCAGTGGCCGCTACGTCGGTTACCTGCCGATACACTACGCCGAAAACTGGGTCCGTGACGGGTTGATGCGCGAGCTGCTGCCGAGCGAATACGCCTACGCCACGCAGTTCTATCTCGGCATGACAGCGAGCCCGGCCAGCCGGATGGTGGAGGCATTCCGCCGCTGTATGCTGGAGACGCTGGCCTGCAAGTAATTCCGCCGGGGCTATCGTGCACGCTGGTTGAGTGCCGCTTCCGCTGCCGCGAGATCACGCTCGGTATCGATGCCATGCCCCGGTCGGTCGGCAACCTCCGCTACCTGAATCCGTTCCCCGGCCTGCAGAACGCGCAGCTGCTCCAGTTGCTCGAGGCCCTCCAGCGGGCTTTGCGGCAGCATCGAATAACGCTTGAGGAAACCCGCGCGGTACGCATACAGCCCGAGATGGCGGCGGGCCACCGACAGCTGCCAGTCCGTATGGCCTTCCCGATCCCAGGGGATGGCGGCACGGCTGAAATAAAGCGCCCGGCCGTCATGTCCGGCGACCAGCTTCACGGCGTGGGGGTCATGCAACTCGTCGGCATCGATCAGGCTGGTCGAGAGGGTGGCCATCACCGATTCCGGCGCCTCCGCGAGGGTGTCGGCCACCCGGACCAGCAGATAGGACGGCATCAGGGGCTCGTCACCCTGGAGGTTGACAATAATCGCGTCGTCATCCATCCCGACAGCGCCCACGACTTCGGCGATCCGCTCGGTGCCGCTCCGATGCTCGGTCCCCGTCATGCAGACCTCGGCACCGAAAGCCATGGCGCAGTCCCTGATACCGGCATGATCCGTCGCGACAATGACGCGATCGGCGCCACTGGAGACCGCCGTCTGCCAGACGTGCTCGATAACAGGCCGACCGGCAAGCGGCAGCAGCGGTTTGCCGGGGAGTCGCGTCGAGGCGTGGCGTGCCGGGATAATGACGGTGAACGGGGTCATGAGCCTGTCCCGCGATTGAGGAAACGGCGCCGGGCGAGCCCCAGCAGTTCTCCGAGGCGCACGGCGGTTTCCGTATCCGGCCGGGCCGCCACGGGCAGATACCAGCTGTTGGTGGGTGCCATGCCCCGACATTTTACCGCGTCCTTCTCTGTGACGATGACCGGCGCGTCGTCCTCGAAGCGCAGATCGTCGGGCCGGAAGGCATGGTGATCACCAAGCGGGTGAGCATGGACGAGGAACCCCATCGCCTTCAGTGTGGCAAAGAAACGCTCGGGGTTACCGATGCCGGCGACCGCATGCACCGCGCAGCCCGGTGTCGGGGGGGCACCGGCCTTCTCCGTCCCTGGCAGCGCCCGTAGTGGCTCGGGCACGATCTCGAACATCCCGCCGCAACCGTTGATCCATTGCCCGTTGCCCAACACCAGGTCGACCTCTTCCAGGCGGTCCATCGGCTCGCGCAACGGCCCGGCGGGCAGGCAACGTCCGTTCCCGTGGACCCGGCCTGCATCGATCACCGCGATTTCCACATCGCGACCCAGGGCATAATGCTGAAGCCCGTCATCGCTGATCACCAGATCCACCGCGGCGGTGTTGAGCAGCGTTCGCCCGGCTGCTGGGCGATCGGCACCGATCACCACCGGGCGCCCGGTCCGTCGGGCCAGCAGGACGGCTTCATCGCCCACCAGCCGTGGATCGCCGTCGGCTGACACCGGCATGACGCCGCGAACGCGCCCGCGGTGCCCCCGCAGGATAATACCAGGGCTGAACCCCATCCCTGCCGCGGTCTCGACAAGCCAGTGCACCAGCGGTGTCTTGCCGGTCCCCCCGACACTGATGTTGCCGACCACCACCACGGGTGCGTCAATCCACTGCGCGACGGTCGCGGCGCGGGCCCGACGGCGAGTGACCGCCCGGCGGAAGAGCCATTCGACCGGGCCGAGCATGACCGCCCCGACGCCATTGCGATTCCAGAAAGGGGCGTATCGATCAGTCGCCATGCGCCCTCTCATGCGGCTGCCGGAACTGCAGTCGGTGCAGTGCCGCATAGGCGCCCTTGCGCGCCAGCAGCTCGGTGTGGGTGCCCTCTTCCACGATCTGGCCGCCATCGAGCACGACGATGCGGTCGGCGCGCTCGATCGTCGACAGGCGGTGTGCGATCACCAGCGTGGTCCGGCCTTCGATCAAATGCGCCAGTGCGGACTGAATATGCTGCTCGGATTCCGAATCGAGTGCCGACGTCGCCTCGTCGAGGATCAGCACAGGGGCATCCTTGAGCAGTGCCCGGGCAATGGCGAGGCGTTGTCGCTGCCCGCCCGACAGCAGCACACCGTTCTCTCCGATGGCCGTATCGAAGCCGTCCGGGAGTGCCTCGATGAACCCCCGCGCATTGGCCGCCTCGGCGGCGGCGACAATGGCATCCCTGGGCGGCATGGGATCCTGGCCGTAGGCGATGTTCTCGGCGACGCTGGCGTTGAACAGCACCACCTGCTGGCCGACCAGAGCGAGCTGGCGACGGAGCGCGGAGAGCCGATAATCCGCCAGTGGCGCATCATCGAGCCGGATGGTGCCGGTGGTGGGTTCATAGAACCGGGGCAGCAGGTTGACCAGTGTCGTCTTCCCGCTCCCCGACCGGCCCACCAGGGCCACGGTCTCGCCGGCGCGGATATCCAGTTCGATTCCGTTGAGCACCGGCTCCCCGCCGGGCTCGTAGGCAAAACCGACGGCCTCGAAGCGGATACGCCCATCGACACGAGCCGGCGCATAACTGCCGCGGTCATGTTCCGGTTGCTCGTCGATAATCTCGAAGATGCTCTCCCCCGCCGCAATGCCGCGCTGTATTTCCGCATGGACCTTGGTAAGGCGCTTGAGCGGCTGGAGCAGCAGCATCATCGCGGTGATGAAGGATACGAAAGTCCCGACACTGACGGTGGTGACGCTGCCCTCCAGCGTGGCGAGCCAGACCACGATGGACAGGGCAAGCGCGGCACAGAACTGCACCACGGGCGTGCTGAGCGCCTGGGTACCGGCGAACTTCATGAACTGCCGGGTATTGCGCTGGTTGGCCTCGTCGAACCGCGCCCGCTCCAGGTCCTGGGCGCCGAATATACGCACCTCGTCGCTGCCCTCAATCGCTTCCTCGGCCACATAGGCGATGCTGCCGACGGAATGCTGGATCTTGTGGCTCAGGCGCCGGAATCGCTTGCTTACGTACAACACAACACCGATGACCACCGGCCCGAGGAGCATGAAGGTGAGCGTCAGCTGCCAGCTCAGCCAGGCCATGTAGCCGAGCAGGAAGATCACCGTGGCACTGTCACGGATGATGATGACCATCGCGTTCGTACCCGCCTGGGCGACCTGTTCGACGTTGTAGGTCAGGCGTGAGAGCAGCATGCCCGAGGAGGCATCGTCGAAGTATCGTCGTGGCAGCGTGAGCAGCCGATCGAATACCTCGGCACGAAGCTGGGCGATGACCCGGCGACTGATCCAGGCCGTCCCATACTGGGCCGCGAAGCTGCTGAGACCGCGGATCAGGAAGATGCCGAGCACGCCCAGCGGAATGAGCCGAAGCACCTCCGGGTCGCGTTCGACAAAACCGGAGTCGAGCATCGGCTTGACCAGCCAGGCAAAACCCGCCTCGCTGCCACCCGTGATGATCATGCCGGCCACGGCAACAATGGCGATCCGCCAGTGGACCAGGACATACCCGAGCAGCCGGCGGTAGATCTGCATCGCAGACGGCGTCCCCGGAGTCGGTTGCGCGGTGCTCATTGGATATTCGATTCCCGTGTCGTGGCGATGCTTACGGTGCTGAAGCCGAGCCGGCCGGCTTCACTCATGACGCGGGTCACCTCGCCATGTGGAACACGGCGATCGGCACGGATGAGCAGCACCGCGTCGCCCCCGGGCTGGCCGGCAAGTGCATCCTCCAGCGCCCGGCCGAGGCCCTCCTGCGTCTTCGGCACTGCCACGCCATTGATCCGGATCCGGCCGTCAGCGGTCATGCTCGCGACCACCCGCGGGCGTTCAATCTCGGCCGTCGAATCCGCGGCGGGCAGTGTGACCTCCAGGGCCCGGTCCTCGGTGAATGTCGTGCTCACCACGAAGAACACCAGCATCAAGAAGACGACATCGATCAAAGGCGTCAGGTTGATATCCGGCGTGTCGGCCTCGCGTGTGGGCAGTCTCACGCGTTGCCTCCGACCGTCGGGTTGCGGGAAATGACGTCGGCGAGCTTCAGTGCCTCACGCTCGATACCGACGATCAGGCGGTTCACCCGGCCCCGTAGGTAGCGATGGGCGACCACCGCCGGGATGGCCACCGTGAGACCCGCACCCGTGGTGATGAGGGCCTCGCCGATCCCGCCGGCCAGGGCACGATTGTCGCCAAGCCCAGTGGCATCGATTGTGCTGAAGACATCGATCATCCCGATCACGGTTCCCAGGAGCCCCAGCAATGGGGTAATGGCGGCGATGGTCCCCAGCGTGTCCAGGTACCGCTCCAGCCCCATTGCTTCGATCCGCCCGACCTCCTCGATGCGCTCGAGCATTTCGGCACGGGGATGGTGGGCGTGCGTGATGCCGGCGGCGACCACCCGGCCCAGGGGAGAGCCGGCACGCAGGCGCCTCAGCGCCACGGTATCCAGCCCCCTGAGCGTATGCAGTCGCCAGACCTCGGGGACCAGATGTGCCGGTGCGACCCGCGTCCCGCGCAGAACCCAGAGACGCTCGGCGACGATGGCGACCGCCAGAATGGAGCAGGCAATGATCGGGGCCATCACCCAACCACCGGCGTTGATCAGTTCCCACACGTTGGCTGGTCTATCTCCCCGTCCAGAACCGCGTAATGCCGCCGATCATAATGGATTTGACGGCCCGCCCGAAAGCGGCGCAGAGCCGGCGACTCGTGGGACAGGCGGCCACGGTGCGGACGCATGCCCCAGACCGTCGGCGGTTCCTCCGGCGCGAGAAGAAGCCGCAGGCTGCCCGTCCGGCCGAGGTCATGTACCCGGATGCGCCGGCAGCGCAGGCGCGCGATCGTCTCGGCATGGGGCATTCCATAGGGGTTCCGGAATCCCGCGGAAACCACCGCATGCGCCGGCTGCGCAGCATCAAGCAAGGCATCGCTACTGCCCGTGCGACTGCCATGGTGTGGCGCTTCGATGACCGTGACCGGGGCATTAAGGTCCGCGGCGATGCGCGCCTCGATGGCGGCATCGATATCGCCGGTGAACAGTACCCGCCCGCCAGGCGCCTCCATGAGCAGGACACAGGAGGCCTCATTGCCCTCACTGCGATGCGCGCGATCCGGCCACAGATATCTAAAACGTATGCCATCGACCGACCACTGTATGCCGGCGCGACAGGCCCTGGCCTCGGGGAAATCCGCCAGCGGTTCACCGGCATCAATGCGGCGGATGGCCACGGCGCTGTCAAGCGCGTTGAGTCCACCGCGATGATCGCGGTCGGCGTGGGTAACGATGAGTCGGTCGACGGTCCGGATGCCGCGATCCGCCAGGAATGGCAGGAGGGTGAAGGCCGCCGCGTTGCCACCGCCGGACCACGCGGGGCCGGTGTCGATGACCTGGATATGATGGGCCGTGCGGATGACGGCACTGTTGCCCTGCCCCACTTCGAGCCAGGTCACTTCGACACTGCCGCGGGGCAACCCCCTGGGCTCGGCGAGGAAAAATGTCAGCGCCATGGGCAATGCGAGCGGGCGCAGCGGCGTCCCCGACGGCGCGAGGAGCAGAATGAGCGCGGCGGCCATAGACAGCCACGTCCAGAACCCGGCCGGATCGAGGGGCCATTCAGTCATTCCCTTGGCCAGAAGCCAGTCGCCCGCCGCCATCAGCCGGTTGAGCAGGCCGGCAGCGGCACCCAGCAATATCCCGCCACCATGTGGCCACACCAGGCCCGATGCCGTGCCGATCAGTGCGACGGGGACGATGATCAGGGAGAAGAGCGGCAGCAGGACGAGATTGGCGAGCAGTCCGAGTGGACTCCAGCTGCCAAAGAACAGCCCTGAAATCGGCGCAAGCCCGACCAGCAACCCGATCTGGATCTGCCAGAGGCCATTCAGTCGCCCGAGCCGTCGGCCGCGCGCCACCATGATGATCAAGGCGACCGCCAGAAAGGACAGCCAGAAACCGGCCGAGAGCACCGAGGCCGGGTCCAGCAGCAGCAATACCACAGCCGCAAGCAGAAGCAGTCGCACCGGCGCAACACGCCGCCCGGCGAGGGCAGCGAAGGCCAGCACCGCGAACATGACCAGCGCCCGTGTGGTCGGCAGCGCGAACCCCGCCAACGCCGCATAGGCGCCGGCCGCCGAAAATGCCGTCAGCGTCGCCGTGAGGCGGCGTCGGCCCGGCAGGCGAAGCCAGGCCCACAGGCGCCCGCCAAGGCCATAGCCGGCCGCGGCCATCAGCCCGATATGCAGTCCCGAGATCGCCATCAGATGGCTTGTTCCGGTGGCGCGCAGCACGTCCCATATCCCGTCGGTGAATGCCCGTCGGTCACCCGTCACGAGGCCCTGGAGCAACGCGCGGCCCGGTCCGTCTGTGCCGCTCATGTCACCGATCCGCTCCGAGAGGACACTGCGCCAGTGAACGAGCCCGGTAGCCGGAGTGAGTCTTTCAGCTGACTCCGGGGCGACCAGATAGGCGGTTGCGTCGATATGTCGGCTGGCAAGCCACCGTTCGTAGTCGAAACGCACCGGGTTCATGAAGCCGCGGGGTCGCCGCAGGCGCAGTTTCATCCGCCAGCGCTCGCCAGCGCTGACGCGCGGTGTCGGGGCATAGATGCTCACCCGGATGCGGCGTGGCAAGCCGCCCCGTCGCCCTTCGATCGCCGCGGGCCGGAGCAGAAACCGCTGCCGGCCATGCACCGCCTCGGGCAACGTGACCACGCGGCCGGTGACCATGACCGCATCCCCGGAGTCGACCGTGGGCCGGAGGCTGTGGACCCAGCCCTGCCAGACCAGGCCGTAGATCACGCCGGCGGCCAGCCATCCGGCCAGGGCCCGGCGGTCATCGAGCGCGAGAGCGGGGAGTAGCGGCGCGATCATCAGCAGAACCGGCGTAAAGCGCGTTGGCAGGAGCATCACCAGCAGGAGTCCTGTTGCCAGCGCAACCAGTATCCCGCCTGCGTCCTTCGCCATGCACACCCCCCGGAATGATCAGGAGGGAGGCTACCAGCGGGGCTCAGAGCGGTTGCAGCACCCCATCGGCGAGATTCATCCGTCGGTCCATCCGCCCGGCGACTTCCAGATCGTGAGTCACCAGAACGACGCTGGTCCCGTTGGCGCGATTGAGGTCCTGAAAAAGCGCGAGCACGGACTCGGCGGTCTGACCGTCCAGGTTGCCCGTGGGCTCGTCGGCCAGCAGGCAGGCGGGCCGCGTGACCAGCGCCCGGGCGATGGCGACCCGCTGGCGCTCGCCGCCGGAGAGTTCTCCGGGTTTATGATCAAGACGCCTGTCCAGTCCGACCTGCTCGAGCATCCGCGTTGCCTGCCCCAGCGCCGGCCGGATGGCGCTGCCGCGGATGAGCAATGGCATCGCGACGTTCTCGAGGGCCGTAAACTCGCCGAGCAGGTGGTGGAACTGGTAGACGAATCCCAGGGCGCGATTGCGAAGCCGCCCGCGCGCCGCCGGACCAAGCCCCGAGAGCCGCTCGCCCTGTATGCGGATCTCGCCGGCATCGGAATCCTCGAGTCCCCCGAGCATATGCAGCAACGTGCTCTTGCCGGAGCCGGAACGGCCCAGGATCGCCACCTGCTCCCCCGGCTCGACACGGAATGCCAGCCCGCTCAGGACATCCACCGCCAGCCCACCCTCGCGGAAGGCCTTGTCCACGCCCCGGCATTCGATCACTGGTTCGCGGTCATTCATGGCGAAGGGCCTCGGCCGGTGCGGTGCGCGCCGCCCGCCATGCCGGATAGAGCGTGGCCAGCAGGCTCAGGGCGATGGCAGACAGGCTGATGCGCCAGACATCCGGCAGTCGCAGATCCGAGGGCAGTTCGCTGATCAGGTAGACGTCGCCGGAGATGAATTCGACGCTGAAGAGCCTTTCGATCGCCGGCACGATGGTCTCCACGTTCATTGCCAGGGCGATGCCGGCACCCGTGCCGAGCAAAGTGCCGACAATGCCGAGCAGACTCCCCTGGACGACGAATATCCCCATCACCGTCAGCGGTCGGGCCCCCAGTGTGCGGAGGATGGCGATATCCGACTGCTTGTCCTGCACCGCCATGACCAGCGTCGAGACGATGTTGAAGGCCGCGACCCCGACGATCAGCATCAGGATGATGAACATCACGGTCTTCTCCATCGCCACGGCGCGGAAGAAATTCCGATGCTGCATGGTCCAGTCACTGACCAGATAGTTGCCGGGCAGCGCCCGGGCGATCTCACGGACCCTCGCCGGCGCCGCCATGAGGTCATCGAACTCGAGCCGGATGCCACTGACCGTGTCACCCATGCGCAACAGTCGCTGGGCATCGGCCAGATGGATCAGCGCCAGCGAACCGTCGTACTGGGCCATGTCCACTTCGAAGATGCCACCTACCTCGAAGCGGCGCAGCCGCGGGAGAATCCCGGCCGCCGAGGCCCGCACCTCCGGTGTGATCACGCTGACCGCGTCCCCGGTGGTTACACCCAGTTCCCTCGCCAGCCGGCTACCGAGGATGATCCGGTATTCGCCATCGGCAAGCGTGTCGAGCCGACCCTCGATCAGGTTGTTGGCTACCCGCGAGACCGCCGTCTCGCGCGCCGGATCAATACCGCGGACCAGTGCGCCGGTGACAGCCGATCCCCGGGTCATCATGACTTCGCCGTTGACGAAGGGTGCGGCGCCGATGACGTCACCGCGCTGGTCGAGCCCCGGCAGCAGTTCCCGCCAGTCGCTCAGTCCACTCTCGTAGCCCTGGACAGTGGCATGGGAGACCATGCCCAGGATGCGCTCGCGCAGTTCCTTCTCGAAGCCGTTCATGACCGAGAGGACCGTAATGAGCGCCATGACGCCCACCGCGATCCCGAGCATCGAGCTGGCCGAGATGAAGGAGACGAAGCGGTTGCGTCGCCGGGCGCGCGTATAGCGGAGCCCGATGAAAAGCGGAAGCGGCCTGATCATGTGAGCACCGGGATCCGCCGATCCACCCGGATCCCGTTCGCCGTGGGCGTCGCACCGACGCCGATCACCACCACGCCGGCGGCGATCGCCGAGCGCAGCGCCCGACCGTAGGCCGGATCGATGAGGTCAGCGGGCCGGATCTCGTCGACGTCCGGACGCTGGGCGCAGAAGACGAGCATCGCGCCGTCGCCGCGCTCGGCAAGCCGCTGGAACACCTCGAGATGGCGAACGCCGCGCGCACTGGGCGAATCCGGGAAGACCGCCACGCCGGCGTCGACCGCCGCCGTGATGTTTTTCACCTCCACGAACCGGCCATCGCCCTCGAGCTGGAAATCCGCCCGCATCGGCTCTTCGGGCACGTTCACTTCCGGGCGCGCCGGCCCGGCACCCGCCGCCTCTGGAATAAGCCCGGCATCCGCAAGCGCCTCGGCGACCAGCCGATTGGTGCGGCCCGTATGGATGCCGACGCGCACGCCACCCGCCGCTTCCACCTGCTCCCAGGTGTGTGCGTACTTGCGTCCGGGCCGGTCGCTACGCGACAGCCACACCCGCATGCCGGGGTCAGCGCAGCCGAGCATCGAGCCGGTATTCGGACAGTGCGCGGTGACGCGGCTGCCGTCGTCAAGCGTGACATCGGCAAGGAATCGTTTGTAGCGCCGCTCAAGGGTGCCGGCAGCCAGCGGTGTGTCATAATCCATGGACGCAGTCTACCGGGCGCGGCGCGGCCATTCATCCCGTTTCGCGCGGTCATCGCTTTGGGTAGACTCCCCTGCCCCTGATCCATGACTGCATCCTCATGTCGAACGCAAAACCACTGCTCATAAGCGAAGATCTCCCCGCCGGCGCCGGTGACCGGCAGGACTGGCTGGGGCTCGTCGGTGACGCCACGGCGCTCGCCATCGCCGAGACCGCCCGCCAGCACAACGCGCCGATGATCCTGGTGACCACCGGGACGGCCGAGGCCGAGCAGCTGCGGCGCGGGTTGCGCTTTTTCGGAATCGGCGACATCGAGCTGATGCCGGATTGGGAAGTCCTGCCCTACGATGTCTTCTCACCGCATCAGGACATTACTTCCGAGCGGCTGCGCGCCCTCCATCGCCTGCCCCGAAAGGAATCCGGCGTGGTCATCGTGCCGACGGCGACGCTGATGCAGCGCATCGCGCCGCCATCATTTCTCGAAGCCACCGTGGTCCGCCTCGCCCGGGGGCAGCGTCTGGCGCTGGAGTCCATGCGCGGCGCCCTGCAGGCGAGCGGCTACCGCTGTGTGTCCGAGGTCCTGGAACATGGCGAATTCGCCGTCAGGGGCTCGATCCTCGATCTCTACCCCATGGGGGCGGAGGCGCCCTTCCGGCTCGATCTCTTCGACGATGAGATTGACACAATCCGCACTTTCGACCCCGAGACCCAGCGCAGCCTCGAGCGCCTGGATTCCGTCGAGCTCCTCCCGGCCCATGAGTTCCCCACCGATGAAGAGGGCATCAAGCGATTCCGCCGGCAGTATCGGGCGCGTTTCGAGGGGGATCCCACCGCCAGCCCGATCTATCAGTCGATCAGTGATGGCCACATCCCGAACGGCATAGAGTCGTATCTGCCGCTCTTCTTCGAGGAGGCCGCGACGCTGTTCGACTATCTCCCGGCGGGGACCCTGGCGGTGCAAGTCGGCGCTGTCGATGATCAGCTCGATGCGGAGTGGGCGCAGATCAACGAGCGTTACGAACAGCGTCGACACGACCGCGAACGGCCTGTCCTGGCGCCGGCGTCGCTCTATCTGGATCCCGATGCGGTCAGGCAGGGGCTGCGTCAGGGTGGCCGGATCGATATCCCGGCGGATCCGACGCGCGAGGTGGCGCGGAGTCGCGACCGTCTTCTGGGGGCGCGTCCGCTGCCGGATCTGACGGTGGCGTCTGGTGATGAATCCGGGCTTTCCCCGCTGCGACGCTTCGTCGAGGAATTCAACGGCTCGGTCCTCTTGACCGCGGAAACCGCCGGCCGGCGGGAGGCGCTGCGTGAGCGACTCCAGGCCGGTGGGCTGTCGGTCCGGGAGTTCAACGACTGGCCCTCATTCCTCGCTGCTCCCTCGCCGCTGGGTCTGACCGTGGCGCCGCTGGACACCGGGTTCCGGCTCCCGGAGGCGGGCCTTGCCGTGGTCCCCGAATCCGCCCTTTTCGGCGAGCGTGCCGAACAGCGCCGACGCCGCAAATCGGCCCCCGAACGTGATCCCGACGCCATCATCCGTGATCTCACCGATCTGCGGGCCGGCGCGCCGGTGGTTCATGAACAGCATGGCATCGGCCGGTACCAGGGCCTGCAGACGCTTGATGTCGATGGCGTGGCGACCGAATTCCTCACCCTGGAGTACGCAGGTGGTGACAAGCTCTACGTCCCGGTGGCATCGCTGCATCTGATCAGCCGCTATACCGGCGCCGAGGATGAAGGCGCCCCCCTTCACCGTCTCGGCAGCGGTCAGTGGGAGAAGGCAAAACGGCGCGCGGCGGAGAAAGCGCGCGATGTGGCGGCGGAGCTGCTGGATATCTACGCCCGGCGTGAGGCGCAGCAGGGCGAAGCACATGAAGTGCCTGTGGACGAATACAGTCGTTTTGCTGCCCAGTTTCCCTTCGAGGAAACCCCCGATCAGCAGACCGCGATCCACGCCGTACTGCAGGATCTGCAGCAGGCTCGGCCCATGGATCGTGTGGTCTGTGGTGATGTGGGCTTCGGCAAGACCGAGGTCGCCATGCGGGCCGCATTCGCTGGCGTCCAGTCGGGCCGGCAGGTGGCGGTACTGGTGCCCACCACCCTGCTCTGCCAGCAGCATTTCCAGAATTTCACGGATCGTTTCGCTGACTGGCCGGTGCGCATCGAACAGATCTCGCGCTTTCAGTCCGCACAGGCGCAGGCCCGGACCCTCGAGGCACTCGCCGATGGCAGGGTGGATATCGTCATCGGCACCCACAAGCTCCTGCAGAAGTCGGTACGCTTCAAGCGCCTCGGGCTGATGATCATCGACGAGGAGCATCGCTTCGGCGTCCGTCAGAAGGAGGCGCTCAAGCGCCTGCGCGCCAATGTCGACGTGCTGACTCTGACGGCAACGCCGATCCCGCGGACATTGAACATGTCCCTGGCCGGGCTGCGGGATCTGTCGATCATCGCGACGCCGCCGGCACGGCGTCTGGCCGTGAAGACTTTCGTCAACGAATGGGATGAGGCCACGATCCGCGAGGCCTGCCTGCGCGAGCTCCACCGCGGCGGCCAGGTCTATTTCCTCCATAACGATGTCCAGAGCATTCAGCGCGTGGCCGAGGAACTCGCCACGCTGCTGCCCGAGGCACGCGTGCGCACCGCGCATGGCCAGATGCCCGAGCGGGAACTTGAACGGGTGATGCTCGACTTCTACCACCAGCGCTTCAATATCCTGGTCTGCACGACCATTATCGAAAGCGGTATCGATGTTCCGACGGCCAATACCATCGTCATCAACCGGGCCGATCGTCTGGGGCTGGCCCAGCTGCATCAGTTGCGGGGTCGGGTGGGGCGCTCCCACCACCGCGCCTATGCGTACCTGATCGCGCCACCCCGGCGCAGTCAGACGCCCGATGCCGTCAAGCGCCTCGATGCCATTGCCTCGCTGGAGGATCTGGGGATCGGGTTCGCCCTTGCCAGTCACGATCTCGAGATACGCGGCGCGGGCGAGCTGTTGGGTGAGGGCCAGAGCGGACAGATCCACGAGGTGGGATTCAACCTCTACAACGACCTCCTCGACCGTGCCGTGCAGTCGCTGAAGTCGGGCAAGGAACCTGCGCTCGAGCAGCCGCTGGAACAGAGTACGGATGTCGATCTGCATATCCCGGCCCTGCTTCCGGAGGACTATCTGCCGGATGTCCATACGCGGCTGGTGCTCTACAAGCGCATCGCCAGCGCCAGGGGGGCTGAGGCACTACGCGAGCTTCAGGTGGAGATGATTGACCGCTTCGGGCTGATCCCGGCGCCCGCACGCAACCTTCTGGAGGTCGCCCGGCTGCGACAGCAGGCCCAGTCCATGGGCATTCAACGCCTCGAGGTCGGCCCCGGTGGCGGGATCGTTCAGTTCGGCGAGGCACCCCAGGTGGATGCCGGTGCCCTTGTCCGGATGGTCCAGGAACAGCCGGCGGTGTATCGTCTGGAAGGACAGGAGCGACTACGGTTCCAGCGCGAGACCGAGTCCGCGCAGGAGCGGATTGATCTCGTCGAGCAGCTCCTCGCTTCCATGGCATTGCGTGAGGCCGCCTGATGAAAAGTCCCGCCCGCCGACCCGAGCTGGCGTTTTTCCGCGCCGCAGTGTTCGGGATCCTGATGCTGACCGGCATCGGCATCGCCATGGGTCAGGCGAGCGACGACCCGGATGTGCCGGATCGCTATCGCGTGGAAGTGGTGCTTTTCACGCAGCCCCCCATTGATCCCGATCGGCCTGAGCAGCCCGACCCCCAGGCCGGACCGCAGGCCGAAACCATGGCCTGGCCGCTGCGTCGGGATGACGGGGGGCCACTGGGCTATCGGCAGCTCCCTGCCTCGCAACACTCGCTTGGCCGGGCGGCCCGACGCATCGACAGCCGCGAGGGTTTCCGGGTGCTTTGGCATACCGCCTGGGAGCAGCCCGGTCTCGGCCCGGCCCGCGTACAGCCTGTCGCGCTGCCGATACAACTCAGGGCGGAGGGGATCAGCGGGTTCATCCGGGTCTATCGCCAGCGCTTTCTGCATGTCGAGACTGAACTGCGTTACGCCCAGGCCGAAGACCGCCACTGGGTCATGAGCACCAGCCGGCGGATGCGCGGCGGCCAGCAGCACTACCTCGATCACCCGGTGCTGGGGCTGCTGGTCCGCGTCGACCGGATCAGCCCCGATACGGACTGATACTAGTCCTCGTCATCGGGATGGGCCGCATAGATGGCGTCGATGTTGCGCAGATAACCCTTGTAATCCATCCCGGAGCCGAAGACGTAACGCTCCGGAACGGTCAGGCCGACAAAATCCGCCGACAGCCCTGGAACCCGTCCCGGATTGGGTTTGTCCGCGAGCACCGCGGTGTGCACGGAGATGGCGCCCTCCTCCCGGCAGGAGGCAAGCAGCCCGCGGAAGGTATGGCCCTCGTCGAGGATGTCGTCCACCAGCAGGACATGGCGATCGCGCAACGGAGTCTGGGGCCGGGCGAGCCAGACCAGCTCCCGGCCGGTGGTTGTCTTGTGATAGCGGGTCGCATGGATGTAGTCGATCTCGAGCGGAAAGTCGAGTCGGTTCAGCAGCCGCCCCATCGGTACGATTGCGCCCGTCATGACGCCCAGCACCAGAGGACGGGATGCCGCCAGCCGTTCGGTGATCTGTCCCGCGAGACGGTCCAGAGCGGCCTCGATGGCCCCGGCATCATGCAGGCACTCGGCCCGCTCCATCACCCCGGCGAGTTCCGAGGCGGTGAGCTCCACACCCTGCGTCATTGTTACTCCCGACTAACGTTGTAACCGGTCAGTATAGCGCCGGGTTCAGAGGCCAGCCAGTTGTTCCCGGGCCTCACGGTAGGCGACGCTAGAATGGAGTGTGGTCAGTGACTCTCCGCCGCGACCATGCAGACGCGCGAGTCGCAGCGCCGACAGCGGGTCTGATCGGTGACATCGATCGAGCAGCGCGTCCGCCCGGCGTCCCGCGTTGCCGAAAACCGCCATGTCACACCCCGCGGCAATCGCGGCATCGAGTCGGTCCGCGGGTCCACCCGCCACCTCCGCCGCCGCCATTTCCAGGTCATCGGTAAAGATGGCCCCTTCAAAACCCAGGCCGCCGCGCAGGTACCGGACCCAGGAGGGCGCAAATCCGGCAGGCATCAGATCAACCGCCGGGAATACCACATGCGCCATCATGACGGCGGCAAGGCCGTTGTCCATGAGTCGACGGAACGGCAGAAGATCAGTATGCACGAGGTCAGGCAGCGCCCGCTCATCCACCGCACTGGCCTCATGGGAGTCCGGAGCCGTCCCGCCATGCCCCGGGAAGTGCTTGCCGACGCATACCATGCCCGCCGCGCGGACGCCGCGTTGCCAGGCGAGGGCAAGATCCGCCACCCACTCCGGCGCGTCGGAGAACGCCCGATCACCGATCACGCGACTGATCCCCCGGTCCAGATCAAGGACTGGCGCGAAGCTGAAGTCCACCCCCAGAGCCCGCAGCTCCGCGGCCATCACCCATCCAGCGGCCCGGGCGGCTTCCCGCGCCAGGGCCGGCGCCTCAAGCGCGGCCTGCCCCAGCCGACCGGCGGCCGGCAGCGCGGTCAGTCCGTGCCGGAAACGCTGCACCCGCCCTCCTTCCTGGTCAACGGCGATCAGCAGTGGCGGATGACGTATGTCCCGGATGGACCGGGTCAACGCCAGCAGCTGCCCGGGTGCCTCATAATTCCTGGCGAAGAGCAGGACACCGCCCACGGCCGGATGGGCAAGGCGCTCCCGCTCTTCCCCGGTGAGTTGCGTGCCCGCCACGCCGAGCATGAGGGGGCCGAGCATCAGTCGCCATCCTCGATCAGGACCGGCATGCCCGGGCGGCAGCGGTTGAACAGCGCAATGACATCATCGTTGCGCATCCTGATGCAGCCATGGGAGCGCGGTTCGTCCATGGGTTCGGCCTCCGGCGTTCCATGTATGTAGATAAACCGGCGCAGGGTATCCACCGCCCCGCCGCGGTTGCGTCCCGGTTCGCTGCCCGTGAGCCAGAGGATCCGCGTGAGTATCCAGTCGCGCTCCGGCGCCCGGGCGGCCAGCGTGGGACTGTAGATCTCTCCGGTGGGACGGCGCCCGACGAAGACCGTGCCCGCCGGGAGCGATGCGCCGATCATCGCCCGGATGCGGTGCCATCCTCTGGGCGTCGCGCCGCTTCCTTCCCGCTCACCGACACCGGCCGCCGCGGTGGATACCGGCCAGTCCAGCGTTTTCCGCCAACCATGGCAGAGCCACAGCCGCTGCCGTGGAATGGAGATTGCCAGCCAGTCCTGCACGTCCCGTCCCTCATCGATCATGGCTGCGATGATATCCTAGCGGCTCGACTGATAACGACGAAGGGGGCGCACCGCGCATGAAACGTCTGATCCTGCTGCGTCACGGGCAGAGCATCTGGAATCTGGAAAACCGCTTCACCGGCTGGCACGACGTCGACCTCAGTGACAAGGGACGTGAGGAGGCAACCGAAGCGGGCCGCCTGATGGACTCAGCCGGGCTGGCTCCGGACGCGGTTTACACCTCGGTCCTGACGCGGGCCATCCGCACGGGTTTCATGAGCCTGGATGTGCTCGGCCGCCTGTGGATTCCGATGATCAAGGACTGGCGTCTCAATGAGCGCCATTATGGCGCGCTCACCGGTCTGGACAAGGCCGAGACCGCCGCGGAGTACGGTGACGAGCAGGTCCATGTCTGGCGGCGCAGTTTCGCCACACCCCCTCCGGCACTCGACGACGGCGATCAACGCCATCCGCGCCATGATCCGCGCTACGCCGGACTGGATCCTGCTCTACTGCCGGCCACGGAATCCCTCAAGGATACCCTCGCGCGGGTGCTGCCTTACTGGGAGAGCGATATCGCGCCGGCCCTGACGCGCTACCCGACGCTGTTGATCGCGGCCCACGGCAACAGCCTGCGCGCCCTGGTCAAGCACCTGGAAGGGCTTTCCGACGAGGCCATCACCGGCGTTGAGATCGCGACCGGGGATCCGCTTGTCTATGAACTGGATGATCGACTGGCGGTGAGCGCCAAATACTCGCTGAGGGATGGCCGTTGAGCGAGCTTCCCCACCTCAATGAGCGGGACGAAGCGCATATGGTGGACATCGGCGGTAAGGCCGACAGTCACCGCGTGGCCGTTGCCGAGGGCCTCATCCGCATGACGGCGGAGGCCCTCGAGGCGCTGCAGCAGGGCAACCTGGCCAAGGGCGATGCGCTCGGAACCGCGCGCGTGGCGGGCATCATGGCCGCCAAGCGGACGGCAGATCTGGTGCCACTCTGCCACCCGCTGTCCCTGACGCATATCGATGTGAAGCTGACTCCGTCGGCCGAATCCCCTGCCGTGCACTGTGAGGTCACGGCGGCCACCAGGGGCACCACCGGCGTCGAGATGGAGGCACTGACCGCGGTCCAGGTCGCCCTGCTGACAGTCTATGACATGTGCAAGGCGATGGACCGGGGCATGTGCATCGAGGGGGTGCGCCTGACCCATAAACGGGGCGGGCGCTCCGGCGATTGGAATCGCTAGCTAGCCGTCAACCGCCTCATTGACCTTGGCGGCATAGATGAAGTCGTTCTCATGCAGCCCGCCGATGGCGTGGGTGTAGATCTCCACCTCGCACCAGCCATAGCCGAAACGGATGTCCGGGTGATGGTCTTCCTGTTCGGCGACGTCCCCCGCCTGGTTGGCCACCGCCTGCGCCTCGGCAAAGTTCTTCGTCTTGAAACGGCGACTGAGGCGCGTGGCGTCCTCGCTGAGTTCCCAGCCGGGCGCATCGGCGAGATAACGCTCGGCTTCCTCCCGCGACATCGGATCGATACCCCCCTGGCAAGGCGTGCAGTGCTTTTCAGTCAGACTCATGCTCGCTCCTTACATCTGTCCCGGCGACTCTGCCGGAAGTTGAGTCCATTGAAACCTGAGTTCTCACCTAATCATTTCACGCAGCCTGTCTGCAATGATCTGACTGCACGGATCGACTGCGGCAGATGGCTCAACTGCCGCGGTCGCTGGCCTTGGCCTGCTGATACGCGGCCTCCAGCCGCTGGAAATCAACCGATTCCGGATCCTCGCCAGCATCCGCCAGGATGGCCTCCAGCCCACGGAAGCGACGCTCGAATTTCCTGTTGCCGTCGCGCAGCGCCTGCTCGGGGTCGACACCAAGCTGTCTCGATAGATTGACGCAGGCCAGCAGCAGGTCACCCATTTCCTCATGGATATGCGTCTGATCCCGCGGCGTGTCTGCCATCGCCTCCTCGAGTTCGGCAAGCTCCTCGCGCACCTTGTCCACCACATGGTGAGCCTCGGGCCAGTCGAAGCCCACCCTCGCCGCTCGGGACTGCAGCTTGCGGCTCCGCGTCAGTGCCGGCAGCGCGAGCGGCACGTCATCCAGGGCGCTCGGCGGCTGATCACCGTCCATTCGGGCGGCCCGCTCCTCGGCCTTGATCGCCTCCCAGGTGGCCCTCTGCGTCGCCGCCGATGTCTCGCGGCGTTCGCCAAAGACATGCGGATGACGCCGGATGAGCTTGTCGACCACGCCACGGGCGATGGCATCGAAATCGAAGCTGCCCTCCTCCCGGGCGATCTGCGCGTAGAACACGACCTGGAACAGGAGGTCACCCAGCTCGTCGCGCATGGCCGCCCGATCGCCGCGCTCCATGGCATCGGCCACCTCGTAGGCCTCCTCCAGCGTGTGCGGCACGATGCTGCGGAAATCCTGTTCGCGGTCCCAGGGGCAGCCGCGCTCCGGATCGCGGAGCGTGGCCATCACCCCAAGCAGTTCTTCCAGCGCCTTCATCGCTTCTGGTACTGGGTCGCGCCGAAGAGCTGTTCCTTGGCCGCATCATCCAGTTTCGGCGGACGCGCATCGGCAAGGACGGCAACCCCACGCTGCACGGCGGCACGCTCGGAGATGGCGTCGTACCAGCGCTTGAGATTCAGGTAATCGTCCAGCGACTGACCCTGATTCTCGTGCGGCCGGATCCAGGGATAACAGGCGATATCGGCGATGGTGTATTCACCGCCCGCCAGCCAGTCACGATCCGCGAGTCTGCGATCCATCACACCATAAAGTCGGCTCGCCTCGTTGGTGTAGCGGTTGATCGCGTAGTCGATGGACTCCGGTGCGTACTGCCGGAAGTGATGGGCCTGACCGAGCATGGGACCAAGCCCGCCCATCTGGAACATGAGCCACTCGAGCGTCTCGTACCGGGCACGGGTATCCTGCGGCATCAGCCGCCCGGTCTTCTCGGCGAGATAGATCAGGATCGCGCCGGATTCGAACAGCGAGATCGGCTCGCCGTCCGGGCCTTCGCTATCGGTGATGGCGGGAATCTTGTTGTTCGGACTGATGCGCAGGAAGTCCTCGCCGAACTGGTCGCCCTGTCCGATGTTGATGCCGTGGACGTTGTACTCGAGGCCCAGCTCCTCAAGGGCGATGTGGACTTTATGACCATTCGGTGTCGGCCAGCTGTAGACGTCGATCATGCGGCTTCCATCCTTTATGATTGCGGGTATGAATGAGATTCCCGGTTATCAGAGACGCCATAGTGTGCCGGTGAAGGTCGGCCACGTCACGGTGGGCGGCGACGCACCGGTGGTCGTGCAGTCCATGACCAACACCGATACCGTCGACGAGATCCGCACCGCCATCCAGGTGGCCGATCTCGCCCGGGCGGGGTCGGAGCTGGTGCGGATCACCGTCAACAACGAAGAGGCGGCCCGCGCCGTCCCGGCCATCCGCCGCCGCCTGGATGACATGGGCGTCGACGTGCCATTGGTGGGTGACTTCCACTTCAATGGCCATCGCCTGCTCAAGGCGGTCCCCGAGTGTGGCGAGGCACTGGCGAAACTACGCATCAACCCGGGCAACGTCGGCAAGGGCAGTCGCCGCGATCCGCAGTTCGCCGAAGTCATCGAGATTGCGCGTGACTTCGATCGGCCCGTCCGCATCGGCGTCAACTGGGGGAGTCTGGATCAGGATCTCCTCTCGCGGCTCATGGACGAGAACGCCCGCCGGGCTGATCCGCAGCCGCCCGAGGCGGTGATGCGCGAGGCCGTAGTGGTCTCATCGCTGGAGAGCGCGGAGCGCGCCGAGGCGCTCGGCCTGCCCCACGACCGCATCATCATCTCCTGCAAGATGAGCCGGGTGCAGGACCTCATCAGTGTCTACGAGGATCTTGCCACGCGCTGCGAGTACCCCCTGCATCTGGGCCTCACTGAAGCCGGCATGGGCTCCAAGGGTATCGTTGCCTCTACCGCTGCCCTTTCGGTGCTGCTCCAGCAGGGCATTGGCGATACGATCCGGATATCGCTGACGCCGGAGCCCGGCGGTGACCGGACCCAGGAAGTGGTCGTGGCGCAGGAGATCCTGCAGACCATGGGCCTGCGGAATTTCACGCCGCTGGTGGCCGCCTGCCCGGGCTGCGGTCGGACCACGAGCACCTTCTTCCAGGAGCTGGCCGACGAGATCCAGACCCACGTACGGGAGCGGATGCCCGTGTGGCGGGAGCGGTATCCGGGGGTGGAGTCGATGAGCCTGGCGGTAATGGGCTGCGTCGTGAACGGTCCGGGGGAGAGCCGTCAGGCGGATATCGGCATCAGCCTGCCCGGCACCGGTGAGAAACCCGTGGCACCGGTTTACGAGGATGGCGAGAAGACCGTCACCCTGAAGGGCGAGACCATCGCCGATGACTTCAAGGCGATCGTCGAGCGCTACGTCGAGCGTCGCTACGGTCAGGGAACCTCGCGCGCCTGAGGGGCAGCGGCGCCGCGGGCGCTATTCCTCCAGCCATCGCCGCTTGTCGCTGACTCCCTCCCATTCCCCGGCGTCCGGCGGCGGATCCTCGCGGCGGTTGATGACCGGCCACTGACGCGACAGGCGTTCATTGAGGGCGATGTAGTCCTGCTGGTCCGCCGGCACTTCGTCATCCGGGTAGATCGCGTCGACCGGGCATTCCGGCACGCAAACCGCGCAATCGATGCACTCGAGCGGGTCGATGACCAGGAAGTTCGGCCCACCGTGGAAGCAGTCCACCGGGCAGACCTCCACGCAGTCGGTATACCGGCAGCGGACGCAGGGGTCGGTCACCACATAGGTCATGATCAGCCCGCGCCCGTCGGCAGCTGACGCCGATTCGACAGCGCACCGCAGACATCACAGCGCCAGGGTCCCCGTCCATACTGGCGCTGCATGGCCTCGCGGATTTCCGGACGGGTGGCGAAATCCGCCAGCGTGATCCCGCGCAGGAATGTCTCGATCTGCTCCGCCAGTCCGGACCAGAGTTTATCGTCGAGCGACGAATTCGCGCGTCGCGGTCCACCCTGGCCATCCATCAGCGTGATGATCTCGCCGATAGAGATCGTCTGCGCGGGCCTGCCCAGTCGATATCCCCCGCCGGGCCCCGGCGTACCCCGGACGAGTCCTGCCCGCCGGAGCTTCCAGAAAATCTGGTCGATGTAGGACATCGATATGCCCTGGCATACCGACACCTCCGACAGCGGCACGGCGCCGGCGTCGTTGTGTATCGCAAGATGCATCAGTGCGCTTACCGCGTACCGGCTTTTCGCGGACAGTCTGATCATCGGTCCATTATGCCAATCATTGGGTGGTCGGCGTCAGTCCAAACGGCATGACGGTATGACCGTGATTCACGGGACCATGGCCATGCCCGAGGGCGACCGCCGTCTCGAGGGCCTGCTGCAGGTAATCCCGCCCTCGCCGGACCGCGGCCTCGAGATCGAGCCCACGCCCGATTCCCTCGGCAATGGCAGAGGCCAGGGTGCAGCCCGTGCCATGGTCACTCGTGGTGGCGATCCGGACGTGGCGCAGATGGGTCAGGCCCTGGGGTGTGGCGAGGACATCCTCCAGCCCCGCCCCCGCGAGATGGCCGCCCTTCAGCAGCACGGCCCCGCAGCCGAGCGCCAGCAACGCCTCGGCCGCCGCCGGCATGGCCTCTACTCCCTCTATCGGGCGGCCAAGCAGTGCCTCCGCCTCGGGAATGTTGGGCGTAATGAGTCGGGCACACGGAATGAGGCTGTCACGCAGATGCGCCATCGCTTCCTCCGCGACAAGGCGGTCACCGCTCTGCGCGACCATCACCGGGTCGACGACCAGCGGCACGTCGGTCGCACCCGCATCGAGTTCGCCCACCACGGCATCGATTACCGCGGCATCATGGAGCATACCGGTCTTGATGCAGTCGACGCCCAGGTCATCCAGCACCGAGCGCATCTGTTCGCGAATGAATGCCGGTTCGACGCCTCGGACCCCCTGGACGCCAAGCGTATTCTGCGCGGTCAGCGCCGTGATGGCGGTCATCGCATAGCCACCGAGCGCCGTGACGGTCTTGATGTCGGCCTGGATACCCGCACCCCCGCCGGCGTCGGATCCAGCGATGATGAGAATGCGCGCCGGTGTCATGACCCCTCTTTCCATGTTGCCTCGATGTGCTCTTCGCGTGCCCGCCGTCGATCCGGTTTGCCGGCACCGGTGACTGGCAATGCCTCGACGATCTGCAGTGTCGCCGGATGCTTGAAGCGGGCCAGCCGGTCGTCAAGCCATTCGCGGATCGCCGGCAGCGCATCATGCGCCGGCCCGGTCACCCAGGCAACGGGACGTTCTCCCCAGCGCTCGTCAGGTACTCCGAACACCATCACGCCCTTGATGGCGGGGTGTTCGCCGAGGAGCCTCTCGACCTCCTCCGCCGCGATGTTCTCCCCGCCGCTGACGATGACATTGTCGATGCGTCCCACAATGAAGACGCGTCCCTCGGAATCCTCCCGGGCCAGATCGCCGCTACGGATCCAGCCATCATCGGTCCAGCGCGCCCGGCTGCGCTCAGGGTCATCAAGGTAGCCATCGAAGTCGTGCGGGCTGCGGAGCTGGAGCTCGCCGGAATCCCCGATCGCCACCGGGCTCCCGTCGACGGGATCGACAATCCGGTAATCACAATGGAAGAAACTGGTCCCGACGCTTGCCCGCTCGGTCACCGCGCTCGTGGGGTCGTCCATGGCCCGGGCGTTGATGAAATTCGAGGGTCCCGCCTCAGTGAGTCCATATGACTGGCGGATGATGATCCCACGCGCCAGGAACGGGGCCATGCTGGTCTCCGCGCAGGGCGCTCCCGCGGTGGTGATGGCCTCCAGTGACGCCAGGGAGGCTTCGGGGAATGCTGGATCCTCGGCTATTACCCTTAGCATGGCCTCGACGGCGCCGAGGTGATTGATGCGATGGATATCAATGGTTTGCAGCACACTCGCCGGATCGAATGCCGACGGCACCACGGCACAGCCACCGGCGTACAGAATGGGCAGGACCGTGTTCCAGCCCCCGACATGAAAGAGCGGGAAGAGCACCAGCTCACGACGCCCCGCAAGCCCCTCCGGTGCGGCAACGAGCAGCTCCACGGCATTCCATACCATCTGCCGGTGGCTGATCCGGCAGATCTTGGGCAGTCCGGTGCTGCCACCCGTGTGGATCAGCAGACAGGTATCCGCCAGGGCCAGCGCATGATTGACCGGCCGCGGCGTGACTCGCGCCAGCGCCTGCTCCACCGGGCTGTCGGCGGTGCCAAACTCCAGCCTGGGCAGGATGGCAACCGCCTTGCCCAGCCCCTCGATGTAGTCGCCGAGCGCCGACTCCGACAGCAGCAAGGCGGGCTGAAGCCGCGACAGGATGTCGTCGGCCTCCGTCGGACTGAGGCGGTGACTGACCGGCGCGATGACGATCCCCGTCTTGCCTGCCGCCATGAAGATCTCGATCGCCTCCAGCCGATTGCGGCTCAGCAACGCGACCACGTCGCCCTGCCCAAGCCCCAGCGAGTCGACCATCCAGGTCGCCCAGCGGCGTGCCCGGTCATCCAGTTCGCGATAGGTCAGCTGCAGACCACTCTCCGGATCGACCAGTGCGGTACGGTCCGGCGTGAGGCACCGGCGCCGTCCGGCCCAGTCGCCCACCCAGTTCATCGGGCGTTGGTCAGCGCAGTATTCGGTATTCATCGTCAGCGGGAATTCCAGCAGAATGGCAGGATGAAGTACAACGGCCTTGTCGATATCGGTGTCAACCTGACCCATCGGCGTTTTGACGAGGATCGCGCCGACGTCATCGGGCGCGCCGCGGACGTCGGCGTCACATCGATGATCCTGACCGGGGTGAGTGTCGAGGAATCCCGCGCCGCGGTCGCGATGGCGGCACAATATCCCGACGCGATGGGGGCCACGGTCGGCATCCATCCCCACCATGCCGCCGAGTGGACCGAGGACAGCCTCCCGGTGCTTGAGGCTCTACTCGATGCGACTGCCACGGCAGCCATCGGCGAGACTGGACTGGATTACTATCGTGACTTCTCGCCCCGTTCCGTCCAGCGACAGGTTTTCACGGCCCAGCTCGAACTCGCCGCCCGAACGGGGCGTCCCGCCTTTCTTCATCAGCGCGATGCCGAAACCGATTTCCTCGCCATCATGCAGGAGTATCGTCCCTATCTGCCGGGGGCGGTGCTGCATTGCTTCA
Organism: Spiribacter onubensis; assembly: GCF_040838425.1. NCBI lineage: Bacteria > Pseudomonadati > Pseudomonadota > Gammaproteobacteria > Chromatiales > Ectothiorhodospiraceae > Spiribacter > Spiribacter onubensis. Next base: position 145,607 of record NZ_JBAKFI010000001.1, on the reverse strand, counting down.
CCGGCGATCAGGGCCTGCTCGACGCCTGCCTTGAGCTTGACCTGCACATCGGTGTCACCGGCTGGGTCACGGATGAACGCCGCGGCGGCGCATTGCGGGATTGTGTGCCGGCCATCCCGGCGGAGCGGTTGATGATTGAGACCGACGCGCCCTTCCTGCTACCCCGTGATTTGCCCACCAAACCCGCAAGCCGACGCAATGAACCCGCTTTTCTGCCGCATATCCTTGAGGCTGTGGCGGAACTCAGGGCTGAAGACCCCGATTCGCTCGGTGTGATCACGGCGACCAACAGTCGGGCGTTCTTCGGCCTGGATCGCTGACGCCGGACTGGTCATTGGAAACGGCGGCGTCGGCTGGCCGGCCGCCGGCGGGGACGGCACATGCCCGGGCGGCCAGTGCCGCGTCGATGACCTCAGGGCCGGCACCCTTACGCGCCGCCGCCTCGCTCAGTGTACGCCGCCAGACCCGGGCGCCCGGAAGACCCTGGAACAGACCGGCCAGGTGGCGGGTGAAGCGCGTCATCGGAATGCCGCCATGCCAGCGCGCGGCAACGTAATCCCGATAGGCAAGTGCCACCGCCGTGCGATCCGACGGCGGCCGATCGCGTTCGCCAAAAATGCGGGCATCGGCGTCAGCAAGCAGCCAGGGGTTGTGATAGGCCTCGCGACCGATCATGACACCGTCAAGCGGACCCAGCCATTCCGCTGCGGTATCCAGACTGCGTATTCCACCATTGAGCACGATCGGCAGATCAGGGAATGCCGTCTTGAGCGCCGCGACCGTCTCATAGCGCAGCGGCGGCACCTCCCGGTTTTCCTTGGGTGAAAGCCCCTGCAGCCACGCCTTCCGCGCATGCACGATGAGGACGTCCGCGCCACCGGCTACGATCTGCTCAGTGAAATGGCAGAGCTGGTCGAAACGGTCATCGTCGTCCACACCGATACGCGATTTGACCGTGACGGGCAGCGCTGTCGATTCGCGCATACTGGCAACCAGTTCCCGGACGAGGGTTGGCTCACGCATCAGGCAGGCGCCAAACCGCCCCGACTGAACCCGGCTGCTGGGGCAGCCGACATTGAGATTGACCTCGTCGTACCCCCATTGCTCGGCCAGTGCGCTCGCATGGGCGAGCTGTTCCGGGTCGCTGCCGCCCAGCTGCACCGCCACCGGTGACTCGTCGGGATGACCGGCGAGAAAGCGTTCCGCACGGCCGTACCAGAGCGCCTGGACGGGTACCATTTCGGTGTACAACCGGGTATGCCGGCTGATCAGGCGCAGCAGATAACGGCATGCCGGATCGGTCCAGTCCATCATCGGGGCGACGCTGAGGCGGAGGTCCGCAGTGATACTCATGGGCGATGCAGTCGCGTTATGCTTTTGGCTGAACGATGACGGGACATGACGATCATGCAATCCATCCGATTCTACACGACATCAGGCTGTCACCTCTGCGATGAGGCCTGGCAACTGCTTGAACCGGTGGCGCGGCGACGCGGCCTGGCGGTCGAGCATGTCGATATAATGGACGACCCGGAGGCCGAGGCGGATTATGCGGAGGCGATTCCCGTCATCGTATGCGACCAGCGGTCGCAGCCTCTCTACTGGCCATTCGACACAGCCGATCTCTACCGGTATCTCCCGTGAGCCGACTCGCTACGGCACTGTTCGCCATTCTCTGCGTCGGCCTGCTGCTCAATCCGCGCGGTGCCCATGCCTCCTCGGATACGGGCGAGGTCTGGGTGCACGTCGATACCGAATCGGCGGTGACCGAGGTATGGCGTGGCGAACAGCGTCTCATGCGACTCGATGACGTCGCCTTTGGCCGGGGCGGCATATCGGACCTTCATTTCAGGGGTGATCACACGACACCGACGGGTGAGTTCAGAATTACCCGGTTCAATCGGGAAAGCCGATTTCATATTTTCATCGGTATTAATTACCCGACCCTTGCCCATCTTGATGAAGCCCGTCGGCGGGGGGCGATGACGGAAGCGGAATATACGAACGCCCTCCGGCATGGCCTGGAACACGGGGAGTTCCCGCAGGATGGCACGCTTGGCGGGTATATCGGGTTCCACGGCATCGGTAAGGGCAATCCTGCCATTCACCGTGACTTTCACTGGACCCAGGGCTGCATTGCACTCACGAATGAGCAGATCGAAACGCTGCATTCTGTTGTCACAATCGGTACGCCGGTGGTGATTGAATAGCCTTTCCGGGGGGTTGAAAGTCGGACGCCGGCGAGCAATCATGCGACCGACGATCACGGCGAATTGGCGCCGTTGATGTCCGTCGGATTCAAACGTCAGGACAAGACGAAGGAGTTTCATATGACCCAGTCGCTCAAAACGCTGCTCAAGCTGAGCGCTGCCACCGCCTCCATGGGGCTGCTCGTGGGTTGCGCCACGCAGGCGTCCACGGAAGACCTGCAGGCTCAGATTGATGATGTCCGTGCGCTGGCCGAGGCCGCGATGGACGAGGCGAGCACTGCCATGGTGACCGCGGAAGGCGCCGAGACCGTCGCCAATGCCGCTCAGGAAACGGCGAACGAGAACAGCGAGAAGATCGATCGCATGTTCGAGGAGTCGATGTACAAGTAGGCTCCGCCCCGACGGACCCAGTCAGAACCCCGCTCCGGCGGGGTTTTTTATTGCCGCACGACGGAGGACCACTGACCGGTATCCGTCGGGCTGATATCCAGACTTCTCGAGACAACGACCGGAATGCCGCTCGCGGTGCCGACAGAACGGGTGAGCCGGTCGTGGTCCACCCTCGCCGGCCCTTCATCGAGAATGCCGGCGAGCGCGCGCACGGCATCCCGAACCGGCGGTGGTTTCAGCGGGTCATAGGCGTTTTCGGCGTCCGCCGGCAGTACGGGATGCGCCTCGATCAGCAGCTCGCCGGCCATCCAGCCGGCCTTGACCGGCTGATTCACGATGCGGACGTCCGTCCCGACCGGGAGGCGCTCGAACAATGACTCCACGTCCTCGGGGAACATGCGGATGCAGCCGTGGGTCACCCGCATGCCAATACCCCGTGGTTCATTGGTGCCGTGGATCAGATACGCCCCGCCGGGGATATCCAGGCGCATCTTGTGGCGCCCGAGCGGGTTATCGGGCCCTGGCGGGACGGCGCTTGGCAGTGGCCGGCCCTGGGCGGCCCGCTCGGTCAGGATGGACTCCGGCGGGAACCAGTAAGGGTCTTCGGTCTTCTCGGTGATCCGGGTCTCGCCCAGCGGCGTTCCCCAATCCATGCGCCCGACGCTGATCGGATAGGTCTCAACCCGACGGAGATCCTGCGCATCGGCGGGCGGATAATAATAGAGCCGCATTTCCGCGAGATTGATCACGACACCGTCCCTGGGCGCCGCGGGAAGGATGAACCGGCTCGGAATGACGATTTCCGTGCCCTCACCCGGCAACCACACATCCACGTCGGGGTTTGCCCGACGCATCTCCTCATAGCCGACGCCATATTCACGGCCGAGCGCCAGAAGCGTGTCTTCGCGGTCAGCGGTGACCCTCTGCACATGCCCGACCACATCCACATTGGGCGGTGGCAGCGGAAAGCTGAGGGCCATCGCGAGCGAGGGGATACCCATCCACCACGCCAGTGCACAGATCCGAGCGAGACTGATTATTCCTGCCGTTCCCATCACCCTGCCCTGCTCATATCCGGATGACCGTTTCTCCCGCTGATCCACGGCGCGCTGACATAATGTACCTCGAAATGCACGCAACCCGTCTGCTGAGGATCACAGCCATGGATGACCTGCAACGCACCGAGATCGAGGCCGCCGCATTCCGCGCGCTCATTGCGCACCTTCGCGAGCGTACCGATGTCCAGAATATCGACCTCATGAACCTGGCCGGGTTCTGCCGCAACTGTCTGGCGCGCTGGTATGCGGAGGCCGCCGCCGAGCGGGGCATTGAGCTGGATAAGGAAACCGCGCGCGAGATCACTCACGGCATGCCGTATGCCGAGTGGAAAGCACGGTATCAGACATAAATCAGTCTGATAGGGGTTCGTTTTGGCGCCGCTTTGCGCAATAATACAGGTATGAGCCTCAAGTATATGACAGGAAAGCTTCTGGCCGCGGTCACCCTGACGTTGGTGACTGCTCCTGTCGTCCATGCCCAGTCACCCGACTGGCGACTGGGGCTCCAGCCCGAGCTCGAGCTCACCTCACACCTCAGTGAGCGTCTTGACATCCGATTCGGAGTGAACCGTGAATCGCCCGAGATCGGAATGGCTCGGCGTACCGCTTTCTCGCTCGTCGACGAGTCGATGCAGTTCTCCGCCCTTGTGGACTGGTCCCTGCATGAGAGCGGTCTGCGGATGACGGGAGGCGCCCTTTACGGTGAAGAGCTGCTGGACGCCGACTCTTTCAGCATGCCCGGGCTCGATACAGAGGATATGCGTACCTACCTTGGTGTTGGCTGGGACAACGATCTCGGCACCCAGGGGCGCCTGGGGCTCTCGCTGGACATGGGCCTGACCTTTGAAGGCGTCGCCGATACCCTTGATTCCGGACGCCCATCCCCGAGCGCGGCCGCAGACAGCACCATGCTGGGTGATACCTTCGAGAGCTTCCGCTATACACCCAGCTTCTCCGCCGGCGTCGAGTACCGCTTCTAGCATTCCACGACCTCCCGAATCGCTCCGTCTCCGCTCCTGTCCGCCTGCGGGCGTAACCACGCAGCCTCGGCCTAACCGTTCGGTTTTTCCGAATGAATAAGCCGAACAATTATATTTTTCTTTCGGCCCGATCCCCAGCATGCTTACCCGCAGGACAGCGGCAAGGCCTTAGCGCCGGCCATCAGCAGAGACGGAGGATCCCATGCCAGAGGCCATCGCAGAGATTCAAAGGGTAAAGCAGGCGTCCCAACAGGCGGTCCCGGTCACGGTAGCGCCGGGGGACGGAATAGGACCAGCGATCATGCAGGCCTCGCTTGAGGTGCTTGAGGCCGCCGGGGCGCAACTGTCGATCAACACCATCGACATCGGCGAATCCGTCTACCGGGCGGGCCATAGTGCGGGTATCAGCGATGCCGCCTGGGAGAGCCTGCGGGAGACGGGCGTCTTCTTCAAAGCGCCCATCACCACGCCGCAGGGTGGCGGTTACAAGAGCCTCAACGTAACCATCCGCAAAAGCCTCGGCCTTTTCGCCAATATCCGCCCATGCAGCGCGCTGGCGCCCTTTATCCCGACCCGCCACCCGGAGATGGACCTGGTGGTGATCCGCGAGAATGAGGAGGACCTCTACGCCGGCATTGAGCATCGCCAGACCGACGAGGTCTATCAGTGCCTGAAGCTCATTTCGCGGCCGGGTTGCGAGAAAATCATCCGCTACGCCTTTGAATACGCCCGCGCCAATGGCCGCCGCAAGGTGAGCTGCTTTACCAAGGACAACATCATGAAAATGACCGATGGCCTATTCCATCGAGTCTTTGATGAGGTCGCGGCCGACTACCCGGGCATTGCCACGGACCACTGGATTATCGACATTGCCGCCGCGCGACTGGCCGACACACCGGAAATGTTCGATGTCGTTGTCATGCCCAACCTCTACGGCGACATACTGTCCGACATCGCCGCGCAGATCAGCGGTTCGGTGGGACTTGCCCCGTCCGCTAACATCGGCGTCCACGGCGCCATGTTCGAGGCCATCCACGGCTCCGCTCCGCCGCTCGCCGGTCGGGATATCGCCAATCCATCGGGCCTGCTACGCGCCGGCGTCATGATGCTGCTGCACCTGGGACAGACCGAGGCCGCAGAGCGCATCCAGAATGCCTGGCTGAAAACCATTGAGGACGGTATCCATACGGCTGACGTCTATCGTGACGGGGTGTCGACCCGCAGGGTGGGCACAAAAGCGTTTGCCGACGCCGTCATCGAGCGGATTGGTGAACGCCCGGAACGGCTGGCCGAAGCGCATTATGCGACGGCGTCCGCACCGATAATCCCGGTCCAACCGACTGCACCGGCACCGGCAAAGAAGACGCTGGTCGGGGTGGATGTATTCATCCACAGCAGGCAGACCCCGCAGGCGCTGGCCGACTCGCTGCAATGCTGCCAGGCCGGGGAGATGGCGCTGGAGATGATCACCAACCGCGGCGTCAAAGTCTGGCCGAACGGGATGCCGGAGACATTCTGCACCGATCACTGGCGATGCCGATTCATGGCCGCCAGCGGGGAGACCATGAGCAAACGCGCCCTGATCGATCTTCTCGATCGGCTCGCCGATGCGGGGATCGACTTTGTCAAGACAGAACAGCTCTATGCCTTTGATGGTGAACGTGGTTACTCACTGGGGCAGGGTCAATAGGGCAATCGCCTCATGGCGATTGGTCGAACCCGATCTGCCTGCTCCGGGGGTTCGAACCCCGGCACTGCATCAGACACAAAAAAGGGGCCGGTGGCCCCGTTTTTGTGTCTGGCGGAGAGGGAGGGATTGATTCGGCCCTCATCCTTCGGGCCTCACCCTTCGGGCGCCTCGCTCATGCTCGGCGTCCCAACTGCCTGTCGGCAGTTGGTCGAACCCATCCTTTGCTTGCTCCGGGGGTTCGAACCCCGGCACTGCATCAGACACAAAAAAGGGGCCGGTGGCCCCGTTTTTGTGTCTGGCGGAGAGGGAGGGATTCGAACCCCCGGAGCCCGTGAGGACTCAACGGATTTCAAGTCCGCCGCATTCGACCACTCTGCCACCTCTCCAGGGCGATGATTGTCCATCGGGGGAGGCGTCAGGACAAGTCCCGGGTGGCGGGACAGAGGTCGCGGATCTCGGCAGCGGACTCGCGGACGAGGCGCGGGCCCCTGTAGATGAGCCCCGTGTAGAGCTGGACGAGGTCCGCGCCGGCCTGCATTTTCTCTACCGCATCCGTCGGGCTCATGATGCCTCCGACGGCGATGACCGGCAGGTCGGGGCCGGCCTGGTGGCGGATCTGTCGCACGACCTCCGTGGCTCGGGCGCGCAGGGGTGCACCGCTCAGGCCACCGGTTTCGTCCGCATGGCGACTGCCGGCCACCTGGCTGTGGTCGATGGTCGTATTTGTGGCCGTAATGCCGTCGATACCACATTCCAGTAGGGCATCGACGAGACCTCGCAGGTCGTCATCGGTCAGGTCAGGCGCGATCTTGACGACAAGCGGGACGCGATGCCCGGTCTTCGCCTCCAGCACCGTCTGCTCGTGCTGAAGACGCTGGACGAGCCCGGTCAGTTCCCTGCCCGCCTGCAGCGAGCGCAGGCCCGGTGTATTGGGCGACGAGAGGTTGACGACCACGTAATCAGCAATGGCATGGACTGCACGCAGGCAGTGTCGGTAATCGTCCGCAGCGTGCTCCAGTGGCGTATTGCGGTTCTTGCCGATATTGATGCCAATGGGGATGTCCACATGGCGCCGCGCAGCCTTCACCGCCTCACAGAGGTGATCCACTCCCTGATTATTGAACCCCAGCCGGTTGATGAGCGCCTCATGCGCCGGCAGCCGAAACAGGCGGGGCGCCGGATTGCCAGGCTGCCCCACCGGTGTCACGGTTCCCAGCTCGACGAAACCGAATCCCATCGCCGCAAGTCCCCGGACATGATCACCATTCTTGTCCAGTCCCGCCGAGAGGCCGACGGCATTGCGGAACCGCAGCCCCATCATGCGCCTCTCATCCTCCACCGGTGACGGCAGAAACCACCGGCCACCGAACCGCGCGAGGCCATCCATTGACCCCAGCGCCAGGTCATGGGCACGTTCCGGCGGCATCATGAAGAGCAGTCGTTTCAGTACGCTAAACATAGGAGCACTCGACCCGGGTACAAGACGTGCCTAGACTGACTGTCAGAAGGGAGCAGTCTATCAGGAGTCACGGGATGCGCCGGGTAATATTCAATCAGAAGGGCGGCGTAGGCAAATCGACGATCACCTGCAATCTGGCGGCAATCGCCGCTTATCGTGGCCTGCGCACGCTGGTGGTGGATCTCGATTCGCAGGCCAATGCGACGCATTACCTGCTCGGTGAATCAGTCGACGATCCCGGGGAATCGGTCGCCGGATACTTCGAAGACACGCTGAGCTTCCGAATCTATCCCCGCGATATAACGGAAATTTCCCGACCAACGCGATATGAGAACCTGGCGGTGGTTGCCGCTCATCCCGAACTCGAGACCCTGCAGGGTCGGCTGGAATCGCGATACAAGATCTATAAGCTCCGCGAATCCCTCTCCGCGCTGGAGGATTTCGACCGCGTCTATATCGACACGCCGCCGGCGCTGAACTTCTACACCCGCTCGGCGCTGATCGCGGCGGACCGCTGTCTCGTGCCCTTCGACTGCGACGCCTTCGCCCGGCAGGCGCTTGACGAGCTGACTGCGGCCGTCGAGGAGCTGCGCCTCGACCATAATCCGGCGCTCGACATCGAGGCCATCGTGGTCAACCAGTTCCAGTCACGCGCCCGCCTCCCCCGCGAGCTGGCCGACGAGCTGCGCGATCGCGGTAACCCGGTCGCCGAGCCCTTCCTCCCGGCGTCGGTCAAGGTGCGCGAATCCCATCAGGCGGCGCGTCCACTGATCGATCTCGCTCCAAGGCACAAGCTCACCGAGGCATACATCGCCCTGCACGATGCCCTGGAGTCGGCGTGAATACACAGGCCCCGGATACGCTGGAACTGCTGGACACGGCAATCGAGTCGGCGGGTGAGGACATGTCGCTGGTCGTTACGGATGCGTCGCCGCTCCGCCGGGCGCTGGCCGACCGCAGGGTCATGCTGTTCGGCCCCGACGCCGCGGCATCGCACCTCGACGGGCTACCGCGGGCGGCGCTGGCCGTGGTCGACGGAGCATCCGCGTTTCCATCGGCCACCGGGGCAATACAGTTGGTCGGGCGTCTGCGCGATCTGCATGCCGACCGCGTCCTCGTCATCGCCAGCGGCGAGCCTGATGGGCACCTGGGCCGCCAGGAACTCATCGGTCTCGGCTTCCAGCGCTGGGGCAGCAGTCGGGATCCGGATGGCCGCCGCCGCTGGTACGAGTTTGATATCGCCCATTACAAGGTAACGCCAGACTGGCTCAATGCACGCCACTGGGCCAACCCGGAGCTCTGGGACAAATACCGCTGGTAGGGAGGGCTAGCGCACGCCCTTCTGCCAGATCCACCGGATGACGGTATCAGCGGCCTGCTGCCAGCCCGGCTCGAGCATCATGGCATGTCCCATGCCTGGTAGTGACCCCCAGTCGCATCCCCAGAGGTCGGCCACCGCGCGGGTCTCGTCCGCACTGAACAGGGCGTCGTCCTCCGCGGCGAGGACGCGCATGGGAACGGATGCCGGGGCGAGCCATGGACGGCCAGCCGCATGCACATTCATGTCCCAGAGGGCGCGCTGGGATTCACGCTGGACCCGCCGGGCATACTCGGTCAGCTTTTCGTCGGGCGTCTGTTCCGAGAATATGGCCCGCTGCGCCACGTCGGTGTCGATCACCCCGGAGCCGAACGTCTGCATGAGACCATACTGCGCATAGAGCCATGGATCGCTCACCGCCATCCGCAGCGTTGCCGGCAGAAGGCCCTGCGGGGGAACCGGCGCCATCAGCACGGCGGATGAGGCTGGAAACCGCTCCAGATAGCGCTGGACGACGAGTGCGCCCATGGAATGGCCGACCAGGACCGGCGGCGGTCCGTCAAGGTCGGCGATGACTCTCTCCAGATCCGCGACGTACTCCCGGACCCCATAGGTATCCAGCCTGGCATGCCCGTCGCTGCCACCATGTCCGCGCAGACTGGGCGCGACGGCGTGAAATCCGCAGGAAGCGAAATAATCCAGGAAATGCGCCTCCCAGCACCATCCCCCCAGGAACGCCCCATGGACAAACACCACCGGTGTGGCGCGTGCGACACCCTCGTTCACCGGGGCGGCCCGGAGGATCTCCAGGGCTGGTGCGTCCTCGCGGTGCCAGTTCGGCCAACGAAAATCAACGAACATTGGTTCCCCTACCGTTGCGATGCGGCTACGCTAGCAGATCCGTCAGGGGATTTTCCTGCCCTACGGGATGTCAGAGTGGTTACAGTCGCTGAAGGCACGAGGCAGAACATTGATCCGAGCCACAATCACGCACGCCCTCCTGGCCATGGCCCTGCTGTTCACGCAGCCCGCCCTGTCACTCGCCGCCGAGGCCATAGAGCCCGAACCGCTCCAGGAGCGTGCGGGACAGGTTGTTGGCGAATTGCTGTCGCGCTATCACTACAACGACCTGCAGACCAATGATCAACTCTCGGAGGAAGTCTACCGGGCCTACTTCGACGCCCTGGACCCCAGGCGTTTCTACTTCACCGCGGCGGACCTCGAGGCCTTTGCGGATCGCAGTGACCGGCTTGACGATGAAATACGCACAGGACGCCTCGATACCGCCTACGCCATCTTCGAGCGTTATCGCCAGCGCGTGAACGAGCGGAGTGATCATGCGCTCGACGTGCTCGGTTCAGGGCTCGATTTCAACAGCGCGGAGACCCTCGAACTCGACCGCTCGGATGTCGACTGGGCGGGTTCGTCGGAAGAACTGGATGAACTCTGGCGCAAGCGTGTGGTGAACGACGCCCTCACGCAGAAACTCAACGGTCGTGAGGTTGAGGAGATCAAGGCGTCCCTCGCCGGTCGCTACAAGCGCTTGTCCCGGACCCTCTCGCAGTACACGGCAGAGGATGTCTTTCAGGTCTTCATGACCGCCTGGGCCGGCGAGTTCGACCCCCACAGCAGTTATATGTCACCGCGCACCTCCGAGAACTTCGATATCAATATGCGGCTTTCGCTGGAAGGGATCGGTGCACTGCTCAGCAACGAGGGAGAATTCGTCGAGATCGTCGAGCTCATCGCCGGTGGCCCGGCGGAAACCAGCGGCCAGCTCAAGGCCGGTGACCGCATCGTTGGTGTTGGCCAGGAACCGAATGACATCCAGGATGTGGTCGGCTGGCGGCTCGCCGATGTTGTCGACCTGATCCGCGGCCCCAAGGGTTCGGAGGTCCATCTGCGCATCCTACCCAGCGCGCGCGGCAGTGACTCCCGCGAACGGGTCATTACGCTCACCCGCAACACCATAGAGCTGGAGGAGCAGGCTGCCCGGGCCGAAGTCCGCGAGGTGGAGCGGGAAGAGGGCCTGGAGCGCATCGGCGTCATCGAGATACCTGCCTTCTATGCGGATTTCGGCGCCGCGAACGCCGGCGATGAGGACTATCGCAGCACCACGCGGGATGTCAGCGAGCTGCTCGCCAGCAAGGCACTGGCGGATATCGATGGCCTCGTCATCGACCTGCGCGGCAATGCGGGCGGGTCATTGGAAGAGGCAGTCCGCATGACCGGGTTGTTCATCGACCGGGGGCCTGTGGTCCAGGTTCATCGCAGCAACGGGCGGCGCGAAGTCCTCACGGATCCAGCCGCGGAGCCGGCCATTTATGACGGTCCTCTCGGGGTGCTTGTGGACGGCCGCAGCGCATCCGCCTCGGAGATATTCGCAGCGGCCATGCAGGACTATGGCCGGGGGGTGGTCATGGGTGACCAGACCTTCGGCAAGGGCACGGTTCAGACGCTGGTTGGCCTCGAGCGCTTTGGCGTGGGTGATGAGCAGACGCCCAGCGGTCGGCTCAAGCTGACCATCGCCAAGTTCTACCGGATCAATGGCGAGAGCACTCAGCTTGAGGGCGTAACGCCGGACCTGGAGATGCCCTACCCACAGGCCAGCGACAGCATGGGTGAGCGTGCCGCGGACAACGCCCTGCCCTGGGACACGATCCGCTCAGCCGATTATGTCCGCATCGGCCGGCTCGATGGCCTGATCAATACGCTCCGTCGCCACCACCAGCAACGGCTCAGACTCGATCCTGCGCTCCAGGCGGTGGCCGGCGAGGCATCCCGCCTCGAAGCGGAGCGGGACAGGACGCGGGTCTCACTCAACGAGGCGGAACGACGCGCTGAGATCGATGCAGCCGAGGCCGCACGACTCGCGGCGGTCAATGCCCAGCTGACGGCGTATGGGCGCGAGCCGCTCGATAGCCTCGACGGGCTGGAGCCGGACATGGTGCCCGACGTGCTGCTGGACGAGGCGGTGGAAGTGGTGGCTGATCTGGCTGAACTCCAGGCCGGCGGAACGCCGAGGATGGTCGGTCGGCTGTCACCCGTTCAGGCAGCGGCAAGGTAGTCGATGACCAGCTGGAGTCGATCGACTCCCCGATAGCGATTCACGTCGAGGCGGAAAGCCGCCTCGATTTCTTCGGGCACCTGTGAAAAGCCATTGTCAACGGCGTTGAATGCGATCGCATCGATCGCCTGCCGATTGGCACCGAGCGGGCTCAGCCGGAGCTTGAGGTGATCCACCCCGACGATCCGCTGTTCGCGGACCAGAAACCGATCGTGGAAAACGGGCTCAGGAAATCCTGCGCCCCATGGCCCCGCATAGCGAAGCGTTGAGGCGGTCTCGAGGCAATAGTCCTGCGGGGACAGTATGCCGTCGGTCCAGAGGGTCTCTTCGGCCGGCTCATCCCCGAGCCATTCCCTGGCGAGCTCGGTTATTCCAGACTTGAACGCATCGAAATCCTCCGATCGCACGCTCAGCCCCGCGGCCATGGCATGACCGCCGAAGCGCAGGATGAGACTGCCGCCGCTGCGCGTATCCAGGGCCTCGAATAGATCGCGCATATGCAATCCTGGTATTGAGCGGGCCGAGCCCTTCAACTCGCCATTGTCCGCCGGTGCGAAAGCCACGACCGGGCGCCTGAAGCGCTCCTTCAGCCGTGACGCGACGATCCCGACGACGCCCTGATGCCAGTCGTCCGCCATCAGGCAGAGTATCGGTGCCATCTCCCCTGCCGCCGCTTCGGCATGGGCCTCGATATCGGCAAGTGCGGTCTCCCGCATACCCCGTTCCAGGGCACGTCGCTCCCGATTGAGCGCCTCCAGGCTTGTCGCGCGTTCATCGGCCTCCGGCCTGTCGCCAGCGAGCAATGTTTCGATACCGCGACTCATGTCATCAAGGCGACCGGCGGCATTGAGCCGTGGCGCGGCGCCAAACCCGAGATCCATGGCATTGGCGCGGGCCGGATCGCGACCGGCGGCGTTCAGCAACGCCAGCACCCCCGGCGTCGCCTGACCGGCCCTGATCCGGCGCAGGCCCTGTTCGACGAGCAGCCGATTGACACGGTCCAGTGGCACGACGTCGGCCACCGTGCCCAGCGCGACAAGATCGAGGTTATCGACCAGCGCGGGCTCCGGGCGCGCCGCACTGAACCAGGCCCGCTCGCGGAGAGTCGCACGCACGGCGAGCATCGTGTAGAAACACACACCGACGCCTGCCAGATGCCGACCTGCAAAGTCCGGCGACCCGATATGCGGATTGACGATGGCCAGCGCTCCCGGTAGCGATTCGCCCGGCAGGTGGTGATCGGTGACCACGACGCCGATTCCCGCTGCCTGCGCGGCCTCCACGCCGGCGTGGGCGCTGACTCCGTTATCAACGGTCAGGATCAGATCGGGGATATACGACCTGGCGACCTCGACGAGCGCGGGCGTCAGGCCATAACCGAACTGGAAGCGATTGGGCACCAGATAGTCGATCCGGTCGGCGCCCATGGCATGTAACGCCCGTACAGCAAGCGCGGTGCTGGTCGCACCATCGGCATCGAAGTCGCCGACCACCAGAATCCGCTGCCCGGCGGTGATGGCGTCGGCCAACACCCTCGCCGCCGTGTCGACCCCCTGGAGCGACGCCGGATGGGGTAGCTGATTGAGCCGATAATCGAGCTCATCGGCTCGAGTAACGCCGCGGCCGCGATAGATCCTGGTCAGTAGCGGGGAGAGTCCAGCCGGCAGATCATCATGGCCTGTCGGGAGGGGCCGCTCGCGGATCTCGACGGCATCGCGCCGGTTCATTCGACCACCAGCCATTCCCTGAGCGGCTTTGGCCGGCGCCATAATCGCCACCGGTCAACGGGGGTGATGCGATGCGTCCAGCCGTTGGCGCAGCGCAGTTCCACACGACCGCCATGCTCGAAGACCAGATCACGGAGGATTCCTGCGTATCCGCTCTCAAAGCGCTGCAGGGCACCCAGCCACGCCTCGGCATCTCCGCCCAGCAGCGCGCGTTCCGCATCCGTCCAGACAAATGCCCTCGGGCCACCTTCCGCCAGCGACATGGCGGGCGGGACATCCCGTTCGTACTGCACGTCGCTGCTGCTCCGAACCAACCCGCGTGCGATGGGGTCATCGCCGTGGATGATGCGCACCGGCAGAGTCAGCCGTCCGTTGCTACGGCGTCCGCCACCCCAGAACCAGAGTCCGTTGATGGGGAGCTCGCCGCGGGACTGTCGAGCGGTATTGGCCGGATGGTCATGCAGGAACATCTGCACTTCGTTGAGAAGTTTCCGCCAGGGCCGGGCCGCTGCGTCATTCGGGATAACGGTATCCAGATAGCGCCCGGCAACGGTTGAGAGCGGCGGCAGATCCGGACCCGGAGCCGACTCGGCAATGAGGAGCCATTCGCCGCCCCGGACCTGAAGTGAAAGCCCATCTTCAGAGAACAGATGATTGAAATCACGACAGATCGTCTCTGCCTCGTCGGCGGGCGGGTTCAGGGTATCGCCGGCAAACAGCAGCAGCCGGTCCCGATCCGGCCGCAGATGCGTCGGTGCGGCTCGGTAGCACACGCGATCCCCCGGAATGTCGAATTCAGCGGCCAGGAGATCCCCCACTGATGGCGCCGGCTCGGCCAGGGAACGCAGTAGTCCTTCTCCGTCTGAACGCGATGCCGCGTGGCCGCCCGATCGGCCGAGCAGTGCCTCCAGCACCGGAAACGAGCCCACCGCCGGCAGGGCATCGGCCAGCGTCGCCGGCACGGGCCCCAGCAGTCCGGGCGCCAGACAGATCAGCTCGCCACGCCCCGCCATGGACTCAGGACATCTTGCCGAGGATCGCCTGCCGAACCGCCGAGGAATCGGCATCCACCGTGGTCACCGCCGCTTCGGCATGCCGCTGGGCGACATCCGGATCCTTCAATCCATGGCCGGTCAACGTGCATACCACCCGGCTGCCCGGCGGTATCCGTCCGTTCTCGATATCCCGCATGGCGCCGGCCACTGAGACCGCCGAGGCCGGCTCACAGAATATGCCCTCGCGGCTTGCCAGCAACCACTGGGCCTCGAGGATCGCCTCGTCGGTGAACTCGTCAAACCAGCCGCCGGACTCCCGCGATGCGGTGAGCGCATAATCCCAGCTCTGCGGCGCCCCGATCCGGATGGCGGTGGCCACCGTCTCCGGATGCGTGACGGGCCCGCCCCGCAGGAACGGAGCGGATCCGCTTGCCTGGTAGCCGACCATCACCGGACGGGCTGCCACGCGGCCCTGATGATAGGCACAGTCGCCGCCACAGAAACCGCAGGCCAGTGTCCCTTTCTGGCCCGGTGCCAGCGCCATTTCGCTGTAGCCCATCCAGTAGGCGGTGATATTTCCCGCGTTACCGACGGGGAGGCAGTGATAGTCCGGCGCCTGCCCCAGCGCCTCGCAGATCTCAAACGCCGCGGTCTTCTGACCCTGAAGGCGGTAGGGATTCACTGAATTGACCAGGCTCACAGGGGCCTGCTCCGCCATTTCCTTGACGATCCGCATGCCATCGTCGAAGTTACCGCGGATCTGCAGCACCTCGGCTCCATGCATGATGGCCTGGGCAAGCTTGCCCATGGCGATCTTCCCGTCGGGGATGAGCACAAAGGCCTTGATCCCCGCCCGGGCGGCATAGGCCGCCGCCGAGGCCGAGGTGTTACCGGTGGAGGCGCAGATAATCGCCTGGCTCCCCTCCGCGACCGCCTGTGTCACGGCCACCGTCATGCCCCGGTCCTTGAATGATCCGGTCGGGTTGAGCCCCTCATATTTGACGTACAGCTCAACGTCATGCATCAGCGATCCGGGCAGATTCTCGAGGCGGATCAGGGGGGTATTCCCTTCGCCAAGACTGATCGGCCGGGCATTGCGGGCGAGTGGCAGCCGGTCGCCATAGGCGCCGATCAGGCCGGTGTAGTGATTCTGACCGCTCACAGGAGTGCCTCCACCCGAATGCGGGTGATACTGCCATGGATGGCCTCCAGTGCCTCAATGCGCTCACAGGCCTCGTTCATCCGCGCCTCCCGCACCCGATGGGTGAGCAGGATCACTGGGACCGTCTCCGCGCCCGGTGCCGGCTGCTTCTGGATCACCGCCTCAATACTGATGCCAGCGTTGCTGAGAATGCCGGTGATATCGGCCAGCACACCCGGCTCATCCTGTGCCTCGACGCGGAGGTAATAGGCGGTCTCCACCGCGTCCATGCCGACCACGGGCTCATCCGAGAGCGAATGCGACTGGAAGGCCAGGTATGGGACGCGGTTCTCGGGCTCCAGGGTAAACTCCCGGACAACGTCCACCAGATCAGCGACCACGGCGGAGGCCGTCGGCTCGGCACCAGCGCCGGCGCCGTAGTACAGCGTCGGCCCCAGTGGGTCGGCATTCACCATGACCGCGTTCATCACACCGTCCACATTGGCGAGGAGCTGACGCTCCGGCAGGAGTGTGGGATGGACCCGGAGGCCGATGCCATCCCCCTCCCGCCGGCAGATGCCCAGATGCTTGATGCGGAAGCCCAGCTCCGAGGCGTAGGCGACATCGTCGGTACTGATCTGGCCGATGCCCTCCATGAAGACCTTGTCGAACTGCAGCGGAATACCGAATGCGATGGAGGCCAGAATCGTGAGCTTGTGTGCGGCGTCAACGCCCTCGACATCGAATGTGGGATCGGCTTCGGCATAGCCAAGCCGCTGTGCCTCGGCGAGGACGTCGCCGAAGGCGCGGCCCGCGTAGAGCATTTCGGTGAGGATGAAGTTGCTGGTGCCATTGATGATGCCGGCGAGCCACTCGATCCGGTTGCCGACCAGCCCCTCGCGGACCGCCTTGATGATCGGGATACCGCCCGCAACGGCCGCCTCGAAACCGATAGTGACGCCCTTCTCCCGCGCCCGGGAGAAGATCTCGTTGCCATGCAGGGCGATCAGCGCCTTGTTGGCGGTGACGACGTGCTTGCCGTTATCAATGGCGCGCAGGATCAGTTCCTTGGCCAGGGTTTCACCACCGATGAGTTCGACCACGATCTCGATGGAAGGATCGTCCACGACGGCCTGGGCGTCGTAGTCGAGATGGATGTTTTCAGTGCTGCAGGTCCGCGGACGATCGGGATGGCGAGCCGCCGCCCGCACCACATCGATGGGCCGCCCTGCGCGACGGGTGATTTCATCGCGATTGCGTTCCAGCAGATTGACGGTGCCGCCGCCAACCGTCCCCAGTCCAAGCACCCCGACCTTTACCGGATCCAAGAGGTTGTCTCCCTTTTCTTTACTGCCCATGACCATCCCGGCGCAGCATCTGCTTGATACCACGCACGGCCTGCCGCGTCCGATGCTGGTTCTCGATCAGACCGAAACGGACGTATTCATCGCCATACTCACCGAAGCCGATCCCGGGTGAGACTGCGACGCCGGCGTCGCGCAAAAGCTTCTTGGCGAACTCCAGCGATCCCATGTCGCGATAGGGTTCCGGAATCCGCGCCCAGACGAACATCGTCGCCCGGGGCCGCGTCACTGGCCAACCGGCGGCCTCCAGGCCGTCGCACAGCACGTCGCGCCGGCCCTGATAGGTTTCCCGAATCTCGCTGACGCACTCCTGAGGCCCCTCCAGCGCATGAATCGCCGCGACCTGAATCGGCGTGAACATCCCATAGTCGAGGTACGACTTCATCCGCGCGAGTGCGGCGATCAGTTTGTCATTGCCGCAGAGAAAACCCACGCGCCAGCCCGGCATGTTGTAGCTTTTCGACAGCGAGAACGACTCCACCGCCACCTCGCGGGCCCCCGGCACCTGGAGGATCGACGGCGCCTCGTAGCCGTCATAGACGAGATCGGCGTAGGCGAGATCGTGCACGACCCAGATGCCATGCTCGCGGCATATCTCCACCACCCGCTCAAAGAAGCCCAGATCGACGCATTGCGCCGTCGGGTTGGCCGGGAAGTTGATGATCAGCATCTTCGGCTTGGGCCAGGTGTCCTTGATGGCCTTTTCCAGCTCGGTGAAGAAATCGCCACCCTCGACCAACGGGACATGACGGATATCCGCCCCGGCGATGACCACGCCGTAGGGATGGATCGGATAGGCCGGATTGGGGACCAGCACGGCATCTCCGGGACCCAGCGTGGCGAGGGCCAGATGCGCGAGCCCCTCCTTCGAGCCGATGGTCACGATCGCCTCGGTCTCGGGGTCCAGCGCCACATTGTAGCGGCTGTGATACCAGCGCGTGATCGCCCGGCGCAGACGCGGTATGCCGCGCGACATCGAGTAGCGGTGTGTATCCGGTCGCTGGGCCGCCTCGACCAGCTTATCGACGATATGCCGCGGGGTCGGGAGGTCCGGATTGCCCATGCCGAAGTCGACGATGTCCTCGCCCCGGGCACGGGCCTGAGCCTTGAGTTCATTGACGATGTTGAACACGTAGGGCGGGAGGCGCTTGATGCGCTGGAATTCCTCGTTCAAGGCAGTACCCCGGGCCGATAGTTGAGTGTGCATGCGGAAAATCCCCGCTCCGCGTCATGATAAACGGTGAACGCTAAAATTGCCCCCTGCCGGTGTCAAATAACGCGGCACGGCGGCCTGGCTTGCCCCACCCCCCTGCCGCTCGCTATCGTGCCGTCATGAAGATGAGCCTCGACGGCGCCGATGGCGCGTACCATATTCAGGGTTATTCGGATGACGGGATCCGCATCAACGACGTCCGTTATGCCGAGAGCCTCCTGGTCACCCCGGACACACTGGTCACCGAATGGGGCCCCGCGTCATTGCAGGCGCTCACCGACGGGCATCTGGCGGCGGTCCACGATCTCGAGCCCGAGGTGGTTCTGCTGGGCACCGGCGCCCGCCAGACATTCCCTGATCGCGAGCTGATGCTCGGCCTGCTCCAGGCGGGGATCGGACTGGAGATCATGGATACCGCGTCGGCCTGCCGGACCTACAACGTGCTGATGTCCGAAGGGCGGCGCGTTGTCGCCGCGCTCATCATCGACCGCTGACCCGCGGCGCTACGGCAGATAACTCACCGGATTGACCGGTTCGCCCCGCTCCCGCACCTCGAAATGCAGCTCGCCCGGGCGCTGGCCGCTGGCGCCCATGCGGGCGATGGTCTCCCCGGCCCGCACCCGGTCACCCTCTTCCACGAGCAGCTCCCGATTGTAGCCGTAGGCGGTGAGGAAGCGCTCGTTGTGCTTGATGATGACCAGGTTGCCGTATCCGGGTAAGCCGTCTCCGCTATAGACCACATCGCCCGCACCGGCCGCCTTCACCGGACTGCCGGGGGCGCCTGCGATGCCGATCCCGCGTTTGCCCAGGGCCCCGGGGTCATAGCGACGGACGAGCCGACCCTCGGATGGCCATTGCCATGCCACCGGACCGCTCAGGGGCTCTCGCCGGGCGACCGCAGGCATCCGCTCTTCTGCTTCCGCGGGCGTCCGGTTACTTGAATCGCTGTCGGGCGTCGGCGCAACGGCCCCTGCCGTGCCGGCCCCGCTGCCCGCCGCAGGGCGCAGACGCAGTCGCTGGCCGGGATAGATCACATAGGGTTCGCCGATCGCGTTCCAGCGGGCCACGTCGCGGAAGTCCAGGCCATAGGCCCAGGCAATCTGATAGAGCGTGTCACCCTGGCGGACGGTATGGATCCCGGGGGTGCCGGCGCTGATGCCTGCCTCGCGCAGATGGCGATCGGACGCATAGTCGAATTCGCTGCAACCGGCGAGCATGAAAAGCAGCAACGCCAGGGCGAATTGCCGGCTCAGAGCGACAGCGCGAGCACGATCACCAGCAGGAGGATGACACTCAACCACCCGATTCGCTCCATGTAACGACGCAGCCATGGCTCGGCGCGCGGCCCGCCCCAGGCGAGCAGCATGGCCACCAGGTAGAATCTTGCACCGCGTCCCAGCAGCGAGGCGATCACGAACGGCAGCCAGGCCACCGCCATCGCACCTGCGGCGATGGTGAACACCTTGTACGGGATCGGCGAGAAGCCCGCCACCAGAACGACCCAGAAACCCCACTGCGTAAACCAGGTCCTGGCCTGTTCATAGGCCGGTTCATAGCCGGCGTCGACAATCAGGGGAAGGACCAGCTCCAGCCCCAGCAGCCCGATGAGATAACCGAGGACGCCGCCGGCTACCGAGGTCAGTGTCGTGATCGTGGCCAGACGGACCGCATGCCTGGGACGCGCGATGCTCATCGGGGCCAGCATGACGTCCGGCGGAATCGGAAAGAAAGACGATTCCGCAAAGCTGAGGGCGCCGAGCAGCCACGGCGCCCGCCGGTGGGCCGACCAGCGGAGCACGCGATCGTAGAGCGCGGTGAAGAGGGGCATTACTCGGTGCCACCCAGCATCGGCACGAAGCTCACCGGCTCGACGGCCTCTTCCACCAGGGCATCGCCGTCGCGATGGTAGACCCGCAGCTCCTGCGCATCGCCATCGCCCACCGGTGCCAGCAACTGACCGCCCTCGCCGAGCTGCTCGAACAACCCCTGGGGAATCGCCTGGGGCGCCGCCGTCAGGATGATCGCATCGAACGGAGCCGCGTTGGCCCAACCCGCATGGCCGTCACCGAGGCGCTGGCGGATATTGGTGATGCCGAGCTGGCGGAACAGTCGCCGGCTTCGCTCATGCAGCGCCCGGATTCGCTCAATGGTGTACACGCGCTCGACCAGGGCAGAGAGGACCGCCGCCTGATAGCCGGATCCCGTCCCGACCTCCAGCACTCGCCCCGGCGCGCCGTGACGGATGAGGAGCTCCGTCATGCGCGCAACCACAAAGGGCTGCGATATGGTCTGTCCATGACCGATGGGCAGCGCCGTGTCCTCGTATGCCCGGGAGGCGAGTGCCTCGTCGACGAACAGGTGTCTCGGGATCTGCCGGATGATGTTGAGCACATGGACGTCGCGTATGCCCGCGTCGCCAAGCCGGCCCGCAAGGCGCTCCCGCGTCCGGCGCGAGGTCATCCCGATGCCCTGCAGGCGATGTCCTTCCATCAATGCAGTCCCTGGATCCAGCCCGCGACCTGATCGAGGGCCGGATAGCGGGTCAGATCCACCTCGATGGGCGTCACCGAGACGAATCCGCGGTTGATGGCATCGAAATCCGTCCCCGGGCCGGCATCCTGCTCCGCACCCGGAGGGCCGATCCAATAGATGCTGCGGCCCTTGGGATCAAGATCATGAATCGCTGCTTCCGCGCGATGCCGTTGCCCGAGTCGGGTCGCCTCGATGCCACCGATTTCCTCCCAGGGCCGGTCGGGGACGTTGACGTTGAGGATCGTATCGGCCGGCAGCGGTTCATGATGCAACCGATCCATCAGCCGCCGCGCCACCTCGGCCGCGGTGTCATAGTGCCGGGGATGACTGCCCACGAGGGAGATGGCGATCGCGGGCAGGCCAAGCGTCCGGCCTTCCATCGCGGCGGCCACGGTCCCGCTGTAGAGCACATCGTCACCGAGGTTGCCGCCGGCATTGATGCCGGAGACCACCATGTCAGGCAGCGCGTCAAGCAGCCCCGTGATGGCCAGATGGACGCAGTCGGTCGGCGTACCCTCCACGCCGTACACGCCGGGCGAGGCCTCCTGGACACGGACCGGCCAGTCGAGCGTCAGGGAATTACTGGCTCCGCTCCGATCCCGCTCGGGGGCCACCACGGTGACCTCGGCCCGTTCGGCGAGCGCCGCGGCGAGTGTACCGATACCGGTGGAACGGTAACCGTCGTCGTTGCTGACGAGAATTCTCATGTGATGCTCTTTTCTCCTTGCGCTACCGCCCGTGTACTATACCGATCCGCAAGCGCTACGGGAGCCAGCAATGCATGACGAGGACCCGGATACCGCGCTTTTTCGCGCCGCGATGGCCGACGTGCGCCCGATTCGTACCCGCCAGAACGCCGAACTGCGCCGGCGACGCCCGCCCCCCGTGCCCGGTCAGCGCCATGCCGATGATCGCGCCGTGCTGCGGGAGCTTGCCCATGGTGAGCGCGATGGCAGCGAGCTGGGCGCGGAGCTCGGCGAGGCCCTGGCCTATGCGCGGCCCGGACTGCAGCGCCGGACACTGAGGCGGCTTCGCCGCGGAGAGTTCAGTGTCATGGCCGAGCTCGACCTGCACGGACAGACGGTGGATTCGGCGCGCCGCCTGCTGACGGATTTCCTCAACGAATGCCACCGCCGGCATCTTGGCTGCATCCGGGTGATACATGGCAAGGGACGCCGTTCATCCAATGCGGGGCCGGTGCTCAAGGGCCAGGTCGACCGCTGGCTCCGGCAGCGCGATGACGTCCTGGCCTTCTGCTCGGCCCGCCCGGTGGACGGAGGGACCGGAGCGCTCTACGTCCTCCTGCGACGCTGATCAGTCATCGCCCCATTCGACCAGCTCGCGCAGCACGGCAGTGGCATAGGCACCGCGCATCAGCCGGAAGGACAGTCGCCAGGTCCGCCCATCCAGACATCTGACGGCGAGTGCCCTCACACTCAGTCGCAGGGCCCGGCGTGCCGCCTCGAGACGCTTGTCGACAAGCCCCTCCACCAGATCGTCCCAGTCCTGCAGTACCGCGCGCTCCCGAGCCGCCAGGGACGGCGGCGGCGCGAGGCTCCGTCCCGGGCTCCCGGGCAGCGCCCCCGTCGGATGCACGCGCAGACCGGCGGCGCGGAGACGGTTATGCCGGAGATCGCCGGATTCGGCCATGAACACGCTCCCGCGTCCATCGAGCGTCAGGATCTCCCCCGGTTCGGCGCCGCACCAGTCACCGGCCTGCACGCGGTCGTCCAGGATGGCGTTGAAAGCCGCGGCCCGGGCGGCCGAGAGCAGCATGCTCCGGTCATTCCGGGAGCGCGGTCCGGCCTCGCCGGCGAACCATCGGCGTGCCCGGACCAGATTGTCGCCGTCGCGTCCGAACCGCTGCGGCCCAAAGTAATTGGGAACGCCATACCGGGCAATCGTCACAACCCGGGGCCGCAACGCGTCGGCGGAGGCTTCGACATCCCGGAGCGTGAGCTGGAAGTCATTGCCGGCCAGTGCCCCCACCGGCAGTTTTCTGCGGTGTCGCGTGACCCCGATCACCTCGAGGCGGGCATCCGGTTCCTGATCCAGCGGTATCGATCCGGTCGGAGGCAGCGATGCCCCCGGTGGCCAGGGAACCGACAACCACTGAGTGGTCAGTGCGTGTCGATCCTTGCGCCCGGCATGACCCATCTGACGCCTCTCCACCTGCCAGTGCCCCGCCAGGGCCTGCATCGCACGGGCCGTGGACAGCCGCCGCTTGCGAACGCGCACGAGCAGATGGGGGCCTTCTCCCGCTGGCGCGAAACCGAGGCGCTCGTCCACCCGGAAGTCTTCGGGGCGCACCGCCACCCGGGCATGACCGACCGGCGCCCCCCAGGCCCTGGACCATTCCGGCAGACCGGTCATAGGCCTTCGAGCAGGGCCACGGCCGTGGCAGCGATCCCTTCACCACGTCCTGTAAAACCCATCCACTCCATGGTGGTCGCCTTGACGTTCACACGCTCGGCGCCGACCTCCAGATCCGCGGCGATATTCGCCGTCATGGCGTCGAGGTAGGGCTGGAGCCTGGGACGCTGGGCGATCACCGTGGCGTCCACGTTGATCACCCGCCAGCGCCGCTCGCTTAGACAACCAGCCACCTGCCGCAGCAGGATGCGACTGTCGATTCCGGCGTAGGCGGCATCCGTATCCGGAAAATGCCGGCCGATATCACCAGCGCCGGCCGCTCCGAGCAGCGCATCGCTGATCGCGTGCAACAGGACATCGCCATCGGAGTGCGCGGCGAGCCCCTGACTGAAATCGACATGGACACCACCGAGGATCAGGTCGCGATCCGGCACCAGCCGGTGGGCATCCGCTCCCTGCCCGATCCGAATCATCCGTCTCCCCCCTTTCGTTGATCCTGCAGCGCGTGCTCCAGCCAACGCGCATCATCGGGGTAGGTGTACTTGATGTTAGCCGGGTCGCCGATCACCAGCCGTGGGCGGGCGCCCCCGCGCTCCATGGCCTGGGCCTCGTCGGTCACCGCCATATCGGCGCAGGCCACCAGTGCGTCGCGCAGCCGTCCCAGAGGGAAGAGCTGCGGTGTCATGGCCTGCCACAGCCCCGTCCGATCCGCCGTCTCCCTGACGCGGCCGTGCTCATCGGCACGCTTGAGGGTATCGCGGACCGGCACGGCCAGCAGTCCACCATCGCGATCGTCCCCGACGGCCTCGATCAGGCGCTGGATGGCGGCCGCCGTCACTGCCGGTCGCGCCGCGTCATGGACGAGGACGCGATCCCCATCAGCCGCTCCCCAGGCGCGCAGCGCCTCAAGCCCTGCGAGCACTGACGCCTGACGGGTATGGCCGCCCCGGCAGCTACGCACATCGGTGGCGCTGTCCAGGCCCAGCCGCGCCCAGTCGCTATCATCCCCCCGGGCCCTGACGACCATGACCCCCGCCATACCCGATACCTGCCGCAGCGCGTCCACCGACCATGCAAGCACGCTCCGCCCGGCGAGCCGGTGATACTGCTTCGGCAGGTCGTCTCGGGCCATCCTTCGTCCCTGTCCCGCGGCGGCGACCAGACCCCAGTAGAGCGGGCTATTCATCGGGCTCGATCACCCGGTAGAACTGCTCATCCTCGCCAATCATGCCGAGGTCCCGGCGGGCCCGTTCTTCGACGCCATCCAGTCCCTGGCGGAGATCCGCGACGTCGGCCGCGAGCGCACGATTACGCTCATCCAGTCGTTCATTCTCGACGCGCTGCGCCTCCACCGCCTCGCGCAGATGCATGACCTCGGGGATGCTTCCCTCGCCCAGCCACAGGCGTGACTGCAGCAGGAGCAGAAGCAGAAGCAGCCCCGCGGCCAGCCAGCGCATGGATCGGGTCAGGCGCCCATGCGACGCAGGTTCGGGAACGCGTCGCTCCCGGCATAGCGCGCCCTGTCACCGAGTTCCTCCTCAATGCGCAGGAGCTGGTTGTACTTCGCCACCCGATCGGAGCGGCACAGGGATCCGGTCTTGATCTGCGTGGCCGTACTCGCCACGGCCAGATCGGCGATGGTCGTGTCCTCGGTCTCGCCGGAGCGATGCGAGACCACCGCGGAGTAGCCGGCCTGGTCGGCCATGGCGATGGCGTCCAGTGTCTCGGTGAGGGTCCCGATCTGGTTGAACTTGATCAGGATCGAATTACCGATGCCCTGATCGATGCCCTGCTGGAAGATCCGCGTGTTGGTGACGAACAGATCGTCGCCGACCAGCTGGACCCCCTCGCTGATGCGCTGGGTAAGCTTTTCCCAGCCCGCCCAGTCATCCTCTCCCATGCCGTCCTCAATGGAGATGATCGGGTAGCGGGAGACCCAGTCGGCGAGCACACCGGCAAAGCCCTCGGCGTCGAAGCGCCGATCCTCGGACGCAAGGAAGTACTCGCCGTTCTCGCAGAATTCGGAGCTGGCGGCATCCAGCGCCAGCCAGACCTGTTCGCCGGGCTTGTAGCCGGCCTGCTCGATGGCCTCGAGGATCACCTCGATGGCCGCCTCGTTAGACGGGAGATCGGGGGCGAATCCCCCCTCGTCGCCCACCGCGGTGGACAGGCCCCGTGCGCTCAGGACTTTCTTCAGGGCGTGGAAGATTTCCGTGCCACAACGGAGCGCCTCGCTGAAGCGCTCGAAGCCCACCGGCATGACCATGAACTCCTGGATATCCACGCTGTTACTGGCGTGCGCGCCGCCATTGAGGATATTCATCATCGGGACCGGCAGGACATAGGATTCCGCCGGCGCCAGGTAGCGGAACAGTGACTGTCCCGCGGACTCTGCGGCCGCCTGGGCGACCGCCAGCGAGGCGCCCAGCAGTGCATTCGCTCCGAGTCGACCCTTGTTGTCCGTACCATCCAGCTCAATGAGGCGCTCGTCGATGGCGCGCTGTCCGGTGGCCTCCATGCCATTCAGGGCATCGTTGATCTCGCCGTTGACGTTCGCCACTGCCTGCCGGACACCCTTGCCCAGATACCGGGACTTGTCCCCGTCACGCAGCTCAACGGCCTCCCGCGCCCCGGTCGAAGCGCCCGAGGGCACGGCGGCACGGCCGACACTGCCGTCGCTCAGGGTCACCTCGGCCTCGAGGGTGGGGTTACCCCGCGAATCGAGTATCTCGCGGGCGTTGACACGGGTAATGCTAGGCATGATTCACTCCTGTTGAAGATCCATTTCCGGGAAGCCGTGCTGCTTGACCACGGCATCCAGTGCGACAAGGGCATCCAGCAACCCGGGCAGCGCATCGAGGGGCCAGCTGTTGGCGCCATCGGAGAGCGCCTGCTCCGGATCGGGATGGGTTTCCATGAAAAGGCCGCTCACACCCGCGCCGACGGCGGCCCGGGCAAGCGGCGGCACATGCTCGCGCTGCCCACCGGAGGCATGGCCCTGTCCGCCGGGGAGCTGCACCGAATGGGTGGCATCGAAGACGACCGGCGCGCCGGTTCCCCGCATGACCGACAGCGAGCGCATGTCGGCGACGAGGTTGTTGTAGCCAAAGCTCGCGCCACGCTCGCATACCGTAATCGCGGCGTTGCCGGTCGCCCGGGCCTTGTCGACGACATGACGCATATCCCAGGGGGCCAGGAACTGGCCCTTCTTGATGTTGACGGGCAGGCCAAGGGCCGCCACCGCCTGGATGAAATCCGTCTGACGGCAGAGAAAGGCTGGTGTCTGAAGCCAGTCAACGACGTCCGCCACTTCGTCGAGCGGGGTGTATTCATGGACATCGGTGAGCACCGGCACGGCGAGGGTCTCCCGCACTGCCGCCAGCGTCTCCAGTCCCGCGGAGATGCCCGGACCCCGATAACTCCGCGCCGATGAGCGGTTGGCCTTGTCATACGAGGCCTTGAAGACGAACGGGATATTACGCTCCCGCGTCATCTCCGTGAGTCGCTCCGCGATCTCGAGGGTGAGTCCCCGGGATTCGACCACGCAGGGTCCGGCGATCAGGAAGAATGGCTGATCCAGCCCGACCGGGCGGCCCTGCACGGTGACGCTCACGACGGCCGTTCCTCATGGGCCTTCCGGTGAGCGGCGGCGGCCTCGATGAAATCGCCAAAGAGCGGGTGACCATCACGCGGCGTGGAGGTGAACTCCGGGTGGAACTGACAGGCCAGGAACCACGGATGATCCGGGAGTTCGACGGCCTCGGCGAGATGCCCGTCACCTGACCAGCCGGCGATCACCAGCCCGGCATCGGTGAGCGGGCGCTCATAGCCATTGTTGAACTCGTAGCGATGCCGATGCCGCTCGCGGATCACATCCTTGCCATAGATGCGATGGAAGCGCGTTCCGCGCACCAGCTCCGAGGGTTGCGCCCCCAGCCGCATGGTGCCGCCGAGATCGGAATCGGCATCCCGGTATTCCTTGAGCCCCTCGGCATTCATCCACTCGGTGATCAGCGCGACGACCGGATGCCGTGGGTGGGTGATGAACTCCGTGCTGTGCGCCCCATCGAGTCCGGCGACATTCCGGGCGAACTCGATCACCGCCACCTGCAGGCCGAGGCAGATACCGAGGAACGGAACGCCCTCGCGCCGGGCATAGCCCGCCGCCGCGATCTTGCCCTCGATGCCGCGCTCGCCGAATCCACCGGGCACGAGGACCGCATCCACGTCATTGAGCAGCGAGGTCCCCTCGCGCTCGATCGCCTCGGAGTCGACATAGCGGATGTTCACGGTCTGCCGGTGCTGGATGCCGGCATGGCGCAGCGCCTCATTGAGCGACATGTAGGCATCGGCGAGATCGACGTACTTGCCGACCATGGCCACGGTCACCTCGCCGTGGGGGGACTCCATCGCCTCCACGACATGGTCCCAGTCATTGAGGGTCGCCGGCGGCAGCTCCAGGCCGAGCTTCTCGGCCACGATGCTGTCCAGAGACTGATCATGCAGCATGGCCGGCACCTTGTAGATGTTGTCCACGTCGAGCGCCGAAATGACGGCACGCGGTTCGACATTGGTGAACAACGCGATCTTGCGGCGCTCTTCCGCCGGGATGGCCATGGTCGCCCGACAGACGAGGATATCCGGCTGGATACCGATGCTGCGCAGTTCCTTGACCGAGTGCTGTGTGGGCTTGGTCTTCATCTCACCCGCCGCGCCGATCCAGGGCAGCAGCGTGAGGTGGATGAAAAGACAGCGCTCGTGACCGAGCTCCGTACCCATCTGGCGGATCGCTTCGAGGAACGGGAGTGACTCGATATCACCCACCGTGCCGCCGATCTCGATCAAAGCGATATCGGCGTTGCCGGCACCACGCTGAATGCAGCTCTTGATCTCGTCGGTGATATGCGGAATGACCTGAACGGTCCCACCCAGATAGTCGCCGCGACGCTCCTTGCGGATGACGTTCTCGTAGATCCGGCCCGTGGTGTAGTTGTTATCCTGGCTGGCCCGCATGCGCACGAAACGCTCGTAGTGCCCCAGATCGAGGTCGGTCTCCGCGCCGTCATCGGTTACAAAGACTTCACCATGCTGGAACGGGCTCATCGTGCCCGGGTCCACATTGATGTAGGGATCGAGCTTGACCATGGTCACGCTCAGCCCCCGTGCCTGGAGAATGCTGCCCAAAGAGGCGGCGGCGATGCCCTTGCCCAGAGAGGACACGACACCGCCGGTAATGAAGATGAATCGCGTCATGATACCGTCGGCCTGCTGGCGGATCGTGGTGACGGGAGGCCACCACGGGACGGGCGACAAAGGTAGCAGAAGGCCGTAACACGCACAATCGGCGGCCGGTCGCCGGCCGGTTCAACACGGCGGTGTCAACCACGCCCAGTCGGGGCCGTCGGCCCGCCGCCGCGGAGTGCAGCATGGCGCCCCGCATCCCGCTCCCCATGCCGCCTGACCCGCCGTCGTGAGGCCAAGCCCCGCGACCGCGAGCACCTCCCCATCGCCATCCTCCAGAAGCGGCAGACGCGGACGCCACCAGGGCACGATGCCTGCTTCGCGCAGCAGTTCCTTGAGCGGCTTGGCCGGGCGCCGCGGCATGGACAGACGCTCACCCGGCCGCGGCGCCCTGCACCAAAGCCCCGGGCTCGGTTCGCCATCGAAGACAAAGTCTGCAAGGCCGTCCCGGCCGGACTCGCCCAACGCATCGGCCGGCACAGGATCCGGTACGGGCGGCAGCGGCCAGGGCAGTCGATACAGCCATCCGCCGTGACGCCGCACCTGGCGGTTCCCCCACACCATTGCTGGCTGGCGGTCCGCGCCGGCATCGAGCAGCATCTCCAGTCCCCGCTCGAGGCGGGATGTCCCGGGTGCGACCCACCCACCGTTGCGCAGCCATTCCCGCAGCAGCGCCGGGCGCACACTCGAATCGCTCTGCCAGAGGGCCTGAAGGGGTAGCGGTCCATGGGAGGGACCCGGCCACCGACGACGGTGGTCAGCCAGCAACATCTGCATCACATTGCGCTGCTGCCATGAATGCCCCGCCAGTCGCGACCCCGCCTCCGTGGCGCCCGGCCAACGGGCGGTCAGCAGCGGGATGACCTGATGGCGAAGATAATTACGATCCTGGGCGGGGTCGGCGTTGGCAGGATCGTCAATCCAGCGCAGGGCATTGGCCTGTGCATAGGCATGCAGCCGCTCCCGCGGAAACTCCAGTAGCGGACGCACGAGCCAGCCGGCGCCGAACGGCCGCCGTGCCGGGATACCCGCAAGCCCATCCGGCCCGGTACCCCGCATCATGCGCAACAAGAGCGTCTCGAGCTGGTCGTCTGCATGGTGAGCGGTCAAGAGGCACTCACCGGGTTCCAGCCGGGCGGCAAGGGCTGCGTAGCGCGCCTCACGTGCGGCGTCTTCAAGCCCGCGACCATTCGCGGCCGGGTTGACCCGGACCACCGTCAGGGGAACGCCGAGTGCCCTGCATACCTTGCTGCAATGTCTCGCCCAGCTGTCGGCTTCGGCCTGGAGACCGTGGTGAATATGGATGGCGCGGACCGGCCGGTCGGCCTTCGTGGCAAGGTGCAGAAGCGCGGTCGAGTCGAGCCCACCGCTGAAGGCGATGACACAGCCCAGTGCATCCCGGGGCATGGCAGCGGCGAGCCGCGCCGGATGGGGAAGCCCGCGCCCTGGCGGGTTATTCCTTGAAATGCCCAAGCGCCATCAAACGCTCATAGCGCCGCGAACACATGGCATCGACATCCAGCGCCACCACCTCGGCATAATGTCGCCGCAATGCCTCACCCAGCCGTCGAGCGGTCTCGCCCCAGTCACGGTGGGCGCCGCCGAGGGGCTCTTCGATCAGTTCATCGACGAGCCCCAGTTCATTCAGCCGGGTGGCGGTAATGCCCATGGCATCGGCGGCCTCCGCCGCCTTGTCCGCGCTCTTCCAGAGGATCGACGCGCAGCCCTCCGGCGAGATCACCGAATAGGTGCTGTACTCGAGCATGAGCAGCCGATCCCCGACCCCGATGGCCAGCGCACCGCCCGAGCCACCCTCGCCGATGACCGTACAGATCACCGGCGTGCGCAGCTGGGAGAGCAGGAAGAGATTGTGCGCGATCGCCTCGCTCTGCCCACGCTCTTCGGCGCCGACGCCGGGATATGCACCCGGGGTATCGATGAAGGTGAAAACCGGCAGGGCGAACCGCTCGGCCATCTCGAACAGGCGTTTCGCCTTGCGATAGCCTTCCGGCCGGGGCATGCCGAAATTGCGGGCCACCTTCTCGCGGGTGTCGCGCCCCTTCTGCTCGCCGACGACCATCACCGGGTCGCCATCGAGCCGGGCCAGGCCGCCGATGATGGCGGCGTCATCGGCATAGGCCCGATCGCCGTGGAGTTCCTCGAAGTCGGTGAAGATCGCGTCGATGTAGTCTCGGGCGTAGGGACGATGGGGATGCCGGGCGAGCTGCGAGACCTGCCACGGCGTCAGGTTGCGGAAGATCTGCTCGGTGAGCTGACGGCTCTTCGCCTGCAGCCGGGTGAGCTCTTCGCTGATGCTGACCTCGGCATCATCACTGACGTACCGCAGTTCCTCAATCTTTGCCTCGAGCTCCGCGATGGGTCGCTCGAATTCGAGAAAATTCAGGTCGCTGGACGCCAATGTCGCGCTCCTTCAGTCAAGATTGCCAGATCGTACCACGCGCCTGGCGCCGGTAGTCGACGGCGACCCGATCCGCTGGCAGCAACTGCGACAGGGCACTGATCAACTCGGGCTCCGGACGCACCCGCCACGCCTCGCCGAGGCGGACCCGCGCGCAGACATCCGGACCTTCGTAGTCGATGCATACGCTGCACTCGCCCTGCTGGTAGGGCGCCAGTGTCTGCTGCAGCGCCGGCACGAAACCGTTGCCGGCCTGCTCGGCATCAACGCGCAGCACCAGCCGCCGGGCGAAATGAAGCCGGGCGCCCGCCAGGTCATATACTCTTTCCGCCGACACGCGATAGCCGTCACTGAAATCGTCGTAGCCGAGGTCACCCTCGACCACGATGAGCTGATCCTTCTCAAGCAGATGACGGTGGCGCTGGTAGACATCCCCGAACAGGACGATCTCCATTCGGGCCGTCCGGTCATCCAGTGTGACGAAACCCAGTCTCCGGCCACTCTGGGTCACTCGACTGCGGGCCGCCACCACAAGCCCGGCCAGCACCACGCGCTGCTCGCTGTCCCGACGCCCGGTACTGCGCTCCAGGCCGATGCCGGCCTCGTTGAGCCGGCAGCTGACGAAGCCCGCCAGTTCCGCCTCATGCTCACTGATCGGATGACCGGTGAGGTAGAGCCCGAGGGTTTCCTTCTCGGCCGCCAGTCGCTCGCGTTCCGGCCACTCCGTCATCCGCTCGAGCGGATGTTCGCCCCCCTCACCTGCATCCCCTTCTGTCGGCGCACCCAGGCCGAAAAGGTCATCCTGGCCGAGTTCCGTGTTGCGGCTCTGCTGCTCGGCGGCCTGCAGGGCATTCGGCAGGTCAGCCATGGCGGTGGCGCGGTTGGGCGTGATGCCATCCAGACTGCCCGAACGGATGAGCGCCTCAAGCACCCGACGGTTGACCCGGCGCAGGTCGACCCGCCGGCACAGATCATGGAGATCACTGAAGCAGCCGCCCTCCCGCCGGGCCTCGACCACGGCCTCCACGGCGGAGTGGCCAACCCCCTTGACCGCGCCCAGGCCATAGACCACGCCACCATCATCCGGGGCGCGGAACATCCAGTCCGAGCGATTGACGTCCGGTGGCGCCACCTCGAGGGACATGGCGCGACACTCGTCGATCAGCGTGACCACTTTGTCGGTGTTGTCCATGTCGGAGGACAGCACCGCCGCCATGAAGGCCGACGGGTAGTGCGCCTTGAGCCAGGCCGTCTGGTAAGACAGCAGCGCGTAAGCCGCCGAATGCGATTTGTTGAAGCCATAACCGGCAAACTTTTCCATCAGGTCGAACAGGCCCTCGGCATGCTCGGCCTTCAGACCCTGCGCCTTCGCTCCCTCGAGGAAGATGCTGCGTTGCTTGGCCATCTCCTCGGGCTTTTTCTTGCCCATGGCCCGGCGCAGCAGATCCGCCTCGCCAAGGCTGTAGCCACCGACCGCCTGGGCGATCTGCATGACCTGCTCCTGGTAGAGGATCACGCCATAGGTGGGCTGGAGGATGGGCTTGAGCGCATCGTGATGGAGTTCTGGCGTCGGATACGCCACCGGCTTGCGGCCGTGCTT
Organism: Spiribacter onubensis; assembly: GCF_040838425.1. Lineage (NCBI taxonomy): Bacteria > Pseudomonadati > Pseudomonadota > Gammaproteobacteria > Chromatiales > Ectothiorhodospiraceae > Spiribacter > Spiribacter onubensis. The sequence goes on along the minus strand of NZ_JBAKFI010000001.1, from coordinate 112,830 downwards.
GCGGTCGATGAAATCCTCGACCATGCCCGACTGAAGTGGACCGGGACGGAACAGGGCGACCAGCGCGACGATGTCCTCGAAACTATCCGGACGCAGGCGCCGGATGAGATCTTTCATACCCCGGGATTCCAGCTGGAATACCGCCGTCGTCTGGCATTCCTTCAGCCGGTCGAACGTCTGCTTGTCGTCGAGCGGGATCGTGGCGATGTCCAGCGCCTGTTCGCCACGAGCTTCCCGAAGCGCGTTGACCGCCTTCACGGTCCAGTCGATGATGGTGAGGGTGCGCAGGCCGAGAAAGTCGAACTTGACCAGGCCCACCGCCTCGACGTCATCCTTGTCATACTGCGTCGCCAGGCCACTGCCATCCGGCTCACAGAACAGCGGTGCAAAGTCGGTGAGATCGCTGGGAGCGATCACCACGCCGCCGGCATGCTTGCCGACATTGCGTGACAGCCCCTCGAGCCGGCCCGCCAGGTCCAGCAGGAAGCCCACATCCTCGTCCTGTTCGGCGAGCTCCCGCAGATCGGCCTCCTGGGCCAGTGCCTTGGCCAGCGTCATGCCGATCTCGAAGGGAATCATCTTGGCGATGCGGTCGACATAGCCGTAGCCATGTCCAAGCACCCGGCCGACATCCCGGACCACCGCCCTTGCCGCCATGGTGCCGTGGGTCGCGATCTGGGAGACCTTTTCGCGGCCGTAGCGCTCGGCGACGTAGTCAATGACCTGGTCGCGCTTCTCCATGCAGAAGTCGACGTCGAAATCCGGCATGGATACCCGCTCCGGATTCAGAAAGCGCTCGAAGAGAAGGTCGTAACGCAATGGATCCAGGTCGGTTATGTCCAGCGCATAAGCCACCAGTGATCCGGCACCCGATCCGCGCCCCGGACCCACGGGGATATCCCGGGACTTGGCCCAGCGAATGAAGTCGGCGACGATCAGGAAGTATCCCGGGAAGCCCATCTGGATGATCACATCGAGTTCGTGATCAAGACGCGCGTAGTACGCCGACTCCTCGCCACCGGGCGTGCCGAGCCGCTCGATCCGCCGGGCCAGACCCGCCCGCGATTCCTCGCGCAGGTAATCCTCGATGGTCTGCTCACCGGGTACGGGAAAATCAGGGAGGACGTTCTGGCCGAGGGTCAGTGAGAGATTGCACCGCTGGGCGATCGCCAGCGTGTTGTCGATGGCCTCGGGAATGTCGGCAAACCGCTCGACCATTTCCGCGGGGCTGCGCAGGTATTGCGCGTCGCTGTAGTGCCTTGGCCGATCCTGATCATGAAGGATCCGGCCGTCGTGGATGCAGACCCTTGCCTCGTGGGCCTCGTAGTCGCCCTGCTCAAGAAAGCGCACGTCATTGGTGGCAACCACCGGCGTCCCCGTCTCCGCGGCGAGCGCCACCGCGGCATGCACATGGGCCTCATCGCCCGGGCGCTCGGTCCGCTGCAGCTCAAGATAGAAACGGTCACCGAAACGCTCCTGCCAGAAAGCAAGCCGGCGATGGGCCAGATCGCCGTTGCCTGAGACCAGCGCCTCACCGACATCCCCGCGGGCACCGCCGGAGAGGACGATCAGCCCGCCGCTCCAGTCATCGAGCCAGCGCCGGTTGACGAGCGGCAGCCCCTCACCCTGCCCTTCCAGGTAGCTCGCCGTGATCAGCCGGGTGAGGTTGGCGTAGCCCGCGTCGTCCATGCAGAGGAAGGTCAGCACATGGTGACCGTCCCGGTCGGCGTCGGCGATACGCAGATCGGCACCGATGATCGGCTTTACGCCGGCGGTCACTGCGGCGCTGTAGAACTTGACCATGCCGAAGAGATTGCCCTGGTCGGTCACCGCGACCGCCGGCATCCCCTCGTGGGCGGCCGCCTCGACCAGCGGCTTGACCCGCACGGTCCCGTCAATCAGCGAGAATTCGGTATGCAGATGGAGATGAACAAACGCTGGCGACATGATCCTTCCCGGGCCGGTCAGACCGATAATCGTACCGCCGAAATACGCCGCAATGATAGATCGTGGACTGGCCGTGATCGACCGTTTCCGCCATCATGCACGGATGCAGGAGACCCGCATTCATCCGACCGCTTGCATCGACGACGGAGCCGAAATCGGTGAGCGCAGCCGCATCGGCGCCTACGCGGTGGTCGGCCCGAACGTCGCCGTCGGCGATGACTGCATCATCGGCCCCCATGCCGTACTCGAGGGCCCGCTCCGCCTGGGACCGGGCAATCATGTCGCCGCCCATGCCACGCTCGGGCTGCCGCCGCAGGATACCGGCTATCGGGGCGAGCCAACGGCTCTGGAGATCGGCGCGGGAAACACTTTCCGTGAATTCGTGACGGTGCATCGGGCAAGCACCAAGGAGGACGGTCTCACACGGGTGGGCAACAACAACCTCTTCATGGCCTACAGCCATGTCGGCCACGACGGACGCATCGGCAACGGGGTCACCATCTCCAACGCCAGTCAGCTGGCCGGCCACGTGCACGTCGAGGACCAGGCGTATATCTCCGCTGTCTGCGGTATCCATCAGTTCGTGCATATCGGCCGTCTGGCCATGGTCGGTGGCGGCGCAGTGGTCACGCGGGACGTCGCGCCCTATACCCTTGTGGCGGGTAACCGCGCCCGCCTCCGCGGCCTGAACACCCGGGGCCTGGGGCGGGCCGGTCTGAACGTGGACCAGCGCCGCGGCATTCGCCGCGCCTACGACCTGGTCTTCCGGCGCGGACAATCGCTCGGCACCGCGCTCGAGGCGATCAGTGCGGATCCACAACTGAGCGGGCCGGAGATCGACGGCTTTACCGCTTTTATCCGCGCCAGCCGCCGGGGGCTGACCCGATGAAACCGCTTCGCACGGCCGTCGTGGGTGTCGGTTATCTCGGCCGCTTTCATGCGCAGAAATATGCGGCACACCCTGACTGCGACCTCGTTGCCGTGGTGGATGCCGATGCCGACCGGGCCCGGACCTTGGCGGAGGAACTCGGCTGCGAGGCGTGGACCGACCCCCGGGCACTGTTCGGCCGGGTCGACGCCGCGAGCCTCGTGACGCCGACACGCCTGCATCATCCCATTGCGCTGGAGCTGATCGGCGCCGGACTGCACCTGCTCATCGAAAAGCCCATGACGACGACGCTCGCCGAGGCGGACGAACTCATCGAGGCCGCCGGCGGAAACGGCTGTCTCATACAGGTCGGACACCTGGAGCGGTTCAATGCGGTCATGGTCGCGGCGGCGACGGAGATCCAACGGCCGCTATTCATCGAGTCCCACCGCATCGCGCCATTCAATCCGCGCGGCGCCGATGTCAGTGTCGTGCTGGATCTCATGATTCACGACATTGACCTGATCCTTGAACTCGTTGAGGCCCCGCTGGAGCAGATGGATGCAAGCGGGGCACGGGTCATTTCCAGTGATATCGACATCGCCAATGCCCGACTGCGCTTCACCGACGGCTGCATCGCGAATGTCACGGCATCCCGCGTAAGTCCCAGGGCAGAGCGGCGGATGCGAATCTTCCAGCCCAACGCCTACCTTGCCCTCGACCTCCAGGCTGGCGTCATGGACATCCAGCGACGGCGTGTCGAGGCACAGGGGCCGCCCACCATGGACCAGATCGAGCGGGAGAAGCGGGACATCGATCGACGGGACGCCCTCGCCGATGAGATCAGCGCCTTCGTGGCATGCATCCGCGAAGGGAGTCGACCCGTCGTGGATGCACGGGATGGTCGACGGGCGCTGGCGGCCGCCATCGAGATCGGACAGCAACTGAACCGGAATGCCGTATGAGCGACACCTCACCCCATCCCATACCCATGGTCGATCTGACGGCACAGTACCCGTTGGTGCGCGACGCCATTGACCAGGGCCTGGCAGCGGCGCTGGACGAGGCGCGCTTCATCCTCGGCCCAGGTGTCCAGGCGTTCGAGGCGGAGGCGGCCGATTACCTGGGCTGCGCCCATGCCGTCGGCGTCGCCTCGGGCACCGACGCGTTGCATCTCGCCCTGCTGGGTGCGGGTATCGGCCCGGGCGATGAGGTGATCACTACGCCGTTCAGTTTCATCGCCACGGCAGAGGCGATCTGCTATACCGGTGCCCGGCCGGTCTTCGCCGATATCGATGCGCGGACCTTCAACCTCGACCCCGAGGCGGTCGCCGCGGCCATCGGACCACGGACCCGGGCGATCGTACCGGTCCACCTGTTTGGTCAACCCGCGGATATGCCACGTCTCCAGACGCTGGCCGAGGACCATGGCCTGTTGCTCATCGAGGATTGCGCCCAGTCATTCGGCGCCGAGATCGACGGCAACATGACCGGGAGCCTCGGCACGACCGGAGCCTTCAGCTTCTTCCCGAGCAAAAACCTGGGGGGTTATGGCGACGGTGGTCTGGTCACGACCCAGGACGAGGCCATCGCCGGTGAATTGCGCGCCCTGCGCAATCACGGCAGCCGCCGTCGGTACTACCATGACCGCATTGGCTACAATAGCCGGCTGGACGAGCTCCAGGCCGTCATTCTCCGGGCCAAACTGCCCCATATCGACCGCTTCAACGCCGGCCGACGCCGGATCGCCCACCGCTACAGCGAGGGGCTCGGTGATCTGCCGGGACTGATCACGCCCCATGAGGACGGTATCGGGGCGCATGTCTATCATCAGTACACGCTGCTCTGCGACGACCGCCCCGGGCGCGAGGCACTGATGGAACGACTGACGGCGGAACACATCGCCTCGGCGGTCTACTACCCCGTCCCCCTTCACCAGCAGGCGGCCTTCGGCGGAGCCGAGCAGGTGACCACCATGAGCCCGACGGGCCCGGGTTGCCCGATGGCGGATTCGGTCGCGGAGCGTTGCCTCTCTCTGCCGATGTACCCGGAGATGCCGGACGCCGATGTCGAACGGGTGATCGAGGTGATCAGGCGCTGAGGAGTCTTCTCACCGGGGCGAAGGAGCGCCGGTGCGCGGGACAGGGCCCGATGGCCTGCAACCGCTCGCGATGCAGCGCGGTCGGGTAGCCCATGTGTCGGTCGAACCCGTACTCCGGATACTGGTCATGCAACTCGAGAATGCATCGGTCGCGGTAGACCTTCGCGATGATGGAGGCCGCCGCGATAGCGGGGACGCGGTCATCGCCTCCAACCACCGCCGTCGCCGGGCATGCCACCTCCGGGAGATCCCGTCCATCCACCAGGATCTCCCGCGGCGCCGGCGCCAGTGCCGCCACGGCGCGCTGCATGGCAAGCAGGCTGGCCATGCGGATATTCAGATGATCGATTTCCTCGACGCTCGCGATGCCGATGCGCCAGTCCAGCGACTGCGCCCGAATCATGGCATCCATCCGTTCCCGGCGTCGCGCCGAGAGCCTTTTCGAATCACGCAGCCCGGACCAGCTGACGGACGGGTCGAGCCGGACCGCGGCCGCCACCACCGGACCGGCCAGTGGGCCGCGACCGACCTCATCAACCCCCGCGATATCGTCGACGATGATGTCATCCATCCAATCGCCCCCGGCTGGCCAGTAAGGACGCAACCGCTGTCGCCGCCTGTTCGCTCGCATTGAGCCGGAGCCGCGCATGGAGCTCGGCGAACCGCTCGGCGATTTCCCGCCGCTTGCGGGGTGCCTCGAGCAGCGAGAGGACAGCGGGGGTAATGGCCTCCGCATTGGCCTCGTCCTGCACGAACTCCGGCATGAGCATCTCGCCCGCCATGAGATTGGGCATGGCGAAGAAGGGGATCCGCAGGCTTCGGCGCGCCAGCATGGCGGTCATGGCATTGACCCGGTAGGCCATCACCGACGGGCATTTCAGCAGCATGGCCTCCAGCGTGGCCGTCCCCGATGCGATCAGCCCGGCATCGGCGGCGGCCAGCACCTGCCTCGACTGCCCGGGAGTCACCTCCACCCTCGCCGCCCGCGGCGGCCCGTCAATGCCGTGCTCGATCATCGTCTGCAGCGCCGGGGTCGCGGCGGGTATGACGAACCGGCTCTCCGGGTGGACCGCCGCGACCCGGCCGGCCACTTCCAGGAATACGGGCAGCAGCCGCTGGATCTCACTGGATCGGCTGCCGGGCAGGAGCGCGACCATGGTCTCGCCGGATTGCACCCGGAACGACTCGCGAGCCGCCGCATGATCGGTATTCAATGCGATTTCGTCAGCCAGCGGATGGCCGACGAAACGCGAATCGACGCCCGACCGGGCGAAGAACTCATCCTCGAACGGATAGATACAGAGCATGCGGTCGACCGCCTGGCGGATCAGCCGGATCCGACCGGATCGCCAGGCCCAGACCGTCGGGCTCACATACTGCAGTGTCGGGATTCCCGTGGCGCGCAACGAGCGGGCCAGGCCCAGATTGAAATCCGGCGCGTCCACGCCGATGAAGACGTCCGGCGGATCACTCATCCAGCGGCGACGCAGTTCACGCCGGATGGCAAGCAACCGCGGCAGGTGCCGCAGAACCTCGACAACACCCATCACCGACAGGGCATCGAGCGGGTGAAAAGTCTCGAGACCCGCTGCCGTCATGTGGCTGCCGCCAATACCCTCGAAGGTCGCGCCGGGGTAATGCCCGGACAACGCCCGGATCAGGCCACCGCCAAGATAGTCGCCGGAGGGTTCACCCGCGACGAGTGCGATCCGCATACCGCCCCGGACTCAGCGGACGATGCCGCGGGGGGACTCCCGCAGGAACGCCACGAAACGCTCGATCACCGGGTCATCGGCCGCGTCGGCGGCGATGGCCTCGATGGCCTCCTGCAGACGCAGGCCACGCTTGTAGAGCGTCCGGTAGGCGGCGCGCAGACGACGCTGGCCCTCGCCATCAAAACCCCTGCGACGGAGCCCCTCGCCGTTGGTGCCGTGGGGTATCGCCGGGTCACCGGCCACCATGACCCAGGGAGGGACATCACGCCGGATACAGCTGCCCATCGATGTGAAGCAGCCCTCGCCCAGCCGACAGAACTGATGGACCAGCGTGAACCCCCCGAGGGTGACGCCCTCCTCGACCAGCACATGGCCGGCCAGCGAGGCGCCATTGGCGAATACCACCCTGTCCCCCACCAGGCAGTCATGGGCGATGTGCACATAGGCCATGATCCAGTTTTCATCGCCTATGCGCGTCACGCCGCCCCCGTCCCGGGTACCGCGATTGATCGTCACGAACTCGCGGATGGTGTTGTTGCGCCCGATTTCGAGGGCGCTGTCCTCGCCGGCGTACTTCTTGTCCTGGGGAACCTCTCCGATGGAGGCGAACTGGTAGATATGCGTGCCTCGACCGATCATGGTCGGGCCCCGGATCACCGCATGCGGCCCGATGACGCAGCCGGCAGCGACTTCCACCCCCGGGCCAATGACCGCATAGGGCCCCACCTCGACATCGGCCGCGAGCTCGGCACCAGGGTCCACAACCGCAGTCGGGTGGACTGCCGTCACATCGTCCTCATCGTGCAGCGGATGCCGGCGCTGGCCACGAGGCGGTCGTTCAGCTCGACCCGCGCCTTGAACAGCCAGATACCACGAACGACGCGTTCCAGCGACGCCACCATATGAGGGCTGTCACCCGGCTCCACCGGCTGCTTGAAGCGCGCGTCATCCACCCCGACAAGATAGAAGAGCGGCGCCTCGGAGGGCATTTCGGTGTCCGCACGGGCCTCATCGGTGACGAAGGCGAGCAGACCGCATGCCTGCGCCATGGCTTCCACGAGCAGCACACCGGGCATGATGGCCCGGTCAGGGAAATGCCCCGCCGCCCACGGCTCGTTGGCGCTGATGTTCTTCACCGCGCGCAACCACTCGCCGGGGGAGTAATCCACGACGCGGTCGATGAGCAGGAAGGGATAGCGATGCGGCAGACGGCGCTTGATTCCGTCCAGATTGATTACGCGCTCCGCCGCCTGCTGCGAGGGATCACTGCTCATCACGCTCCTTTGTGTTTTCCACTGCCTTCTCCAGTTTCTCGAGCCGGCGCGCCATCTCATCGAGCTGCCGGAAGCGCACTGCGCTCCGGCGCCAGTCGCGTGTTGGCATCGCGGGGATCCCCGACGAATAGACGCCAGCCTCAGGCACGTTGCCGATCACCATCGCCATGCCGGTGAACGTCACGCCGTCGGCGATCTCCAGATGCCCGGCGAACCCCACCGACCCGCCGATCGTACAGTATCGCCCGATGCGCGTGCTCCCGGAAATGCCGGTCCCGGACGCGATGATCGTATGCTCGCCGATATGGACGTTGTGCGCCACCTGCACGAGATTGTCGATCTTGCAGCCGTCGCCGATGATCGTGTCACCCTGCGAACCGCAGTCAACGGTGGTATTGGCGCCGATGGAGACATCATCGCCGATGACCACGCTGCCGAGCTGCGGGACCGGTTCCCAGTGGTCCCCCGCATGGGCGAAGCCGAACCCCTCACCACCGATCACCGCGCCGGGCAGGATATGCACCCGGTCGCCCAGCCGGACGCCGTCAAGCACCGACGCGTTTGCATCAAGGCGGCAGTCATCGCCGATCACCACGTTCGCCCCAACCACGACGCCCGGGCCGATGCGGCACCGCGCGCCGATCACCGTCCCCTCACCGATGACCGCCTGCGCGTCTACCCGCACCGTCTCCGCGAGGTGTGTTCCCGCGGCGACGCTGGCCGACGCATGGACGCCGGGAATGACTCGGGGTAACGGGTTGAGCAGCCGCGCGATCCGCGCGAAGACCAGATAGGGGTTATCGGCCCGCAGGACCGCGAAACCGTAGGCGTCGGCCAACTCGGTGTCCGGCAGGATGACCGCGGCGGCGCGGGTGTTGGCAAGATGCGCCCGGTATTTGGGATTGGCCAGGAAACTGATGTCGTCCGGCCCGGCCGATTCCAGCGGAGCCACACCGCGGATGCTGCGCTCGCCGCTCCCCTCGAGCCGGCTTTCCGTCAACGTCGCGAGCTCGGCGAGCGTGTAGTCCTGCGATGTCACCGGCCAGACCCCGTTACTGCGACCCGTTGCGCTGCTCGTACTGCCGTTCGAGCCGCTCGATGATGCGATCAGTGATATTCACCGCGTCACTGGCGAAAACCACGCCATCACTCACCACCAGGTCGTAACCCTGTTCCACGGCGAATGCCTCGACCACACGCAGGATGCGCTGCTGGAGATCCCCGAGGGCCTCGTTGCGGCGCAGATTGAAATCCTCCCTGAAGGCCTCCTGCTGACGCTGGATCTGTCGGCGCTGGGTCACGATCTGACGCTGCAGCTCCTGCTCGGCCTCCGTGTCCAGGCGCATGCGCTGTTCGGCGAGCTGATCCTCCAGGGCCCGCAGTTCCTCCTGCATGGCGACGATTTCCTCGTCCCGCGGCGCGAACTCCTCCTGCAGCCGCTGTCGCGCCGCGTCGGCCTGCGGTGCCTCATCAGAGACCCGCCCGGGGTTGACGTACCCGATGGTGAGATTCGCGCTGACCTGTCCCAGCGCGACCGGGCTGCCGAGCAGCAGGACGACTGCCGCCAGCAGATGCCGTGCGCCGCGCCCCGATCCCGTTTTCCGCATGAATGCATTCATTCAGAACGACGCCCCGATGGTGAACTGGAACGGCTGTTTCTTGTCGCCGGACTCCGCATTGAGCGGCTGTGCCACGCTCATGGTGAACGGGCCGATGGGCGAGAAGTAGATCAGACCGACCCCGGCGGAATAGCGCACGTCGGACAGGCTGATCCCGGTGAACCCGTTCAGATCCTCGTGCTCACGATCCCATACCTGGCCGGCATCGATGAAGCTCGTCAGCCGCAGGTTGTTGCCCTCCTCGTCCTCGGCCAGCGGGAAGCGGACCTCGGCACGGCCCAGGGCCCGCACGTTGCCGCCGGTGGGGTCGTTGTTCTCGTCACGGGGTCCCAGCGAGTTGAGCTCGAAACCGCGCACGGTGCGTATGCCTCCGGCATAGAAGTTGTCGTAGAACGGCAGCGTTTCGCCCGTCCCGTACGCATCGCCGTAGGAAAGTGTCCCGTCGAGGGCCAGCGTGAAGCGGTCGGTCAGCCGGAAGAAGCGCGACTGTTCATACGTCAGGCGGTAATACTCGAGGTCGGAAATCCCCGGCAGTGAGACCTCCAGGCTGGTGCTCTGACGTCCGCCACGCGTGGGGAAGACGGCGGAGTTCCGCGTATCCCGCGTCCAGGAGAGATCCGCGAGGATGTTGGTGTTGCTCGTCCCATTACGGTCGACGAAGCGCTGCTCGATGCGCGTGGGATCCGTGAAGCTGAGGGACACGTCCTCGAAGGTCAGGTCCGCGCCGACCCGGTCGTTGGCGGTGACCGGAATCCGGTAGCCATAGGAGGCCCGGGTCGTCTTCAGGCCGTAATCCGCCAGATCGGCCTCCCCGGCGTCGCGGTCGCGGAAGGACAGCGCGTAGCGCCGGTCGATTCCGCTCATCGTGAAGTTGCGCTCCAGATAGGAGAGTCGGTAGACGGTATCGGCATCATCACTGTTGGCGACGAACTCGGCGCGGTCACCGGTGCCGAAGACGTTGTCCTGCTCGACGCCGAGATTGAGTATCACACCCTCACCCGACCCGAATCCGACACCGGCCCGCAGGCTTCCCGACAGGCGTTCCGTGGCATTGACCTCGACATCGACCTGGTCAGTCGTCCCCGGCACCCGTGGCGTGTCGATGCTCACGTCACTGAAAAAGCCGAGCCGGCCGAGACGCGACTCCGACTCGCGCAGATCCGAGGTGGAGAGCCAGGTCCCTTCGTACTGCCGCAGCTCCGTCCGGATGACATCATCCCGGGTGGTCTCGTTACCGCTGATGCGGATACGGCGCACGTAGACCCGGTCAGCAGGGTCGATGAAGAAGGTCAGATCGACGATGCGTTCAGCCTCCCGCAAGTCCGGGATCGGGTTGATGCGCGCAAAGGCATAGCCGCGCTCGCCAAGTTTGTCGCGGAGGGCCTCCACCGTGTCGGTGATGTTGCGCTGGTTGTAGATCTCGCCGCTGTTCAGCTCAAGAAGGGCACGAAGCTCCTCCTCCGGGTAGATCAGATCGCCAGCCAGGGCAATGTCGCCAACCGTGTACTGCTGCCCCTCGTCCAGATTGACGGTGATATGGATGCGCTGCCGGTCGGGACTGATCGTGACCTGGGTTGATTCAATGCGGAAGTCCGCATATCCACGATCTCGGTAGAAGGCCCGTAGACGCTGGAGATCGGCGGAGAGGCGCTCACGGGAGTACTTGTCACGATTGGAGAGGAAGGCCCACCAGGGTTTCGGCCCCATCTGGAAGCGGTCGCGCAGGCGGTCGGTGTCGAAGTCCCGATTGCCGATGAAGCGCACCGGCTGCACCGAGGCCGGCTGACCCTCCTCGATATCCAGTCGCAGGCTGATGCGATTGCGCGGCAACGGTGAGACGGTGCTTTCGACGCCCACGTCATAGTAGCCGAGGGCAAAGTACTGCTGTTCGAGCTCACGCTCGATGGTGGCGAGTAGCGAGCGGTCGAAGCTCTGGCCCTCGCCGAGACCCGCAGCGGTCAGGCCTTCGCGCAACCGGTCGCTGGCGACGGCATCATTGCCGACGAACTCGATCCGGGCGATCGCCGGCCGCTCCTCCACCGCGATGATGAGCGTGTCGTCATCACGCAGCAGCGCCACGTCATCGAAGAATCCCGTGTCGAAGAGTGCTTCCACGGCGTCCGCGCTGGCGCGAGCATCGACCTCGTCCCCGACTTCGAGAGGCAGGTAGTTCAGAACGGTGCCCTCGGCGATACGATCCAGGCCCCGAATGCGGATCTCTTCGATCGTGAAGGCCTGCGCGCCGGTCGCGACGGTCAGAAACAGCAGGAATGCCGCCAGTCGTGTTCGCATCATTCGCCCTTCGCTCAGCCCCCGGCGCCCATGAGACGGTGCAGGTCGTTGTACAAGGCCAGGGTCATCAGCATGAACAGCAATGCCAGGCCGATCTGCTGGCCCAGCCCCTGTGCCGCCTCCGATAGGGGACGCCCCCTGGCCCACTCGATCGTGTTGTAGAGCAGATGCCCGCCATCAAGTACGGGCACCGGCATCAGGTTAAGGATACCAAGACTGATGCTGACGATCGCGAGAAACTTCAGGAATGGAATGAGTCCCAGCGATACGGAGTCACCGGCATATTGCGCGATGTTGATCGGCCCGCTCAGGTTCTTGACCGACGCCTCACCGATGACCATCTTGATGAGGACATCGATGGTCAGTGTTACCGCCCGCCAGCTCGATTCCATCGCCTCGCCCATGGCGGCTACTGGCCCGTAGCGCACCTCATGGCGGAGATCGTCGAACAGCCCCGGCGGCACCCGGGGTGTGACGCCCAGCACGCCGATGACCTGATCGCCCTCGCCCCGACTGCCGAGCATCACAGTGCGCTCGAGGATGCGCCCGTCCCGCTCGATGGTGAGATCGACCGAGGTCTGCGGGCGCTCGCGCACGAACGCCACCAGACTGCGCCAGGAGCCAATTTCCTCGCCATCAGCGCGGCGGATACGGTCCCCGGGCTGCAGCCCACCCTCTCCGGCGCTGCTGCCGGAGACGACCTCGTCAATGACCGGCTCGATGGTCGGCTGCCAGGGGCTCAACCCGATACGCTGGAGGACTTCACCCTGCTCGTCGAGCAGACGCGTGTCGGTCAGGTCGAGGGACAGCGCCACCGGTCGCCCATCACCCCGGGCAACCTCCACTCGGACCGGCTCGTCATCGGCCGCATCAAGCAACGTCATCACCACCTGATCCCACGCCTTGACGCGGGCACCATCGACCCGCACGAATTCGTCACCTTCCATGAGCCCCGCCTCGGCGGCGGGTGTCTCCGGGGTGACCGGCCCGATAATCGGTCGGACTTCCGTCGCGCCGATGACAAAGACCAGCCAGTACGCCACGATCGCCAGCGCAAAGTTGAAAACCGGTCCGGCCGCGATCACTGCATTCCGTGCCCATAGGGGCTTGCGGTTGAACGCCTGATCCAGATCGCCGTCCGCCACCGGCCCCTCGCGCTCATCGAGCATCTTGACGTAGCCGCCGAGCGGAATCGCGGCGAGGACATACTCCGTCCCGTCCGCACCCGTGCGCTTGAGTAGCGGCCGGCCGAACCCGACCGAGAAGCGCAGCACCCGGACGCCCATGCGGCGGGCCACCCAGAAGTGGCCGAATTCATGCACGGTCACCAGTACGCCGATCACCAGCAGGAATCCAAGGATATTGATCAGCCAGCTCATCAATGACTCCAGCGCTTGAGTGACGCGGTGGCCTCGCGACGTGCAAGCTGTTCGTGGTCGATTAATGCCTCAAGCCGGTTCTCGGGTTCACCGTCCATCGCGGACAGCGTCTCCTCGATGACCCCCGCGATCCGGTCAAAGCGCAGCTCGCCGTTCAGAAACGCTCCCACCGCCACCTCGTTGGCACCGTTCAATGCCGCTGTCGCGCCATGGCCGGCGTCCAGCGCCGCGCGGGCGAGTGCCAGACAAGGGAAACGCCCCCCGTCCGGCGCCGAGAAATCCAGGCGACCCGCAGCCAGCAGATCGAGCGGCTTCACGCCCGCGGCGATACGCTCGGGCCATGCGAGGGCGTTGGCAATCGGCGTCCGCATATCGGGGTTACCCATCTGGGCCAGCGTCGAGCCATCGCGGTACTGGACCAGGGCATGGACCAGGCTCTGGGGGTGCACCAGCACGTCGACCTGGCCTGCGGAAGCGCCGAAAAACCGACAGGCTTCAATAAGTTCCAGACCCTTGTTCATCATGGTTGCGGAATCGACGGAGATCTTCCGCCCCATGGACCAGTTGGGATGAGCGCAGGCCTCCTTCACCGTCACGCTGGCGAGCGTCGCCGGATCTCGATCGCGGAAGGGTCCGCCGGAGGCGGTCAGCACGAGTCGTTCGACGCCTGCGTCGTCCAGCGTCGCTGCCTGCGGCGGGAGACACTGGAAAATGGCATTATGTTCACTGTCGATGGGCAGCAGGAGCGCACCGCTACGCCGGGCCGCCGACATAATGAGATCGCCGGCCACCACCAGCGCCTCCTTGTTCGCCACGAGGACACGTTTACCGGCCTCGACGGCAGCCAGGCAGGGGGCGAGTCCGGCCGCGCCGACGATGCCGGCCACCACAGTGTCGGCACCCGACATACTTGCCGCCGCCACCAGTCCGGCTTCGCCGGACAGCACGTCGACACCATCCAGATCAGCGAGGCGGGCGTGGAGTGCCGCTGCCGCGCCGGCATCGGCCATGGCGGCGAGATCGGGCTGGAAGCGACGGCACAGCGCCTCCATGCCATCAACATCGCGGCACGCACTGAAGGCCGTCGCCCTGTAATGCGATGGATGTCGGGCGATGACATCCAGTGTGCTGGTGCCGATTGACCCGGTGGCGCCCAGAATGGCGACGCCGCGTGCGGCCGCAGAATCCGTCATCCCACCCTCATGAGTGCGGCTGCCATGACCGGCGCGGCGGCCAGCAGGGCATCGATCCGGTCGAGCATGCCGCCATGTCCGGGCAGTAGCTGACCACTATCCTTGCGATCAGCCTGACGTTTCAGGACGCTCTCAGCAAGATCACCGATGACGGACAGCGAGATGACCATCGTCGCGACCGGCAGGAGCCATCCAAGCCCGGGCAGCCCGGACAGCGTTGCGGCGCCCACCTGCTGCAGGAGGAGCGCGAGCAGCAGCCCGAGCAAGAGACCACCGGCGACTCCCTCCCAGGTTTTACCGGGACTGATCGCGGGGGCCAGCTTGTGCCGGCCGAAACGCCGCCCGGCGAAATAGCCACCGATATCCGCCCCCCAGACGAGGGCCATCAGCAGCGTGACCCAGAAAGGGCCGCTCACCGGCAGCGAATGGATGGCGACGATCCCAAGCCATGCCAGGGCAAGCGTAATCAGGCCGGCCACGGCCGGGAGCCAGAACGGGAGGCGGTAACAGTGCCCGCGGCGCGCCTGGGCGAGCACCCAGACGGCAACCGCAAGCCACCACAGCAGCCCCGGTATCAGCCAGATCTGGCTGGCCGCTGCGTCACTCGCTGCGAGGACCGCGAGCACCGCGGCCAGCACGACGACATAGCCCAGGCGCCCGAGGCGCCCGTCAAAGCCGGAGAGGCCCGCCCACTCCCAGGCCGCAATCAGTGCCGCGACTGCGAAGAGCCCCTGCAGCCAGACGCCCGGCAGCAGCCAGATGACGGCGAGCACCAGCATGACCAGCGGGATCGCGGTGAGCACTCGCTGCCTAAGCATCGGCATCATCCCCCACGTCTTCGCGGATCCCGCCGAACCGCCGGTCGCGTTCCTTGAACCATGCCAGGGCCCGCTCCATTTCGATCTCGTCGAAGTCGGGCCAGAGCACGGGAGTGAAATAGAGCTCGGTGTAGGCAAGCTGCCAGAGCAGGAAGTTGCTGATGCGCTGCTCTCCGCCGGTCCGCACGAAAAGATCCGGTTCCGGAAGGTCATGCAGGCAGACTTCCGCCGCCAGGGCATTTTCATCGATGGACGCCGCCGTGCGGTCGCCGGCGGCCACGGCCTCGGCAAGCCGCCGCGCCGCCATGGCGATGTCCCATCGGCCGCCATAACTGGCGGCAATATTCAACTGCATGCGGGTGTTTCCGGCGGTCAGCGCCTCGGCCGACGCACAGCGCTCCTGCAGGCGCCTTGCCAGTCGAGAGCGGTCGCCGATGATATTCAGCCGGATCCCGTTGCGGTGGAGACGGTTCGTTTCGCGATCAAGCACACGCATGAAAAGCTCCATGAGCATGCTGACCTCCGCCGCCGGACGGCGCCAGTTCTCACTGCTGAAGGCGAACAGGGTCAGTGCCTCGACTCCGGCGCGGGCACAGGACTCCACCGTTCGCCTGACCGATTCGGCGCCAGCCCGATGCCCATGGTGCCGGGGCTCGCCATGACGGGCCGCCCAGCGGCCATTGCCGTCCATGATCACGGCGACGTGACGGGGGACCGCTCGTGGCGACTCACTCATGCTGCGCGACAGGTCGCTGACGGCCTCACACGGACATCAGCTCTTCTTCCTTGGCGGCGAGGACCTCGTCGATGGCCTTGACATGCCGATCGGTGAGCTTCTGGATACGATCCTCCGCCTGCTTCTCCTCGTCCTCGGTGATCTCCTTGTCCTTCAGGAGCTGCTTGAGATCCCCGTTGGCGTCGCGCCGGATGTTGCGGACCGCCACCTTCGCCTGCTCGCCTTCGCTACGCACCACCTTGACCAGGTCCTTCCGACGCTCCTCGGTGAGCGGAGGCAGCGGAATACGGATCGCCTGACCGGCCGAGTTCGGAGTCAGTCCGAGGTTGGACTCCATGATGGCCTTCTCGATGGGGGCCACCATGCTTTTCTCGAAGGGTGTCACCAGCAGCGTACGGGCGTCGCCCACCGCCACCGACGCCGCCTGATTGAGCGGCACCTCGGTGCCGTAGTAGCTCACAGTGACCTGGTCGAGCAGGCTGGTGTGGGCGCGACCGGTCCGGATCTTGTGCAGATCCTGCCGAAGGCTTTCCACGCTTTTGTCCATCCGCTGATCCGCGTCCTGGGCAATGTCATCGATCATGAAGTCATCCTCATTCGACCCGGGTGCCGACGTTCTCGCCCTCAACGATACTCGCCAGCGCGCCGGGACGGTTAATATCGAACACGATGATGGGCATGTTCTGGTCACGACACATGACGATCGCCGTCGCGTCCATCACCGAGAGGCGTTCGTCGAGCACCCGATCATAGGTCAGGCGTTCATACCGACGCGCGCCGGGATCGGTAACGGGATCGGCGGAATACACACCGTCGACCTTCGTCGCCTTGAGCATGACATCAGCACCGATTTCCACTGCCCGGAGACTGGCCGCCGAGTCGGTGGTGAAGAACGGGTTGCCCGTACCAGCGGCGAGAATGACGACACGCCCCTTCTCGAGGTGGCGTATCGCCCGCCGCCGGATGTAGTCCTCGCAGACCTGATTGATCTTGATCGCCGACATCACGCGGGTGAAGACGCCCTCCCGCTCGAGGGCGTCCTGCATCGCCAGGCCATTCATGACCGTGGCGAGCATTCCCATGTGATCGGCCCCGACGCGGTCCATACCGGCCGCGGCCAGCCCCGCGCCCCTGAAGATATTGCCGCCGCCGATCACCAGCGCCACCTCCACGCCCCGATCGATCAGGGCATGGACTTCGGTGGCGAGTCGCCGCAGCACCACAGGATCAATGCCGTACTCGGCATCGCCAAGGAGTGCCTCGCCACTCAGCTTGAGCAGAATCCGCCGATAGACCGGATCCGTCATGGCGCGACCCTCAGCTGCCCTGAACCGTTGCCGCGACCTCTTCGGCGAAGTTCTCTTCCTTCTTTTCGATCCCCTCGCCGACCTCAAGCCGGGCGAAGCGCACCACCCTCGCGCCATGCGCCTGGAGGAGTTTCTCCACGGTCTGGTCCGGGTCCTTGACGAACGGCTGTCCAAGCAGTGTGATCTCACTCAACCACTTCCGCAGTCGACCCTCGACCATCTTGTCGATGATCTCCTGGGGCTTGCCCGACTCCTGTGCCTGCGCCACGAGGATCTCGCGCTCGCTGGCGGCCCGTTCCTCGGGAACATCGTCAACACTGACGCAGACCGGACGGCTCGCCGCGATATGCATGCAAAGATCGCGGCCCAGGGCCTCGTCACCTCCCTCAAGCTCGAGCAGCACACCGATACGGCTGCCGTGGAGGTAGTGATGGACCTGTCCGCTGTCCGTGGCATAGCGCTGGAAACGCCGGACCTGGATATTCTCTCCGACCTTGGCCACCAGTTCCTTCTGAGCAAGCTCCAGCGGCGCGCCACCATCCTCGAGCGGCAGCGCCAGCAGGGCGCCCAGATCCGCCGGGTCATCCGCCAGAATCCGGTCCGCCACCTTGCGGCCGAACGACTGGAAGTCGTCTCCGTTGGCGACGAAGTCGGTCTCGCTGTTGATCTCCACGATCGCGCCACTGCGCCGGTCCTCCGCCAGGGCCGCGATCACTGCGCCGTCGGCGGCGACCCGGTCAGCCTTCTTGTCGGCCTTGGCAAGCCCGCGCTTGCGCATGTGCTCGACGGCGGCGTCCATATCCCCATCGGTCTCCACCAGCGCCTTCTTGCATTCCATCATGCCCGCGCCGGTGCGCTCCCGCAGATCCTTCACCAGTTGTGCGGTAATCGCCATCAGATTGTCCTCTATCCTTTTCCGGTTAACCAGCGCCCTACTCGTCGCCGGCGCTCTTGTCCTTGCTGCCCTCTTCCGTCGCGGCGGCGGCTTCGGCGCCCGCGGGCTCATCGGCCGAGGCCTCGGCGGCGGCAGGCTCGCCGGGGAGCTCCACGAACTCGTCATCGCCGGCTGGCGCCTGGGAAGTGGCCATGCGGGCATCGATGATCGCATCGGAGATGCCGCGCAGATACAGACGGATGGCCCGGATGGCGTCATCGTTGCCGGGGACGACGTAGTCGACCTCGCGGGGGCTGTTGTTGGTATCAACAACCGCGACGACCGGGATCCCCAGCTTGCGGGCCTCCTGCACGGCGATCCGCTCGTAACCGACGTCGACCACGAACAGTGCGTCCGGCAGCGATTCCATATCGACGATTCCACCGAAGGAGCGCTCGAGCTTGTCCATCTCGCGCTGAAGTGAGAGGACCTCGCGCTTGCCGAGCTTCTCGAAGGTGCCGTCCCTCTTCTGCTCCTGGAGTTCCTTATAGCGGCGGATGGACCGCTTCACGGTCCGGAAGTTGGTCAGCATGCCGCCCAGCCAGCGGTGGTTGACGTAGGGCATGCCGCAGCGCTCGGCTTCCTCGCGCACGGCATCACGGGCCGCCCGCTTGGTGCCGACGAACAGGATCCGACCACCATTGGCGGCCAGCTTGCCCGCGTAGTTGACCGCGTCCTGGTAGAGCGGGAGGCTCTTCTCCAGGTTGACGATGTGAATCTTGTTGCGCTCGCCGAAGATGTAAGGGGCCATCTTCGGATCCCAGTAACGGGTCTGGTGGCCGAAATGCACGCCGGCCTCCAGCATCTGACGCATGGTCACCTTGGCCATGACGAATACTCCTTTTAATACGGGTTAGGCCTCCATGCACCCGCAACTGGCAACCCCGAGGGCACCCCGCCAGCTGTGTCGGTGCATGTGTGGTTTTGGTTTGTCGAATTGCCCAAATGGCGCGCCGTTTATACCATAGGCGGTTTAAATCGACAATTTGAAAGGCCGCATGAGCATCACCATCAAGACCCCTGCCGAGATCGAGAAAATGCGCGAGGCCGGCCGACGAGCCGCGGCCGTGCTGGACATGATCGGCGAGCATGTCCGCCCGGGCATCACGACCGGCGAACTCGATCGGCTCTGCCACGAGAAGATTGAGGCGCTCGGGTGCGTGCCGGCGCCGCTCAACTACCGTGGCTTTCCCAAGGCCACCTGCATCTCGGTGAACCATGTCATCTGCCACGGCATTCCCGGCAGCAAGAAGCTCAAGCGCGGCGATATACTGAACATTGACGTGACCGTTATCCATGAAGGCTGGCATGGCGACACCAGCCGCATG
This sequence comes from Spiribacter onubensis, assembly GCF_040838425.1. Lineage (NCBI taxonomy): Bacteria > Pseudomonadati > Pseudomonadota > Gammaproteobacteria > Chromatiales > Ectothiorhodospiraceae > Spiribacter > Spiribacter onubensis. Next base: position 93,319 of record NZ_JBAKFI010000001.1, on the reverse strand, counting down.
TACTTCGCCGGTGAGCCGGGCGTCCAGGCTCGACGTGTCACCGACGTCGCCCATGAGGCCCTCTATGCGGGCATCGATGTCGTACGTCCGGGGGCCCGTCTCGGTGATATCGGGCATGCCATCCAGACGCTGGCGGAGTCGCGGGGCTGTTCAGTGGTTCGCGAATACTGCGGTCACGGCATCGGCCGTGGGTTTCACGAAGAACCGCAGGTACTGCACTACGGGCGGGCCGGCACCGGCGAGCCGCTCCGGCCGGGCATGACCTTCACGATCGAACCGATGATCAACGCCGGCCGTGCGGATACGCGGCTACTGGGCGATCAATGGACCGTGGTCACCAAGGATCACAGTCTGTCCGCCCAGTGGGAACACACGGTCGCGGTGACCGAGGATGGCGTCGATGTCCTGACCCTGAGCGGCGACGACTGAGATGGCGGCTCTGGCGCCGGAGGCCACGGCTGCGTCCATCGACCGGCAGCTCCTCGACCTGGATCACCTCGATGCGCGGCTGGCGGCCGGTGAGAACGCCACGCCAGTGTTGCAGCAGGCCCTGCGCGACGCTGACGAGACGCTGGCGGCACGCTTTCTTGAGGGGACGCCTGCCTTCGAGCTTGTGCCGCTGCGCGCGGCGGTGATGGACGAAATCGTCACCCGGGTGTGGACGCTCTGCCTGGGGTCGCTTGTCGACGAGGCCTGCCTGGCTGCCGTCGGCGGTTACGGACGGGGCGAGCTACACCCCGCCTCCGACACGGACCTGATGATAATCATCCCCGCCACCCTGCCCGACGGCCTCGAGGCGTGCCTCGCCGACCTGGTCACGCGGCTGTGGGACATCGGCATCGAGGTGGGCCACAGTGTCCGCAGCATCGCGGACTGCGTCACCGAGGCGGAAAAGGACATTACTGTCGCCACCAATCTGATGGAGTCACGGGTGCTCGCCGGCGACCGACAGCTGTTCGACGCGATGCAGACGGCGACCAGCCCCTTCCGCGTCTGGCCTGGTCCGGCCTTCTTCGAGGCCAAGCTGGCCGAGCAGCAGCGCCGCCATGAGCGATACCACGACACGGCCTACAATCTCGAGCCGAACCTCAAGGAAAGCCCCGGCGGACTGCGCGACATCCACATGGTCGGCTGGGTTGCCAAGCGCCACTTCAGCGCCCGTGCGCTGAGCGACCTGGTCGGCCTGGGCTTTTTGACCGAGAGCGAGTATGAGGACCTCATCCAGGGGCAGCACTTCCTCTGGGATATCCGCTTTGCCCTGCATCTGCTCGCCGGGCGCAGGGAAGACCGGCTGCTGTTCGACTTCCAGGCGGAACTCGCCCGACAGTTCGGCTACAAGGACACCGAGCACACCCTGGCGGTCGAGCAGTTCATGCAGCGCTACTACCGCATGATCATGCGGCTTACGCGACTCAATGAGATGCTCCTGCAGCTCTACCAGGAGACCATCCTCTATGCCGATGTCGATGAAAAGCCAACCCTGCTGAACAAGCGTTTCCAGGTGAAACGTGGCTTCATCGAGGTCACCCACCGTAACGTATTCCGTCGCTATCCCTTTGCAATGCTTGAGCTTTTCCTGCTCATGCAACAGCACCCTGAGATCCGCGGCATTCGGGCTGCGACGGTCAGACTGCTGCGTGAACATCGCGACCGCATCGATGCCCGGTTCCGTCGGGACCTGCGTGCCCGCAGCCTTTTCATGGAAATCCTCCGCCAGCCCAGCGGCATCACCCACGCCCTTCGCCGCATGCACGGTCATGGCGTCCTCGGACGCTACATCCCGGCCTTCGCTGAGATCACCGGGCGGATGCAGTACGACCTGTTCCATGTCTACACCGTGGACACCCACACGCTGATGGTGGTGCGCAACCTGCGCCGCTTCGGCGTCGCGAAGCACCATGATGAATTCCCGCTGCTCAGCGAGATGCATGCCCGCCTGCCCAAACCAGAACTGCTATATCTGGCCGGCCTGTTCCACGATATCGCCAAGGGCCGGGGTGGCGATCACTCCGAACTCGGCGCCGAAGATGCCTATGCCTTCTGCCTCCAGCACGGTCTGTCCCGCTATGACTGTCGATTCGTCGCCTGGCTGGTCCGCAAGCATCTTCTGATGTCGATGACCGCTCAGCGTCGCGACATCAGTGACCCCGGGGTGATCAACGAATTCGCCGTCGAGGTGGGCGACCTCAACCACCTCGACCATCTCTATCTGCTCACCGTGGCGGATATCCGCGCCACCGACCCCAAGCTCTGGAACAGCTGGCGAGAGTCTCTGCTGCTCGAGCTCTATCGGCGGACCTCACGGGCCGTTCGGCGCGGCCTCGGCCGACCGATCGACGAGGACGAACTGGTGGCGGAGGCCCAGCATCGGGCCCGGGAACTCCTGCGCCGCCGCGGACTGCATCACATGACCGTGCGCTCCATCTGGCGGCACTTCACCCCGGATTACTTCCTGCGCTACTCCGCCGCGGAGGTGGCATGGCACACCGAAGCGATCCATTCGGCAGGGGATGCCGCCCACGCCCCTCTGGCGCTGATCGAGACCGATGCCAAGCGCGGCGGCATGGAGGTGTTCATCTACACGCGCGATCGCGCCAACATCTTCGCGCTCGCGGTCTCCGCGCTGGATCAGCTGGGGCTGGATATCCTTGATGCGCGGATCATCACGACGGACAACGGCTACACGCTTGACAGCTTCCTCGTCCAGTCCGAGCGCGACGAGGCGGAGGCCCCGGAAGCGCGGGTGGAGCGGATGCGCGAGACGCTGATCAATCACCTCCACGACCCGCAGGCACTGCCGGAGCCCTCCTCGCGGATCGCACCGCGACGCCTGCGACACTTCAAGACACCGACCCAGGTAGACTTCAGCGACGATACTCGGAACGATCGGACGGCCATGGAGCTGATCACCGGCGACCAGCCCGGGCTACTCGCCCAGGTCGGCTATATCTTTGCCCGCCACGGGTTGCGGGTACAGAACGCCAAGATCGCGACCATCGGCGAACGGGCGGAAGATGTGTTTTTTGTCACCGACGACGAGAACAACCCATTAAGCAGCGCGATGCGTCAACAACTGCGCAGCGACCTGCTCAGCGCCTTCGAGGGCGAATCGGACATCATGAGGCGGGGTGATGGGGTCTGATCGGTCTGACCAGGGCAACCCAGGGCTGGCAAGGCTGCATGCCTATCCATTCCAGCGCCTGCGGCGGCTGCTCGAGGGTGTCACGCCCGCATCGACGGCGACGCCGGTCCCCCTCTCCATCGGTGAGCCGAAACACCCGGTGCCGGGCTTCATCGCCGAAGCCTTTCGTGCCGGGGTGGACAGCAGTCTCGGCCGCTATCCGGCGACCATCGGCATGCCGGAACTCCGGGCCGGTATCGCGGACTGGCTGCGCTGGCGCTTCCGGCTCGTGAATGCCCCCATCGACGCGGACCGGCAGATTCTTCCCGCGGCCGGTACCCGGGAGGCCCTATTCGCCGTGACGCAGGCCCTGATTGATCCAGCCAGGCGTCCTGCGGTGTTCATGCCCAATCCGTTCTATCAAATCTATGAAGGCGCCGCGCTGCTGGCCGGTGGCCAGCCGCGGATGCTCAATACGGGGCAATCCGGTCTGCCGGATCTCGACCGTATCGAAGAGCTGGAGTGGGCCCGCTGCGGCCTGATCTATCTGTGCAGCCCGGGCAACCCCACCGGTCGGGTGCTGCCGCAGTCGTTCTGGAATCAGCTCTTTGCGATCCGCGACCGCCACGGTTTCGTCATCGCCGCCGATGAGTGCTACAGCGAACTCTACCGCGACGAAGACGCGCCGACGCTGGGCCTGCTCGAGGCCTGCGAGGCGGCCGGACGCGATGACTTCAGCGGCTGCCTCGCTTTCCACAGCCTGTCCAAGCGCTCCAATGTTCCCGGGTTGCGCTCCGGCTTCATCGCCGGCGATGCCGGGTTGATCGAGGCCTTCAGCGCCTACCGCACCTACCAGGGTTGCGCTCTGCCCTTTCATGCCCAGCAGGCAAGTCTCGCCGCCTGGGGCGACGAGACTCACGTCCGGGAGAACCGCGCGGCCTATCGCCGAAAATTCACCATGGCCCGGGAATATCTGGCCGATCTGGCGCCCTATGACGAACCCGAGGCCGGTTTCTATATCTGGCTGCCGGCGCCGGGCGGCGACGACGAGGCTTTTACGCGGGCGCTGTATGCCGCCACGGGAATCACCGTGCTGCCCGGACGCTATCTGTCGCGCCCCACTCCCGAGGGTGACCCCGGCGCCGGTTATGTACGCCTGGCACTGGTGGCCGAGCAGACCATCTGCGAGGATGCGCTGGAGCGGATGCGCCGCTTCATCCAACAATGGCAATGACTGACGGAGACCCCTCATGGCATCGATCCAGGACATCATCGAGTCGGCCTTCGAGAACCGCGAGACGCTGAGCCCTGACACCGCCTCGCCGGCGGTTCGGGAGGCGGTCGAGGCGGCGCTGGCCAGGCTCGATCGCGGCGAGGCCCGCGTTGCCGAAAAGACCAGCGACGGCTGGCAGGTGAACGAATGGCTGAAAAAGGCGGTCCTGCTGTCCTTCCGGCTCACGCCTAACCAGCGCATCCGCTGTGGCGAGGCCGATTACTATGACAAGGTGCCGCTGAAGTACGCCGACTACAGCAGCGCCGACTTTGAGGCCGACGGCGTGCGGGTCGTCCCGCCGGCGGCAGCCCGCCGGGGGTCATACATCGCACCCGGCGTCGTGCTCATGCCTTCCTACGTCAACATCGGTGCCTTCGTCGACGGCGGCACCATGGTCGACACCTGGGCGACGGTGGGATCCTGTGCCCAGATCGGCCGCAATGTGCATCTCTCGGGCGGCGTGGGCATTGGCGGGGTCCTCGAACCGCTGCAGGCGAGCCCGACCATCATCGAGGATAACTGCTTTATCGGCGCGCGCTCGGAGATTGTCGAAGGCGTTATCGTCGGCGAGGGCGCGGTCATCTCGATGGGCGTGTACATCGGCCAGAGCACGAAGATCTACAACCGCGGGACCGGAGAGGTGATCTACGGCCAGGTGCCGCCGGGGGCGGTTGTGGTGCCGGGCAGTCTGCCCGCCTCGGACGGCTCCCACAGCCTCTACTGCGCGGTCATCATCAAGCAGGTGGATGCCAGGACCCGCGCCAAGGTTGGGATCAACGAGCTGCTGCGGCCCTGAGCGAAGGACGTCCCCCATGCCCGCCGATGCCATGGAGAGTACGCTGGCCCTGACCGAGGCGCTGGTTAGCCGTGCGTCGGTGACCCCCGATGACGCGGGCTGCCAGAAGCTGCTCGCCGAGCGCCTCGGGCGAGCCGGGTTCGATATCGACTGGCTGCCCCGGGGAGACGTCTCCAACCTGCTGGCGGTTCGCGGGCAACAGGGGCCGGTCCTGCTGTTCGTGGGGCACACCGATGTCGTCCCAAGCGGACCGGTCGAGGCATGGCAGTCACCGCCATTTGAACCAACGATCCGTGATGGCCGGCTCTTCGGCCGCGGTAGCGCCGACATGAAGGCGAGCGTCGCGGCATTCGTCACGGCCTGCGAGCGCTATGCCCGGACGCCGGACAATGGCCCGCTGCGGCTTGTCATCGCCCTGACCAGTGATGAGGAAGGGCCAGCGCAGGACGGGATTCGGGCCGTCGCGCCCCGCCTGCCGGACCGACTCGGACCGGTGGACTGGTGCCTTGTCGGCGAACCAAGCAGCAGCCAGCGACTCGGCGATACCATTCGCGTGGGGCGTCGCGGATCGCTCAGCGGGGAGATCGTCATCGATGGCCGTCAGGGCCACGTCGCCTACCCTGATCAGGCCGACAATCCGCTGCATCGTCTCGCCCCGATACTGGCGGAACTCATCGACAGCGACTGGGATTCGGGCACCGCGGACTTCCCACCGACGCGACTGCAACTCACCGCGGTGGATACGGACACCGATGCGGTGAACATCATCCCCGGCCGAGCCTCGGCCCGTTTCAACCTGCGGTATGCCCCGGCGAGCAGCGCCGATGAGCTGCGCGAGCAGATCCAGTCCATCGTCGCCAGATACGCACCGGACGCTGGCATGCAATGGTTTCACTCGGCCGAGCCATTCGGCAGCCCGCCCGGACGGCTACGCGAGGCCGTCATGAGCGCCATTCATGAGAAAACCGGTCAATGGCCCACAGCGGATACCGCGGGAGGTACCTCGGATGGACGCTTCATTGCCCCGCTCGGCGCCGAGGTCGTGGAGTTCGGGCCCGTGAACGCGACCATCCACCAGGTCGACGAGCACATTGATCTGGAGGCGATCGACGCCTTGAGCGATGCCTATGAGGCGATCATCCGCCGCCTTGCCCGGAACGCTCCATCAGCCGATTGACGAGCCGCCGGGCGGCGGCGCGCCCGCTGCGCCATGCACCCTCGACACGGCCATCCGTCACCCAGTCACCCGCGCAGAGCACATCCTCGTGCTCAAGATAGCCGACCGACTCCGCCAGTGCGCCACGGGCCCGGGCGAAGCGCCATCGATGGGCGATGCGGGCAGTCACCGACGGCGTCTGCCGAATCAACTCGGCGAAAGCGGTGGAGAGATACTCACCAACGGCCTCCGGCGACCACTCGATGTTGGCCTCACTCCAGGCGGCCGTGGCATGGAGTGTCCAGATCTCCGGGAGATGGGGTCGGTCCGGACGAGAGCCTGAGCGGGCCACCCAGCCGAGCGGGCCACTGCTGGGGAAACCGGCATCGAAGTCGACCTCAAGCGGTCGCTCGAGGACCAGGCCGACGGACCAGCAGGGCTGCATCCTCGAGGCAGCGGCACGAGCCGCCAGCCTGGGACAGGGTTCGGCGAGCAGGGATTGCGTCTGGGGCGCCGGGGCAGTGAGCAGTAGGGCATCAAACTCGCCCAGCGACTCGCCGTGGCGCCCACTGAGGACCCAACCCGACAACTCTCTGGTGATCTCACTGACCTGAATGCCACTCTGCACGTCCAGCCCGTCGGCCAGGTGGCGGGCCAGGGCGGACATGCGGGGCACCGCCACGAGTCGGGTCTCCGGTCGGGCCGGCTGACGTTCCGGAAGAACCAGCGGATTCACCGGCCATGGCGCCACCACGCCGGCCGATTGCCATTCGTCCACTGCCGCCCGAAATTCACCGTCCCTCGCCGTGAAGTACTGGGCGCCGAGATCGATGGCCCCGTACTCAGTGCGCTTGCTGACCATCCTCCCGCCGGGCCCGCGGCCCTTGTCGAAGACCACCGAATCGATTCCGGCGGCCTGAAGCGCACGCCCGGCACTCAGACCGGCGATCCCCGCTCCAATGATGGCAATGCGCATGACTGTCTCCCGCGTCAATCCGACGCCCGGTCGTTCAGACCGAGCACATCATCCATGTCGTAAAGCCCGGCAGGGCGTCCCGCCGCCCAGCGCGCGGCACGCAGGGCCCCGCGCGCGAATGTGGCCCGGCTGGAGGCGCGATGGGTGAGCTCAAGCCGCTCGCCGTCACCTGCGAGCATCACCGTATGCTCGCCGACGATGTCGCCCCCACGCAGGGCCTGAAACCCGATCGCGCCGGCGGGGCGCTCCCCGACAATGCCCTCTCGCGCCTGGATGGCATGATCCTCAAGCCGCACGCCGCGGCCCCGCGCCACTGACTCACCCAGCGCCCAGGCCGTACCCGAAGGCGCATCGCGCTTATAGCGATGATGGGCCTCTGCGATTTCGACATCATAGTCGTCGCCAAGTGCCGCCGCGGCCGTCTGCACCAGGCGCCGCAGCAGCGTCACGCCACTGCTGTAATTGGCGGCATAAACAACCGGAAGCTGACCCGATGCCCGCTGGATGGCCTCCTCTCCAGCCGCACTCACTCCGGTGGTGCCGATCACGATCGGCGTTCCCGCCGCCGTCGCAGCCGCCAGGTTCGCCTCCAGCGCATCCGGCAACGTGAAGTCAATCAGGACTGCGGCCGCTGCCGCCGCATCCCCGGGGGTATCGGTCAATGCGACATCCAGGTGCCCACAGCCGGCGATGTCGCCGGCATCATGCCCGATCCATTCGCTGCCCGACCGGACCGTCGCCGCGACCAGCCTGAGATCCTCCGCCGCCGCGACCAGTTCGATCAGCGTTCGGCCCATGCGCCCGGCGGCGCCCAGAATGGCTACGGCGGTCATGTCAGAATTTCATCCCTTCGAAGAACGACTTCACCGAGTCCAGCCAGGAGCTGCCGCGGGGGTTATGGTGCTCGCCGCCCTTCTCGAGGGTTTCGGCGAGCTCCTCGAGCAGCTCTTTCTGGCGCGTGGTCAGGTTGACGGGCGTCTCCACCGCCACCCGGCACAACAGATCGCCCGAGGTGCCACCGCGTACCGGCTTGACGCCCTTGCCGCGGACCCGGAAAACCTTCCCGGACTGCGTGCCCGCGGGAACCCGCAGGGTAACCCGGCCGTCCAGCGTGGGCACCTCGAGCTCCCCGCCAAGGGCAGCGGTGGTCACACTGAGAGGTATGTCACAGCGCAGATCGGCGCCCTCGCGGGTGAAGATCGGATGGGGCTTGACCACCATCTCCACGTACAGATCACCCGGTGGCCCACCCTGCTCCCCGGGCTCACCCTCGCCGCTCAGTCGGATCCGGTCGCCGGTATCGACACCCGCCGGCACCCGGACATTGAGCGTCTTGTGGTCGGGAACGGTCCCGCTGCCACCACACTGTCGACAGGGATCACTGACGATCTGTCCGGTCCCGCTACAGCGCGGGCATGTCTGCTGGATCGAGAAAAAGCCCTGCTGGACCCGAACATCGCCGTGGCCATTGCATGTCGGGCAGGCCTGCGGTTCGCTGCCGGGGGCGGCACCGGAGCCCTCGCAGGCGTCACAGCGGACCTGCGTCGGTATCCGGATCTCGCGCTCGACACCATGAACCGCCTCCTCAAGCGTGACCTCCATGCGATAGCGCAGGTCGGCGCCGCGGAAGGCCCGCGCACCGCCTCGACCGCCGCCACCGAATATGTCACCGAACACATCGGAGAAGATATCGGCGAAGTCGGCGCCCCCGCGGCCGAATCCGCCGCCGCCACCACCACCGGCGCTCGGATCCACGCCGGCATGGCCGAACTGGTCATAGGCCGAGCGCTTCTGCGGATCGCTGAGGATCTCGTAGGCCTCCTTGGCCTCCTTGAAGCGCATCTCCGCATCACTGTCACCCGGGTTGCGGTCCGGGTGATATTTCATCGCCAGACGTCGATACGCCTTTTTCAGATCACTCTCGGAAGCGTTCTGTGAAACCCCGAGGATTTCGTAGTAGTCACGTTTTGCCATGGTGCCCGTTCTGACTGTTATCTCTGCAGGGTAACCACCCCGGCGCCAACAGCAAAGGCGCAGGCATCGAACGCCCGGCTGACCGGGTCATTCGATGCGCTGCGCCTTGCCGGCGAAACGCCTGTTCCGCGAAGCGCCGTTACTTCTTCTCGTCGTCCTTGACTTCCTCGAACTCGGCATCGACCACGTCTTCCTGGCCGGATTGACCCGCGTCCCCGGCGCCTGCCTCGCCGGCGGCCTCGCCGGCTCCGGCATCCTGGTACAGCTTCTCCGCCAGTTTGCCGGACGCCGTCGCCAGCGCCTCGGTCTTCGACTCGATGGCCGACTTGTCGCTGCCCTTCATGGCCTCTTCAAGATCGGCAATGGCGTCTTCCACCGCCTTCTTCTCATCATCCGAGGCCTTGTCGCCTACTTCCTCCAGGCTCTTGCGCGCGGCGTGGATGAGGTTGTCGGCCTGGTTGCGGGCCTCCACCAGTTCACGGGCCTTGCGGTCCTCCTCGGCGTGAGATTCGGCGTCTTCCACCATGCGCTCGATTTCATCATCCGACAGCCCGCTGGAAGCGCGGATCTGGATCGACTGCTCCTTGCCCGTGCCCTTGTCCTTGGCCGTCACATGCAGGATACCGTTGGCGTCGATATCGAAGGTCACCTCGATCTGCGGTACGCCGCGGGGAGCCGGCGGGATATCCGAGAGATCGAACTTGCCGAGCGACTTGTTATCCGACGCCATCTCCCGCTCGCCCTGCAGGACGTGCACGGTCACCGCGCCCTGGTTGTCCTCAGCGGTGGAGAACACCTGATTGGCCTTGGTCGGAATGGTCGTATTCTTCTCGATGAGCTTGGTCATGACGCCGCCGAGGGTCTCGATACCAAGCGACAGCGGCGTGACGTCGAGCAGCAGGACATCCTTGACGTCACCGCCCAGGACACCGCCCTGGATCGCCGCACCGATGGCGACGGCCTCGTCCGGGTTGACGTCGCGGCGCGGCTCCTTGCCGAAGAACGCCTTGACCGCCTCCTGGACCTTGGGCGTGCGGGTCTGTCCCCCCACCAGGATGACCTCATCCACATCGCCCGCCTTGAGGCCGGCATCCTTGAGCGCCACCTCACAGGGCTTGATCGTGCGCTGGACCAGGTTTTCAACCAGGCTCTCGAGCTTGGCACGGGTCAGCTTGAGGTTGAGGTGCTTGGGCCCGGTCTGATCGGCGGTGATATAGGGCAGGTTCACCTCGGTCTGCTGCGCCGATGAAAGCTCGATCTTGGCCTTCTCCGCCGCTTCCTTGAGCCGCTGCAGCGCCAGCCGGTCCGAGGAGATATCGATCCCCTGATCCTTCTTGAACCCGGCCACGAGATAGTCGATCACCGCGCGGTCGAAGTCCTCACCGCCCAGGAACGTATCACCATTGGTCGACAGCACCTCGAACTGATGCTCACCCTCGACCTCGGCGATCTCGATGATGGAGACGTCGAATGTCCCGCCACCCAGGTCGTAGACGGCCACCTTGCGATCCCCCCCCTTCTTGTCGAGGCCATAGGCCAGCGCTGCAGCGGTGGGCTCGTTGATGATGCGCTTGACCTCGAGACCGGCGATGCGACCGGCGTCCTTGGTGGCCTGACGCTGGGAATCGTTGAAGTAGGCCGGGACGGTGATCACCGCCTCGGTGACCTCCTCGCCGAGGTAATCTTCCGCGGTGCTCTTCATCTTCTGGAGCACGCGCGCGGAGATCTCCGGCGGTGCCATCTTCTTGTCGCGGACTTCCACCCAGGCGTCGCCGTTGTCCGCCTTGACGATGCTGTAGGGCATCTCGCGGACATCCCGCTGGACAACGTCCTCTTCGAACTTTCGGCCAATCAGCCGCTTGATGGCATGCAGCGTGTTCTCTGGGTTGGTGACCGCCTGTCGCTTGGCGGCGGCACCAACGAGGACTTCGCCGTCTTCGGTGAATGCGACGGTGGAAGGCGTGGTGCGATCACCCTCGGCGTTTTCGATAACCCGGGAAGATCCCCCTTCCATCACCGCGACGCAGGAATTGGTTGTTCCCAGGTCGATTCCGATGATCTTGCCCATTATTCAATGCTCCTCGATTTCAAATTCGGTTCAATTAGTGAGATTTAGGCGCCAGCGGTTTTTTTCAAGTCCCCGCTCAGGAATCGGAGGGTGCCTTCGCGACGATCACCATGGCCGGACGCAGTAGCCGGTCGCCGAGGCGATAGCCCTTCTGCACGACGTTGATCACGGTGTTGGGCTCGACATCGGTGGCTTCCTGCGCCGCCATCGCCTCGTGAGCCTCCGGATCGAACCGCTCGCCCTCGGGGTTGAGCTCTTCGATGCTGAACTTCTCCAGCGCCTGATTGAACATGCGCAGCGTGAGCTCCGAGCCCTCAGCCAGCTTGGCCGCGTCCGCGCCATCCTCGCTGGCGGCCTGCAGCCCCATCTCGAGACTGTCCTTGACGCCGAGCAGCTCGCTGGCCAGTTTTTCCAGCGACTGCTGACGGGCTGCTGCCACATCCTTTTCCGCCCGCCGGCGCAGGTTTTCCATTTCCGCCCGGGCACGCAGGAACTGACTCCAGTTCTCCTCGGCGCGGGCCTCAGCCTCACGCAATGCGGCCTGCAGATCCTCGCCCTCGGGCGTTTCCATCTGGCCATCGGGCCCCGTGCCGGATGGCTCGGCTCCCGTCTCCACTTGCCCGGGCTCGCCGGTTGAGGTCTCTCGCTTGTCTTCTTCGCTCATTGCTTGCTCCGCTGTTCCGGCATCCGGCTTGACGCCGCCATGTGGGCGGCGTGCGCTCATCGGTAGAAATGGGGATCAATGATCGGGTTTCAAGGCGTGGCCCAGGAGCCGCGCCGTGACATCGACGATCGGGATCACGCGGTCGTATTCCATCCGGGTGGGGCCGATGACGCCGAGAACGCCGAGAACCTGGTCATCACTCTGGTAGGTGGATGTCACGAGGCTCACCCCATCAAAGGCCCGATAGCCGGATTCCTGGCCGATGAAGATCTGTACGCCATCGGCCGAGAGACAACGGTCGAGCAGATGCAGTATGTCCCGCTTCCGCCCGAACGCCTCGAAGAGCTCCTTGAGCTTCTCGACGCTGGAGAGCTCGGCGAACGTCATGAGGTTGGTCTCGCCGGCGATCACGAAGTCATCGTCCGTGTCGCCGTCATCGGCGAACAACTCGCGCGCCACGGCGATCGCCGAGGTCATGAGGCTGTTCACGTGCTGTTGATCGGCCTGCATGGCCTCCAGCAGACCGCGCCGGACATCACCGACGCTTTTGCCCGCGAACTCCAGGGACAGATAGTTCGAGACCTGCTGGAGCTCAGCCGGGCTGTAAGGACGATCCGTCTCGATGACGCGGTTCTGCACCTCTGAGTCGTTCAGGACGAGGATGGCCAGAATGCGCCGCTCCGACAGCGGCAGGAACTCGATGTGCCGGATGGCGCCGTAGTCGCGCCGCGGCAGCGTCACCACGCCAGCCAGATGGGTCAACCCGGATAGAAGGTTGGAGGCGGAGTCCACCAGTGAGTCGGTATCCCGCCCCGCATCGAGACGGATTCGCAGGTTATCGGCATCCAGCCCGCTCTCGCGTCGGACACTGAGCAGAGAGTCAACGAAAAACCGATAGCCACGATCCGTCGGAATCCGCCCGGCGGAGGTATGCGGCGACTGGATATATCCCGCCTCCTCCAGGTCCGCCATGACATTGCGGATGGACGCCGCGCTCAGGTCAAGCCCTCCATCCCGCGTCATCGCACGGGATCCCACCGGCTGGCCATCGCGGATGTAGCGATGCACCAGCATTTTCAGCAGATGCTGTGCACGCTCTGTCAGCGGCTCATCGCCATGTCGGTGAACCATGGGACCTCCGTGGGAGTTGGCACTCTCTCAAGTAGAGTGCCAAGCGAAGCTATCAACGCCCTGCATGGCTGTCAATTTGCGGACGCCATGCTAAGTTGTTGAGGTATCGGCGAGGGGGGTGCATGCCAGCGTTCCAACGCATAGCGATAACCGGCAAACCGAACGACACCGCGGTCATTGAAACCATTCGCAAGCTCATCGAACGACTCGAGGACGAGGGCCTCGACGTCTGTCTCGACGCAGCGATGGGCGCCGCGACCGAATCGGGCGACGGCCGTGATATCGACGATCTGGCGTCCCTTGCCGGGCATATCGATCTGCTGATCGTGGTCGGCGGCGACGGCACACTGCTGCACGCCGCGAAGATCGTTGCACCGCACGGCGTTCCGGTTCTCGGCGTCAATCGCGGAAGGCTCGGATTCCTGGTCGACGTCTCGCCGGACCGCTTCGACGAAATCGCCCGCGTGGTTGACGGTGACATGCAGGTCGAGCAGCGCCTGATGCTGGAGGCCCGTGTACTGGAGGACGGGCGGGTCATCGCCCGTTCACCCGCCCTGAACGAGGTTGTGCTGCAGCGGTGGAACACCTCGCGCATGATCGAATTCGAGACGTGGATCGATGGCGAGCCCTGCAACCGTCACCGGTCGGATGGACTGATCGTCAGCACCCCGACCGGCTCTACCGCCTACGCCCTGTCCGGGGGCGGCCCGATCATGCATCCGGGCATCAACGCCGTCGCCATGGTGCCGATCTCTCCACACACCCTCAGTAACCGGCCACTGGTCATCAGCGCGGACAGCCGCATTGAGGTGCGGGTCCAACCCGATTCCATCGCGCAGGTTCACGTCAACTGCGACAGCCAGAGTGACCTGACCCTCTCCCCCGACGGACGGCTCGAGATCGTCGCGTCACCCCACAGACTGCGACTTGTGCACCCACCTGGCCATCGCTACTTCGATATCCTGCGGGCGAAGCTGCATTGGGGGGATGGAGCACCGCCATGCTGAATCGCATCGAGATCCGCGACTTTGCCATCATCGATGAACTCGCGATCGATCTGCATCCCGGGCTCAGCGTGCTGACCGGGGAAACCGGTGCCGGCAAATCGATCCTGCTGGATGCCCTGGGCCTGTGTCTCGGCGACCGGGCTGATACATCAATGGTCCCGGAGGCGGCCGGACGCAGCGAAATCCACGTCATCTTCGACGTCAGTGACACGCCCCGGGCACAGGCCTGGCTTGCGGAGGAGAACCTCGACGAAGACGATGAATGTCTCCTGCGCCGGGTCGTCCAGCGTAATGGTCGCTCACAGGCCTGGATCAACGGCCGGCCGGTGACCCGTCATCAGCTCGGGCAGCTCGGCGGCATGCTCGTGGGCATTCATGGCCAGCATGCCCACCAGGCACTCATGCGTCCCGAGATGCAGCGGCGGACGCTGGATGGATTCGCAGGGCATGGCGATAAGCTCGAGGCCGTATCCGCCCTCCATGCGCAGTGGCAGGACGTTGAGGCGGAAATCCGCTCGCTGAGCGGCGGTCATGGTGACAATCAGGATCGAATGGACCTGCTGCGCTACCAGCTCGAGGAGCTCGATGAAGCGGCACTCACCGAGGCGGCCTTCGCGGAGCTCGAGCAGGAGCAACGGCGTCTCGCCGGCGCGAGCGAGATCATTACGGCCTGTCAGCAGGCCCTCGAACTCCTCTATGAGGGGGACACCACCGCCCAGACATTGATCGCGGCGGCCGAGCGGGCACTGGATCCGCATCTTGATGTCGATACTTCGCTCACCGAGGCGAGGGATCTGCTGGCCACCGGTCAGGTCCAGCTGGAGGAGGCCTGTCAGGGGCTGAGACAGTTCGCCGACCGGCTGGAGCTCGATCCGGAACGGCTTCAGGTTGTCGAAGACACGCTCAGCCGACTCCACGACCTGGCCCGCAAACACCAGGTCGAACCTGAAGGGCTTGCCGCCCATGCCGAATCCCTCCGGGAAGACCTGCACCGCCTCGAGTCGGCGGACAGCCGGCTGCTGGCGCTTCATGCCGAACGCGACCGCCTCCTCGATGAGTACCGGAATGCGGCAATGGATCTCTCGGAATCCCGCCGGACGGCGGCCGCCCAGCTCGGTGCGCGGGTCGACGAACTCCTCGCCCAACTGGGCATGGCCGGGGCCGAGCTGACCATCATCGTGGACCCGGATGATGGCGCCACACCTGCCGCCCACGGCACGGACCGCATTCGGTTCGATGTCCGCACCAATCCGGACCAGCGACCGGCGCCGCTGCAGAAGATCGCTTCCGGTGGCGAACTCTCGCGCATCGGGCTTGCCCTCGAGGTGGCGACCGCGGATACCGCGGAGCTGCCGGCGCTGATTTTCGACGAAGCGGATACCGGGATTGGCGGCGGAGTCGCCGAAGTGGTCGGACGGCAGCTGCGTGCCCTCGCGCGTCACCATCAGGTGCTCTGCATTACGCATCTGCCACAGGTCGCGGCACAGGGGACGTATCAGCTGCAGGTGGAGAAGCGTCAGCGGGATGACGGCCGGACGGTCACCGACGTAAGAACGCTGTCGCCGGATGAGCGGACCGATGAAATCGCGCGCATGCTCGGCGGACTCGAAATCACCGAAAAGACGCTCAATCACGCACGGGAGATGCTGGAGCGGGTGGGCTGAGCTAGAGGACGCTGCCCTTCATCTTCGGCGCCCGGGCGCATTCCGGGCAACGTCCATAAAGGATCAGCGAGTGACTGATCAGCTCATACCCGGAGACAGCGGCCACATCGGCCTGCCGCCGCTCAATCATCCGGTCCTTGAATTCCTCCACCCGACCGCAGTCCACACAGACCAGATGGTCATGATGGATGCCCGAGTTCAGTTCGAAAACCGCCCGATCGCTGTCGAAATTATGGCGGATGACGATACCCGCCTCCGCGAACTGCGTGAGTACCCGATACACGGTAGCGAGCCCGATGTCATCACCGGATTCGTGCAGCCGTTGATAGACCTCTTCGGCTGACAGATGGGCACGCTCCCGCCCGGCGAGAATCCGCAGAATCTTGAGCCGCGGCAGGGTCGCCTTGAGCCCGGCACGGCGGAGCTCGTCCGACTCCTGGCTGATTTCCCAGGGAATCTGTGAGCTTGGGCGGGGCTGCGTTACCATATCCTTTCCACCAGTCAGCACGATGGCCTGTTTAGAATGATTTCAGTATACACCGGCAAACGCCTGCTCGCAGTGTCTCTTCTGACCAGCGCGCTCTCGGGCTGCGCCAGCACGGTTGAGCAACTGCCCATTCTCTACAAGCCGGAGGTACGCCAGGGAACTTTCTTCGATGCCGAGAGCGTCGCCCGACTCGAGCCCGGCATGACCCCGCGACAGGTGAGCTTCGTGCTCGGGCCGCCGACCATCGAGGACCCGTTCAGTGAGGGCCGGTGGGATTATGTCTACGAGGTCGAACCGCGCAGCACCGATCTTGAACCCATCTCCCGGAAGCTGACCCTCGTTTTCGATGACAGCGGCCTCAGCGCCGCCCGCGGCAGCTTTATCGAGCCGGGTAACCCGCTCTACGATCCCGGGGCCTGACCCTCTCCCCTGGCCCGCTGTTCCCGGGCGCGCGCCCGTCGCTGCGCCTTGGGATCGACCTGCAGCGGTCGATAGATCTCCACCCGATCGCCGGCGGCCAGCCGATGATCCCGCGTCACCGGCTGCGAGAAGATCCCGACTTCCTGCTGTGCGAGATCTATTTCGGGGAAAATGGCGAGTATCCCGGAGGCATGAATGGCCTGCTCCACCGTCGTACCGCGCGACACATCGAGCGCTATCAGCCGCTGATCATCGGCGCTCGCATAGACGACCTCCACTGGGATGGCATCGGGCCCCCCGCGCGACTCAGCCACGGCCGTAACGCTCATTGGCCCGTTTGACGAAAGAGTCCACCAGGGTACCGGCCACCTGTGTGAAAACCTTACCGAACGCCATCGCCAGCAGACGGTTCGAGAACTCGAACTCCAGGTCCAGCGATACCTGGCAGGCGCCCTCGCCCACGGGATCGAACCGCCAGAACCCCTCAAGCTGACGGAATGGTCCCTCGACGAGACGGATCTCGATCATCTTGCCCGGCTGACGACGGTTGCGCGTGGTGAAGGACTTCTCGAAGCCCGCCTTGGAGAACAGCAGTTCGCCGATCACCACATCCCTGTCGCGCTGTCGTTCCCTGCTGCGCTTCACCCAGGGCAGGAAGTCTTCATAGCCGCGGACATCGTCCACAAGCTCGAACATCTCCTCGGCGGAATGCCGAACCATCGCGGAACGGGAGACCGTGGTCATTCGATTCGCTCGTCTCGAGGTTGCTTTTCAACGAAGCGCGAAAGCTTACCAGACTCGCTACTTTGGCTCATTGCTGCCGGCGCGTTGGCTGCAACGGCGGCGCCCCGTTAGAATGCCGGCGTGAGCAAGAAAGCAGGGAAAAAAAAGCCGGACGGCGACAGCGCGACGATCGCCGTCAATCGCCGTGCGCGGTTCGAGTATTTCGTCGAGGAGCGCTTTGAGGCGGGACTCGTGCTGCATGGGTGGGAAGTGAAGAGCCTGCGGGCCGGCAGGATCAACCTCACCGAGGCCTACGTCCTGGTGCGCAATGGCGAGGCGTTCCTGATCGGCTGCAACATCCCGCCATTGCCGACTGCGTCCACGCATGTCAACCCGGACCCCACGCGCACCCGGAAGCTCCTGCTTCACCAGAAAGAACTCGCCAAACTGGTGGGGGCCACCGAACAGCGCGGTTATACGGTGGTTCCGCTGGACCTGCACTGGTCCCGCGGAAAGGCCAAACTCAGCATTGGCCTGGCGAAGGGTAAGAAACAGCACGACAAACGCGCCGACAAAAAGGAGCGCGACTGGCAGCGTGAGAAGGAGCGCCTGCTCAAGCATCGAGTCGGATAGACGTATGGGTCATCGCTACAGCGAACGATTGCTTCCCACGGAACCATTTGAACGCTAACCTGTCCTATCGATTACTTGGGGACGACATGGCTTCGACGGAGGTCGCGAAACTCCAGGTGCATGCCGAGGACGTCACTCAACCTCGTAAATAATGTGACAAAAAAGATAGTTGCCAACGACGACAACTACGCACTCGCGGCCTAAAAACCCGTGAGCTGTCCGCATCTGATCGCCTGTGGTCGGTGTTGGACAGGCATACTACACAGGCTAGCCCCGCGGGGAGCCCGGACCCGCGCGGCGAAACCTGACGGGATCGCGGACGCCATACCCTGACCGTTGGGTAGGCAGCCGTTAAAAACAAAGACGGTGCTAAGCATGTAGACCCTGGGGCGGAGGTCCTTCGGACGCGGGTTCGATTCCCGCCGTCTCCACCAACACCCTGCAAACCCCGCATCTGCGGGGTTTTTTTATGGTTGCACTGCGCAAAATCAACCAGGTGGCAGAACGGTGTGGGCGGGAGACAGGCCAGCTTGGTAATCTGTCAGCAATGCGTTTCAGCGTAACGAAGACGGAGACGATCATGGAGACGAGTGCCCGGCCACCAGCATTCTGGCTTTTCCCAATCGGTCTTCTGCTCTCGCTGGGTTTCTCGGCCCTGCCCGGGCAATGGCCGCTCTATATCGTACTGGTGCTCAGTACCGCCATCCTTGGGCTTCCGCATGGCAGTCTGGACACCGCCGTTGCCAGGCGTCACTTACGGCTCCACAGCATGCCGCGGCTCATTGCCTTCCTCGGCGGTTACATGGCTTTGAGTACGGTGGTCATCGCGATCTGGTGGCAGGCGCCCAACGCCGCGCTGGGTGCATTCCTGCTCTACTCCGCCGTGCATTTCGGGGACGATGTGGCCCACCGTCTGGGTCGTCTCGGCGGGGTCGGCTATGGCCTGTGGATCCTTGGCCTGCCGGTCACCCTGCATCCGCAGAAGGTTCAGCCGCTGTTCGAGATGCTGGGCGCGACACGGGCAGACCTCCTTGTCGCGGCGGGGCCCTGGGCACTTGGTCTCGGCGGTGCCATCCTGCTTGCCGCGCTGGCGTTGAGCCCCAACCGCGCAACCAGCGACTGGCGCGATCCGCTGCTGCTCGTTGTCGGGGCCGCCCTGCTCCACCCGCTCGCCTATTTCATCGCTTACTGGTGCTTCCTGCACAGCCCCCGGCATCTGGAGCTGGCGGCCCGGGATCTGGGTCTCGACAGCTGGCGCGAGCGTCTCCGGGCAGTCGCGCCTACCACGCTGGCGACCTATGCCCTTGCCCTCGCGGCCCTGCCCTTCCTCATCGGGATGCCGAGTGACGCCATCCTGATGCGGATCATTTTTATCGGGCTTGCCGCGCTTACGGTGCCGCACATGATCCTCGAGTTCATCGCGAGTCCCCGTCGAGCGGAGTGACCCCGACCGCTTCCCGCGGGCTCACCCGTGACTGATTCGGCCGAGCACCTCGACCTCGATCATCATGTCCTCATAGGCGAGCGCCGGCAGTGCCACCTCACTGGTCACCGGCGCGGCCGGCTCAAACCATGCCTCCCGCGGCTTCAGGTTGCGGGCGTGCTCCATGGCGCTCGATCCGCCTTTGTAGAACGTCGTCGTCTTGGCGATGTGACGTCTCTCGGCGCCCGGGAGGTGTTCCAGCACCTGATCGATGTAACGAAGCGCAATATCGGTCTGTGCCTCTGTATCACCCGGCTCCAGTACTGTTCCCTGGTCATCGGTTGCGATCTGCCCGCCGACGAAGAACATGTCATCGCAGAGCAGGCCATGCTTGTAGGGCAGATGAATGGCCCAGTCCCAGTGATTCTCGGGCCATGAGTATTCCCGCGGGAGGCGACTGCCGTCCTCCCCCAGCATGGCCCACATTTCCATCTTGATCAGCAGCCCGGGCTTCTCCAGTGCAGGCACCGGGATGCCGGTCGCCACCGGACCGGGCTCCCTGAAGTACCGGGCCCGCACCCGTGCCGCCACTTCCCAATCCTCGTACGTACCTTCCCCGACGTAGTAAATGTTGAATTTGACCGCGTCATCGAGACTGGCGCCGTGGGCGTCCAGTACCTGGCGAAGATTCTCCATGGTGATCTCTGACTGGCGCACGATATCCCCGGGATGCAGCACCTCGCCATCGGTGCCCATGGCCATCTGCGCTCCGACATGGATGAAGCGGCCACAGCGGATCGCCTGCGGGAACTCGCCGGTCGCCACGCCGACCGTACCGATCCCGGCCTTTGCCGTAGGCCAGGAGGTTCCACCGGACCAGGGCATGCGACGCTGGCACGAGTGGGCTCCATTCAGCTACCCATTCAACCTCACGCAACAGCCCGCGGCCTCACTCCCCTGCGGCATGACCACGGATGGCCTGCCGATCGGTGTGCAACTGGTCGCCGATCAATATGCCGACACGAGCCTGTTGAATGCCTGTCAGTCTCTGGAGGGCCAACTCACCTCCCAGTGGCCGACGCTCCTATGATGAATCCGGACGTTGCCCCGGCAGCGCATCGAGGAATGTCTCGAGCACCCGATGGGGCCGGCGGCCCCGTCGCGTGATCACGGCATATTCGATCCGATAGTAATGCCGGTCGGGCCCCAGGGCCCGCAGGCTGTCGCGCTCGACCCAGGGTGCGGCGAAATGCTCCGGCAGGAACCCGATGTAGCGTTGCGTATGCACGAGAAACGCGATGCCCTCGCGATCCGTGGCAGACGCAGTGCAGCGCAGTGGCTGGTGGCGCTGGAGTGCGTGGCTCGGCAGGGCGTATGCGGGGGCCACGGCATCGGCTTCTGCGATCGCCTGGTCGCTGACCCGATCGGCCGTCTCGAACAGGGGATGACCGCGGGCACAGTAGAGGTAGGAAGTCTCCTCATACAGCGAATGATGGACGAGCCCGGTGAGGTTGTTGACCGCGGGCACCACCCCGACATGCAGACGCCCGTCAACGACCCCCGCCGCCACTTCATTCGGTGGCACCATGTGGATGTTGATGCGCACCTCCGGTCCACGGGCCTTGAGGGTCGCCAGCGCCTCGGTCACCTGCATGTGGGGCAACGTGACGAGGTTATCCGTAATACCGATGCTCAACTCGCCGCGGAGGCGTTCGTGGAGCGAATTCACCTCGGTCCGGAAACCCTCCAGGGCGGAAAGCATACGATTACCGGCCTCGTAGACCTGTTGCCCCTCCTCGGTGAGCGAAAACCCGCCCCGACCCCGCTGGCAGAGCTTCAGGCCCGTCCGGGCCTCAAGATCGGACATGGCGAGACTGATTGCTGAACGGCCGATACCCAGCGCGTTTTCCGCGGCCGAAAAGCCGCCACTTTCCACGACCGCCTTGAAGACTCGAATCAGGCGGATGTCGAGATCATGGACCTGGCCGGGACCGGATGGGGATTGCCTGCTCATGCGATTGTTTGATCTGCGGCAACGTAAACGTCATCAAGTTTATATCGTATCACTGTATGACCGGGATTAGATTGCAGTCATCAGGAGCGGAATCCTCCGGGAGCAGTGAACATGAGCCAGGTCAGCACCGCGCTGGACTTCGAAACCCTCGAAGAGCCGGCCAAGCGCTTCGAAGGCGACCATCTCGAAACCCACTGGATGCCTTTCACCGGCAACCGGGATTTTCACGCCGACCCGCGGATGATCATCGGCGCGAAGGGGTGTCATTACACCGCCTCGGATGGCCGGCGGATCCTGGACAGCCTCTCCGGACTCTGGTGCGCGAGCTTCGGACACTGTCGCGGGGAGATCGCCGACGCTGTCGCGAGGGCAGCGAAGTCGCTTGATTACGCACCGGCATTTCAGTTCGGCCACCCGCTCTCTTTCGAGCTCGCCAATCGGGTCAAGGCGATCACGCCGGAAGGACTGGACCATGTCTTTTTCACCAACTCGGGCTCGGAGTCGGCGGATACCGCCCTCAAGATGGTCCGAGCCTACTGGCGCCTGAAAGGTCAGCCGGAGAAGATCCGCATCATCGGCCGCGCAAAGGGCTATCACGGTGTCAATGTAGGCGGCACCAGCGTCGGGGGCATCGGGCCCAACCGCAAGGCTTTCGGCCCCCTGCTCGACGCCGACCATCTGCCGCATACACTGCTCCCGGAGAACCGGTTCTCCCGCGGGATACCCGAGCACGGCATCGAACTGGCCGACCGACTCGAGGAGATCATCGCGCTGCATGATCCCTCCAACGTGGCCGCCGTCATGGTCGAACCGATGAGCGGCTCCGCCGGTGTGGTGATTCCACCCGCCGGCTACCTGCAGCGCATCCGTGAGATCTGCGACCGGCACAACATCCTGCTGGTCTTTGACGAGGTGCTCACGGGTTTCGGCCGCCTTGGCGCCCCCTTCGGCGCCAACCTGTTCGGCGTCACGCCGGACATCATGACGCTCGCCAAGAACCTGACCAATGGCGCCATCCCGATGGGTGCCGTCGTGGCGAGCAGCGAGGTCTATCGCACCTTCATGGCGCAGGACACGCCGCCCTACATGCCGGAGTTCGCCCATGGCTATACGTACTCCGCCCATCCGATCGCCTGCGCCGCCGGCCTCGCGGCCATGGACATCTTCGAGCGCGACCGCATGGCGGAACGCTCGGCCGCCCTCGCGCCGCATTTTGAGCGGCAGATCCACACCCTGCGTGGTCTGCGGCATATCGTGGATATCCGCAACCTGGGACTGGCCGCCGCGATACAGATCGATCCGATCCCCGGGGAGCCGGCCCGACGCCCCTGGGCGATTTCCATGGCTGCGTGGAAGCGCGGACTCTACCTGCGCTTCGGCGGAGACACGATCCAGCTTGGCCCGCCGTTCATCAGCGAGCCCGGAGACATTGACGAGATATGTAACGTCTTGAGTGACGTTCTCAACGAAGTGGCGTAGCACACGGAGTAACCATGAAAATCGGTGTCCCCAAGGAGATCAAACCGCAGGAAGCGCGGGTGGGCCTGACCCCTGCCGGTGTGCGCGAACTGGTCAACCGCGGCCATGCCGTAGAGGTCGAGTCCGGTGCCGGTGTCGGTGCCGGCCTGCTCGATGAGGAATATGTCCGGGCCGGTGCAGCCATCGTCGAGTCGGCGGAAGCCGTTTTCGAGACCGCCGAACTCATCGTCAAGGTCAAGGAGCCCCAGCCCTCCGAATACGGACTGATCCGCCGCGGTCAGATCCTCTATACCTATCTGCATCTGGCCCCCGACCCGAAGCTCACACGGGCGCTACAGGACTCGGGCTGTACCGCGATCGCCTACGAGACGGTCACGGACCATCAGGGCGGCCTGCCACTGCTTGCTCCCATGAGCGAGGTGGCGGGTCGGCTCTCCGTGCAGGCCGGCGCGGTCTCGCTGGAGCGTATCCATGGTGGATCCGGCACGCTGCTGGGCGGCGTGCCGGGTGTCGCAAGTGCATCGACGGTGATCATCGGGGGCGGCGTGGTCGGCAGAAATGCCATGCAGATGGCCCTCGGACTCAGCGCCCGGGTCACGGTACTGGACAGATCGCTGCCCCGGCTGCGGGAAATCGATGCCCTTTACGGCGGACATGTCCAGACCCTTTACTCGAATATCGAGAATCTCGAGACGAGCATTCGCGATGCCGATCTGGTCATCGGCGCCGTGCTGATTCCCGGCGCGTCCGCGCCGCGGCTGGTCAGCCGTCGAATGATCGAGTCGATGCGTCCCGGCAGTGCCGTGGTCGATGTGGCGATCGATCAGGGCGGCTGTTTCGAGACAAGTCGCGCCACCACCCATGCCGAACCACGATTCCGCGTGGATGGCGTCGTCCACTACTGCGTAACCAACATACCGGGCGCCGTGCCGCGCACCTCCACCCATGCGCTGACCAACGCCACCCTGCCCCATCTGCTGCGCATCGCTGACCTCGGCTTCAAGGCGGCCATGCAGGCGGATTCCAACCTCGCCAACGGCTTGAACATCCACGATGGCGAAATCACCCATCCCGAAGTGGCGCGCAGCATGGGTGCCGATCACCGCCCAGCGCAAGAGGCCATCGGAGCCTGAAGGAAAACCGGACATGACCGAAACGCCCGTTCGCGAAATCAACCACTACATCAATGGTGCGGTCACAGGCGGTGAACAGGATCGCCGCGCACCGGTCCATAACCCCGCCACGGGGCTGCAGACCGGCGCGGTGGCCCTCGCCAGTGCCGGGCGCACGCGGGATGCCATCGCCGCGGCGCATCAGACCCTGCCTGAATGGCAGGCGATGACGCCCCTGCGCCGCGCGCGGATCATGTTCCGATTCAAGGCCTTGCTGGAGCGCGATCTCTCGCGCATCGCCGAGTCGATCACCCGCGAACACGGCAAAGTCCTCTCAGATGCGCGGGGCGAGGTGGTTCGCGGACTCGAGGTCGTCGAATTCGCCTGTGGCATCCCCCACCTGCTCAAAGGCGAGCACTCCGGCGACGTGGGCAGCGATGTGGATTCCTGGTCGCAACGGCATCCGGTGGGCGTATGTGCGGGAATCACCCCATTCAACTTCCCGGCCATGGTGCCCATGTGGATGTTTCCCATTGCCATCGCCTGCGGCAACACATTCGTTCTCAAGCCCTCTGAGAAGGCGCCAAGCACACCGCTGCTGCTCGCGGAGCTGCTGGAGGAGGCCGGACTGCCCGCCGGGGTCCTCAACGTTCTCAATGGCGATCGAGAGTCGGTGGAGACGCTGCTGACCGACGATCGGGTCAGTGCCATCAGTTTTGTCGGCTCGACACCGATTGCCGAGTCCATCTACGCCACCGGCGCTGCCCATGGCAAGCGGGTTCAGGCCCTCGGCGGGGCCAAGAACCACATGGTGGTCATGCCCGATGCGGATATCGAGGGCGCGGCCGATGCCCTCATGGGCGCAGCCTACGGGTCGGCCGGGGAACGTTGCATGGCGATCTCCGTGGCGGTCCCCGTTGGCGAGGAGACCGCGGATCGGCTGGTGGCCGCGCTCAAATGCCGCCTGGCGGCCCTGCGCGTCGGCAATGGCCTCGACGCGGACGAGCCGGAGATGGGCCCGCTGGTCACCCGGGAGCACCGGGACAAGGTCGCGGACTATGTCGAGATCGGGCTTCAGGAAGGGGCCGAACTGGTCCACGATGGGCGAAATATCGACGTCCCGGATCATCCGCAGGGCTTCTATATGGGCCCCTGCCTGTTCGATCGGGTCACCGCCGACATGCGCATCTACAACGAGGAGATCTTCGGCCCGGTGCTCTCCGTGGTGCGGGCCAGTGATTTCGACGAGGCGGTCGCCCTCGTCAACCGGCACGAATTCGGCAACGGGACGGCCATTTTCACCCGCGACGGGGACGCGGCCCGCACGTATGCACACGCCATTGAGGCCGGGATGGTGGGCATCAACGTACCCATTCCCGTCCCCATGGCGTTCTACAGCTTCGGCGGCTGGAAGCGCTCGCGCTTCGGTGTGCTGCATGCCCATGGACCGGACGGCGTGCGCTTCTACACCCGCATGAAAACGATCACCGCGCGCTGGCCACGCGGAGTCCGCGACGACAACCAGTTCATCATGCCGACCATGCGCTGACCGCCTCCCGCCTCACGCCGGCTCTCCAGAAACTCCCAACGCTCATACGCGCGGGCCAGCTCGGCTTCGGCCGCTTCCAGGTCGGCTGCCTCCACGCAGGCGGCCCTCGTTGCGTCATTACGGGACAAACTGTGTCGTCCCCCCGTTTTTCTTTCGTGTCAGGACCTGAACCGAACCCAGATCCGGAAACGCCGCCGGTGCCCTCCAGATCCGCCTGAATGCTCGCTTTCCGCTCCATTGGCACGCCTGTTGCTTAACCCATCGCAGATACAACGCATCAGGTATGGCATCACCACGATGGCGCTCTGCACGAAGGGCCCGCATACCTGAATTCAATCCGGAACGGGGAGGCTGAGCCTGGTATGGCAGAGGAAAGCAAAAAGATCGACAGACAGCGACGGATGTTGCTGGGCGCGGGCATCTGTGGATGTGTCGGTGCGGCGTTCGGCGCGCGAATTGAGCAGGTAAAGGCTGCCGCGACGGCATCAGCCGGCGACACGCTGGTGCACTTCCAGGGTGATAACGAGGGTCTGCCCCTTGACCCCAATGCCCTGGCCCCGCTTGAGCCGGTATTGGCGAGGCCGCGTTCCAGTAGCGGTGAGATCCGCGAAGGCACCGCGAACATCATCACGGTGATCCGGGTCCCGGGCGGTGAGCTGGAAGAGAGTTTCGAGGAGATGGCCGCCGGCGATGTTGTCGCCGTCTCTGCCGTCTGCACGCATCAGGGCTGTCTGGTGTCGGACGTCGGAACCTTCGGCACCGCGGAAGGAAAGCTCGCCTGCACCTGCCACGGCAGCATCTTCGATCCGCGAATGGGCGGTGAACGGGTTGCCGGACCGGCACCGCGTGGCCTGCCGATGCTACCCATCATGCAGGAGAGCGGCCATCTGGTCGCCACGGCTGGATTCACCGGCAAGGTCGGGCCCTGACCGGATGAGGCAGGCCCAGACAAGGACAGAATTCGAATCGGCGGCTTGAACGCCGACGGATACCGACCTCGGCATCGAGGTTACAGGTCATTCAGGAGGAGGAAAGCAGCGATGCTTAAGAAAACGGCAATGATACTGTCAGCAACGGCATTCGCCGTCAGCGTTGGCAGTGCCCATGCATCAGATAGTTACAGCCCGGTCACCTCGGAGCGGCTGAAGGACCCGGAGGCCAGTAATTGGCTGCACTGGCGCGGCAACTACGAAGGCTGGGGCTACAGCCCGCTGGATCAAATCGATACAACCAACGTCGCCGACCTGGAGGTCGCCTGGACGATCTCCTCCGGCGTGACAGAAGGCCATGAGGCCGCCCCGATCGTCAACGACGGCATGATGTTCGTCACGGGTGCGTACAACAACCTCTATGCCCTGGATGCAACGACCGGCGAACTGCTCTGGCACTACAAGCGTCAGCTGCCGGAGGACGTTGTCACCTGCTGCGATGTCGTGAACCGCGGCGTTGCGGTGCACGGCGACACGGTCTATATGGGTACGCTGGATGCGCATCTGCTGGCATTCGATGCCGAGTCGGGCAAGATCAAGTGGGACATCACGGTCGAAAACTACAAGGATCGGTACGCCCTCACCTCGGCACCGGTGATCATTGACGACAACATCATCGTGGGTGTCCATGGCGGCGAGTACGGTGTCCGCGGCTTCATTGCGGCTTATGACGTGAACAGCGGCGAGGAGACATGGAAGACCTTCACCGCAGTGGATGATGGAAGCTGGCCGGGCGACACCTACGAGCATGGTGGTGCACCGCCCTGGCTCTCCGGTACCTATGACGAGGAGACTAATACGCTGTTCTGGGGAACCGGTAACCCTTCGCCCTGGATTGATCCCGCGCGGGGCGACGACCATGACCTGCACTGGTCGGTTTCCGTCGTTGCCCTTGATCCGGATACGGGCGAGCTGAAGGATGCGTATCAGTACAGCCCGAACGATGCCTGGGATTACGATGGCACCAATGAGCCGATGCTCATCGACATCGACGGCGAGCCGTCCATCGTCTCACCGCAGCGCAACGGCTGGCTCTACCGGCTCTCGCGGGACAATGGCGAGATCGACTTCGTCGATGCGTGGCCGTTTGCCGAAACCAACATCTACGCCGACATGGGCACCGACGGTGTACCCATCGTCGACGCGGCGCATCGGCCCGCCGTTGGCAAGACAGTGGACGCCTGCCCCGCCTTCCTGGGTGCGAAGAACTGGATGCCCGCTGCCTATGATCCCAACACGGAGCTTATGTACGTCCCGACCAACGAGTGGTGCATGAAGATCCGCGGTGCGCAGGTCGAGTACAGTGCCGGTCAGCCATATGTCGGCGCCGAGTTCGAGATGTACCAGGTTCCGGGCAATGACCATGTCGGTCAGCTCCAGGCCATTGATCCGGCCACCGGCGATGTGGCGTGGGCCAACAACTTCACCGCGCCGCTCTGGAGTGGTGTCCTGACCACCGGTGGCGGAGTGGTGTTCACCGGTAACCTCGACGAGCGCAAGTTCATGGCATTTGATGCTGAGAACGGCGATGAGCTCTGGAGCATGACCACCAACTCCGGAATCGTCGGCACGCCCGTCTCCTACTCGGTTGATGGCACTCAGTATGTTGCCGTCTGGTCCGGTTTCGGCGGTGCCATTCCGCTGTGGGCCGGCCCGGTGGCTCAGCTCACCGAGAACATCCCGATGGGCGGCACGCTCTGGGTGTTCAAGCTCAAGGAGAGCTGAAGGGGAGCGACCCCAGGCCTTGACGGTGCGGCGCCCACTGGGGCGCCGCACTGACTTCCATGCGCACCACTGCATGATCCCGAGAGGTAATATCATGAGGTCCTTCAGCGCCTTATCAATCCCACTCACCATTCTTCTGGCATTCGCGGCCACCACGACCAGCGCCAACGATTACCCCACTCAGTATCCGTTCCCGGACAGCCGTCTTCAGACCGGGCCCGAACTTCGTTTCTGCATCGACAAGCGCGATCCGACGTGGCGCGCACAGCAGGCCATCGCCGAGGAAATCGCACTGAGCGTCGGGCGACCGGCAACGTTTTTCGTCACCCGGGAGGAAGACGAGCGCGGCGGGTATCAGATGGCCTCCACCCGCAAGGAATTCCTCGTGCGGCTTGCCACCCAGTGCGACGCCTACATGGGTCTTCCCGGCAGCACAACCGCTGCATTCGATTACCCGGCGGACGAGGAGATGCTCGCCAGTCAGCCCTTCTTCCGTACCGGGTTTCAGCTGGTGTCACGCGACCCCTCGGTGGAGAGCCTCACCGATCTGTCGCCGGATGATCAGCTTGGCCTGCAGGGCCGTGGCGTCCCTTACCTGCTCTTGATGACCACGCGTCCCGACAGCGTGCAGGTGAAGAGATATCGGTCATCGGATGCCATCGTCTCGGCGCTCCGTGCCGGCGAGGTGGATCATGCCGTGGTCTATGCACCCCAGCTCTACGGAGAGATGGCCGATCCGGAATCGGAGGGATTCGGTGTCCACCCGGTGACCAGCCTGCCGAACATGGAGTGGTACGTCTTCGCCGGCCTGCGGAGCGACCGTCCAACGCTTCGTCAGAAATTCGACCGTGCGATCGCGCGGATGCTCGAGAGCGGACGCATGGGTGAGATTCTGGCCGATAATGGACTGCCCGCCGGTGCCTTCAAGCCGGCAGCCGCGGACGCGGTCATCCCGGATGATGATTTCGGCGATGACGATGATGACGACGACGAAGGTAGCGCATGACCGACAGCGCCGTTATTGAGGTCTCGGACCTCCGGCACAGCTACAGCAGTGTCGAGGCCCTTCGAGGCGTCAGCTTTTCGGTGCCCAGAGGGAGTTTTTTTGCCTTGCTCGGACCGAATGGGGCCGGTAAGACAACCCTTGTCCATGCCTTATGTACGCTGCTGCGCCCGAGTGCGGGCCATGTCGCAGTGGCGGGTCTGGATGTGCGGCGTGCGCCTCGCGACGTGCGCCGCACACTTGGCCTTGTCTTTCAGGAACCCAGCCTTGACGACCGGCTGACCGTATTCGAGAACCTGGTCTTTCATGCGAGGATCTATCAGGTGCCTCGGCGGCAGCGTCGCGAGCGCGCCTGGGCGGTACTGGAACTCGTGGAGCTGCAGGAATGGGCCAACGCACCGGCCGGTAATCTCTCGCGCGGAATGAAACGCCGGCTTGAGATTGGCCGGGCCATGCTCCATGAACCGAGTCTTGTCGTCCTCGACGAACCCACCACCGGACTGGACGTACAGAGCCGCCGAAGGGTCTGGGAGTACCTCGAGCGTCTGCAGCGGGACTATGGCGTCACGCTTTTGCTCACCACCCACCAGATCAGCGAGGCGGAAGGAGCCGATCTTGTCGCCATTATCGATCGCGGCGAGCTCCAGGCACTTGATTGTCCGTCAACCCTGCGCCAGCGAATCGGCAGGAAACTGATCAATCTGCAGATCCGCGACGAATCCTTCAGACAGTCACTCAGCGAGCGCTTCACTGGCCGATGTACGCAACGCGACACAGTGATCCAGATTGAGGCCGACGATCCGGATGAGCTCCTCCGCGAGCTTGTTGCGGATGAGGAGCGCTGGACCATGGTCGACAGCCTGGAAATCGTCGATCCCAGCCTGGAAGACGTGTTCATCAATCTTACCGGCCGCGAGCTACGCGATCGCACCGCGGATGGAATGCGATGAGGAGACTTGCCGGGTGACGGGTCTGACCAGGGTCCTGCGCTACCTTCATGACTTCGCGGCGGCCACGCATGCGGTCTGGCTGCGAGAGGTCCTGCGCATGCTGCGCGACAGTGGACAGATCGTCGGCGCCTTCAGTCGTCCGGTGCTCTGGGTGATGATATTCGGCATCGGACTGACACCGTATTTCCGGACTGGATTGCGGGAAACCACATTCATGGTGCCTTTCACCTACATCCAGTTCATTCTGCCCGCTGTGGTGGTCCTCAATCTCATGTACCCGGCGATCCAATCGGCGGTCTCACTCATATGGGACCGGGAGTTCGGTTTCTCGCGTGAGGTCTTCGCCTCCCCCACCCCACGCAGTGCCGTATTTTTTGGCAAGCTCCTGGGCGGCGGGACGATTGCCATGGCTCAGGGGCTGCTGGTGCTCCTGCTCCTTCCAGCTGCCAATGTCCCCGTGTCCTATGCGAGCCTGCTCGGCGCACTTGTGCCGATGGCGACCGTCGCGCTGGCGTTCACCGCCATCGGACTGTTCCTCGCCTCACGTATGAGCAGCTTCCAGGGTTTCGGCGTTTTCGCCAATACACTGATACTGCCCGCCTTTTTCCTCGCGAGCTCGATCTTCCCGCTGGATCCCTCGCTGTCCATGGAGCAGGCGCTGCAGAGCTTCCCGGCGTGGCTGGTCTTCCTCGTCCACGCCAACCCGGTGACCTACGCCATCGACGAACTCCGCTGGGTCATGCTGGGTTACCGGCAATTCGATCCGATAACCGCCAGGACGGTCCTCTCCGCTTTCGTCCTCATCCCGGTCATCATGGCCTACCATGCCTTCCGTCGCTGAACGCCTGCGGGCTGTTGTCCAGAGAACGGGGCGGTCCGGCGTATTGATCATCGCCGGGATCATCATGCTCCTGGCGGTCCGTGAACTGCCTCCCGACTCCTCGCTCGCCGATGTCCGGGAAGCCGGTACGCTGATAGTCTGCGTTCCGCCGTCCCTTCCGCCGCTGTTGATCCCACAGCCCGGGTCCGACCGATACGAAGGGACCGAAGCGGCGCTTGTCCGCTCGATCACCGCCGGCATCGGAGTGTCCGTGCAATGGAATCCACAGCCGGGCTGGGGAGATACCATCGACCCGAGCGACTGGGGTCTGCGGCCATCGGCCTGCGATCTGGTCGTCGGAGGGATTGTCGCCGCAGAGGAAACACGCTCACTGCTGGAACTCGTGCCCTATCACACGGTCCGCTGGGCATTTGCCGGTGACGTCGGCGCTGGAGCGGTCGGCCTGTATGTGCCCTTCTGGGGGGTGGATCGGGGTCGGGCCGCGCGATGGCTTCGCGACGAGGGTTACGACCTGCGCTTCTTCTTCAATGCGGATGTCGCCCGGGAAGCGCTAAGCAATGGTGAGGTCCGTGCGGTCCTCTCGCTTGAGCCGGTCGCAGAATGGATTGCCGCCGGTCAGGACATCGTCACCCCGACGACAGGACTGCCCGGGGAAACGCTCGCGGTCGCCACCTGGAAGGGGCGGACGACACTCAATCGCGCGGTGCAGCGAGCCGTTCCATCCCCCTGACAAGCCCGGCACCGCCGAACCGGCCGACAACAAGCGCGCCTCCAATGACGGCGACGGACAGTCCACCGTAGAGGAACAGGAGCGCCGGACTCCAGTAAAGCGTGTAGAACCGAATCTGGCTCCCCAGGCCCTGGGTCAGCGCCAGCATCTCAGCGACGATCAACATCAGCACGATGGTCCGCATGCCGTACCGCATACGCCGGCACCTCGCCGGGATGCTCTGCTGACGGGGCGCCAGCGCACCGAGGATCCAGGCGCCGCCCCCCATCGCGGCAAACAGCACCATCTGACCACCATCAAGACGCAGGTGGATCATCATATTCAATGCGGCGGACAGCAGGACCCACGGCACGGCCAATGCAGTCAGCATGAGCGGGGTAATCGTGGCCTCCAGCCTCGGCAGGCGGCGAACGGCGAGCGACAGCGGCGCCGTGACGGCGACAGCAAGCGCCAACGCCTCAATCAGACGCATCAGGCTGATCCGAAGATGTCCCATTGCCGCCTTCCATTCCGCCTGGATCCAGGCGATCTCGGAACGATCAGCGGCCGTGCCGAACATGATCCAGAGACCGATCAGTAGACCCAGGCCAGCCGTAACCGCCAGATACCAGAGACGTCTTTCGACAAATGGAAGGTGCTCGATCCTGTGACCCATTCATTTGTTCCCGCTCAGCCAGCCTGACTTATCATGCAAGCAGCATGCCCGATTTATTCGCTCACGACTGTTCAAATTCCATGACAGGTTGTGTCGGAATTCAGATCATTCGTCATTGAACATTGACATCGTTCATTTCAGCGTTGATGCTCAAATTTGCGAGAAAGCCGAGGATCCAGAAACCCCGGTGAACAACAGTGTTGCCAGGTATTACTGGCAGCCGGAGGAGGAGAGCTTGCAGAGCGGGAATCACGCCCATGCCCGGCGAGTGGAGGAATCCGTCAGGCGATGGAGCGCACACTCAGCCACTCGGGTCATTCGACCGGAAGATGTCCGCGTCGCGATCTCCTGGCGGCGCTCCCTGATCAATCACTCTCTGGATCCCGGGCGGTCCGGCATTGAAATTGTTCTCGACGAGGCGCACCTGCGTCGCCGGCGCGAACGACTCGGTGAGTTATACCCCATCGCCGAGGCCGAGATGGAAAACCTCTATCGGCACATCACCGGCTCGGGTTATTCGGTGCTGCTCACCGATGCCGAGGGATACATCCTCAACCGACTTGGTGACCCCGGACTCGAGGAGGATTTCGAGCGGGCCGGTCTCTGGCCCGGCGCGGACTGGAGCGAATCAACGGTGGGTACGAACGGCATCGGCACATGCATCGCCGAAAGCCGTGCCGTCACGATCCACCGTGACGAGCATTTCCTCAGCCGCAACACCAATCTGTCCTGTTCCGCCGCGCCGATCCGCGATCCCCATGGGCGGTTACTGGCCGTATTGGATGTCTCCTCCGCCCATGCCGATGACACGCGGGAGAGCCAGCTTCATACCATTGCGCTCGTGCGGACGTCCGCGCGCATTATCGAGAGCATATATTTCCTCAATAGTTTCCGCGATCAATTCATCCTCCGATTCCATGAGCGGGCATCCATGGTCGACCTGCCCCATGCCGGCATGCTCGCGATTGATGGCGAGGGCGGGATCCTCGCGATCAACGACAGTGCGCGGGAGCAGTTCGGCATTCAGTGCAGCGAGGCCGCCATCAACACGCCGGTGGAGGAGTTTTTTGGGATCACCGGCACGTCGCTCCACGAGCAGGCGTCAATCCAGAGCGACATCCTATGGCGGATTCGCGACGTCCGGTCCGGAAAACAGGTGTTTGCATCGTTACGGAGGCCGCTGGTGAAGAACCCCGCAGGTGCAGTATCCCAGAGTGTCGCCGGTTCCCCTCTCTTCGGGGAATGCGGCGAGGCGGGAGAGTTGACTCTGGATTTAATGGCACGTAACGCCGATCCGAAAGTGGTACAAAGTGTCCGTTGCGCACGTCGCGTGATGGACCGGAATGTCCCCATTGTGCTCTGCGGCGAAACCGGTACAGGTAAGGAGGTGCTGGCAAGGGCCATCCATAACGCGAGTCTGCGGCAGCGGCACCCCTTCGTCGCCGTGAACTGCGCTTCCATTCCTGAGTCGCTGATCGAAAGCGAGCTTTTCGGGTACCGTCACGGAGCCTTCACGGGCGCAAAGCGCGAGGGCATGCGCGGCAAGGTGCTTGAATCCAGCGGGGGCACGCTCTTCCTGGATGAAATCGGAGATATGCCCCCGGAACTCCAGACCCGCCTCCTTCGCGTGCTCGAGCAGAAAGAAGTCCTGCCACTGGGCAGTGAGGCGCCGGTACCGGTCGAACTCAATGTCATCAGCGCGACCCATCGGCAACTGCCGCGGTTGGTCCAGGACGGCATATTCCGTGAGGATCTTTACTACCGACTGAACGGCATCACCCTCTCCCTGCCAGCACTGCGCGAGCGTGAGGACAAGGATCGGGTGATCCGTGCCGCGCTGGCCGCCGAGAGCGGGGGCAACGAAGAGGTCGCCATTGACGAGGCGGCATTCCAGCGACTGCTCCACTACCCCTGGCCGGGCAACGTCCGACAGCTCCGCAACTGCCTCAGGACCGCCCTGGCGCTCTGCGACGGTGGCATCATCCGGCTCCGTGATCTGCCGCAGGACATCCTCGAGGCGGACATCCCCCCGGCATCCGGCACAACGGCCGACGCGCTGGACCCGACCGTTCACAACCCAGCAGAAGCATCCACATCGACGGCCGGCAGCCCTCTGGAGGCCGCGGAAAAGGACACCCTGCTCAGGGAGCTTCAGCAGCATCGCTGGAACATCACACGGACGGCCGCCAGTCTGGGCGTAAGCCGCAACACGCTGTATCGGAAACTGAATAAGTATGGGATTGATACGGGGCACTGACTCGGTCAGCCCGATGCACAGAGGACATGGACCATGGACGCGCAG
Organism: Spiribacter onubensis; assembly: GCF_040838425.1. Lineage (NCBI taxonomy): Bacteria > Pseudomonadati > Pseudomonadota > Gammaproteobacteria > Chromatiales > Ectothiorhodospiraceae > Spiribacter > Spiribacter onubensis. Next base: position 58,454 of record NZ_JBAKFI010000001.1, on the reverse strand, counting down.
GAACTCCGTGCACGCCAGCAGCCACTGAAAGACCGCTATCAGGAGGAGCCGGACGCCGCACTGATCCCGGCCCGGGCCGAGGCACGACTCAGCGACGACACCATCGCCTGCACCCTGCCGACCTGGTTCGGTGCCGTGGTGGCGGGACTCCATCCCGCTGCAGGGGGCGATGGGACAGAGGCCTGTTCCGCTGACATGCTGCTCGAGGCGCTCGCCGCCTGCGCCGGCGTCACCCTCAAGAGTGTCGCCACCGCAATGGGCATCGAGCTGCGCGAGGGACGAATCATCGCCGAGGGTCACTGGGATGCACGCGGCACGCTGGCACTGGATCGCGGCGTACCAGTGGGCCTGCGTGATGTCCACCTTCGCTTCGAACTCGATAGCGACGCGGAGGATGGCAAGCTCGCCCGGTTGACTGAACTCACCGAACGCTACTGCGTCATCTACCAGACGCTCATCAATCCCCCCGCGCAATCCGTCGAATTCGTCCGCCTGAACGACTGACTGCCGAGGCCCTCGTGTCCGGTATTATCTGTCCCTGGGGTCACTGGCCAGGCACCGTTGACGCCGAGGCGCTCGCCGGTCAGACACGCCTGACCGGCTTTGCAGTCTCAGCCGACGGTCATTCGCTCGCGTGGACCGAGCATCTCTCAGCAGAGGATACGGTCCGTCTGCGTATCACTACCAGCTCATCGGCTGAGGCATGGTCGCCAGCAGGCGTATCTCCACGTTGCCGGATACATGGCTATGGCGGTCGCGCCATCTGGTCCGGTACCCGCCGTTATCCGTGGCTTTTCATCCAGGATGAGGACCAGGGAATCTGGGCGGTGACGTCGGAGGGCAGGCCAATCCCAATCCACACGGCGCCTGGCTGTCGTCACGGGGACTGTGACCTTAATCAATCCACCGGGCGATTGGTCTTTTTGCAGGAGTGCCCTGCGGATGACCGGACCCGGGTGCTCCTGCTGGATATGCGGACCGGCGGCCCTGCTCGGGTGCTCCCCGCACCGGCCCCCTTTTGTGCCAGCCCGAGGATCAGCCCGGACGGCCGCAGGGTTGCGTGGATCTCATGGGCGGACGATGAGATGCCATGGACGCGTTCGAGGCTCTGGTGCACGGAGCTCGACAGCGGCAGACACGAGCCATTGACCGATGGAGACTCCTCCATCATCGAGCCGCGATGGGCTCGGGACGGGGCACTCTACTATCTCGATGATCGTGCCGGATGGTGGCAACTCTATCGTCAGGCCGGCGACTCGAGCGTTCGGATATGCGATTACCCGGCGGATATTGGTCGGCCGCCCTGGCAGCTGGCGCAGGCGCACCATGTCAACGCCCGTGATGACGGGACAATTGCCGTAAGCGTGGACTCGGCCCGATGCTCCCTTGTCGATATCCGCCCGTCCGGTCGTGTCAGAAACATCGAGGTCCAGGAAGTCGATATCACCCAGTTGCAGGTCCGGGGGGATGACGTCTGGTATCTGGGAAGCAGGGAGGACCGCCCGGCCGCGATATGCCGAGTCGATACGGACCGGGGCACAACGGAACGAGTGGTGGACGAGGGGGCCGGTCCGGATCCGGATTGTGTCTCCAGGCCGGAACCGGTGATGGCCTCAGGCCCGCAGGGCATTGTTCATGGTCATCTGTATCGCCCTTGCTGTCCGGGTACGAGAGGACCGGGCGATCGCCCGCCGCCACTCGTGGTCAGAGCGCATGGTGGGCCAACGGCCATGCGGAGTCCGGCATGGAACCCCGAGGTTCAGTTCTGGACCGGGCATGGCATCGCGGTCGTGGAGGTCAATTATGGCGGGAGTAGTGGCCACGGCCGGATTTACCGGGAACGCCTGCGTCGCCGATGGGGCATTGCCGATCGTGATGACTGCATCTGCATGGCGAAAACCCTTGCCGCAGAGGGCCTATGCGACATCCAAGAGATGTTCATTGCCGGTAACAGCGCGGGCGGGCTCACCGTATTGAATGCGCTGCGTCATTCCGATCTGTTCCGCGCAGGCCTCTGCCGATGGGCCGTGACGGATCTCGCCCGGCTGGCGACGCTCACCCACCGCTTCGAGCGCGGCTATCTAGACTTCCTGGTAGGCGATCGCAAAACCAGTGCATCCTGCTATGCCGAACGCTCACCGGCGGCCCATGCCCATGAGATCACGGCCCCGGTGCTGCTGATCCAGGGCGATGCGGACCGGATCGTGCCTGTCAGTCAGGCAACCGCCATGGCAGATGCGATGACTGTCAATGGGGGCAAGGCCGAACTCCATATCTATCCTGGCGAAGGACATGGTCTGCGCAGGGCGGAGAACATCCGCTCCGCGGCGGAGACCGAGCTGGCGTTCGTCCGCGGGCTGATCGAGCACCAGGGCTCAGGCTAGGAGAGAGAGCGACTGTTCTTAACGCTCCGCATCACCAGTGGAACCTCGACCCGGCGCTCATCGGCTACCTCCACCGCGCGGAGGACCCGATCATGCACAGGGGATTTCGGGCATACCGGATCGGTTGCCCAAGCGTCGCCGGCCAGCAACAGCGCCTGGCACCGGCAACCCCCGTGACAGCTCTGGAGCAGATCACAGCTCCTGCACGGTTCAGGCTGCCAGTCGTGGCCGCGGAAGACGTTGAACGCATGGGAGTCTTCCCAGATCGCCTTCAATGGCTCCTCACGCACGGAAGGTAGTTCAATCGGCAACTCCGCCGCGCCATGGCACGGCATGGCGCGGCCATCCGGCGCCACACCGAGAAAGGTTGTTCCCCAACCGTTCATGCAGGGCTTCGCCGTCTCGTCGTAGTAGTCCGACCCGACAAAATAAATACGCATGCGGTTCCCGGCTTTCTCCCGCCAGCGCTGGGTCGTCTCTTCGGCACGTCGTATCTGTTCGCGCGTCGGCATGAGCGCCGCCCGGTTGTGATAGGCCCAGCCGTGATACTGGGTATTGGCGAGCTCCACGTAATCGGCACCGAGATCCCAGGCGAGCTGGAGAATGCCATCGACCCGATCGAGATTGTGACGATGCATCACGACATTGAACACCATCGGGTAGTCATGCGCCTTGATCGCCTGGGCCATCCGCTCCTTGGTCTGGAAATGGTGACCTCCCGCAATCTCATCGGATGGTCCGCTCCGATCGGCCTGGAAACTGATCTGAATGTGGTCGAGGCCAGCCTGCTTGAGCCGCCCCAGCCGGTCCTCGTCCAGCCCTACCCCCGAGGTCAGGAGATTACTGTAGAAGCCAAGCTCCCGCGCGCGTCCGACGATCGTCTCCAGGTCCTTGCGCAGGAGCGGCTCTCCGCCGGAAATTCCAAGCTGGACCGCACCCATGGCTCGTGCCTGCTCCAGCACCGAAATCCACTCCTGCGTCTCAAGTTCGTCCCGATAGCGCGCGAAGGCGATGGGATTAGAGCAGTAAGCGCATTGCAGCGGACACCGATAGGTGACTTCGGCCAGCAGCCAGAGCGGGATTGGAGCCGCGTCGGCGGCAGCCCCTCTCGGCGTTTCCGCGCTAGCCATGATCCTCTCCTTCTGTCCTCAGCCAGCCCTTGGCATCCGCCTCGTCGAGAAACGCGATCACATCATCCGCGAGTTCCACGTCTGGAAACATTGCCTCGAGGTCGGTAATCAGGGCGTCCACGGTCCGACCGTCGCAGCGCGAGAGGATATGGCCAGCCGGTTCATTGAGACGGATCATCCCCTCAGGATAGAGCATGACGTAGGCCGACTGGGCTGCCTCCCACTGAAGGCGCATACCGGTGCCAAGCCGAAGTTTCACATTGCGCTCCATTAATGGTCTCTCACGGCTTGATAGGGCGGCATTCCGACGATGTAGGCCAGATACATGGCATCGAGCATGCTCCAGAGCACATCGAGCTTGAACTGGAGTATCTGCATCGCCCGCCGCTGCGCTTCGGCGGTGCGGAAGTGATTCAGCGTCAGTGCGAGTCCATGCTCCACATCCCGTCTTGCCTGGCCGAGCCGAGCCCGGAAATAGGCCAGACCGTCCGCCTCCACCCAGGGGTAGTGCGTCGGCCATGTTGCCAATCGCGACCGGTGCGCCTCGGGGGCGAAGAGCTCGGTGAGTGAGGAGCAGACGGCCTCTTCCCAGGGGCGCTGTTGGGCGAAGTTGACATACGCATCGACGGCGAAGCGAACCCCCGGGAGCACATCCTCCAGCGAGAGCATCCGCTCGCGCGGGACACCGACCGCCTCGCCAAGCCGGAGCCATGCGTCAATGCCGCCGGGATCCTCATCCCGCCCATCATGGTCGATCATGCGCTGGACCCAGTGGCGCCGGACCTCGGGATCCGGGCAGTTCGCCATAAGCGCCGCATCCTTACGGGGGATACTGATCTGGTAGTAGAAGCGGTTGATGACCCAGCCCTGGAGCTGGTCACGGTCGAGCTCGCCCCGTGCCATCATCTGCTGGAATGGATGGTGCAGATGATAGTAGCGACCAAGCGACTTAAGCTGCCGCTCGAACGCCGAGGTCGACCAGGGCGTGTCGCGATCGTGCCATTCGAGGTGGTCCTCAGAGCTCGATATCCATGCCATCCCGCGATACCTCAATGTCAAGTTCCTGTAAGCGCGCCCGCTCGGCGGACGCCGGGTCAAGAATCGGGTTGGTGTTATTGATATGAACAAGGATCCGGCGCGCTGCGGGGTAAGCCGAAAGGTACGCGATCATGCCATCGGGCCCGTCCAGCGGCAGATGGCCCATCTCCCGGGCCGTCTTGCGTCCACCGACAACTCGGGCCATCTCGTCATCAGTCCAGGTCGTTCCATCCACCATGATGACATCGGCTTCTGAAAGCCAACGATGCAGATGCTCCCCGATCTCACCGAGCCCGGGGGCGTAAAAGGCACGACGACCGTTATCCGGGTTCTCGATCAGTAAGCCGATGTTGTCTCCCGGCTCGGGGGATTCCCGGTGCGGCGAATACGGCGGCGCCTTACTCGTCAGCGGCACCGGCGTCAACCGCACCCCGGGCACTTCCGCGGGCTGCACGGACGAGCCATCCACCGGCAGGGATGCCACACGGCTTCCACAGTAATGCTTCAGTATCTCGAGGATCGGAAAACCGGTCCGGAGGTCCTCCTCAGTCCGGCTCGTGCAGTAGATTGGCAGTGGATCGCGGCTCTCCCGCAGCATCAACAATCCGGTGACATGATCGATCTGACTGTCCATGAGCGCGATGGCCGCGATGTTGCTGCTGCGCACCTCACCACTGGGATGAAGCACCGGATTGTCGATGATCTGTTGACGGATATCCGGCGAAGCATTGATCAGGAGCCAATCCCGACCGTTCCCAGAAACCGCGATCGAAGACTGGGTACGCCGCTCTCCTGTCAGCCGACCGGCGCGCGCTTCACGACACCTCGGAGAGTTGCAGTTCCACTGAGGAAAGCCGCCGCCTGCGGCGGAGCCAAGTATGCGTATGTGCATGGGTAGATGCGGGGGCGGCAAGCCGCCCCCGAGAGACTTCAGCGAGCAGTCACGTAGAGGTTGACCTCGAATCCGAGACGCATCTCTTCATATTCGGGCTTGCTCCAGTTCATCCTCAATCCTCCTGTCTTGGTTGTAACGCGCCGCATTGCACGGCAGCACGTGACCGGTTGGTCGCCCTCATGAGATGCAAGAGGCATACCACGTCAGGGCACCCCGTCCAGACATGTGAAGTGTCCCGTCGTTGCACGGAGTGACCGCCATCCCGCTGGCCGCTGTCACGTGGATGACACAGTGGATCAGCCGGGTGAAGCAGAGGGATAGCCGACGCTGGAAGGCGTGCTAGGCTCGGCTCAAACAGCCTCGGATGCGTAGCGAGACGAGTCATGACAACGAGCAGTATGCCGCGGATTGACGCGGTGGATCACATCACACTGGGCAATGGCCTGCAGGTCTTTGTCAAACAGGATCATCGCGCGCCGATCGCCGTCTCGCAAATCTGGTATCGCGTCGGCTCGAGCTACGAGAAGCGCGGCCGGACCGGGATATCGCATCTGCTCGAGCATATGATGTTCAAGGGCACAGAACGTTACCCGGAAGGCCGGTTTTCAGAAATCATTTCCCGACAGGGGGGTCGAGAGAACGCCTTTACCGGCCGGGACTTCACCGCCTATTTCGAGATTCTGGCCGCTGATCGCCTGCCGGTGGCCCTGGAACTTGAGGCCGATCGAATGACCAATCTCGATATCCGCGCGGAGGCATTGAGCACCGAGCGGGGCGTTGTACTGGAGGAACGTCGACTGCGCACCGACGACCGTCCCGAGGGACGTTTCCTGGAGCGCTACGCCGCCATCGCGGAGCCCGGCACCGGATACGCTCATCCCATCATCGGATGGGCCGACGATATCAACGCGATCGATGAAGGAGATCTCATAGACTGGTACCAGAAATGGTACTCTCCGGCCAACGCCAACCTCGTGGTCGCGGGCGCGGTGGACCCGGATGAGGTCTTCGGACTGGCACAGACCTACTTCGGCATGCTGCAGGGCTCTCCGGCCGCCGACCCCAGCGACCCGTCCCCCCTGGAGCCACCCGGAGAGCGCCGTCTCGTCCATCGCGACGCCCAGAGCCGGCTTACGCATCTGCGACTGGGCTACCGTGTTCCTTCCTTCGCCACGGCCGAAAACGAGGACGAAGGCTACGCACTCATGATGCTGGCCGGTGTGCTGGACGGCGGCGAAGGCGGACGGCTGACCGAAACGCTCATCCGCCGCAGTCGTCAGGCAACGGTGATCGACGCGACCTACAACGGCATGACCCGGCTGGATGCCGAATTCACTATCCATGCAGTCTGCCCGGATGGTCATACCGACCGGCTGGAGGAATCCCTGCGTTCGCAAATCGCGCGACTGCGGGATGAACTGATTCCCGACGGCGAACTGCAGCGGACAAAGAGCCAGCTCATCGCGGATCACTTCTTCAACATGGATGATATTTTCAATCAGGCCATGCAGGTCGGCATGCTCGAGGCGATCGGCGCGGGCTGGGAAACGTCGTCGGCCTTCGAGCATAAGGTCCGGTCCGTGACACCCGCGCAGCTGCAGGAAGTGGCAAGACGCTATCTGAAACCCGAGCGCTTGATGGTCGGCATACTCTGCCCGGCCGATGCCGGGAACGAGCCGCTCTGATGGAAACCCGGATACAGCAATGGCGCACGGGAACGGGTGTCCGCGTCCTGTTTGTCGAGCGCCGTGCGCTACCCACGGTGGACATACGCCTGACTTTCAATGCCGGCAGCTGCCGTGACGGCGCGATGCCGGGACTGGCGCGCATGACGAGCAACTTGTTGCTTGAGGGGACCGATCATCGCGACGCTGGATACATCTCCCAGCAGTTGGAGCAGCACGGCGCCCGCGCATCCACCCGCTGCTCGCGAGACACCGCGGAACTCAATGTCCGGTCCTTGAGCCATGATGCGCATCTGAAACCGGTTATCGCCGAACTCGGCGAGTGCATCAGCGGCTCGACTTTCCCGGCCGCGGCCCTGGAACGCATCCGCCAGCGCATGCTGGCAGGGCTGGCCCAGCAGGACACTGCGCCGATGGAGATGGTTGAGAAAGCCTTCACTGCGGCAATCTTCGCGCACCACCCCTACGCCACGTCGCCCGGCGGTGAGCCAGCCAGCCTGCAGTCCATCGATCCAGACGCATTACGTCTTTTCCATCGACGCTATTATGTCGCCGCCAATGCCACTCTGGCAGTTGTCGGCGATCTCTCGCGGCAGGAGGCGGAACGCATCGCCGAGCAGCTGGTTGCCCAATTGCCATCGGGAGAACCGGCGACGGCGCTGCCTCTCGCCCGCGCCTGTCCTGCGCCATGCGTCGTGCGGATTCCACTCGACGCGGAACAGACTCATGTCTCAATCGGCCAGCCTTCCCCGCCGCAAGGCCATGAGGATCATTCCGCTCTACATCTCGGCTGCCACATCCTCGGTGGCGCAGGTCTCACCTCATTACTGGCCCGCCGAATGCGCGTTGAGCGGGGGCTTTCCTACAGCAGCGCATCCAGACTGACGGCCGGGGCTGCCGGCGGCCGCTTTCAGATGAAAACCCACGTCCGCAACGATGCGCTGGCGGAGGCGCTAGCGGTACTGCGGGAAAGCCTGCAGGAGCTTCTCGAATGCGGCCCCGAGGCTGATGCGCTCGCTCTCGCCAGAGAGAACCTGCTGGGGAGCTTGCCTTTGCAGCACGCGAGCAATCAGGACCTGATCGGTCACGTCTCCACAGTGGGTTTTTATGATCTACCGATGGATCATATCCATCACTTTACTGAACAGCTGAAGGCACTTGATGCCCAGGGCGTTCGCGACGCAATGCAGCGGCATCTCGATCCCGCCTCGATGACGACGGTCACCGTAGGGCCTGAATCGGCGATTAATGCCGTGCGCTGACCGCCTCACGCCTCACGCCGGCTCTCCAGAAACTCCCAACGCTCATACGCGCGGGCCAGCTCGGCTTCGGCCGCTTCCAGGTCGGCCATGGCAGCCTGGATAGTGGTTCCGTCCGCCTGGTAAAGCGCGGGGTCGCCCACCCGCTGGCGTTCCCTGTCGACCACCGCCTCCAGCGACTCGATGCGGGCGGGCAGACCCTCAAGCTCCAGCGCCTCCCCATAGGTCAGGCTTTTCGGGTTCCTGGAACGACGCGCCTGTCCCTTTGCACCCGCCGAGCCGTCCTGGCGGTCGGCAGCGCTCCCGACCGTCCGGGTGGCCTTTGCAGGCGCCGGAGTGCGCTGCCGGAGCCAGTCCGCATAGCCGCCGACATACTCGCCGATCACGCCATCCCCTTCTGGGACCAGGACGCTGGTCACGACATTGTCGAGAAAGGCACGGTCGTGGGAGACCAGCAGCAACGTGCCGGCATAGCCCACCAGCCGTTCCTCCAGCAGCTCCAGCGTCTCCACGTCAAGGTCGTTGGTGGGCTCATCAAGGACCAGCAGGTTCGAGGGCCGGGCGAAGAGCTGAGCCAGCAGCAGACGATTGCGCTCGCCGCCAGAGAGCCTGCTGATCGGCGCGTTGGCCCGCTCCGGCGAGAACAGGAAGTCCTGCAGGTAGCCCATCACATGACGTCGTCCACCGGCTCCGAGATCAATGAACTCCTCGCCACCGGCGACGTTCTCCCGGGCGCTGCGGCTGTCATCCAGTGATGCCCGGTGCTGGTCGAAATAGGCGATCTGCAGCCCGGTTCCCTGGATCACCCGCCCGCGATCGGGTGCGAGATCGCCCACCAGCAATCGCAGCAGTGTCGTTTTGCCGGCGCCATTGGGCCCGAGGATCCCCACCCGGTCGCCACGCTGGATCCGGGTACTGAAGCCCCTCACCAGCGGCCGGCCGGCAATGGCGAAGTCGATATGTTCGGCCTCGATCACCCGCTTACCCGAGCGCTCGCCCTCGGCCATCGTCAGGCGGGCATTCCCCGGCCGCTCGCGCCGTTCCGCCCGCTCTTTGCGCATGGCCTGCAGGGCCCTCACCCGCCCCTCGTTGCGCGTCCGACGGGCCTTGATGCCCTGGCGAATCCACGCCTCCTCCTGCCTGAGCTTCCTGTCGAAGCGCGCCTGTTCCTCCGCCTCGGCGTGATCGCGCTCGGCGCGCCGGCGCAGGTAGTTCGCATAATCGCCGGGCCAGCTGGTGAGCTGCCCGCGGTCTATCTCGACGATGCGCGTCGCCACCGCCTGGAGGAATGCCCGGTCATGGGTGACGAAGACGATACTGCCGCTGAACTCGCGCATGAACGACTCGAGCCAGCTGATGGCCTCGATGTCCAGGTGATTGGTGGGTTCGTCGAGCAGCAGCACATCCGGCGCCGAGACCACGGCCCTGGCCAGCAGAACGCGGCGCTTGAGACCGCCCGATAACCCCTGGAACGGACTATCCGCGGGGAGGGCGAACCGTGTCAGGACCGACTCGACCCGCTGCTCGATCTGCCATCCACCGGCGGCATCGATGCGCGAGTGCAGGTCGGCGAGCGCCGCCGGATCGCCATCTCCCGCCCCGAGCGCCTGACTCAGGTCATGATGCCGCGCGAGCAACTGCCCCAGCTCGCCGAGGCCCTCGGTGACCACATCGAATACGCTGCCCGCCACATCATCGGGGACCGCCTGTTCGAGGCGGGCGACCACCGCCGACTCGCTGGTCTGCACGCTGCCGGCCTCCGGCTCGATCGTTCCGTCGATGATGCGCAGCAGCGTTGATTTGCCGACGCCGTTGCGCCCGACAAGGCAGATGCGCTCGCGCGGCTCCACGGTGAGCGATGCGCCATCCAGCAGCGGCGGCCCACCCACCGAGAACTCGATATCAGTGAGACGAATCAGACTCATTGGGACTCCCGACGTACAATGCACCAGCTTAACAGAGCGAATTTCATGACGGACGTGCACTGAAGTATGCTCTTCCAATGACGATTGCCGAGACGATCCTGCAGCTGTACCAGACCGGTGGGCCCGTCATCGCCGTTCTTCTGCTCATGTCGGTTATCGGCCTGACCATCATCCTGGCGAAGAGCCTGCAGTTCGCCATGAACCGTATTCATCGGTTCAGGGAGGCCCGCGCAGCGGTTGAGCTGTTCCTTGGGGGTGATCGCGAGGCCGCCCGCGCACTGGTCAGCGGAACACGCGCGCCGGCCGCCCGGCTCACGGCGCTGGCCATTCAGGGCCTGGACGCCGGCCAGATCAGCGAACCCCGGCTGCGCGAAGAACTCACCCGGGTCGGTAACGACGAGCTGCGGGCGCTGCGCGGCGGCCTGCGCCCGCTGGAACTGATCGCAGGCCTTGCACCATTGCTCGGCCTGCTCGGGACCGTGCTGGGGATGATCGAGGCCTTTCAGGCGATGGAGCGTGACGGATCCGGTGTCAGTCCGGCAGTGCTCTCCGGCGGTATCTGGCAGGCGCTCAGCACCACCGCGGTGGGGCTCGGCGTTGCGATCCCCGCGGTGGCCGCGCTGAGCTGGCTCGAGTCGCGGGTTGAGCGCCTTGGCCAGGAGATGGACAGTCTGGTGACCCGGCTCTTCACCCAAGCGCCGGTGAACCACTCGACGCCGGCCGCTCGATGACCGCCTCGACGCCAGCCATCCGGGCACCGGCATCCCGCTCAGTACGCCTGATACGACTGACGCCGCTCATTGACGTCATTTTCATCCTGCTGATCTTCTTCATGCTGGCAAGCACCCTCGAGGATCACGGCCGCGTGCCACTGGGCATCGCCGAAGGGCGCGCGAGCAGTGAGCGGCCGACCGACCGGATCCATATCGAGCTCGCGCCCGACGGCGTGACGGTGAACGGGGCGCTGATCGCAGCGGACGATATCAGCGAGGCGGTTCTCCAACACCGCCGCGAGACACCGGGAGGCATAGTCACCATCCGTGCCCGGGAGGGGGTCGGGCTGGCGCGACTGCTGCGTACGACGGCCGATCTGCGCGGGGCAGGAATCAATGACGTCGCCCTCCTTCCAGCGGCGGAGCGGTAGCGATGGGTCTCGGCCTCGACACCAGACGCGAAGTGCGGGATAGCGAGGCCGCCGTGCTGCCGTTGATCAACATCGTCTTCCTGCTACTCGCGTTTTTCATCATCGCCGGCCAGCTGATGCATCTCCCCCCCTTCGAGGTAAATCCACCCACCCTCGGCGGTGATCCGATCGATATGCCGCCCGAGGTCATCATCCACATGGCCCGCGATGGCACGCTGGCCATCGACTCACGGCCAACCAACCGGACCCGCCTCGAGCAGCGACTGGGCGAAATGGTCGGTCATGGCATGAACCCGCGGATTCAGATCATCGCTGACGGCGGAGTGGAAGCGAACACCGTGATCACCCTGCTGACGCGCATGAGAGCAGCCGGGGTGGAGACCACCGATCTCACGACACGGCAACCATGAGACGGCTTCATCCGGCGCACTGGGCACTGGCCCTTTTGATGGCGACGGTCCTGCATGGGCTGCTGCTCGTCGGCACGCCCCGCTCGCCCATCGCCAGCGGCGAGAGTGACGGCGCGCGGACGGTCACGATCAACCTCGGTTCAGCGGCTGCGCCATCTCCCGCACCCGAACCCCGTCCCGCTGAGCAGCCGACGTCATTCACCGAATCCAGCGTTACGCCGCGGGATGATGACATGAAGCCCGCGCGAGAGAAGGCAGCGGCACCGAAAGCGAGACCATCCCTGAAAGCGGAGCGCACAATCCGGCCGACACAACCGTCAAACGAAGCCACAACGGACACTGGTCCGACCGCCCGCCCCGATAAAAATAAAACTGAATTAAAAAAAGTGGCGCAGGACGCTGAAAAAGAGGGTAATTCATCTGCCTCACCGATCGGTTCGGATCAGACTGCGGAATCCTCGGCGCGCCAGATTGAATCGTACTTCGGGGAGTTGCGGCAGTGGCTGGCGCAACACCGACAATACCCCCGACGGGCGCGAATGCGGCGGCTCGAGGGAACCGCCGTGCTGGAAATCGAGCTGACCGCCGACGGCCAGGTGCGGATGTCACGCATCACCCGGAGTAGCGGCCATCAACGACTCGACGATGCCGTGCGCGAGATGCTGGTCCGCGCACAGCCCCTGCCTCCGCCGCCGGATGCGCTGGACGTCACCGGCCGGCTCGTCAGCGTCCCGGTGGAATTCTCGCTGCGTTAGCCCGCTCAGATGCCGGGCACCAGCGGGATACCGCTACATCCGCTGACGAAGACCATTGTCAGCGTCAGCGCGACAATCAATCTCGTCCATCGGCTCCGGGCTCCATCGCATCGCTGCCGGGCAGAATTGATAAATGTCATGTAAGTCTCCGTCGTTTTGATGCATAGTGTCGACCGTGGACTTTGCACCACGAAGGGGCCGGATAAAAACATCGAACGAATCGGACCCGTCACATGTCCATGGACGTGGTCTGGACCGAACAATGTTTCCGGCCGATTTCCTCAGTCAATCGAATGCACCGCAGCCGTGCGTTTCAGGCGATTGACCTGCTCCATAACGGGGCGTAGCGTCTGGAACGATTCCAAAAGGAGGAATTAACCATGGACCTTTCGACTCTCAGTCTTGGCCAGTACACATTCATTGCCAACGCCTTCTCATTCGGCCTTGCGGTGATGGCCGCCGCAACCCTGTTCCTGTGGTTCGCCCGCAGTCAGGTGGCCCCGGCCTACAAGATGGCAGTCACCATCTCCGGCCTGGTCACCGCCATCGCGGCATATCACTACCTGCAGATCATGCTGTCGTGGGATGCCGCCTTCTCGGTGATGAACGGCAACCTAGAAGTGACGGGCTATCCCTTCAACCAGGCCTATCGTTACGTCGACTGGCTGCTCACGGTACCGCTGCTGCTCATCGAGCTGATTCTCGTCATGCGGCTGTCGCGTAGCGAGACCGTATCGAAGAGCGTCTGGCTCGGTGGTGCGGCTGCCCTGATGATCATTCTGGGCTATCCGGGTGAAGTGGCCGAATCGGCCGGCACGCGCTTCACGTTCTGGGTGCTGTCGATGATTCCGTTCGTCTACATCGTCTACCAGCTCGTGGTGGGCCTGAAGGGTTCGATCGGCAAGCAGCCGGAGAACGTCCGTGGCCTGATCAACGGCGCCGCGACACTCGTGGTCATCTCCTGGCTGTTCTACCCGATCGTCTTCCTCTTCCCGCTGATCGGCCTGACCGGCGGTGCAGCGATCACGGCGGTCGAGGTGGGTTACACCATCGCCGACATCGTGGCGAAGGCGGTCTTCGGCATCCTCATCCTCGTGATTGCCATGCGCAAGTCCGAGGCCGAGGCCAACGCCGAGGCCTGATCGGGAGACCGGTCAACTGGCTCTGCCAGTGCCAATCCAGTGGTTGCCGGACGCCGTCCGGCAATCACTTCAGCGGACCGAGCGTGAGGGGGTAATCCAAGTGGCCGCAGTCGACGTCACTCAATCTCGGACACCCGACACAGTCACCGCCGCCGGGCGGGACGCGCTGAACGCATTCGCTGAACCTTCCCTGCTTGAGCAGGTTGATCAGTTCATGGTCGACCTTGTCCGCGGCATGCCGGCGACGCCGGCGCGTGATGCCGCGCTCTATCACCTTGGAACCGGCGGACACCGGATGCGGGCGAGACTGGCGCTGGCCAGTGGCGCCAACCGGTTGAGCGCCAGGGACAATATCGCGGCAGCCGCGGCCTGCGAGCTGCTGCATAACGCCTCACTGGTGCATGACGACATCAGCGATGGCGATGAATACCGACGGGATCGGCCGACCGTCCGTGCGATCCATGGCGACGATGTCGCGCTCTGCGCAGGCGACCTGCTGCTGACCAGCGCCTTCCGCGCGGCAACCCGAGTCGCTGATGCGGCCACCGCCCGCAGTCTCGCCGACTTCATGGCGGAGCATGCCGGGCGCGTCATTGGCGGTCAGAGCGTGGAGCTGGGCCAGAAATATTCCACGGTGCCCCGGCGGTTGAGGGACTATCTGCGGGCGACGCGCGACAAAACCGCGCCGCTGATCGAACTCTCGCTGAACGTCGGCATCACCACCCCTGCCCCGGCCCGCTATTCCCCCGCGCTCAGTCGCGGGATCGCCGAGGCGATCGGGCTCGCCTACCAGATTCTCGACGACATGGATGATCTGCGGGAGATGACCTGCGCGATGGATTCCGCTCGGCTCCATCCCCTGCATGCCTGGCGGCATCATCAGCCGCCGGGTCGGGCTGGAGACCATGACCGCATCCGCCGGCGATGCCTGCGACACGTCGACGCCGCCCTGGGCCGGGCCGAGCGGCTCAGTGCACAGCTGCCAGCGCCACTCAGCGATGACGTGTTTCACCTGATCGAACGACTCGCCGACAAGGCCCGTCGAGTAGCCCGGACGACCCCGCCAGTACAAAAAGGATAGGCGCCTATGCACTCCCTGATCATGGGTGGCGGTTTCGGGGGCATCGCCGCGGCACTGCGCCTCAGGGCGCGGGGCCATGACGTGACCCTCGTGGACCGCTGTCCGAGGCTCGGCGGACGGGCACAGGTGTTCGAGCGCCAGGGCTATCGGCACGATGCCGGTCCGACGGTCATTACCGCGCCGTTCCTGTTCGCCGAACTCTTCGAGCTCTTCGGGGAATCACTGCACGATCATCTGGCGTTAAGGCCCCTGGATCCGTGGTATCGCTTCCGTTTCCCGGACGACACCTTCTTCGACTACGGCCCCGGCATCGAGCGCATGGAGGCCGAGATCGCGCGCTTCAACCCGGAAGACGTCTCCGGTTACCACGGGCTGCTCGCCGAGTCCCGCGAGCTGTTCGATATCGGGTTCCGCGAGCTCGGCGACCAGCCCTTCCACCGCGCGTCATTCATGGCGCGGCAGATCCCCAGGCTGTTGCGCCTTCGCTTCGACCGCAGTGTCTGGACCATGGTCTCCCGCCATATCCAGCACCCGTACCTGCGCCGCGCCCTGTCCCTGCAACCGCTGCTCGTCGGTGGCAACCCGTTTGATACCACCTGTATCTACGGACTCATCCACTACCTCGAGCGCGAGTGGGGGGTTCATTTCGCCATGGGCGGGACCGGCGCACTGGTCGACGCCCTCGCCGGCCTGCTGGAGCGCCAGGGCGTGCGGGTCGAGAACGGCCGGAGTATCACCGGCGTGCACCGCACCGGCAATCGCGTCGAATCCGTGAGTCTTGATGATGGCCGGCAGCTTCGCGCCGACAATTTTGTCTCCAACCTCGACCCGATGCACCTCTACGGCGAGCTGATGGACAGCGTTCCGACCACAGCGCGTATCAAGCGCCGCCTCTCCAGCACGTCGATGGGGCTGTTTGTCCTCTACTTCGGCACCGACCGGCAGTATCCGGAGGTGGCGCACCACACGATCTGGCTGGGCGAGCGCTATCGCGAGCTGCTACACGATATCTTCGACCGCAAGGTGCTGTCCGAGGACTTCTCGCTCTACCTGCATCGCCCGACCGCGACCGATCCCGGCTTTGCGCCGTCCGGCCATGACAGCTTCTACGTGCTGGCGCCGGTGCCAAACCTGCTCGGCGACATCGACTGGTCCGTCGAGGGACCGAAGCTCAAGGCGCGGATCATCGATGCGCTGGAGCGCACGATCCTCCCGGGACTCGGTGCGCATGTCCGCGCCGACTTCTACATGACGCCGGACGATTTCCGTCATAACTATCAGAGTGTCCACGGCAGCGGTTTCAGCATCGCTCCTCTGTTCCGTCAGTCGGCATGGTTCCGCTTCCACAACCGCGCCGAGGGGCTACGCAACCTCTATCTGGTCGGCGCAGGCACGCACCCCGGTGCCGGCATGCCCGGGGTGCTGTCGAGTGCCAAGGTACTCGAGCGCCTGTTCCCCTCGGATGCGGAGGCGGCATGAACCCGCGTGATGTCCTGGCGCGGCATGCAAGCAGCTTTCATATGGCAAGCCGCCTTCTGCGCCCCGCCGACGCCAATGACGTGGCCGTGCTGTATGCCGTCTGCCGCCTCATTGACGACATCGCGGACGAATCCACGGACGGCGCCGGGCGGATCGAGGACTTCATTGAGGCGCTGGAGGCGGACGAACCGGAACGCATCCCGGTGGACGGGTTTGGCGAAATGCTCCGGCGACGCGCCCTCGCCACGGCGCCACTGGTGATCCTCGCCCGGACCGCAGCGACGGAAGCCGACGAAGGCTGCCTGATCGACACCGAGCAGGCGCTTCTCGACTACTGCTACGGGGTAGCCGGTACGGTGGGCGAACTCATGTGTCCACTGCTCGGCGCTGATCCGGTCCGCGGCCGGGATGCGGCGGTCTCGCTGGGGATCGCCATGCAGCTCACCAACATCGCCCGGGACGTGCTTGAGGATGCACGCCGGGGCCGCCGTTACCTGCCCGGGGAGTGGATCGGGCAGCTGCCCCCCGAGGCGATCGCCAGCGCCCGGCCAGTCCATCGGGAGCCGGTGCGTAGCGCAGTGCGGCGCGTGGTGGACCTCGCCGAGGCGCACTATGCCCGTGCAGAAACCGGCATGGCGCTGATTCCCCTGCGCAATCGCATGGCAATCCGTGTCGCCGCACGCCTCTACCGCGCCATTGGACTGCGGGTGAGGGATAACGGATGCCGCTACTGGGAGGGCCGGGTGTCACTCAGCCACCGCGAGCGGCGCCGGCTCGCGCTGCATACGGTGGCACGACCCAGGCTGGATGCCGGAGCCAGCGATCGTCCGGTATGAGTGATTTCGATCTGGCACTCATCGGCTTTGGCGCCGCCGCCATGAGCCTTGCAGTGCGCCTTACCGAAGGTTATCCCGGACGGATCGCCATCATCGAACCCCGCGCGCTGCCACTCGATGATCAGACCTGGTGCGGCTGGCGGATCGAGGACCACCCTTTTGTCGGGCAGGTCGAGCGCAGCTGGACCAGCTGGTCGGTCAGCCACGCGGATGAACATCTGGTCCGCGGCAGTCAGCACATCCCATATGAAATGCTGCGCTCCTCAGCGGTCCAGAGACACGCTCTCGAGGCGGTTGGCGGCAGGGAGGACTGGACCTGTTTCAGCGGCGCGTCGCTGGTGCATGCAACCCTGGGGGCCGACGGCTGGCGGCTTGTCCTCGGCGATGGACGCCAGCTCAGCGCCAGACGGGTTCTGGACTCCCGTGCGGCCATGCTCCGGCTGCCCAGGCCATGGGTCTGGCAGAGTTTCATCGGCCGGGAAATCAGCGGACCCGATCTCGATGGCAGCGGCCCGGTCCGGCTGATGCACTTCCTCGAGGACGACGAACCACTGCTTACTTTCGTCTACGAGCTGCCCATCAATGCGGGCCGTCGCCTGATCGAGCTGACACGCTTCACGCCGGACCCGCCGGCACGCGCACAACTCGGCGGCGCACTCGACCGATTACTCGACGAGCGCGGGTATGGCGGATTTACCGTCGAGCGCGAGGAGCACGGCAACCTGCCCATGGCGCCCATCGGACCCTACAATCGTGATGGCTGGATGCGCATCGGGACCGCCGGCGGGAGCATGCGGCCGGCCACCGGCTATGCCTTCCATGGAATCCAGCAATGGGCCGACCGATGCGCCCAGGCCCTGATTGCCGGTAACGAACCTTTCCCGCCCGGCCGTCAGCGGATCCTGGACTGGCTTGATGGCGTATTCCTGGAATCGCTCTGGGCGGATGCCGATATCGGCCGAGCGCCCGAGCGCTTCATGGCTCTGTTCCGGAAAACTCCGGCGGAGTCACTGGTGCGCTTTCTGATGAGCCAGCCCCGTCCAGGGGACGTGTGGGGTGTACTGCGTGCCCTGCCGGCACCACCGATGGTCGCCGCCGCCGCGCGCTACAGCCTCAGCCGGAGCAAACTGGCGCAACGGGCTCAGGCGTAACGCGCACTGCCCTGCTCGCCGTTCGGTGCCGAGGGCGCCCGGAACTGCAGGGCCGCGAGATGTGCATAAAGGCTGTCGGACTCCAACAGCTCATCATGTGTCCCCACCGCGCGAATCCGCCCCGCGTCCAGCACCGCGATCCGATCGGCATTACGGACCGTTGCCAGACGATGGGCGATGACCACACTGGTCCGGTCCGCCATCAGGGCGGCCAGCGCCGTCTGCACCTGCTGCTCGCTCTCCGCGTCAAGGCTGCTGGTGGCCTCATCAAGCAGCAGTAGCGCCGGGTCACGAAGAAGCGCCCGGGCAATCGCAACGCGCTGACGCTGCCCACCGGACAGCTGCACGCCACCGGGGCCGATATGCGTGTCCATGCCCTGCGGCAGTGCGTCGATGAAAGCCCTGCAGTTGGCCGCCTCAGCCGCCCGGGCAATCTGCGCATCGGTTGCCTGCGGATCGCCGAAGCCGATGTTATTCCGCACAGTGCCGGTGAACAGGACCGAGGTCTGAGCGACCAGCGCCATGGCGCGTCTCAGTGCCGCCGGATCGGCGTCGCGCAGGTCGACACCGTCGAATCGGATCCGGCCTGAATCGGGATCATGAAAGCGCAGCAGCAGACTGATCAAGGTGCTCTTGCCGGCGCCGGAGGGGCCGACCAGCGCCAGGGTCTCACCGGGGTGGATCTGCAGATCAACGCCGGCAAGGGCAGCGGGCTCGGGGCGAGTCGGATAGCGGAACACCACCTGCTCCAGAATCACCGCCCCCTGCGGCGGTGATGGCAGCGGCACCGGTCGGTCCGGCGCGCGGATATCCGCCTGCGCATCCAGCAGCTCAAACAGCCGCTCGGCAGCGCCCGACGCCCGGAAGAGCTCGCCGGCGACCTCCGAGAGTACGCCGACGGCCCCCGCGGCCAGTACCGCATAGAAAATGAATGCCGAGAGTTCGCCGGCCGACATCGTGCCAGAGAGGACCGCATGGCCACCCCGCCAGAGCACGAATGCGACGCCGCTGAAAGCAAGCAGCAGAGCAACCGCATTGAGCCCGGCACGCTGGCGAATGCGCCGCACCGCGGTGGCGAAGGCCTCCTCAACCCGGACACCAAAGGCCTGACGGTCCACCGGCTCATGGACGAACGCCTGCACGGTCTCAATGCCGCCCAGCGTCTCTCCGGCATAGCTGCCCACATCAGCGATACGATCCTGGCTCAGTCGGGACAGTCGCCGCACACGGCGTCCGTAGATCAGCATTGGCGCAACAACCACCGGGATGCCGATGATCACCAGTCCGCTGAGCCCGGGACTGGTCACCACCAGCATGACCAGCGTCCCGACCAGCAGCAGGGCGTTGCGCAGAGCCATTGAGAAGGTCGAACCCAATACGCTCTGCAGCAATGCGGTGTCCGTTGTCATGCGCGACTGGATCTCACCCACCCCGTTGCGCAGGTAGAACCCCGGCTCCAGCGTCAGGAGGTGGTTGAACACGTCACGCCGGAGATCGGCCGCCACCCGCTCACCGATCCACATCACCCAGTAGAAACGCAGCGCCGAGGCCACCGCCAGCACCAGCACGATCAGGCCGGTGATCAGCAGGGCCTGGTCCAGCGCCGCCTGGGTTCCCTGGGCAAAGCCACGGTCGATGACGAGCCGCAGGCCCTGACCGATACCCAGAACGCTGCCCGCCGCGACGATGAGGGCGCCGCCCGCGATCAGTGCCTGGCGCCAGTACGGCCTCAGATACCCTGACAGGCGCAGCAGACCGCCGAACTTCTGCACCGCGGATCTCCAGAATGCGGATGATCCGTCAGCATAACGCCCTCAAGCAGCCTCGACGAGCACCCCATCCCGGAACACGCGGAGATGAGAATCCTCGAGGCGCAGCTCTATGACGTCTCCCACGTCGCCGGACCAGTCATCAAGACGGGCCCGGAATCGCGTCCCCGCCGTCTCCAGCTCCAGCACCTGATCCAGGCCCTCAAACCAGATCCGCTCGACACGGGCCGTGATCGCATGCCCCGCGCCACCGAGATTGACGTGTTCCGGGCGGAAACCGATCTTCAGGTCAGCGCAGGCCTCGAGTCCAGGAACGACGGGAACCTGCAGCTGCCCACCGAGCACCCCGATGGCGTCTCCCTCGCGCTGGGCCGGCAGGAAATTCATGGCCGGTGAGCCGATGAAATAGCCGACGTGTTCCGTTCGGGGGTTGTCGAACAGGGTCTGCGGATCGCCCTGCTGAACGATCTCGCCATGGTTCATGACGATAATGCTGCGGGCGAACGTCATCGCCTCGTTCTGATCATGCGTCACCAGTACCATTGTAATGTTGAACGCCCGATTGACCTCCTTGAGCTTGCGCCGGAGCTCGAACTTGAGCTGCGGATCGATAACCGTGAGCGGTTCATCGAGAAGCAGTGCGCTCACGTCATCACGCACCAGACCACGGCCCAGTGACACGAGCTGCTTCTGGTCTGCGGTCAACGCCACCGCAGGCCGTCTGAGCAGGCGCTCCAGGCCGAGCAGTTCGGCGACCTCCCTCACCCGGCGATCAATCTCGGCACCCGGCCGACGCCGACAGACCAGTGGGAACCCGAGGTTCTGGCTCACGGTCATCGAGCGGTAGATCACCGGCACCTGGAATACCTGGGCGATATTCCGGGCCGCCGTCCCCAGCCTGGTCACATCCTCGCCATCGAACAGCACCCTGCCCTGGCTTGGCTGGATCAGCCCGGAGATGATGTTGAGCATGGTGCTCTTGCCACAGCCGGACGGGCCGAGCAGCGCATAGGTCTCGCCGTCCCGCCATGTCATCTCCAGCGGTTTGAGCGCATATTCCGGGTCCGGCGCATCGGGTGCATAGGAATGTGCAAGGGATTCGAGATGAATTTCCGCCATGATCGTTACCGCCTTCAGTCCACGCCCCGGGAGGGACGGGCGACATGCGCCAGCGCCCCGTTGCGATCGAATACGAATACCGTTGAGAGCCGGGGGCGCACGTGGATCTGCGAGCCGACCCGATGATTGACCACCGCGCGCTCGTGCAGCACCAGATGACATCCCGCCATGTCCAGATGGGTAATGGTCTCGGAGCCGCTCACCTCGGTGAGGGTGACCTCCGCCGGCCGCCCCTCGGGCGCCAGCTGAAGGTCACTGGCACGCAGGCCGATGTAATACTGACCCGGCGAGAGCCCCGCCTCGCCGATATCGGCAAGCCGCTCCCGTCCAAACAGCGCCTCCAGCGGGAAATACCCGAGGCTCTCCACCTCCGCGGCGTCCGAGTCCAGCGTCATCGACAGGATGTTGATCGGCGGGTCATTGACGATGCGTGCGGCGCCGATGCTGGCCGGTGCGTCGAACACTGCCCGCGGCAGCCCTTCCTGCACCACACGGCCTTCTTCCATGAGCAGCAGCCGGGAACTCATCTGCAGGGCCTCCGACGGCTCGGTGCTCGCATAGATGACGATCGTCGACTGACGGCCGGCCAGCAGCTCGACCAGGTCCTCACGCAGCTGCTCACGGAGCTTGTAGTCGAGATTGACCAGTGGCTCGTCAAGCAGCAGCACCGGGGCATCCTTGGTCAGTGCACGGGCTATCGCCACGCGCTGCTGCTGCCCGCCGGAGAGTTCTCCGGGCCGACGCCCCGCCATCGCCGAGAGTCCGACCTTGTCGATCATCCCGCGGGCCCGTTCCCTGGCCTCCGCGGCGCCGACGCCCGCCCGGCGCAACGGAAAGGCGACGTTATCGAGCACCGATAGATGGGGGTAGTTGATGAACTGCTGGTAGACCATCGCGACGGGCCTGCGCCAGGGCGCCAGGTCATTCCAGCATGTATCGCCATGCCAGATGCGCCCGCCGTTGAGATTCTCCAGTCCGGCAATCGTCCGGATCAGACTGGTCTTGCCGGCACCGGTACGGCCCAGGAATGTGTAGAGCCCACCCGGCTCGAGATGCAGCGAGATGTCATCCAGCCAGATCTCGTCGTCAACGTTCAGATTCAGGTTCTGCAGGGTCAATGCCGACATGGGTCTACCTCACTGCACCGGCCAGGCCGCCACGCGAGAGGAACCGCTCGACCACGAAGGCGAGCAGGATCAGCGGCGCGACGGAAATCAGAGCGGAGGCCGAGAGCGACCACCAGGGCGTGACCGAGGAGTTGAGGGCCACGATCGCCACCGGTAGCAGCTGGGTGTTGGTGAACGTGAGGGTGAACGCGAAGAAGAAGTCGTTCCAGCCGAAGATCAGGCAGAACATACCCGCCACGATCAGCCCCGGTATCGAATTGGGCAGGATGACGCGATAGAAAGTGGTCATCGGCGTGCAGCCGTCGAGCCAGGCCATTTCGTCAAGCTGCCGCGGGACGTTGTTGAAGAAGTCCACCATGACCCAGACCGCAATCGGCAGCAGCAGCGCGATATACACCAGAACCAGTCCGGCAAGGGTATCCAGCAGCCCCAGCTGGCGGAGCAGCAGGAAGAACGGAATGGCCAGGACAATGGGCGGCATGATGCGCTGGGAGATGAAAAAGAAGGTGATATCGCCGTTGCGTACGAATCCTGCCTTGAAGGTGAAGCGCGACAGGCCGTAGGCCGCCAGCGTGCCTAGCACGATACTGATCAGCGACGCGGAGCCCGTCACGATGATGCTGTTCATGTACGGCCCGGTGATGTCTGTACCGCCGGCCCCGCCAAAGAGCGTTTTCCAGCCATGCAGGCTCGGCTCGTACTGGAGCCAGGGAATCCAGGTCGCGCCACCGGTCACGCCATTGGCCGTCTTGAACGAGGTGGTCAGCGCCCAGAGGAAGGGGAACACCACGAAACAGGACCAGACAAGGATCGCCAGGTACTTGATCACAAGGTATAGGGTTTTCATGTCCGATCCTTCACGAAGAACCTCACGAGCACCTTGGCGATGATCGTCAGGCTGATGATCATGATCACGAGGTAGGTCACCGACAGCGACGAGGCGTATCCGAGCTGGAAATCCCGCAGGCCGCGGATATAGATGTAGTAGCTCGAGGTTTCGGTTGCCGTTCCCGGACCGCCAGAGGTCATCACGTAGACCGACTCCATGATCTTGGATGCCTCGATGAGACGGATTAGGATGGCCGCGATGGATATCCCCGCCATCGCCGGAAAGGTGACGGCAAAGAAGGTCCGGATCGGGCCGGCGCCATCAATCTTCGCCGCCAGGTAGGGTTCCTTCGGCAAAGAGACCAGCCCGGCCAGCAGCAGCAGGAACATGAACGGCGTCCACTGCCAGATCTCCACGATCATGACACTGATAAAGGCCAGCGTCGGCTCGGACAGCCATGGCAGGCCGTGCAGTCCCAAAGCCTGGAGTATGCCGTTCAACGGCCCAATGCTCTCATGGAAGACCGTTCGCCAGATGACCGACATCACGACCGGCGTGGTCATCATCGGCACCAGAAAGAGCACCCGGAAGAACCGTCGCGCCCGAAGATCACCCCAGACCAGCAGGGCCAGCGCAAAGCCAAGCACATACTGAATCAGCACAGTGCCCACGGCCATGACCAGCAGTCGACCCAGCGCCCCCCAGTAGCGGGCGTCCTCGAGCAGTCGGCCGTAGTTCTCTCCGCCGATCCAGTCCAGGCCGGGCTGGAAGACATCCCAGCTGGAGAAACTCACCCGGATGGTGAACAGCAGCGGAAAGATGATGATTGCCACCAGCACCAGGAGACCAGGCAGCAGGAATAAGTGTTTTTGTCGATACATGCGCCCCGCTCCGCAATGCGAACCCGTCAGACCGCGCCGGGAAAAGGGCCGGACCGCGCATGCGATCCGGCCCGATCACCACGACGCCTAGCGGGCGTCCTCCAGCTCCACGACATTGGCGTATGCCTCGCGGACCCGGTCGGGACCAATCCGCTCGACGATCTGCGTCCACTCCTCGGCAACGCCGTCCAGTGCCTCCTGCGGCGTCGACTGACCGGCCACCGCCTCGGCGACACCCGCGGCGAGCGAGGTCATGAACTGACCGACGCCGGGCACACGCAGATCGAACACACGGTTGTCATAGCCGTCGATGCTCTGCAGCGTCTCGACATACTGCGCCGCCATGTCCGGATCCCAGCCAAGCTCGCCGGCCCAGAATTCGGAATCGAAGTGGTCGGCCCGATAGGGGTTCACGCCAAAGCGGCCAATCTGCAGGTCATGCTTGGTGTTGGCCTCGTTGGCGAAGAAGCACAGATAGTCAAAGGCCATGTCCTTGTTCTGACTGGCCTCGGAGACCGCACTGGTCCAGCCCCAGGTGATGTAGGCCGCACGATTGGGCTCCTCGAAGGTATCCCACTCGCCGGTCTCGCGATTCCAGACCTCGCGGGCACCGGGCAGCATGGCGGTGTTGACCTCGTTGCGGATCGGACTGTCCTCCTGCTGCGCCTGGATGAGCGCGTCATCCCAGCTGTAGCTCATGAGCGTCTCACCACCACCGAACGAGAAGATCTCGTCACCAAGCCCGAAATTCGTACCTCCCGGCGGGAAGGCCTCCTGGGCGTCGACGAACAGCTCGAGGCCCCGGACCCAGCCCGGGTTGTTGATCAGCGGCTCCATGGTCTCCAGGTCGAAGAAGAAGCCGCCCTCGACATCCGGATGCTTGGCGTAGGGTGCGGCACGGCTGATGAAAGCCGAGAACATCAGATCGTCACGCTTGACGACCTCGGCCGAACCATAGTTCGGTTCACCATCACCATCCCAGTCCCAGCCGCTGAAGACCTTGGCAACCTCGTTGTACTCCTCCCAGGTCTCCGGAACAGTCAGCTCACGGCCCGTCTCCTCCAGGAAGCGCGCCTGCATCTCGGGATCGCTGAAGATGTCCTCACGGAACTTCAGGTAATGGCGGTCACCATCCATGATGTACTGCTTCATCTCGCCGCCCCACATGCCGACGTCGCGGGTGGTGTCGGTGAGGCCCTGCATGCCGCTGGAATTGCGGTACGCCTCCGGTACCGTGGCCAGATAAGGGTTGAAGTCACCCACCCAGAGCGAGGCGTAGAACAGAACGTCATAGGCATCCTGACCGGTCTGGAACGGGATCATGATGCGCTGGAAAAGGTCTCCGAACGGTACGTGGACCACTTCCACCTCGGCACCCGTCAGCTCGGCGAACTGTTCGGCGTGCAGCTTGGTGGGCTCGCCGATCACCGGGATAGCGTGGGTGATGATGGTCAGCTCGCGGCCGCTGTAGTCCTTCGCGTCGATGGACTCATAGCTGCACATGCCGGGGATATCTTCCTCGATGCCAAAGCGCGTGTAGTCCTCGGCCGAGGCCATACCGGCCGCCAGCGCGAGGGCTGAGGTCGCCGTAGCGACCTGCAGGGAACGCAACAGTGTCTGCTTGCGCATGATTCTCTCTCCTCCTGATTTTTATGGGCTCCGGAATCAGAGCATGACTTCGCCACCATTGGGCGAAATGCAGGTGCCGTGGAAAAAGCTGCCATCGTCGGATGCCAGCAGCAGCGCCGCGGGGGCGATCTCCTCGACATCACCGAAGCGACCCAACGGGATCGCCGCCTTGAGGCCGTCGAGGACCTCCTGAGCCAGCGGGGTCAGCAGATCGGTATTGGTCACCCCCGGCGCGACCGCGTTCACGAGGACGCCCGTATCGGCACACTCCAGCGCCAGGGCCCGCGTGAAGGTCATGTTCGCGCCCTTCGCGGCGCAGTAGTGCGTCAGGGAAGGGGCGCCCTTGTAGGCGAGCTGGGAGGTCACGTTGATGATGCGACCCTCGCCACGGGCTTTCATGTCCTTGTAGCCCGCCTGGGTCATGAAGTAAGTCCCCTTGACGTGGACCGACCACATCCGATCGAAGTCCTCCTCGGAGATGTCTTCGAACGCCTGCGTGATGTTGAAGCCAGCGTTGTTGACCAGGATGTCGATCTGACCCAGCGCGTTCTTGGCGTCGGCATAGAACGCCTGAACGTTGGCCGGCTGGCTGACATCACACTCGGCGGCGAACGCCCGGCGGCCCATGGCCTCGATTTCGGCGGCGGTCTCCTTCGCCCGGGCGTCATCGTTGTAGTGGCAGAACGCCACGTCGGCGCCATTCTCGGCGAACAGCGTCGCGATACCCTTGCCGATGCCGCGCGAACCCCCGGTGACGACGGCGCGCTTGCCCGCCAGTTTGTCTGTGCTCATAGTCGCTCTCCTCCTGCTGTGTTGTAGGTCGCCTATACCAATACAGCAGCGCCAAGATGAATTGCAAGTACCTGATTCTAAAGATTTTTTATGTACAGAAAGTGAACACCCACATGGTGCTGTTCACAATCTGGACAGTTCGACGGGCGGTCAATGCATTCAGCTTGATCCCCCCTATAAAGGGGGGTAGCTTCAACCGTCTGACGCCAGAACCCCATCCCGCTTATCGGAATGACAAATCGGGGTCGGCGCGAGGAGGAAAATATGGTTGTACAGACGCAGGAACTCTCCAGAGCGAGGCAGTATCTGGAGCGCCGCGGGCGCGTCTCCAGCAGCTCCCTGCCGCCGGATATCGCCGACAGCTGGCAGCGTTGTGTCGATCTCGGGCTTGATCCGCTTGGCAAAGTCCGCATGCCGAACCTCGATTCGGGTTCACTGCGGGATGCCTGCGACGCCCACGAGCAGCTGATCCGTTATGCCCGGCCGGAGATCGAGCTGCTCTATGACCAGATCGCGGGTTCCAACTTCATGATCGCGCTGGGCAGCCCGGATGGGCTGATCCTGCAGACGCTGGTCGACCAGCAGTTCGCCGACAACGCAGCGGCGCACACCGTGGTGCCCGGTTCCACGTGGACCGAATCGGTACGCGGCACGAATGCCCTCGGCATCGCCCTCAAGACCGGCCGCCCGGCCCATGTCTACGGGCAGGAGCACTACCTGCGCGCCAATGCCGGCGTATCCTGCATCTGCGCCCCGATCTTCGATGGCCACGGGGCGATCGCCGGCCTGCTTGACGCCTCCACGACCGCCGCGCACCGCCAGGAGCACACCGCGGCGCTGCTTCAGATGTCCGCCGGCAATATTGAGAACTGCCTGATCCGATCCCGCTTCGAGGACCAGCTCGTCCTGCTGTTCCATCCGCGTCCGGAATATCTCGATACGCTCAGCGTCGGCGTCCTCGTACTCGATGGCGATCATCGCATCGCGGCATTCAACCGGCGCGGCGGTATCTTCCTCGCCGGTCTGAGCGAGCTGATCGGCAAACCCTTCTCCGCGGTGTTCGAGGAAGGGCTGGAGAGCCTGGCAGGCCGGCTTGGGCGCGGCGAGACGATTCGCGTCCGCGACCGCTTCGGGTCCGCGGCCTCCATGCGCTGCCTACCGAACCGCGCAAGTTTCGCGCTATCGGCACTTTCCGCGCCGAGCGCCGAGATCAGCCTCGACGGCGGCGGACCGAGCGCGGGCACACAACCGGCGTTGGTCCTGGAGGATCCCACCCTCGCAGAACGGGCAACCGGGCTGCCACAGGCCGCCCATAGCGGGATGCCCATCTGTCTGGAGGGCGAGACCGGCACCGGCAAGACAGCGCTGGCCACATTCATTCACGCGAGCAGCGGACGCGAAGGCCCCTGGGTTTCACTGCAGCCGGGTGATGGGATCGGCCCGGAGATTGAGAGTCAGGTCCGTGGCGGCACGCTCTATCTGGATGCCGTCAACGACCTCTCGATGGCCGATCAGGAGGCCCTCCTGCGCCTGCTCGAGCGCCTGGACGGTGACACGCTGATCATCAGCGCAAGTACCGCATCGGCGCAGCATCTCATTGACCAGGGGCGGATACGGCCCGAACTCGCCTACCGGCTGGCCGGTTTCGTGGTCGTCATCCCGCCACTGCGGGACCGCGATGACCTGATTGAACTCACGGATCACTTTCTCGCTGAGATCCGGCCCGGCCTCACCATCGACAGCGCCGGAATCGACCGCCTGCGGGCGCATGACTGGCCCGGCAACCTCCATGAGCTCAGAACCCGGCTGACGCGAGCCGCGGTCAAGACATCGGGTTTCCGGCTCACGGCCGCGGACTTCCCGGATATCGGTGGTACACCCGACGCCCCGGTCTCGGCGGACCGTATCGCCGAGGTCCTGCTCAAGCTCACCGACAATGGACTCAAGTGGCGCGATGTCCACGGTCAGACCATCCGGTTGATGGTCGATCAGTGTGAGGGCAACGTCGCCGAGGCCGCACGTCGTCTGGGGCTTTCCCGGACCACTGTCTACAAGTATCTGCAATAACCCATGGAGCCTCCGGCTATGCCGACCCCGCATCACCTGCACGCCACGCCCGAGACCGTCGCCTGGGGCTATCTGGACGCCGCCCGCGAACCGGTCATGCATGTCGCCTCAGGCGATGAGATCGTCATCGATACCATCTCCGGAGAGCCCTGCAACCTGCCCGACGATGCGGGCCGGATGCTGCCGGATCATCGCGCCGTGCTGGAAGCGCAGCGCAAGGAGCGTGGTGAGGGCGTCCATCACCTCACCGGCCCGGTTCACGTGGAAGGGGCCCGTCCCGGCGATTTCCTCCAGGTGGACATCCTCTCCGCCAGGCCACGCCAGGACTGGGGCTTCTGCGAGATCCTGCCGCTCAAGGGCATTCTTCCCGAGGAGTTCACCGACTATCAGCAGATCCTCATCGACATCGACCGCGACAGCGGCATCGCCACCCTCCCCTGGGGACAGTCGTTCGCGCTCGATCCGTTCTTCGGCATCATGGCAGTGGCGCCGCCACCGGAGTGGGGCCGTCTGGGCTCACCGGTCCCCTGGGCCTTCGGCGGCAATATCGACAACCGTGCGTTGACCGCTGGTACCACCCTCTATCTGCCGGTTTTCAATGACGGAGCCCTGTTCTCCGCCGGCGATGGCCATGGCCGACAGGGGGACGGAGAGGTCTGCATCGATGCCCTGGAGACGGCGTTGCAGGGGCGATTCCGACTCACCGTCCGCCGGGACATTGACGAAGCCGGACCGTTCGCCGAGTCAGACGCGCATCTGATCAGCATGGGACTGCACCCGAGCCTGGACCGCGCCGCTGAGCAGGCCGTCCGCCAGATGGTCCGCCTGATCACCGCCCGCAGCCGCCTCGACCGCAATCAGGCCTACATGATGTGCAGCATGCTTGGCGATCTCCGTATCACACAGGTCGTGGACGGCAACAAGGGAGTACACATGCTCTATCCCAAGGACATGCTCTAGCCTCGCCCGCGATAGGACGACACGCCCTGCTCGGGGATCCAGACATCCGCCGGCGGCTCTCCGGTCTGATAGAACACGTCAATGGGGATGCCGCCGCGTGGGTACCAGTACCCCCCGATCCGCAGCCAGACCGGCTCGAGCAGGTCCGCGAGGCGCCGGGCAATGGTCACCGTGCAGTCCTCGTGGAACGCCCCGTGGTTGCGGAACGAGAACAGGAAAAGCTTGAGCGACTTGCTCTCCACCAGCCAATGGCCGGGGATATAGTCGATCACCAGGTGAGCGAAATCCGGCTGACCGGTCATCGGGCAGAGCGAAGTGAACTCCGGGGCGGTGAACCGGGCGACGTAACGGACATCCGACTGGGGATTGGGCACTCGCTCCAGGACCGCCTCTTCCGGCGATGCCGGAATAGCGGTCTGGCTGCCGAGCTGCGACAGCCCGGCGTAGATATCTTCGCTCACAGGGCATCTCCCAATTGCTTGAGGCGGGCCGGCTCGACGATCTCGATCCAGTAGCCATCCGGATCCCGGATGAAAGCGACATCCGGGAGCCTGCCCTGCTCAGGCCGCTTGACGAACTCAACGCCGTTGTCGTCGAACCACTGCACGGCGGCATCGAGATCCGGCACGGCGATGCAGATATGACCGAAACCCTGCGGGTCGGTGTTGCCATCATGATACTGCAGGTCGGGATCGTCCTCGCTGCCCCAGTTGTGCGTGAGCTCCAGCAGTCCCCGCTGCGAGAACGTCCAGGCCGTCCGTTCGCCGGCCTCCTCCGGCGGTGTCTCCGTGCCGGCCGGGGTGTTGAGGAAGTAGAGCGAGAAGCCGAGCGCCTCGAAGTCAAGGCGCCGCAGGACGCGCATGCCCAGCACACCCGTGTAGAAGGCGAGTGAGCGCGCTGGCTCCTTGATGCGCATCATGCTGTGATTGAGCGTGAATCCCTCGGTCTGCGGCGCTGGCGCCTCGGTCACGCCGGGATAATGCTCGGTACTGAACGTCATGGATGACCATCTCCGGTGATTTCAATATGGTGTCGCGGTTGCTCTACCATTGGGCCACGAACAGGCGACGAGGTCACGGATTGACGCGATGAAGATTTCCATGTTGCAGGCCAAGATCCACCGCGCCACGGTCACGGACGCGAACCTGGATTACGAAGGCAGTATCACCATCGACCGGGCCCTGCTGGACGCCTCGGGACTGGTCGCGTTCCAGCAGGTCCACGTCTACAACATCACCAACGGCCATCGCTTCGAGACCTACATCATCGAGGGTCGACGCGACGGCGGTGACATCACCATCAACGGCGCCGCGGCGCACCTTGCCAGCCCCGGTGACAAGGTGATCATCGCCGCCTACGCCTGGATCGATGCCGTGGCCACCGCTGACTGGCAGCCCACCCTGGTATTCGTCGATGAGGCGAATCGGCAGAAGACCCTCCACCACTGAGGGAGCCTAAACGACCGCATCGACGGCCCCGCGGAGGGTATAGCCGACATGATCGAGGTACTGCCTTGCCAGACCGATACCGGTCAGACGGCTTCCCAGGTCGTCATCGCGATTGCTCATCACCACGGGAACCCTCAGCCCGAGGAGGAGCCCGGCACCCCGCGCGTCGGCAAGGTGACTCAGCTGCTTGACCAGCATGCTGGCGGCTTCCAGGTCGGGGGCAACCAGCACGTCCGCGCGGCCCGCGACCGGGGAAGCCACACCGCGACCTCTTGCGGTTGCCTCGGAAATGGCGGTATCAAACGCCATCGGGCCATCGACGACCGCCCCGGAAACCTGCCCGCGGTCGGCCATCTTGCAGATCGCCGCGGCATCCAGGGTCGAAGTCAACTTGGGTTCGATGGCCTCCGATGACGAGAGCATGGCGACCCGCGGTTCGCTGATCCCGAGGGCATGGGCCAGTGATACCGCGTTGCGCACGATATCGCGCTTCTCGAAGAGCGCTGGATGGATATTGACCTGTGGGTCGGAGATCAGCAGCGGCCGCGGATACGTGGGGACATCAAACGCCATGACCTGACTGGGTGTGCGCTCCGTTGCAAGCCCGTTATCCGGCCTGACCAGAGCGCTCAAGAGCTCATCCATCGGCAATCCGCCCTTGATGATGGTCGCCACGTCACCGGCGGCCGCCATCCCCACCGCCACCTCGGCGGCCGCATGGCTGTGGCGGGTATCGACCCGATCGAAGGCAGCGATGTCCACGCCAGCGTCCTCGGCGGCGGCATCAATCCGAGCCGCCGGACCAACCAGCACCGGACGGATGACACCCTCACCCGCCGCCACGGACAGCGCCCGCATGCTCTCGATATCCACCGGGTGCACCACCGCCGCTGTCACCGGCTCGTCGTAGTCGGCTCCGGCCAGCATCTCTGAGAGACGGCCGCGCTCGGCAAGCCGGACCGAGGGCATGACCGCCCGCGGACGATTGATCCGCTCCGAGGGGGCCAGCACCCGCGCCTCGCCATCCAGGACCAGCGCATCATCCTGGTTCCGGCACTCGCAGCCAAAAACGACATGGCGCTTTTCATCCAGCTTCTCGCGAACCGTGACCGTGACACGCACCTTATCCCCGAGCGTCACCGGCGCGCGGAATCGCAGCGTCTGTTCGAGGTAGATCGTCCCCGGCCCGGGCAATTGGGTACCCAGCACCGTTGAGATCAGCGCGCCACCCCACATGCCATGGGCAATGAGCTCATGAAAACGGCTGCTCCGCGCAAACTCCTCGTCTACATGGGCCGGGTTGACGTCGCCCGACATGACCGCGAACAGCTTGATATCGTCCATGGTGAGACGTTTCTCGAGCGTCGCCGAGTCGCCCACCGCCATTTCCTCGTAGGTCCGGTTCTCGATCGTGGTGGTCTGGCCAAGGGCCCCCATCGTGTCCTCCTTGATCAGAACTGAATGTGATGGCCGGCGTCCACATAGTGGATTCCGCCAGTCACTGCTGAGCCGGCATCGGAAATCAACCAGGCCGCCGTGTTGCCGATATCATCCACCGAGGCCAGCCGTCTCAGCGGCGAGCGCGTCTCGCCATCGGTGGCAAGTGCCTCGAAGTCCTTCAGTCCGGAGGCCGCCCGGGTCCGGATCGGGCCGGGTGAGATGGCGTTGACGCGGATTCCCTCCGGCCCCAGCTCCGTGGCGAGATAACGGGTGGATGATTCCAGTGCGGCTTTTACCGGCCCCATCAGGCCATAGTTGGCCACCGCCTGATCGGCGCCGTGATAGGTCATGCCCAGCAGGCTGCCGCCGTCGCGCATCAGCGGTTCGGCGAGGCGGGCCATGCGGATGAAGGAATGGCAGGAGACATCCATGGCCTGGGCGAACCCGGCCGCCGATGAATCCGTGAGCCGACCATGCAGGTCCTCCAGCGGCGCGAAGGCAATGGAATGGATAACGAAGTCGAGCCGCCCCCAATGCTCCTCGGCCCGCCGAAACAGCGCAGCGACCGAGTCGGGATCCTGCACATCACAAAGCTGATACTCCGGTCCGCCCATCGCCTCGGCAAGCGGTCGAACGAACCGTTCCGCCTTCGGGCTGGCATAGGTCACCAGGCACTCCGCCCCCAGCGCGGAGAGCGCCCGGGCGCAGCCGTAAGCGATGCTGTTTTCATTGGCAAGCCCGGTGACGATCCCCACGCGACCGGCTAGCGAGAACGCCCCTGATGGCGCCATCGTGCTCATGCTGGCTCCTGTTCCTGCTCATGCCGCACTGCACACTTAACAGGAAGGGCATGTCAGCTGCAATCGTCGGGCGCACCAATGAATCGCGAAGGTCTCACTCGACCGGGTCTCAAAGGCGATATGGTCGTAGGCATCGGTGTCGATGATAAAGGCTGACGGCTTTCCATGCTCTGTGGTCTTTACCGGCACGCGGTTTGCCCTAGCTCCTTATCGCGTTTCAGGTTCGTTAGCCGTTCAACTCTCACGGTCTATCCGCTCCACGCTGGATCACACCGCCGGTACCCGTTATCGCGGTATCATTGCAAAAGAAAAACCGCCGAAGAGGTACCACCGTGAACGATACCCAGCCGATTTTCCTCGGACTCGATCTCGGCAGCTCGGCGGTCAAGGCAGTCGCGGCGCGGAATCATTCGGTGATTGCCCAGGCCAGTGCCGAGCTGAGCATTCAGTCATGCCGGCCAGGCTGGTCCGAGCAGTCCCCCGACGACTGGATAAATGCGGCGGCAGTGGCCTGTCGGGCCGTCGTCGATGAGCTTGGATCCGAGGTCAGCCTCGTCGCCGGGGTCGGGCTCTCCGGGCAGATGCACGGCGCCACTGTTCTGGATGCGCACGGGCAACCGCTCAGGCCCTGCATTCTCTGGAATGATAGCCGGTCGGCGCCCGAATGCCGCGTTCTCGAGGAACGGCTGCCCGGCCTGGCAATGCGCGCCGGTGTCCCGCCCATGCCCGGCTTCACGGCGCCGAAACTGCTCTGGATCGCCCGGCACGAGCCCGAGCTGTATGCCCGCATCCGCCATATCCTGCTGCCAAAGGATTACCTGGGGTTATGGCTTCATGGCGAACTTGTCACCGACCGCTCCGATGCAGCGGGCACACTCTGGCTGGATGAGGCACGGGGTGACTGGGATCGCGAGCTGTGCGAGATCAGCGCCACCGACCCGGCCTGGCTGCCGTCCATTCACCCCGGTACCGCCAGGGTCGGCGGACTACGGAGTGAGGCAGCTAAGGCCTGCGGTCTCCCGGCGGGTCTGTCGGTTTTCGCGGGTGGCGGTGATGCGGCGACCGGCGCGGTCTCGATCGGCGCCACCCGGCCGGGCCGTGGCTTCGTCTCGCTGGGCACGTCCGGGCAGCTGTTCCTCTGTACAGACGGATACCGGCCCAACCCGGCGCGGATGGTACACGCTTTCGCCCATACACTCCCCGACACGCATTATCAGATGGCCTGTATGCTGAACGGGGCCCGGCCGCTCGCATGGCATGCGGAGATACTGGGCTGCCCGGTGGCCGAACTGGTGGCTTCGGCGGCGGAGGCCGACAGAGCACGAGCCCCGATCTTCCTGCCCTATCTGACCGGCGAGCGCAGCCCTCACGCCGATCCCTACATCCGCGGGGCGTTCTTCGGCCTGGAGGATGCCACGCGTCGGGCAGAAACGGCCTATGCCGTCATGGAGGCCATCGCCTTCACCTTCGCGGACGCCGCGGAGAGCTTCGGCGAGAGCCTGGACGCGGCCCCGCACCTGCTCGCCGTGGGTGGCGGCACCCGCAGCGAGGCGCTGCTGCAGCTCATTGCGGATTGCACCGGAAGGCGGATCGGGCGCAGCGACGGTGCCGAGGCAGGTCCGGCGCTTGGCGCCGCGCTACTCGCCGCCGTCGGGGCTGGCGCAATGGATCAGACGGAACTGGCCCGGAGCCCCGACGTCACACTCTGGCTGGAGCCCGGCGAGGAAGATGCCCTGATCGCGGACCGGCTGACCCGCTACCGGGCACTCTACGATGCGCTCGCACCGCTCAGCCAACCTGATCGATAGCATATCTTTGTTTCTGCAGGGTATTGAAAATCTTATAGTCCCGATCGAAAAGGCGCGAGGCGTCGGGGACCGGCTCGAAGGCGGCGGTGCGATCAATCAGCGCGGCGGCAATCGACGCGAGATCGCGATTGTCACCCGCAGCCTTGAGGGCCAGAGCGGCCGTCCCGTCAATGACACGGTCGCCAGCCTCGCCGCATACCATGCGCCGACCGGTCACATCCGCAAACAGCTGAATCAGCAGGCGCGTGCGGGAGAAGCCGCCAAGCATCGCAAGCTCATCCCCGTCCCAGGGCATCCCGCCATGCTCAAGCAGCTGTCGAATCCCCAGCGCCAGCGACACCGCACCACGCCAGTAGACCCGGCACAGGGCATCCATCCCGCGCTCCAGCGGCAGTCCCGTGATCAGGCCACGCGCGCTCGGGTCGCCGAACGGAGCCCGGTTACCGGCAAAATCGGGCAGCAGGTGTATATCCCCGGCCAGATGAGGTCCCTCGGACGCGTAAAGCTGATCGATCCGGTCCAGCACCTCGGCATGCGAAGGTCCACCCCGCTCACCGCCCGGCGACCAGAGTTCGAGCAGATGGTCGAGCAATGCCCCCGCTGCACTCTGACCGGCCTCGCTGACCCACGCGCCGGGCATGATGACATCGCGATAAGGCCCCCAGAATCCCGAAGCGCCCGCGCGGGTTGAACCGACCGACATGATGACGTTGGAGGTTCCGGTGATGAGATTCAGACGATTTCCCGCGGCGTTGGGCGAGGTCATACCGGTGGCGCCCAGTGCGCCGGCGAATGCATCAACCAGACCGACGGCCACCGGAATGCCGGCGCTCAGGCTCATGGCATCGGCCGCCGATCCGGACAGCGGGCCTGCAACCGTACCCGGCAGACGGATGGGGATGCTGAATCCCACACGCTCCGGCAGATCTTCAAGACCGATTGTCCGGAGATAATCAACCAGCCAGCCGGAGCGCCCGTCATACGGCCATTTCGCGACCATGCTGCAGAGCGAGCGTACCGGGACACCCGTGACATCCATCGCCAGGGCGTCCGACAGATCCAGCGCCTGACCGAGCCGCTGCCAGTGAACTGGCCGATGACGTTTGATCCACAGCAGTTTCGGCGTCTGCATCTCCGGCGAGATGAATCCGCCGTTCCGATCCACCAGCGCATGGGGCGATTGGCTGCAGTCCCGAGCCTCGTCGGCCGCGCGATGATCGCACCACGCGACGACATCACCCTCGCCGGGATCGGTCGAGAGCGGCTCACCGGCGGCATCCCTGAGCACCAGCGAGCAGGTCGCCGACAGGGCAAGCCCCGATATGGCCGCAGGCTCGACACCAGCGCTGTCGACAGCCGCTGAGACCGCCTGGCGCACAGCGATGCGGATATCGCTGAACCGGTAGGTGCGGTGCTGAGCCGGGCCTTCGAGCAGTGGAAATGCGCAGATCTCTCTGGCCAGTTCACAACCGTCCGCCTGGACGACACCGGCGCGCGCGCTGCGGGTACCCACATCCACGGCGCAGACGAGGCGTGATGGCCTGACGGTGCTCACGCGGTGGCGGAAAGGACGGCGGGCAGTTCTCTCATATCCGAAATAATGGCCATCGGCGCATGATTTGCAACCGCGGCGTGCAGGCCGGCCGGCCGCGCGTGGGATCCACCGACAAAGGCGATCACCCGCATGCCCGCAGCATGTGCGGCATCCAGCCCAGCCGGACTGTCCTCGACCACGATACAGTGCTCGGGATGACACCCCATTTCCCGCGCGGCATAAAGAAAGAGATCCGGTTCGGGCTTGCCCCGGGCGACCATGGAGGCGGTGAATAGATTCGGTTCAAACAGGGGCAGCAGCCCGGTGACCTCCAGCGAGTGGCGAACCCGATCCAGCGCACTGGAGGAGGCAACGCAGACCGGGCCTTCCAGTGCCCCGACGACCCCGGCGATATGGGGAATTCCCTGGAGATCCGAGGCCAGCCTGTCCATCAGCCGCTGATGGATAGCCGCGCGGTGTGATGGTTCAAGCGCAAGTCCCCGCGCCTCCCTGAGCCAGTCGACGACATGGCCGAGGGAGCGGCCGAGCAGATACCGGTAGCCGTCCGCCTCGGAGAGATCACATCCGAGCTCGCCCAGGACTTCCTGGGTGACGGCGAGCGAGAGCGGCTCGCTGTCCACGAGGACCCCGTCGCAGTCGAAAATCACCAGCGGCGCGTTGGCGCTCATTGCAGGTAGGCCTCCAGCGTGGCCGCCGTTCCCCGACGCCAGAGCTTGTCAAGCCATCCGGCGAAGGCCTCGGCGAAGCGTGCATCGTCCCCGATACCGCCATAGATGCTTGTCTGCGCGAGCCATCGGGCCGGCTCCGTCCTCGCCGCCGCCGCGATCGGACGGAGCGTTTCCCAGTGCGGATCGTTGGGCTCAATGGGCGCACCCGCGTCTGTTTCTCCGGCGCAGTAGCGGCACCACAGCGCGGACTCGAGTGCCAGGCCCTCGAGGCTGCCACCGTCGGCAATGGCATCGCGGATGATTGGCACGATGAATTTCGGCTGGCGGTTCGACCCATCCAGACAGAGACGACGGATGGTGTCACCGATCTTCGGATTGGCGAATCGCCTTCTGATTTCACTGAAGTAGACGTCGAGCGCAATGCCCGGAACCGCGGGCACGCGGGGGATGATCTCGGTCTGCTCCAGGCGCTCGAGGAATGCGCCGACCCGCTCGTCGGCCATGGCCTCATGCACGTATTCGATGCCGAGCAGGCCCGCCGGGTAGGCGATCGTGGCGTGCCCGGCGTTGAGGATCCGCAGCTTCATCGTCTCGAAGGGCGAGACATCCTCGACGAACTGGACACCCACCTGCTCCAGCGGTGGCCGGCCCAGCGGGAACCGGTCCTCGAGCACCCACTGCCGGAAGTCTTCGCAGAATACCGGCCAGCCATCCGTCACCCCGAACTCGTCGGCCAGCAGGCGTCGCTCGCGGTCGGTAGTGGCTGGTGTGATCCGGTCCACCATGCCGTTGGGGAAGGCGACGTTACCCGCAACCCATTCGGCGAAAGCGGGGTCCTGGAGCCGGGCGAGGCCCGTCAGCGTGCCGCGGGTGACATCGCCATTATGCGGGATATTGTCGCAGGACATGACGGTGAACGGCGCTGTCCCGGCATCCCGGCGGACCCGCAGGGCGGCCAGAATCAGCCCGAAGACCGTGCGCGGTGATTCGGGCGCCTCGGCATCCGCCAGCAGGTCCGGGTGGCTCGCATCGAACCGGTCATCGGCATCCAGGAAGTAGCCTCCCTCGGTGATGGTCAGGGAGACGATCCGGATATCCGGGCGGCTCAATCGCTCAATGATCGCTGCCCCCTCCCCGGGTGGCACAAAGTCGAGCATGGAGCCGATCACCCGCGCCCGGCTGACGGTGGCGGACTGCTCCACCAAGGTGCTCAGCCACTGCTGATCGGCCAGCACGGCCCGTCCGGCCCTCTCCTCGGGGCGGACGCCACCGCCGACGATCCCCCAATCGAGCGCCAGGCCGCGGTTCATCAGCTCATCGAGATAGGCCGCCAGATGAGCCCGATGGAAGTTACCCATGCCGAAATGGAATATCCCCGCCGACAGCTCCTGGCGATCATAGCCCGGCCGTGCGACATCCCCTGGCAGGCACGAGAGCGTATTCTCCGACAATCTGACCGTCACATTGACCTCAACTCATCCAGTTGCCGCCATCGACGTTGTACGTCTGGGCAACGATGTATTCGGCTTCTTCGCTGGCGAGGAACACGGCCATCCCCGTGAGGTCGGTGGCCTGGCCCATGCGCCCATAGGGCACGGCTGCGCCCACTTCACGCTTTTTCTGACCCGGTGGCTTGCCCTCGTAGCGCGCAAAAAAGGCATCCACGCCGTCCCAGTGCTCGCCATCGACCACACCCGGCGCAATGGCGTTGACATTGATCCCGTGACGGATCAGATCCAGCCCGGCCGACTGGGTCAGGCTGATCACTGCCGCCTTGGACGCGCAGTAAACGCCGACGAGCGGCTCACCACGGCGTCCCGCCTGGCTTGCCATGTTGATGATATGGCCACGCAGGCCGCGCTCGATCATGTGACTGGCCACCGCCTGGAGCGTGAAAAGCACGCCGGCGACGTTCACCGAGAAGATGCGCTCGTAATCGGCCCGCTCGATCTCAACGATGGGCGCCGCGCTGAACAGGGCCGCGTTGTTGACCAGCAGATCGATCTGACCGAGACGTTCGACGGCCCCGGCGACGCCCGCCTCGATGGAAGCCTGCGAGGCCACATCCATCTCAACCGCCACAGCGGCATCGCCCAGGCTCGCCGCGACTTCCGCGGCACGGGCCTGGTCGATATCGGCAATGGCGACCTTCGCGCCCTCCGCCACATAGGTCCGCGCGAATGCCTCACCGATGCCTCGCGCGCCACCGGTGATCAGCGCATGCCGGCCCTCCAGTCGTTTCATTGAATCCGCTCCCCCTCCGCATCAAAGCGGTGAATCCGATCCGCCCGCGGGGTCAGCCGGATTGGGTCGCCGTGGTCGTAGGCGACCTCCCCGCTGGCCCGTACCGTCAGGGTGTCGGCCACACCAGTTCCGTGGACATGCAGGAAAGTATCCGAGCCAAGATGCTCGGAGACGCCGACGGTGCCGGACCACTCCCCTCCATCCTCGCTGATGCGGACGTGTTCAGGCCGCACGCCGATGGCGTGGGCGTCGTGCGCCGCCGCCGCCGGGCCCTCGATGAAGTTCATGCGGGGGCTGCCGATAAAGCCCGCCACGAACCGATTGCGCGGATGCCGGTAGAGTTCGATCGGTGACCCCACCTGCTCTATCCGCCCACCCTGCAGCACCACGATCTTGTCGGCCATGGTCATGGCCTCGACCTGGTCGTGGGTCACATAGATACTGGTGGTCTTAAGGCGTTTGTGCAGTTCGGAGATCTCCAGACGCATGCCGACGCGGAGCGCCGCGTCCAGGTTGGATAGCGGCTCGTCGAAGAGAAAGGCCGCCGGCTCGCGGACGATGGCCCGGCCAATCGCCACGCGCTGCCGCTGACCACCGGACAACTGACCCGGCCGACGGTCCAGGTAGTCGGTGAGGTTGAGCACCCGGGCCGCGTCCTCCACCCGCCGGTTCTGCTCGGCGGCATCGAGTCCAGCCATCCGCAGCGGGAATGCGATGTTCCGCCGCACACTCATATGCGGGTAGAGCGCATAACTCTGGAAAACCATGGCAAGCCCCCGGCGCGCCGGCGGCACGGCGGTCACATCCTCGCCATCAATCCGGATCATGCCGCCACTGACATCCTCCAGGCCGGCGATCAGGCGCAGGAGCGTGGACTTACCGCAGCCGGATGGGCCGACGAACACGACGAACTCACCATCCTCGATGGTCAGATCCAGTGGCGGGATGACCATGGTGTCATCGAACTGCTTGGTGATCTGCTCAAGCGTGATATGTCCCATGAAATCGGTTCCTATTTGACCGCGCCGAAGGTGAGGCCGCGGACCAGCTGTTTCTGACTGAACCAACCCATAATCAGGATCGGCGCGATGGCCATCAGGCTGGCGGCACTCAATTTCGCGTAGAAAAGCCCTTCCGGACTGGAGTAGCTGGCGATGAAGGCAGTGAGAGGTGCCGCATCCGCCGCCGTGAGATTGAGCGTCCAGAACGCCTCGTTCCAGGCCAGGATGATGTTCAGCAACATGGTCGAGGCGATGCCGGGTACGGCCATGGGCAGCAGCACGAAAAGCACTTCCTCGCGCAGGCCGGCGCCATCCATGCGGGCCGCCTCGAGGATATCGGCGGGGATTTCCCGGAAGTAGGTATAGAGCATCCAGACGATGATCGGCAGGTTGACCATCATCATCACCGCCACCAGGGCGACACGCGTATCGAGGAGGCCGAGTTGCTGACAGATCAGGTAGATCGGCAGCAGGACGCCAACCGGCGGCAGCATTTTCGTGCTCAGCATCCACAGCAGCACATCCTTGGTGCGCCGGCCGGGGACAAAGGCCATCGCCCATGCCGCCGGGACCGCGACGAGCAGTCCCAGCGCCGTCGAGCCAAGCGAGATGATGACGGAATTCCAGAAATGCCCGAAGTAGTCCGAGCGACTCTGGACCAGCCCATAGCTCTCGAACGTCCAGGCGGACGCGAGGACGTCGAGCGGCGCAAGGATGGCATCGCCCTCCGACTTGAACGAGAGCACCGCAATCCAGAGGATCGGGAAGAAGATCAGCAGGCCGATGGCCCATCCGGCCGCCGTATTGACGATCTTGCGGGGTATGGAGACTGCGCGTGCCATCGTCTAGCGATCCAGGTTCCGGCCGATCATCCGCATCAGGAAGATGGCCACGATGTTGGCAAGGATAACGGCGATCACGCCGCCCGCGCTGCCGGCCCCGACGTCGAAGCTGAGCAGGCTTTCCTTGTAGATCAGGTACGTGAGGTTGGTCGAGGCGTTGCCCGGCCCGCCAGAGGTGGTGACGAAGATCTCCGCGAATATCGACAGCAGAAAGATCGTCTGGATCAGAACGACCACGGTCATGGGACGTGCCAGATGCGGCAGCGTAATGTGGATGAAGCGCCGCAGCGCGTTCGCTCCGTCCATCTCCGCCGCTTCAAGCTGCTCGCGATCCAGCGACTGCATGGCGGTCAGCAGGATCAGCGTGGCGAAGGGCAGCCACTGCCAGCTGACGATCCCGATCAGGGAGGCGAGTGGCGCATCCGCCAGGAAATCGAAGGGTTGCAGACCCAGTGCCCGGGCGGCATGACCGAAAAGCCCGTTGACCGGGTTGAGGAACATGTTCTTCCAGACCAGTGCCGAGACAGTGGGCATGACGAAGAACGGCGCGATGACCATGATCCGCACGACGCCCTGCCCCCAGAGCGGCAGGTCAAGGAGAAGCGCCAGGAGAATACCCCCGATGATGGTGATCAGCAGCACACCGCCCACCAGCAGCAGTGTGTTCACGAGTGCCTCGGTGAACGCCGGATTGGTCATGAAGAACGCGTAGTTCTCCAGACCGACGAAGGGCTTCGGCCCCGGCATGAGCAGGTTGTAGCGCAGCAGCGAGAAATAGATCGTCATCCCCAGGGGGATGGCCATCCAGCCGAGCAGCAGCACGACGGACGGCGAGATCATTGCGCGCGCGGCGATGCGCGATGCCTTGGTGGCCATTCAGCGGGATCCATCCGTGCAGTGGAGGTAGGGAAAGCCGGGGAGAGCGGCCTCTCCCCGGCGCGCATCGTCAGTCGATGTAACCGGCTCGCTTCATCTCGCGCTCTGTGAGCTGCTGGGCGTTGGCCAGTGCTTCCTCCGCGCTGATCTGTCCGGCAAGGGCCGCCGAGAACTGCTGCCCGACCGCTGTCGCGATGGACTGGAACTCGGGAATCGCCACGAACTGAATGCCGGTGTACGGCACCGGATCCACGGTCGGATTCTTCGGATCGGCGGCATCGATCGACTCGAGGGTCATCTGCGCAAACGGCACCTCGGCATATTCCGGATTCTCGTAGAGCGAAGTCCGCGTCCCCGGTGGGACGTTGGCCCAGCCCTCTTCCTCGGCCACGAGCTCGAGGTAGTCCTTGGAAGTCGCCCAGTTGATGAACGTCTTGGCCGCCGCCTCGCTGTCGGTACCCGCCGGAATGGCCAGCGACCAGGCCCAGAGCCAGTTGGCGCGCTTGCCAAGGCCGCGATCAGGCGCCAGTGCGAAACCGACATGATCCGCGAACTTCGACTCCTCGGGGTTGGTTACGAAAGACGCCGCCACCGTGGCATCGATCCACATCCCGCACTTGCCCTGCTGGAAGAGCGCCAGGTTCTCGTTAAAACCATTGGAAGACGCCCCCGGCGGGCCGTAGTTCTCCATCAGATCCAGGTAGAAGTTGAGCGTCTCCGACCAGGCCTCGGTGTCAAACTGCGGATTCCAGTCCATATCGAACCAGCGCGCACCGAAGCTGTTGGACATGGCGGTAATGAAGGCGGCGTTCTCACCCCATCCGGGCTTGCCACGCAGACAGATGCCGTAGACCTCATTCTCCTTGTCGGTCATGGCCGCCGCCGCTTCGCGGATGAACTCCCAGGACGGCGCCTCGGGCATCTCCAGACCTGCTGCCGCCATCAGATCCGTGCGATACATGACCATGGAGCTCTCGCCGTAGAACGGGGCCGCGTAGAGTTCACCATCCACCGTCAGCCCCGAGCGGATCGCCGGCAGAAGATCATCGATCTCGTAGCTGTCGGGCAGATCATTCAGGGAGACGAGCCAACCCTGCTCGCCCCAGATCGGCACCTCGTAGGTACCGATGGTCATGACGTCGAACTGACCGCCCTGAGTGGCGATGTCCTGCGTCACGCGCTGGCGCAGCACATTCTCCTCGAGCGTCACCCATTCGAGTTCGATATCGGGATGCTTTTGCGCGAAATCATCCGCCAACTCCTGCATGCGGATCATGTCGCCGTTGTTCACGGTCGCGATGGTCACGGTCTCGGCCTGCGCCGCGCCCGCCGCCATCGCCGTTGCCGTGGTGGCACCCAGCAGGATGCGTGTCAGCTTGCTCATGGCTCTCTCCTCCGTATTGAGCATTTGCTTATTGCCCGAATAATTTCCCAGCAACACGCGAAACCGTCAAGCGGCCGTTGTGCCGCATCGCAGCAATCAGGGTTTTAATCGCTCAGGAGTGCTTCCGCCGTGCGCTCGTCGGTGACCAGTCCAGTAATCAGCCGACCGGTCAATGCCGCCCGGATGGCGGGCTGTTTACCGACACCCTGGGCGGCCGCGATCGTTGGGACCTCCGGCACCGCGGACAGGGGCGCACTGGTCACCCGCGAGTTGATCTCATCATCCACCAGCTTACCGTCGCGGTCGAAGACGAATCCGAGGATCTCGCCGACGGCCCCGCGCGTCGCCAGACGGCGGCCGTCATCCGGCGTAATGAATCCATCCATCACCAGCGGCGCTGTTTCGTGAATCGGTCCGATACCGACAAAACGCACATCGGTATCAAGCGAGAGACGGCGGGTCATGGCGAGCGTTTTCTGATTAAGCAGCGCGCTGCGCTCTTCCGGCGAGGCGGCAATCACGGGAAGAGGCAGCGGATAGGTTCGCGAATCGACGCGGTCAGCGATGGTGAAGAGCACGTTGTAGTACGCCGTGGAGCCATCCGGGCTGATATTGCCGGTGAGCGACACGATTCGGTGATCCACGGCGGGTATACGCGGCAGATGCTCCACCGCGGCGCGCAGCGTCCTCCCCGTCCCCAGGCCGATGATGCATGGCTCGTCGGCCACCAGCCAGGACTCCAGCAGATCGCCCGCCGCATGAGAGACGGCGAGACTGGTTGCCGTGTCCGACTGCAACGTCGGCACAACGGTGCAGTCGGACAGTCCGAAGCGAGACCGCAGTCCACGGGAGAGCATCATGCAGTGCGCCACCGGATGATCGATCCGGACCTTCACCAGCCCCATCGCCATGGCATGGGCGACAAGTCGCTGCGCCGCCTGCCGCGAAATGCCCATCTGCGCGGCGATTTCATCCTGCTTGCAGCCGCCGACATAAGCCAGCCAGGCCGCCCGGGCGGCATCATCCAGTCGATCCGATCCGTCCCTCATCCGCCGAGCTCTTCGCGCCAGGGTGGATTGGCGCCGGCCCGTTGCACCGTCAGCCCGGCCACCCGAGCGCCCCAGGCAATGGCCTCGGTAAGGACCTCGGCATCAGGCGCGGCGAGAAATCCCCGGGTGAGGCATGCGTTGGATGCCAGACAGGCGAGAAAGCCCGCGTTGAAGGTATCACCGGCACCCACGGTATCCACCACTTCCACCGGCACCACCGGTACATGCAGCTGGCCGCCGTCGGGAAGCCATGCCTCGACCCCTTCCCCACCGCGGGTCACCAATACGAG
This sequence comes from Spiribacter onubensis, assembly GCF_040838425.1. Classification (NCBI taxonomy): domain Bacteria; kingdom Pseudomonadati; phylum Pseudomonadota; class Gammaproteobacteria; order Chromatiales; family Ectothiorhodospiraceae; genus Spiribacter; species Spiribacter onubensis. The sequence continues at coordinate 13,562 of NZ_JBAKFI010000001.1, read as the reverse complement.
GCCGGCGCCCTGACGCCGGAGTCCGGCCACCTGACCGGCCATCGACTCCGCACCGGGCTCCAGCCACGCAAGGTCTTCGTCGGAGACCTTGACCACATCCGCGACGGCAAAAAGCCGGCGCAGGCGATCCCGATAGCGCACGTCATTCTCAATGAATCCCGGCCTGATATTCGCATCGACCATGATGACCCGCCCTTCGGAGCGCTCTGCCAGCGCGGCATATGCATCCGCGGCCGGTTCGCAGGCCAGACTGATCCCACCGAAGAAAAGCGCGGATGCCGACTCCGGCAAGGCCGGCATGTCGGATACTTCGAGCATCCTTCCGGCGGACTGCTCATCGTAGAACCGGTAACGGGCCTGACCGGCGTCCAGCCGCACGAATGCCAGCGTGGTCGGCTGATCCGAGACGACGGCATAGCGGGCATCCACCCCGCTCTCGGCAAGCGCCTCGCGCAGCAGGTCACCGAAGAAATCGCTGGACAGTCCCGTGACCAGCCCGACATCCATGCCGAGCCGGCCGAGCGCGATGGCGGTGTTGAAGACCGCGCCTCCCGGATGGGGCGAGAATGCCGCCCGCCCGTCGGCGAGCACCTCCGGCAGCATGTCCACCAGCGCCTCTCCACAGCAGAATATCGTCGGCTCGCTCATCACTCCGTCCCGTTTCGTCAGCGGGGACAAGATTAAATAAAAAGCGGCATGGTTCACAGCGAGGCCCGACCGCGGTTGCCACCCTACTGTCGTTCACTGGCAAGGGAGGCACTCCGATGGCCCGAGACTACGTCCGCCCCGAGATACCGGATTCGCTCTACGCTGAGCTCACGCAGGGCCGGCAGCTGGCGATCAACCCCGACAAGCCGGATCTGCTCATGGCACTCGACCGCGTCCAGCATCAGGCCCGAAAGCGACGACTGCGTGCGCCGGAAGTGCTGCGCGCCTGGCATCGGTTCACCCATGGAGACCGCGCCATCGTCAGCATCGCGGCCCAGACAAGCGCTCCTGAGCACTACGAATGGCCCGTCCACGTCACACTGTTCCAGGCCGTCACCATCACACCGCAGCTCACTGGCATCATCCTGGACCGCGCCGCCATCCATCCCGGCCAGCAGCTCGAGTGGCCCGTGCCGGATGAGCCGGGCTCGGCCCGGACCCGGCGGAATGCCATTGTCACGGCCTTCTGGCTGCATCTGAGCGACCGGGACATCCTCTCGCTGGATGCCCATACCGCGGCGGCCTGAGCGAAGCGAAAGCCCTTTCACCGGACGGGTGGCAGGCATAACATGCCCGCCACCATGAACGACGCCACTGCTTCCAGAAACCGCATTCTCCTTGCCTGCGCCGGACTGACCGGCACCGCCTTTTTCTGGGCCACCAATGCGGTTCTCGGCCGAGCCACCGTGGGCGAGATTCCACCGATCTCACTGGCCTTCTGGCGCTGGGTAACGGCTCTCATCATCCTGGCGCCCATCGGTATACCCGCCGTGATCCGGCAATGGCCCACGGTCAAGCGTCACTGGCGCGCCATGGCCGTTCTGGCCGCGCTCAGCGTGGGGCTTTTCAATACCCTGCTCTACGTGGCCGCCCAGACCACCACGGCGCTGAATATCGCGCTGATGAACGCGAGTCTGCCCATCGCCCTCGGTCTGGCCGCGCATTTCACTCTGGGCGAGCGCCTTGACTCCGTGCGCGGTCTTGGCATTGCGCTGGGGTTCTTCGGCATTCTGACCATCATCACTGAAGCCGATCCGATGCGGCTCCTGCGCCTGGAGTTCGTCCCCGGTGATCTGGTGATGCTGGGTGCCGTGGCATCGTGGAGCACTTTCTCCGTCGTGCTGCGACGCCAGGCCGTGCCCCTCAGTGCCGCCGCCTTCCTGACCGTGCAGATCGCCCTCGGCATTCCCGTGGTCGCGCCGTTCTATATCGCGGAGGTCAGCCAGGTCGGCCTGCAGCTGCCCAATCCATCGAACCTGTGGGTCTTTCTCATCGTCGCCGTCGGCCCGGGCCTGCTCGCCTACACATTCTGGAACAACGGCGTCCGCACCATTGGCGCCTCCCGGGCCGCTCTCTTCCTCTACCTCATCCCGGTTTTCGCGGCGATCCTCGGCACCATCTTTCTGGACGAGGGGCTGGCGGCGTTTCACGCGGTCGGCGGCGTCTTCATCCTCGCCGGCCTGCTCCTGGCCAGCCGGCGTCAACGCCGCCGGTCAGGCGGGCGGAAATAGGACACATGCCCCCATGTCCTGACATTGACGGCCTACGCATGACAAGGAAAACTCTGGGCCGCCATTCACAGGAGGAGACACTCATGGCTAGTTTTCGTGGCACGTTGGGCGCAGTGATGCTCGGGCTCGCACTGACCCCGGTCATGGCCGGTGCGCAGAGCAACACCGACTTCAGTGACATCGAGCCGATCGATATCCGCCTCGCGCACGTCGTCAACGAACAGGACGGTTTCCATATCGCCGCCGAAAAGTTCAAAGAAATTGTTGAAGATCGGACGGATGGCGTTGTTTCCGTTGAGATATTTCCCAACGCCCAACTGGGTGACGAGCGCACGCTGCTCGAGAGCATGCAGATCGGCACCGTCGATATGGGCGTGATCACGAACGGCCCGGTCGCCAACTTCGTCGAAGAGATCGCCGTATTCGAACTGCCCTTCCTGTTCCCATCGCGCGAGGCCGCGTACGAAGTACTGGACGGGCCGGTCGGCCAGGACCTCCTCGACGAACTCGAGCGGGTCAACCTCAAGGGGCTGGCCTACGCTGAACGTGGTTTCCGCAACCTCACCAACAGTCGCGGCCCGGTCACCGAGCCGGCCGATCTGGATGGCCTGAAGCTGCGCGTCATGGAAAACCCGGTCTATGTCGATACCTTTCGGGAACTGGGCGCGAACGCCGTGCCGATGGCATGGACCGAGGCGCTGACCGCCATGCAGCAGGGTACCATCGACGGCCAGGAGAATCCGGTCAACGTCATCCACTCCTTCGAGCTGAACGAGACGCAGACGCACATGACGCTCAGCCGTCACACCTATGCGCCGGCGATCTTCGTCATGGGCATGCCGGTATGGACCGAGCTGCCGGAACCGGTCCAGGGCGTTATCGAAGAAGCCGCGCAGGAGGCAGCCGAGTATGAGCGTCAGGTCAACGAAGAAATGGAGGCCGAACAGCTCGCCGAGCTCAAGGCCTCTGGCATGGAAGTTGTCGAGGACGCCGATCTCGAGGCCTTCCGGACGGCGGTCGGCCCGGTCTACGAGAAGTACAGCGACCGCTTCGGTGATTATCTGATCCGAATCCGCGAGCAGCTGGACTAGGCCTTGCTTCGGTCACTGCGGGCGGTCGAAAGCGCCATCGATGCCGTGCTGCAACGCATTGCGTTCGCCGGCATCGTGGCGCTGGTCGCCGTCATGTCACTACAGATCGTCTCAAGGGTGTTCTTCACGGCGACAAGCTGGACGGAGGAAACCGCCCGCTACCTGCTGATCTGGCTGACCTTCCTCGGTGCCTGCCTGGCCTACCATCGCGGCCGGCATATCGCCGTCACCGTTCTCGGCGATGGCCTTCCCCCGTCGGGACGGCGGATCTGTCAGGGCCTGATCGCCCTGGTCACAATCGCCTTCATGGCGGTCCTGCTCCAGGTCGGGCTCGACTACATGGAGCTGCAGTCCTTCCAGCAATCGGCGGCTCTGCGCATGCCCATGTCAACGGTGTACTCGGTCATGCCGCTGAGTGCCGCGATCATGGCCTACATGGCCCTGATCGATCTGCTTGAGGCCGTGCTTGGGGAACGCCCCGATACAACCGGCCAACGCACCTCATGACGCTGCTTCTGTTCGCGGTGTTCTTCGCCCTGCTGATCCTCGGCGTTCCGGTGGCGATCGCCATCGGCGCGAGCACCACCGCCGCGCTGTGGGCCGACGGCCTGTCCCTGATGGTTCTGCCCCAGCGGCTTTTCGCCGGTATCGATTCGTTCGCGCTGATCGCCGTCCCGCTATTCATCCTGGCAGGCGATCTCATGGCCGGCGGACGGGTCAGCGAGAAGCTCGTGGCGTTCGCCGATGCCCTCTTCGGCTTTCTCAAAGGCGGGCTTTCCATCGTTTCGGTACTCGCCGGCATGTTCTTCGCGGCGATCTCGGGCTCCGGTGCGGCGACAACGGCCGCCATCGGATCCGCCCTGGTGCCGGAGTTGCGGCGCAAGGGCTACGAGCCGGCATCGGCGGCCAGTCTGATTGCCGCGAGTGGGACGATCGGTGTCGTGATCCCGCCATCGGTGCCGCTGATCATCTATGCGGTGATCGCCCAGGAGTCGGTCACCCGGCTCTTCCTGAATGGGTTCATTCCTGGCGTCATCATGGGCGTCGGGCTGATGGCGATCGCCATCACCGAGGCCTATCGGCGAAACTATCCGCGCGGTTCAGCCTTCAGCCCCGGCAATGTGCTGGGCACGCTGAAAGATGCATTCTGGGGGCTGATGACGCCGGTCATCATCCTCGGCGGAATCTTCTCCGGGGTTTTCACGCCCAGCGAGGCGGCGGTGGTGGCGGTCAATTACGCCCTGCTGGTGTCCCTGCTGGTCTACCGTGACCTTCGCCTCCGTGACATCTACCGGATCATGGTGCGCTCGGTCATCACGACGGCGGTCATCATGTTCGTGATCGCGACGTCGTCGGTACTGAGCTGGACCCTGGCCAACTGGAGTATCCCGGGGACCCTCGCCGAGGCGGCCCTGTCGCTGTCGACCAACCCCTATGTGATCATGCTCCTCGTGGTGGCGGTCATTCTGCTCACGGGCGTGTTCATCGAGACCGCCAGCGCGCTCATCATCCTCACACCGGTCCTGTTGCCACTGGTGACACAGCTTGGCGTCGATCCCATCCACTTCGGCCTGATCATCGTGGTGGGCCTTGCCATTGGCATGATCACTCCGCCGGTGGCCATCAACCTGTATGTGGCGTCTTCGGTAACGGAGCAGCCACTCGAGCGCATCGCCCGGGCGGTTCTGCCCTATCTCGCATGCCTCATCGCGGTTCTGCTGGGCGTGGTCTACCTGCCCATGCTGCTGGGCGGCTGATCAGGCGAGTGACTGCAGCTCAATGGCCGAGTTGGCTCGGGCACCGGACGTCTCGAGGAGCTGGCGCGGCAGATCCGGCATCCGTCGCCCGAGTCGGGCCGGGACGCTGACCTGATAGCGGCAATAGCCATCATCAGAGGCCGACCAGGCACCGATATGCGGCGCGCCGGTGGCGTTCTCCCACTCCTGGCGGTTGAGCTCGTCGCACAGCCAGGCCAGTTCGTCGCCGTCCGGGTACTGCCTTGGCATCTGCAGCCGGTACTGGAAGCCGCGTCCGACCAGCGGCGTGTTACCCCCCACCGCCAGCGAGATGCTCGCCCCACGCACCGGTGGCCAGCCGAGGGGCTGTGCGACCAGCCCGTCCGGGGCCCGCTTGATGACGCGCCATGCGTCCGGCTCAACGCCGGCGATGCTCTGCAGGCAGTTACGCCACACCCCGAGCCCCGCCCGATCGAGATGCCGATTCTCGGGCTGGGGGGCGTCGAAGAGCGTGCCACCGGCTTCCATGGCCGCCAACCTGACCAGGTGCCGACCGGTGGCATGCCAGGGCACTTCGGCATCCACGCAGACCCGACTGCCGATCATCAGCCCCGCGCGCATACCCGGCGATGGGCCCTGTACCGCACCCACCGCACTGCGCGGATTCAGTCGCGACGCACGCATCTGCGGCGAGCCGGGAAACGCCACATTGCCCCGTGGCACGGTTTTGATGGAGACCGCTGGATAGCGCACCCCGGCATCCACGCCCACCCCCTGAACCCGACATGGCATCACGTCGGTGATGGTCTGCTGCCGGGTAATCCGAAGGCAGTCGCCGTCACGCGCGGTGTCCGCATCGGGCTCGCGGGCGAGTAACTCGGCGAGTTCATCGATCACGGTCTCCAGTGAAGGTAATCCGGCATTCATGTCTCCCGACGCTACGCCCTCCAATCCGCCATGTCATGCCCTCCCAGCAAGGAGTCGTATCAAAGGTGGGCATGGGCCGCGCCGAATGACCGGGAACCTTGATCGCTTTCGCCGATCACAGCATTACCGGCTCACTCGGGGGGATACGTCCATGCGCCGTCCATCGCTGCTGGCACTTACGCTCCTTTTCGGAACATCCATCGGACTGGCACAGACCACGGTCGAGACCATCGCGGAGGGCTTGGAGCATCCCTGGGCCCTCGCCTTTCTGCCGGATGGTGAGGCGCTTGTCACCGAGCGTCCGGGACGTCTGCTACGGGTCGATCCGCAGACCGGCGGGCGCACGGTCATCAGCGGGACCCCCAGCGTTGATGACCGCGGCCAGGGCGGGCTGCTGGATATCGAACTGCATCCCGAATTCGCCGACAACCGTCTCGTCTATCTGACCTGGGCCGGAGAATGTGACGGTGGCAATGCCACCCACCTGGGCCGCGGGCGCCTCGACGGTGACCGACTGGCGGACTTCGAGACGCTATTCGTGGCCGAGCCCTGCGTGCGCAGCATGAAGCACTATGGCTCGCGCATCGTTTTCGACCGGGACGGGTACCTCTTCATGACTACCGGGGATCGCGGCGAGCGCGATCGCGCCCAGGACCTCGCGGATCACAATGGATCGGTCCTGCGCCTCCATGACGACGGCAGCATCCCGGCGGACAACCCTTTCATGGAACGATCGGATGTGCAGCCGGCGATCTTCAGTTTCGGACATCGGAACCCGCAGGGCGCCGCCATCCATCCGGACACAGGGGCGCTATGGATCCATGAACACGGACCCCGCGGCGGCGATGAAATCAACCGGCCCCGACCCGGCGCCAACTTCGGCTGGCCCGAGACCACCTACGGCCGTGAATACTGGGGGCCGGAGATCGGCCCCGATACGCTGGCCGGCACCATCCCGCCCATTCATCACTGGACGCCCTCCATTGCGCCATCCGGTATGGCGTTCTATACCGGTTCCGCTTTTCCGGACTGGCACGGCGATCTCTTTATCGGCGCCCTCGCCGGCGTCCATCTCGCGCATCTGCGGCTGAATGATGGCCATGTCATCGATGAAGAGCGCCTGCTGACGGATCGTGGCCGGCGCATCCGCGCCGTCGAGACGGGCCCGGACGGCGGAATCCATCTGCTCACCGATCATGTGAATGGCGAACTCCTGAGGCTGGCGCCCGCTGCCCGGTAGGCGCGCGCCCGGCGCGGGACGGTTATTCGCTTTTATCATTATCAAATTACGATAAATTCTTTTTAATTCTATGACCGCCCCTCTAGAGTGCTGGCATTCAAGGATCAGCAATCAGGAGGCTCATCATGATCATCACCGCCGCCATTCGAGGGGCCGTTGCGCTCGCCGCCCTCGCGCTTTTGACCGGCCTGGCGCAGGCCAGCTCGGATGCTCTGGTCAGCACGGACTGGCTCGCCGACAACCTCGATCGCGAAGACGTGCGCGTGATCGAAGTCAGCGTCAACCCGGGCAAGTTCGAACGCGGCCACATCCCGGGCGCCGTCAACTTCCGCTGGCATACGGATCTCGTCGACACGGTGAGCCGGGACATCATCTCCCGTGATGATTTCGAGGCGCTGCTGCGCGATGCGGGTATCTCCGACGACACCGAGGTCGTCCTCTATGGTGACACCAACAACTGGTTCGCAGCCTGGGGCGCCTGGATCTTCGATATCTTCGGCGTGGATAACGTCCGGCTCCTCGACGGCGGCCGTGAGAAGTGGGAAGCCGAGGGGCGCGAGCTCGGTATCCGGCCGGCCAGTTACGCACAGGGGGATATCACCGTCGACGAAGCGGATGACTCCATCCGCGCCTTCCTGCCCGAGGTGGTCGAGGTCGCGAGCAGCGACGAGCCGGCCGCGCAGCTGGTGGACATCCGCTCGGCCGCCGAATACGAGGGCCGCATCATCGCGCCTGATGGCGTGAATGAACTGTCGGTGCGCGCCGGCCACATCCCGGGCGCCGTCAACGTCGGCTGGGGCAATGCGGTCAACGAGGACGGAACGTTCAAGTCGGCCGATGAACTCCGTGCACTGTATGCCGAGGCCGGCGTGGATGGCAGCGAGCCGGTGATCACCTACTGCCGCATCGGTGAGCGCTCCAGCCATACCTGGTTCGCGCTATCGAAGATCCTCGGCTATGACGTGAAGAACTATGACGGCTCCTGGACTGAGTATGGCAACTCGGTGGGTGTCCCGGTCACCAACCTGGCCGGCACCGTCTGGGGCGGACAGTAACCGAGAGCGGGCAGTCGTCCTGTCTGTAAAGATGCCAGATATCTCCGCCACAACGAGCGCTCCGGCCCTGGGTCGGAGCGTTCTGCTCTCCAGCGCATTACCCGTCACCATCGCCATCGGCATACTCATCTGGGCATGGCGACTGGACGGCGGCGCGGGCGGGCCGCTGACCCTGAGTGTGCTGCTCGGCGCCGGTTTCGGCGTCCTGCTGCAGCGGTCCCGATTCTGCTTTTTCTGCGTGACCCGTGACTTCCTGGAGGGACGCGACGCCCGCGGTCTGCTCGGCATCATCGCCGCGCTTGTCATGGGCACGCTGGGATACCACCTGATCTTCGGGCTGTTTGTGCCCGACCCGGGCGCCGGCCGTCTTCCCCCCGATGCCCACATCGGCCCGGTCAGCTGGGTACTGGCTGTTGCCGCGTTTGCTTTCGGGGTCGGGATGTCGCTGTCGGGCTCCTGCATCAGCGCCCATCTCTATCGGCTGGGCGAAGGCGCCACCGGGTCGATCGCGGCACTCGCCGGGGTGCTGGTCGGCTTTGGGCTGGGTTTCGCCACCTGGAACACGCTCTACCTCGCCGCCATCGACCGTGCACCGGTGCTCTGGCTCCCGGCGATGACCGGTTATGGCGGGTCGGTGCTGGTCCAGACCGGTGTTCTCGGCGGCCTTGCCCTGCTGCTTATGCGGTGGCACCGGCCTGACGCATCAGCTGCACCGACGACATCGGCAGGCCTCCGCAGTTGCCTTTTCGGGCAGCGATGGCCGGCCTACGTCGGCGGACTGTTGATCGGCATTCTGGCCATCATGGCCTACCTGCGCGTGGCGCCACTGGGCGTGACCGCCGAGATCGGCAGCGTCGCGCGCACCGCGGGGGCCGGATTCAGCCTGCTACCGGAGCGGCTGCAGGGCCTGGACGGCTTCTCCGGCTGTGCCACAGCAGTCAAGGATGCCCTCCTCTCGGAGAACGGCGCCTTCATCATCGCCCTTGTCCTCGGCTCGCTCGCCTCCGCACTGGCCGCTGGAGATTTCCGCCCGCAGCGAGTGACGCTGGGTAATGCCGCCGGCAAGCTCACCGGCGGCATCCTCATGGGCTGGGGGGGCATGACGGCACTCGGCTGCACCGTGGGGACACTGCTCTCGGGCATCATGGCGGCCGCCGTGTCCGGCTGGGTGTTTGCCTTCTTCTGCCTCCTGGGACTATGGCTCACCTGGCGGCTGCAAAACCGGCGATAGAGCCGGGACGCACGTTCAACCGGCTTCGTTCGCTCTCCAGCCCGTCCAGATCAGGGCCGCCCAGGCGAACATGAGGATCGTCCCGCCGACCGGCGTGATATAGGTGATGGCCATGATATCCAACAGGACGGCAATGTAGATGCTGACACTGAAGAGCACCGTACCAACGAACATCAGCCAGGCCGCGATGCGAAGGCGCCCGGCCGTCTCACTCGCCAGCGGGAGGGCAAGCCCGAGCCCGAGTGCAAGCAGGGCCACGGCATGCACCTGGTTGTAGCGCACGGCGGTCATCAGATAGCGGAAATACTCCGCATCGACGTTCGGGCGGATCGCATGCTCGGAAAATGCACCAAATCCTACTGAGAGCAGACCAAGCACGCCGGCGAGGAGGACGAAGACGGGCATCAGGAGACTTCCCCGTTACTGAATGAGAGAACAGACACGAAACTGAATGGTATCGCAGGCCGCCCGGGTGCGGCGATGATCAAGTCCATCCTCCCGGCTTGCCTGGCACGGTATGATCACAACCATGCCGGCCCAACGCATGCCCAACAGATCCTCAAGCGACCAGCCCGTTCGCCAACGTGCACGGGAGGGCGTCAAGCTCGCCGCTGAGACCTTTCAACTCTGGTTTGCGCACAACCCCTTCGGCAATGCCGCGGCGCTTGCCTTCTACACGCTGTTCTCGCTCGCGCCGATCATGATCCTGGTGATCGCAGTGGCCGGGCTGGTGCTCGGCCCGGAGGCGGCGGAGAGCCGCATCGTCACGAGGCTGCAGGGGGTGATCGGCGACGAGGCCGCCGAGGCGGCCCGGCAGATGGTCGCCAACACGCATGTCCGCGAGGCGGGCTGGCTACCGACCCTCTCGAGCATTGGCGCCATCCTGATCGGTGCCACCGCGGTCTTCGTCCAGCTGCAGCGCTCGCTGAACCAGCTCTGGGACGTGGTCATCGGCAAGAAGCGCGCCGCCCTGCTCACAGTGATTTACAACCGGCTCATCTCGCTTCTGGTGGTGGGTTTGTTCGGCCTGATGATCATCGTCTCGCTGACGGCGACCGTGGCGCTCCGGGCGGCCACCGAGTTCGCCAGCGCCTGGCTGCCGTTCAACGTCGCCCGCCTCGCGCAGCTCGAGCCGTTAGTCAGCATGACCCTTATCGCCCTGTTTCTGACTGCGATCTTCCGCATCCTGCCGGATACTGAACGCCCGATCCGCTGGCGTCACACATTCCCGGGGGCACTGCTTTCCGCCATGCTTTTCATGCCAGGCCGCTACCTGATGGCGACCTACCTCACCCTTAAGGCACCGACCTCGGCCTATGGCGCCGCCGGCTCGCTGGTGGTGCTGATGCTCTGGGTCTACGGCTCGGCGCTCATCGTCCTGCTGGGCGCGGCACTGAGCCGCGCTCTGCATGATCGCAGTCCTACGGACAGCCCATCCGCGTCGCCAGCGCGCCCAGATCGTCCGCAATGAAATCCGGCTCCGGCAGCCCGGACAGGGTCAAGACTGCCTTACCCGGGCGCCGGACAAACGCGCCCTGGCAACCCACGGACTGAGCCCCGATCGTATCCCAGACATGACAGGCCACCAGGCAGAGGTCGGTGATTGGCGCGCCGAGCGCATCGGCCACCTGGCGGTAACATGCCGGCGCCGGTTTGAAACGCGATACGGCGTCGACGCTGAAGTGATCCTCGAAGAATCCGGCGATATCGGCACCCTCCAGCGCCGCGAGCGAGCCCGGGGGTGGCGAATTGGTCAATGTCACCAGCCGGAAGCCGCCGGCCCGGAAGCGCTCCAACGCGGGGGCCACATCGCCCACCGCCGGCATGGCACCGATGGCCTCGGCCAGTGACTGCACATCCGCGTCGCTGATCCCGACGCCGACGATCTCGCCCCGCATGCGCAGCACCGCGGCCGCCAGCTCATTGAAAGGCCGGTATCGCCCGGCGAGCGTCAGCGTCTGGGAGTACAGGATGAGCTCGGCAAACCATTCAAGCATGGCGTGGCGTCCGCCGAACAGGGACTCGAATACCGGCTCGAGGGACGTCAGGTCGAGCAGTGTCTCGTTGACATCGAAGACGAGAATCGGGGCGGGTCGAGTCATTGCCTCCTCCTCAGCGCGCCAGATAGCGGTCGAGCGCATCGGCGAAGCGTTTGCGATCGGCGGCGCTCAGGCTGGCCGGGCCGCCGGTGTGGATGCCGCTGCTACGCAGGGTTTCCATGAAATCACGCATCTGCAGCCGAGCGCGGATGTTTTCGCGGGTCTGCGCTTCGCCGCGGGGCGTCAGGACACGGGCACCCTTGTCGATGACCTCGGCGGCGAGGGGAATGTCGCTGGTGATCACCAGATCACCAGCGGCAACACGACGCACGATCTCATCGTCGGCCACGTCAAAACCCGATCCCACCTGGACGGTGTCGATCAGCGGTGATGGCGGCGTACGAATGGGCTGGTTGGCAATGAGCGTCAGCCTTGCCCCCACCCGCTGAGCGGCACGGAAGAGGATCTCCCGGATCGGCACGGGGCAGGCATCGGCATCCACCCAGAGGTGAACTTCATGGGTCGCGGTATCGGCCATGGCAGCAGCCTACCAGAGCCCGGGATCAGTCAATGCATTGCGGCGTCTCCAGCCAGTCGCTAGTCTCCGCGGATGATGCGACTGCTTTTCATCCGCCACGCACAGACCACGGCCAATCACGAGGGCCGATGGCAGGGCCATACCGATACCCCCCTGAGCACCCTGGGCCAACAGCAGGCGCGCTGTCTGGCGGAAGGACTGTTCACTGCCTTCAAGGAGCAGGGTGTCCAGCCCGGTGTGATCTACAGCTCACCGCTGGGCCGGGCGCAGGCCACCTCGGCGGCAATCGCGACCGCATTTTCACTGCCGATCAAGACCCTCGCCGATCTGAGCGAGTACCACGTCGGCGTATTCTCTGCGCGGACCTGGCCCGAGCTGGAGGCGGAACATCCGGCAGTCGCCCGGCGGTTTGCGGCGGAGCGCGACTGGAACGCCGTCCCGGAAGCGGAGACCCTGCAGTCGCGCGAGCGGCGGGCTTCCGCTGTGGTCGAGTACCTGCTGGCGACGCATGGGGCCGGGGACACGGTGCTATGCGTGACGCACGGAGGTTTCCTGCAGTACCTGCTCTCGGCGGTGCTGGACACCCGGCGCATCTGGGGAGTTCGCCCGCACAACACCGCCATTTTCGAGTTTGAGCTCACGCCGGAAGGCCATGCAGAAACCCGGGAATCCCCCGCGGGCCTCAGCACCTACCGCTGCCGCATTCTGCGATTCAATGACACCCAGCACCTCGCCGGGCTGGCGGATCTAAAAGCCGGCGAGGCGGATTAATGCGAACCCGATGGCGTTCAGCCAGCGAACAACTGATCCGCGTTTTCTGCCGTCAGCAGCCGGTCGGACCACTTCAACAGCGTCTCGCCATCGGCGGCCTCGATACGATACCGGTGAACCTCGAGTGCTTCCGGGCCGAACTTGTGCTCCACAAGCCGCATCAATAGCGTGCGTTCTCCCTGCTGGATGCCCTCCTCGATGCCGATGCGCCTGCCCTCCTGAAGCCCCTGCTCTTTCCAGTTCTGAGTCCATTCCTCGACGCGTTCTGACAGCATGCCCCGTACCTCCTGAAGATCGCTCAGTGATTCAAAGTCTACCCCGCGAATACGTCCCGGTAGCAAGACACGCTTGATCCAGATGGTGAAACTGCGCCGGAGCGGCATTTGCTCAGGCCGCTGCAGCCAGTCCACCAGACGAGCGAGTACCCGCTCTACATCGGCTGGTTCGCGGCTGCATTCGAGTTCGAATAGCGCCGAGGTGAGATTCCTGGCCGCCAGTTGCCCTGCTTCCGCAAATCGCCGTTCATCAAGCAACAGATACTGCAGGTAAGGTCGATAGATCTCTAACCCGCCAGGAATCCCATCGATGGGGAGTGTAGGTAATTCTGTGTGTGAGCCATACGATAGATCCGACAGGGAGATGAACGTATGGCACGTAAGAAGCACACCGACGGTATTAACCGGGATATTCTCGACGAGCTGATCCGCGAGCGTGG
>NZ_JBAKFI010000019.1:0-704 GCF_040838425.1 Spiribacter onubensis | reverse complement strand
TGAAGTGGACCCCGGTTTTCGGACCAGGTGAGAAGTAAAGATTCGGAGGCTATCCTCGGCCCATTGCAGAGGAGCCTTCACCATGACCCGAGGACGAGGCAAACGGCTCAGTCCGGACTTTAAGGCCCGCGTTGCCCTTGAGGCGGCCAAAGGCCATAAGACCGCCAGCGAGATCGCGCAGGAGTTCCAGGTTCACCCGACGCAGATCAGCCAGTGGAAGCGGCAGTTGCTCGATAAGGTGCCTGAGCTATTTGAGTCGACAGCGGCGCGATCCCGCCGCACGCCGAGCGCCGAGGAGGTCGCGGCACCGCTCTACGAGGAAATCGGCCGGCTCAAGGTGGAGCTGGATTTTTTGAAAAAAAAGTCCAGCCAGCTCAAGGAGTAGGCCGATGGCTGATCGAACCGGAACACTCCGAACTCTCGATTCGTCGCCAATGCGATCTGATCGGCCTGCCCCGCTCGCAGTATTACTACGCGCCGGCTGCCGAGACGCCAGAGAACCTCGCGCTGATGTGGCAGATCGACAAGCAGTACCTGCGCACACCGTTCTTCGGCGCCCGGCAGATGACCCACTGGCTCCAGCGCCAAGGCTATCGGGTCAACCGCAAGCGCATCCAGCGGTTAATGCGGCTGATGGCCCTGCAGGCGATCGCGCCGGGGCCTCACACCAGTCGATCGCATCCGGAGCATGCGGTCTACCCGTA
>NZ_JBAKFI010000018.1:0-735 GCF_040838425.1 Spiribacter onubensis | reverse complement strand
CGTCCACGAGCATGTCCAGCGCACGGTCCGCGATCTGCCACTGTTCGATGCCATTACCTATCTCGAGATCACCGTCTACCGCGTCTGGTGCGAGCACTGCGGCGGGTCACCAACCGGCTCGCCGAGTAGGCGATCTATCTGTGCAGCCAGCTCAGCATCCAGCACGTGGCGAAGTTCTATCGGCTGCATTGGCATACGGTGAAGCGCATCGAGGCGGCCGTGATGGATATGCACCCGGCCTTCACCCTCGAGGTCGTCGACCGTGTCCGCGTCGACCAAGCGAACGCCCTGCGTCATGACAAGGCGGCGCGCAAAGTGGTCAAGGCCTCGAAGTGGCTGCTGCTGCGCTCACCGCGCAACACCAACCGGGCCCAGCGTGTGCGCCTCCAGGAGCTCTTCGATGCGAACACACCGCTGATGATCGCCTACATGCTCCGAGAGGATCTCAAGGCCTTATGGAGCCACCGCGACCCGGACGAGGCGTAAGGCTTCTGGGAACACTGGTACCAGCGTGCCATGGAGTCCGGCGTTGCGGCCATCCAGCGTTTTGCAGAGCGCATCAAGGCCTTCGTGCCGGGAATCCTCGCCCATGCGGAGTTCCCGCTACACAAGAGCCTCATCGAGGGCATCAACAACAAAATCAAGGTCACCAAGCGAATGGCCTACGGCTTCCGGGATGATGAGTACTTCTTCCTGAAGATCCGAGCCGCTTACCCCGGTAATGCGCGATGAACC
>NZ_JBAKFI010000017.1:0-955 GCF_040838425.1 Spiribacter onubensis | reverse complement strand
CCGATTACTCGAGGATCTTGGAGACGACGCCGGCACCGACGGTGCGGCCGCCCTCGCGGACCGCGAAGCGCAGGCCCTCTTCCATCGCGATCGGCGCGATCAGCGAGACCGTCATCTGCACGTTATCACCCGGCATCACCATCTCCGTGCCCGAGGGCAGGTCACAGGCGCCGGTGACATCGGTCGTGCGGAAGTAGAACTGCGGCCGGTAGCCATCAAAGAACGGCGTGTGACGACCACCCTCGTCCTTGCCGAGGACATACACCTCGCACTCGAACTTGGTGTGCGGCGTGATCGAACCGGGCTTGCACAGCACCTGGCCTCGCTCGACCTCATCACGCTTGGTGCCACGCAGCAGCGCACCGATGTTATCCCCGGCGCGCCCCTCATCGAGCAGCTTGCGGAACATCTCGACACCCGTGACCACGGTCTTGGTGGTCTCCTTGATGCCCACGATCTCCACTTCCTCGCCGGTCTTGACGATGCCGCGCTCGACACGACCCGTCACCACGGTGCCGCGGCCCGAGATCGAGAACACATCCTCGATCGGCATCAGGAACGCACCGTCCACCGCACGCTCCGGCTCGGGAATGTACTCATCCATCGACTCGACGAGCTGCACGATCGCCTGCGAGCCCATCTCACCCGTATCCCCCTCGAGCGCCTTCAGCGCCGAGCCGGTGGTGATCGGAATGTCATCACCCGGGAAGTCGTAGCTCGAGAGCAGCTCACGGACCTCCATCTCGACGAGCTCGAGCAGCTCGGCGTCGTCGACCATGTCCGCCTTGTTCAGGAACACCACCATCGCCGGCACACCCACCTGGCGGGCGAGCAGGATGTGCTCCCGCGTCTGCGGCATCGGGCCATCCGCCGCCGAAACCACCAGAATGGCACCGTCCATCTGCGCGGCACCGGTGATCATGTTCTTCACATAGTCCGCGTGCCCGGGGCAGTC
>NZ_JBAKFI010000016.1:0-1290 GCF_040838425.1 Spiribacter onubensis | reverse complement strand
CATTGCCCTTCCACGCCAGGCAGTTTTGCGGCCACTACATTGGACAAGATGAGTGCGTAAATGGCGACTTGCGCCAAGGGATTGATAATCATCCATAATCCGCCAAGTTTACTGCGCACAAATTGGCTGACTAGCTCGTTTCGAATGGAACTTACCACAAAGTGGCGGTATGCCCAGAGAGCATTAAGAGCGCCCATAAGTGTCCTCAAACCGAACGATGTCGTCCTCTCCCAGATAGGCACCGGATTGCACTTCAACCAGCTCCAGAGGCACTTTCCCTGGATTGGTTAGCCGATGGGTCGCACCAATGGGGATATAGGTTGACTGGTTCTCAGTAAGCAGCTTTTCCTCGCCGTTGCACTCAACAATGGCCGTACCTTTCACAACAACCCAGTGTTCGGCCCGGTGGTAGTGCATCTGCAATGAAAGCCTCTCTCCGGGCTTTACGGTAATGCGTTTAATTTGGAAGCGATGGCCTTCGTCAATGGATTCATATTCACCCCAAGGCCGATAGATCTGGACATGGGCATGATGCTCGTTTCGATCATTGTCTTTGATCTGCCGAACGATTTTCTTAACGTCTTGCACGGATTCCTTGTGGGCGACCAATACGGCGTCTTTGGTTTCAACAATGACCACATCCTGCACGCCCACCGCTGCAACCATCCGGGTTTCACCGCGGATGTATGAGTTTTTTGCACCCTCAACGACCACATCGCCGATACAAACGTTGCCCGCATCATCTTTTCCTTCAATTTCCCACAAGGCGGACCATGAGCCAAGATCGTTCCACCCCGAATCGAAAGGCACCACAGCAGCTTGCGCCGCTTTCTCCATAACTGGGTAGCCGATGGATTCATCCAGGCACGCCTGAAAGGCATCTGCAGGCACGCGATCAAAGTCGTCGTCTTTTTCCATGGCATTGGCTGCCTGCTCACACGCTTCGTAAATGTCCGGCCGGGAAGCTTTAAGCTCCTCCAGGTAAACCGATGCTTTAAAGATGAACATGCCGCTGTTCCAGTAGAAATTACCGGCGGCAATAAATTCTTCGGCTATTTTTTGATCGGGCTTTTCAACAAACCGGCTTACCCTGAATGCTTTTTCATCCGCACTCAACGCACCGCCCGCATCGATGTAGCCAAAACCGGTTTCCGGGGCCGTCGGCACCATACCAAAGGTCACCAGCTGCCCGTCAGCGGCGACTTCTCCCCCCTGCCGGATCAGTGCTGCAAACCGCTCATAGTCGTACATTAGGTGATCGGAAGGCAGCACCAGAAGCAACGGGTCTTC
>NZ_JBAKFI010000015.1:0-1327 GCF_040838425.1 Spiribacter onubensis | reverse complement strand
GGGAGTGTAGGTAATTCTGTGTGTGAGCCATACGATAGATCCGACAGGGAGATGAACGTATGGCACGTAAGAAGCACACCGACGGTATTAACCGGGATATTCTCGACGAGCTGATCCGCGAGCGTGGGGCTCGTGGCGCGGCGGACTTCGAGTCACTCGCCGGCGAGCTCAAAAAGGCACTGGCCGAGCGCATGCTCAACGCCGAGATGGACGTCCATCTGGATGGCGATGATGAGCAGCACTCAGGCAACCATCGCAACGGGACAAGCCCCAAGACGGTGGATACGGGCGCTGAGCGCATCATCCTCGATATCCCGCGCGACCGGCACGGGCGGTTCGACCCGGTGTTGATCGGCAAGTACCAGCGCCGCTTCCCCGGCTTCGATGACAAGATCATCGCCATGTATGCCCGGGGCATGAGCACGCGGGATATCCGCGATCACATCATCGAGATCTATGGCGTCGATATCTCGCCGGATCTGGTCTCGGCGATTACCGAGAGCGTGATCGATGAGGTCCAGAGCTGGCAGAACCGGCCGCTCGAGACGACCTATGCGATCGTCTACTTCGACGCCCTGCGGGTGAAGATCCGCGACGAGGGCATGGTCCGTAACAAGGCCGTGTTCCTCGCCATCGGCATGACCTGCGAGGGTCGCAAGGAGGTCCTCGGCCTGTGGATCGAGCAGACCGAGGGGGCAAAGTTCTGGATGCGGATCATGAACGAGCTCCGCGCCCGCGGCACCAACGATATCCTCATCGCCGTCGTCGATGGCCTCAAGGGCTTTCCCGAGGCGATCACCAGCGCCTTCCCCGACTGCGTGGTCCAGACTTGCATCGTGCATCTGATCCGCTACTCGATGCAGTTCGCGTCCTGGAAGGAGCGTAAGGCGCTGGCCCAGGCGTTGCGGCCGATCTATGCCGCTCCCAGCGCCGAGGCCGCCGAGCAGGCGCTGGCCGACTTCGAGCAAGGACCATGGGGGCGGAAGTGCCCGGCAGTGGCGGCAAGCTGGCAGCGACGCTGGTCTGAGGTCATCCCGTTCTTCGCCTTCTCGCCTGAGGTGCGCCGGATCATCTACACCACCAATGCCATCGAGTCGCTGAACAGCCAGGTGCGAAAGGCAGTGCGCAACAAGGGCCACTTCCCAAGCGATGAGGCGGCGATCAAACTGATCTACCTGGCACTGCGAAATGTGCAGGCGAAGTGGAAACGGCCACCCGTCCAATGGCACGCTGCCAAAACCCAGCTTGCGATCCAGTTCGGCGACCGGTTCGTGCTGGAAGCCTGATCTCAATGGAGCGGCTCACACACAAAAATCTCCACAGGCCC
>NZ_JBAKFI010000014.1:0-2177 GCF_040838425.1 Spiribacter onubensis | reverse complement strand
CGAAAAAAAGCGGCCGCGATCTGGGGGGACGAGGACAAATGACCAGCATCCCGGATCGCGAAAGAGCCACTGAGCTGGTCGACGAAGCCCGCCAGGCCGGTGCCAGGCAGGCAGCGGCCTGTGCCGAGATCGGCATCGACGCCAAGACCTACCGAACCTGGAAGCAGGACACGGTGGGTGATCGGCGCCCGATGGCAGAGCGTCCGCCGCAGTCGCATGCACTCACTGATGCGGAGCAGTGCGAGATCCTGGAGCAGTGCCACCGGCCTGAGTTCGCGAGCCTGCCGCCGGCGCAGATCATCGCTCGGCTGCTCGATGAGGAGGGCCGCTACATCGCCTCGGCATCGAGCTTCTACCGCGTGCTGCGCCGCGCCGGCGAGCAGCAGCGTCGGGGTCGGGCGGCACCACCTCGGCAGATGGGCCCGCCCCGGCGTCATCAGGCCACAGGTCCCAACGAGGTCTACACTTGGGACGTGACCTATCTCCCGAGCCTTGTGCGGGGGCTGTTCTTCTACCTCTACCTCATCGTGGACCTCTACAGCCGCAAGATCGTCGGCTCCGAGGTATTCCTCGGCGAGTCGGCGGCGAACAGCCAGCAGGTCATCGAACGAGCGCTGCTGCGCGAGCGCATTGCCCATCGCCCGATCGTCCTGCACGGCGACAATGGCCCGGCGATGAAGGCCGCGACGCTGACCGCACGGCTCGATCAGTTGGGCGTCACGCCCTCCTACAGCCGCCCTCGGGTGAGCGACGACAATCCGTTCTCCGAGGCGCTGTTCCGCACCTGCAAATACCGGCCGGACTACCCGCCAAATGGCTTCGCTGACGTTCATGAGGCCCGAGACTGGGTCCTTGGCTTTGTTCGCTGGTACAACCATGAGCATCGGCACAGCAGCCTGCGCTACGTCACGCCGCAGGAGCGGCATGACGGCCGCGATAAGGCGATCCTCGCCAGAAGGCATGCGATCTACACCGCCGCCAAACAGGCCAATCCCCGGCGCTGGTCAGGCCGCACCCGCAACTGGGAACCCGTGGGTGCGGTTTGGCTGAATCCGGAGAAAGCCCTGGAAGCGGCGTAGAAAAATGCGAAAACTAGCTTGACGGACACCTGCCCGACGCCAGCAGGTCTACGCCGAGGCGAAGGCCCGGAACCCGCGCCGCTGGAGCCGGGAAACCCGCGACTGGCGCCCCGTCGGCGCGGTCCATCTCAACCCGGAGAAGGAGCGCCGGGACTCAAGCTGGGCCAGGGTGGCCTGAAACGGTTTGAGGCGACAACTTTGTTGACAGACACCGATGGTCTCGGCGTGGAGGTCATCACGTCATTTGCTACATGAGCGCGGTTGGCCACTGTGGCGATAACGCCGCGGCAGAAGGGTTCTTCGGTCTCCTCAAGCGTGACCGGGTTCGCCGCCGGCGCTATCTGACGCAGGCCGAGGCGCGAAGCGATGTCTTTGATTATATTGAGTGATTCCATAACCCGAGAATGCGTCGGCGGGTTGAGCAACAAACGGATCAGAAACGACGCTTAACGAAACCGTCCGCGGTGGTGGGGTAGAACCCAGACGGCCCTCGTGGACCTGCGCTACCGCGGCCGGGAGGTTGAGAGCACCCGCATCCTCCACCCCGGCAAGCCAAAGCGCATGAGCAAGGCGGAGAAGCGGCTGCTCAAGCGCCGCCAGGCGGTGGAGCCGAGCATCGGGCACCTGAAGGCCGACCACCGCATGCGCCGGAACTTCCTCAAAGGTGCCTTGGGTGATGCCATGAACCCAATCCTCGCCGCGGCCGGGTTCAACATCCGCTGGATGATGCGGCGGCTGATGATTTTTGGCGCTGGATGTTATCCGGCATTCTGCGGCTGCTGGGTCAGAGTGGCTCGGATGCCCGCTCAAACGCAACGCCAGCGGCCGCATAGCGGAATGTTCAGGGCCGACTAAAGATGGTTCTTCGCACATCAGTTGGGTAATGGCCTAGTCTCTGACCTGTCACAGGTGATGGAGGACAGGTCATGGACCAGGGTCAGGCACTGCTCGATGCACTCGGTGAGTGGGAGGGCTTTGAGGTCACCGGCGTGGAGCGCCGCGAGGGCGACCCCGATGAGATCCACGTCTCGCTCAAGCCCAGAGAAGGTGCCCCGTTGTACTGCAACTGCTGCGGCCGGGCGTGCGAGCGCGTCCACG
>NZ_JBAKFI010000013.1:0-2616 GCF_040838425.1 Spiribacter onubensis | reverse complement strand
TGCGGAATACTCCCGATCTGGGCCACCGATTCCACGCCATCTGGGACGGGCATTCCGGCTGATCGGGGATAACGATTCCGTTTGATCAGGGACACTGGTGTGGCGCTCGGGGGATACTCCGGCTCTTTCCCCGACCATCAAGGAGAGAGCCACGATGCCAACCAGGAGAACCGCCATGCGGCGTGCCCGCGAGATCCTTCGCCTGCACCACGAGCACGGTCTGAGCCCGAGGCTGATTGCGCGAAGCTGTGCGGTCAGCAAGAACAGCGTCTATCGCTGCCTCGAGCGTGCCAAGGCCGCAGGCCTTGGCTGGCCGTTGCCTGAGACGCTGGATGATCGGGAGCTCGAGGCGATGCTCTACCCCAAGCCCGAGCCACCGACGAGCCGTCCCCAGCCGGACTGGGAGGCGGTTGAGCGCGAGCTCCAGTACCGCGGCATGACGCGGCGTCAGGTCTGGCTCGAGTACCGCGAGGTTCATCCCAACGGATATAACTACTCCTGGTTCTGCGAGCAGCTCAAACGCCGTCGCGCAGGCAGCGAGCCGCGGATGCGCCAGACCCAGACGGCGGGCGAGGTGGCGTTCATCGACTACGCCGGGATGACGCTGCCGATCACCGACCCGAAGACTGGCGAGATCGATCCCGCGCAGGTCTTCGTCGCCGTGCTCGGTGCCTCGCAACTGATCTTCTCTGAGGGTACGGCCACCCAACAAAAGCACGACTGGCAGGGCTCGCATATCCGGGCGTTCGAGTACTTCGGCGGCGTTCCGCAGACTCTAGTGCCGGATAACCTCAAAAGCGGCGTCAATAAGGCTCACCGTTACGACCCGGATCTGAACATCGACTACACGCGGCTTGCCGAGCACTACGGTGTTGCCGTGGTCCCGGCGCGGGTGCGTACCCCGCGGGATAAGAGCCTCGTCGAGAACGCGGTGTTGATCATCGAGCGCGAGGCGCTGGCGCCACTTCGCCATCACACCTTCTTCTCGCTGGATGAGGCGAACGCGGCGCTCGCTGAGCGCCTTGAGCTGATCAACAACCGCCCCATGAGCGATGGCAGCGAAAGCCGTCGGGCGCGGTTCGAGCGGTTCGAGCGCGCCGCGCTCCGGCCGCTGCCCAAAGAGCCGTTCGAGAGCAGCGAATGGCGACGGATCAAGGTCCCGGCCGACTACCACATCGTCCATGCAGAGCATGCGTACAGCGTCCCCCATCGGCTCATCGGCCAGACCGTGGAGGTCCGTATTACCGAGCGTGTGATCGAGATCCTCCACGCCAACCAGCGTCGCGCCAGTCATCTACGCCGTGACGGACCGGGCAAGACCACGGTGAGGGAACACATGCCGCCCGCCCATCAGGCATACGCCGAACTGGATGCCGAGGGCATCCTGCGCTGGGCCTGCGCGAAGGGCGACGCGGTGGAGGCGCTGGTGCGCCAGTCGCTCGAGCATAACCCGCTTCGCAAGACCCGCCGGCTCGCCGAGGGCCTGCAGCGCCTTGAGCGTGTCTACGGCACGGCGCACCTGGGCGAGGCCTGCGCATACGCCCATCAGCTCGGCATGGCGAACTACACCAGCCTCGAGTCGATCCTGCGCAGCGGCCTGGCGCGTCGGGGCATGCGAGAAGGTGGTACAAGCCAGGCCACGCCCATCGAGCATGCCAACGTGCGCGGCCCGGCCTACTACCACTGATCCCCCCGACCAAAAGGAGATCGACTGCGATGCTACACCACCCGACCTACGAAAAGCTTGCCGCGCTGAAGCTCACCGGCATGAAGACAGCACTCGCCGAGCAGACCGAGCGAGAGGACATCGCGCAGATGGCGTTCATGGACCGTCTTGCGCTGTTGCTCGACCGTGAGGCCATGATCCGCGAGGACCGCCAGCTCACCAGCCGGCTGAGGCGCGCGAAGCTGCGCTACCCCGAGGCCTGTCTTGAGGATCTCGACCGGCGTGGCGAGCGGGCGCTGCCCTTGGGGCTCATCGAGCAGCTCTCGAGCCCGCGCTGGATACGCGAGCGTCGCAACATACTGATCACTGGTGCGACGGGCGTGGGCAAGTCCTTCCTCGCCTGTGCCCTTGCACAGAAAGCCTGCCGGGACGGCTTCCTCGCCCGCTATGCGCGACTGCCCATGCTCCTTGGTGAGCTGCGGCTTGGCCATGCCGATGGCACCTACGCCAAGCGCTTCAAGGAGCTCTCCCGCATCCGAGTACTGGTCCTCGATGACTACGGGCTGAGCGTGCTCGATCACGAGGAGCGACGAGAGCTTCTGGAGATCCTCGAGGATCGCTACCAGCGCGGATCGACCATCGTCACCAGCCAGTTACCGGTAGCTCAGTGGCATGAGGCGATCGGCGATCCAACCTTCGCCGATGCCATCCTCGACCGGCTGATCCACAACGCCTACCGCGTCGATCTCAAGGGCGAATCCATGAGAAAACGGCTGGAGCAAGAACCGGCCGAGTGACCCGCAGGGTGGGTCAAAACTGTTGACCGGAAGGCGACACCAGCTAAGCGTAAAGACGTGTCCCCGATCCACCGGAATAACCGTCCCCGATCAGATGGAACGCCTGTCCCCGATCGACTGGAACAGGTGACCCACTTGACTGGAATACGCATC
>NZ_JBAKFI010000012.1:0-8105 GCF_040838425.1 Spiribacter onubensis | reverse complement strand
CAAGAGCCTCATCGAGGGCATCAACAACAAAATCAAGGTCACCAAGCGAATGGCCTACGGCTTCCGGGATGATGAGTACTTCTTCCTGAAGATCCGAGCCGCTTACCCCGGTAATGCGCGATGAACCAAAAAACAGCTCTTCGGAGAGATAGAATCATCGAGGACGTGACATCTATCCTCCTGATGCGCGCCATAAGAAATTTCCATTATTGCCAGTTTTTAATATGTGGAGCAACTACGCTATCGCAGAATTCCCGAAAGCTAAGGACATTTTCATACCGTTCGTACTCGGTTTCCTTTGCATGCTTAAGACTTTCGGGGATGACCAGTTGGACGCCGAGAGAGGCCATGTCCTCGATGGCATTACCCGCGATGTTCTCGTCGATGGTGGTCAGGTACAACGACCGTTTACCTTTCTCGCGTTCGACCTGTTTCCAGCGCTCGCGGAGCGTTGTCTTCGCGCTTAGGATTAGGCCGGTCTCGGCTTCGGACTTCTTCGCGTTAATGAACTTGAGGGAGGGCAGGATGAAATCGGGACGCTTGCGCGCCTCGATTATCACCTGCTTCTCGTAGGGAATGCCGCCGCCCGCAAGCATGGCCTCGATGTGATGCTCGTAAGAGTAGCCAGCGCGCGATTTCCGCTGCTGGCTAGCCGAGAGCATCAACCGGTCGATCTCGGGCAGCTCGTCCACCAGGCGGCGGATTACGTGCGCTGCATCTACTGTGACCGGATCATCGCCCATGACGATTCGGACAAGCGCCACCGTCCGCTCGCGGCGCTGAAACTCGCGGAACAAGTCCCATTCGATGTTTCTGCTGATCTCGCGCAGGGCGTCTCCTGGATTGCGGATTTCGAATGGGTTCAGGGCGGTTAGCCCATGGCGCTCCAGGTACTGGCTGCACGCCATACCTGCCAAATCGGTCGTATTCGGCATGGCCGCGTTTTCCGCTGCGAACGGAATGATCTCGCCCGCCAGCCATGCTTTGATGACCTGTTCGGCAAAATCGAGAATGAGTTCGCGCTCTTGCTCGACGGTTCCCGCAGGATCAAACTCCCCGATGACGAAATCCGCCGTCAGGGCGAGCAATTCCGTCAGGTGGGCCGCATCATCGGAGCCAGAGTCTATCGTCAGGCACTCGTAAAGTGGTTCAGGTTCGCTCTTGATCCGCCCCATTACAAGGAAAGAGGCAGGCAAAAGATCAGAGAAAATCGCCTTGGGAAGCCGTGTCAGATGTGTTTCCTGACCCTTGCTGGTGTAATGAACAAGACGCGTTTCCTTCGGCTCGTCCGATGCCTGCGGCCAGACGATCTTGAAGAACCGTTCCCTGATTTCATCGGCCTTTGGATCATTCCGAGTTTTCATGTGGAGCGCCGGGAAAAAGCCGCCGTCGCGGTGCTCGTGAGGAATATAAACGCCTGCCTGATGCTTGTTATCGCAGCGCGCCCAGTCACGGTCATTGTTGGACAGCTTCTTCACGAAAAGCCGGTCGGCCTTTTCAAATAGTGCGAGAAAAAGATCAGTGTCGTTGGCCGGTTCAGAAAAAACAACCTCGCTCTGCTGACTCATACAACACTCCCTGCGATTTCTCCGGTTTCCCCGCCGGCGGCGAGCCGTTGGCACAGCCGGTTCATTAGGTTCTCGAATTCAAGCCGCGTTTTTCCCTTGAGCGCGCCTTCCGAGATCACGAACCGTCGCCAGCCCTGATCGCGCAGAGCCGCTTCGACTTCGGCATCGCGGGTACGGTTGCGGTCGATCTTCTGCTGCCAGAATTCCGTGCGTGTCGAGGGCAGCTTGAACAGGTGGCACTCATGGCCATGCCAGAAGCAGCCATGAACGTAGATCGTCGCACGGTAGCGCCGCAGGAACAGGTCTGGCTTACTAGGAACCGCGGGAGCATGCAGCCGGAAGGGATCGCTGCGCGCGTGGAGCGCCTTGCGAATCATCAACTCCGGTTTCGTGTCCTTGCCCCTGATACCGGACATCATCCGACTGCGCGTGTCCCTGTCTACGATATCAAGCGACGACCTTCTCTTCCTCCGCCGCAGCCTTGGCTTTGGTCGGCTTTGCCGTCTGGTGCACTGTGGCTGTGCCGGTGATGAAGGGCTGCATGTGGCGGGCCACGGCCTCGACAACAGGCACGACAACAGCGTTGCCGAATTGCTTGTGGGCCTGCGTATCCGAAACCGGAATCTTCACCGACTTCCCGTCGCGGCCATCAAAACCCGTCAGGCGCGCGCATTCGCGTGGGGTCAGGCGGCGCGGATTCTCGCGCGGCCCCTGACTGACCAGAGTTTCCGAGCCGTCCTTGTAGTAGCGCGCCGACAGCGTGCCTTGCGCATCGCACCGGAAGCCGTGCGGGCGTCCAAGCGAGCTCTTCTTAGCCACCCCCGCAATCGAGAAGGGCTGGCGTGGGAAGCCCGCCAGCAGCATGTCATGTTCGGGAATGTCGCCGACAGGGGCGGTGGTGATGTCACCGGCCACGTCATGGTCACACTTGTGGTTCGCCAGATAGGTTTCGGCGCAGAGCCGGTCGCGCTCTGAGGTGAACACGCACTTGCCGCCGATGGCCTCGAAGCCCTTCCGCATCCCGCCGATCCCGGCGAACAGATCGATGAAGCGGAACGCGCCCTGCGCGGGCGGCTTGATCTTGGTGATGGCCCGAAGCGTCTCAAGCGCGGCCTTGCGCGGCGCGCTCTCGCCGGTCTCCCACCTGTAGATGGTGCGCTCGCAGTAGCCCAGCTTCTCGACCGCCTGCACGATGGAGTAGCCCGCTTCCTGCCTAAGTTTGGGAAATTCGTTCATGCTGCCCTCGTTTCTATGGTAATCACCCTGACATCACGGCAAGAGAACATCAACAGAACATGCACGATATCTTGGGGTTATACACACCATAGTTCCCAGATGGAGCGCGGATGACCAAGCGCTCAGCTATTGGCGCGCCTTGCCGCTTTCAGGTGGTGTTTAAGCTCGTCCAGCGTCAGGCAGACACCGCGCCGACGATGCACCATTCGGTGGCAGTTGGCGCAAAGTACCGCGACGTCTGTGCGAGGATCAGTCTCGCGAAGCCCGGCATCCGCAAGAGGCATCATGTGCTGAACCTCTGGAAAGCGATGGCGGGGGTTCCCGTATGCCCTCTCGAAATCGAAGCGCAGGCCACACAGGTAAGGCCATGGATCGCCAGAGCCTGCTCTCTCAGGCTCGCGTCCAGTTCACGACGCACAGACACGAAAACCTTCTGGCCGCCCTCGGTGCGCGCCTCGGGAGAGGCGGCGTTCTGCTCAACGGTGAAGGAGATGCCACGTTGAGGCGCAAGAACGAACGCTTCCAGCTCGCCATCGTCCCGGTGCTCCCACTCCTCATATACGCGGAGGAAGCTCGGGCTGAGTGAAGCCTGCTTGTCCTCTTTGTAGAACCACCCGATGTGCCCGTTATCTAAAAGCGTATCGCAGCTATCACGCGCGTTCTCCATGCTGTTACGGAACTGCGATGGCGTGCGACCGTCTCCCATCGCGTCGTAAAAGTAGTCGTAGGCCTCCTTTCAAGAGGAGACATGCAGGGCTGGGGGGCGGCGTAGCAACGCCCAGAACCTTCTGCTTTCTGGCTACGCTGACCTGTGGGCGAGTTGGCCGACGCGCCTTTCATGAGCCTCTCGGCAAGCATGAAAAATCGACGTCAGTGGGTGCGATGCTATGGGGCGCTTCCGGTCGTGCCAGAGCGGTGCTGAGCGTACAAATTTGACCTTCTTACGGTCATACAGGGCTACATTATACGAATATATATAAAAAATGTTGCTTGCAATTGTTATATTTATGCGCTATATATGCACATAGAGGCGGTGACGAGCCCGTCATCCGCGCGAGGGATAGCTACTGAGAGGGTGTTGCGAGATTGTGAGAGATAAGAGGCAAAAATTCGTCGAGCTTGCAGAGGCACGCGTGAACCGTGCGATCAAGGATGTCCGGCTGATCGGTAATCTATCGAATCGCAACTCTTATGAGTACACGCCCGAGGATACTAGGAAGATATTTCGGGCCTTGCAGCGAGAGCTTGATGCCGCAAAGGCGCGCTTTGCCGGGGATGGAGGGGAAAAAGGTAATCTGTTCACGCTTGGGGATGATTGATGGGGACTTGGAAGTTTAACGATTTCATCCCTTCTGATGTTGAGGTTGAGCTCACACAGAAGGATCAATTCGACAACGATGAAGTTGACCTCCGCCATGCTTTGGTGCGGGAGGCAATTCAGAACTCCGGGGATGCTCCTGCCGGCGACGGGCCGGTCAAGGTGCGCTTCGGCTTTACCAAAATTGCGGGTGGCAATCTTGACCGCTTCGTTGCGCACTACGATGGGCTCCGGCCGCATCTGCGAGCGTGCGAGATCGATACGGCAGTGCTTGAGGCCGATAGCATGCGCTCACTCGTTATCGAGGACTTCAACACTAAAGGGCTCACAGGAGCGCCGGACGACCTTGATGACGGAAACTTCCACAACTTCTGGCGCAGGCACGGCAAGTCCAAGAAGTCGGGAAAAGCCGGCGGAAGGTGGGGGCTCGGCAAGCTTGTCTACCCTGCCTCCTCACAAATCCGGGCCTTCTACGGCCTTACGGTTCGTGACGGTGATACGGGTCCGCTGCTCATGGGGCAGGCAGTGTTGGAGAACCACAAGACCGACGACGGGAAACATTTCAAGCCGCACGGGTTCTGGTACTCGGGAAGTCATTCAGATGAGCTCAGGCTACAGCTGCCGATTATCGAGTCTTCTGAGATCACTCTTTTTCGTGAGGCTCTGGGGATAACAAGAACAGACCAGACCGGCCTTTCGATAGCGGTCCCGTTCGTCCATGATGAAATCACGGAGCCGGTACTGATCGAAGCGGTGCTGGAAAACTATTTCTTTCCGCTGCTCACCGGGCGACTTGAAGTCGAGGTCGGCAGCACGCTGATCGACCGTCACACATTCATGGATGTGGCGGCCGCTCAGGACTCAAAGGTTCTCAAAGACTTGCCGTTCGACTTCATCCGCGAAGTCAGCGAGGCAGACGGGGAAGAAGCGGTGGTTGCATCGCGTCACATCGGACCATCACGTCTCGATGCTAAAGCCTTCCCGGACGCCGTCATTGAGGAGGTCAAGCAGCGTTACAAGGCAGGCAAGAGTGTCTGCGTGCATGCTCCAGTAAGCCTCACGAAGAAAGATCGCCAGCAGGTCGAGGGCACCGCGCGCCTTTTTCTGAGGGCTTTGCCTGAAGGACACAAGCCCTATGCGCTGTTCTCTCGCGGCTCTATCGTGCTTCCCGGCGAGCGGCGTTATTTTGCGGACTCCGCAGCCTACGGTGCATTTGTCGTAGATGACGATGACCTGGCTTCGTTCCTCGGCGATGCCGAAAACCCCGCCCACACAAGCTGGAACGGAAATGCCGAAAAGCTTTCGAAAAACTGGAGCAATTCCGGCAATACTCTCCGGGCGATCCGCTATGCGCTCCGCGATCTCTACACCCTCGTAGCCGAACAGGTGGAGTCCCACGACGCGGATGCGCTTGTAGATTTCTTTTCTCTTGCGGAACAATCTGCTGCCAAGAAAGGAAAGAAACGGAAGACGCCGAAACCTGATCCCGACGTAACTCCGCGAGAGCCAGCAATCCGGATACAGGCACGCAAGGGCGGCTTCCGGATAGCGTCAGGCCCTGCAGCCAAGGAATGGACATTTCCGCGACTGGTCCGGGCACGACTCGCCTACGATCTGATAGGCGCTGACCCCTTCAAGCGGCACAGCGTGCACGATTTCGACCTTACCAAGAACCGGATATCGCTCGATACGATCAATCTCGAGATCGTAAAAAGAGAGAAGAACGCCCTCATACTAAAGGCAGAGGCTGACGACTTCAGCCTTGATGCCTCCGGCTTTGACGACAATCGCGATCTGGTGGTGGAGGCATGGGCAAGATGAGCTCGGCGAAGAAAAGGATTAACCATACCGGTCGGAAGAAAATACTATGCGACGCCATTGATATCGAGCTCCATTCAGCCTCCATGGGGGAGCCTCTCATGGCGACCCCGCGTCTTGACCTCTCCGAGATGAAGCTGCCAGACGACGCAGCTGTTGTGATAGAGGCGTACTACAAATCCTCCGGCATGCGCTTCGATTGCGGGACGGTAGGCAAACTGAACCTGCCTCCCAAAATAGAGCTCGATCAGTTTGATCCCTCGGTTTCCATTCTTTTCCGCATTAAGGTGGTGGATACCGGTCAGCAGCCGGGGCGACTCGTTGCTTCAGCTGAGCGTATTCGTCCCCGGAGCGACGAGGAAGAGAAGGGGCGCAGAAGTATCTTTCCGATAAAGGAGCTGGATCTTGGCCACGAGGTCTGGCGAACCGATCTTGATCAGGATGCCGGCCCAGTCCTCAAGCTTAATTACAGGATTCCGGGCTTCAAGCAGGCCATTTTGGACAATCCGATGATGCGCGGTCTCCTGTTGCCGGCTGCACTCCGCCCGGTGCTTGAAGAGATCGCTCGCAATCCTGCTTTCGATGAAGATGATGAGGCAGACTGGAAGCGGGACTGGGTGACCTTCTGCAGGGATCAGCTGGGGGCTGATCCGGACGATATTGACCGTTCCGATGACGAAGGAAAGGAAACCTGGATTCGTACCGCCACCCAGAAGTTTTGTCAGGATATTGGGTTTGTGGATGCGATTGTTGCGAGCGTGAAGGAGGATGTCCAATGAGTGCAGAGTTTCGCATCCTGAATGACAGCGGCCTCGAGGCATTCCGGGAGTACATCGCTTCCGGTGCATCGGGCGAAGTTCCACGCGAGCTCCTTCGCAATCCCGAGACTTCTTCTGCCTGTCCGGTGACGATTCTGATCGAGCGGATCAGCTTTCAGAACCGGTTTGAGTTCGGTCAGTATCTCGGTAAGGTGCTTTCTACTATGGATCAGGCAAGGCTCGCAACGGACCGCCATATCTGGTCGAGTCTCGCACTGCAGTGGTTCGACCTGCTTTGCCCGGTGAAGGGCAACGGTAAACGTGATGTGAAGGAGGAATGCCGGTACATCCTGAGTCGTGACTACCGCCACTTTTACCGACATCTGGTCCGCTCGCCATGGCAACTTGTGCGTGACCACGGTGACAATTCGAGGTTTTTACTTATTGCGCCCCGGCACTCGGATCATCCACTCAGCGTGCACGGCGAGATATTGGAGCAGATCGGCTCCAGGCAGCAGGTGCTTGGCAGCCCGTCGGTCATTGCTGCGGCGAATGCCCTGTACTTCGATCACGAAAGCGGGCGTCCCAAGAAGGGCGCGGCCGGGAGCAGCAGGGGTAGTGCGCGACGTCTTGGGCTTGTGCTTCGCCAACTGGACCTAACCTTCGATGCTGAAGGTATGCCCGAGGTCGCACTCTTCGATGTACTGCCTGAGGAGTTCGAACGATGGATGCCGGAAGAGGCGGAGCAACACAGCGGGCTCGCTGGTTCTGCTGGCTCCTGAGAATTCTAATTTGAGGAAATGAGTGCCAACGGGAGCGCACCGTCCATCGAGTGGTGGAGGGCGAGGCTGTCGCGAACCGAGCCCGCAGGCGGTCTCGGCTATGCGGATATTGTGTATGAGTTTTGATGATCCGCTATCGGGTCAACATGCTGGGATACAATCAGCGCGGCAAGAGGGCTGCGTGTTAAAGGCCATCTAGGCTGACCCTACTACGGACAACAATTTTGGTTCTTCGCACATCAGTGGGGTAATGGCCTAGTCTCTGTCCTGTCACAGGTGATGGAGGACAGGTCATGGACCAGGGTCAGGCACTGCTCGATGCACTCGGTGAGAGGGAGGGCTTTGAGGTCACCGGCGTGGAGCGCCGCGAGGGTGATCCCGACGAGATCCACGTCTCGCTCAAGCCCAGAGAAGATGTCCCGCCGTACTGCAACTGCTGCGGCCGGGCGTGCGACCGGGTTCACGAGCATGTCCATCGCACGGTCCGCGATCTGCCACGGGAGTGTAGGTAATTCTGTGTGTGAGCCATACGATAGATCCGACAGGGAGATGAACGTATGGCACGTAAGAAGCACACCGACGGTATTAACCGGGATATTCTCGACGAGCTGATCCGCGAGCGTGG
>NZ_JBAKFI010000011.1:0-8623 GCF_040838425.1 Spiribacter onubensis | reverse complement strand
AAGAGCCGGAGTATCCCCCGAGCGCCACACCAGTGTCCCTGATCAAACGGAATCGTTATCCCCGATCAGCCGGAATGCCCGTCCCAGATGGCGTGGAATCGGTGGCCCAGATCGGGAGTATTCCGCAGCCAGACCCGGCGCCTGCCAGGTGGCTGAGGCTGGCGCGCCGGGAGCGCCTTCCGCCGTGCCCTGCCCCACCAGCGCCAGTGGCAGGCCATCGGGGTCGGTGAAATGCAGGGAGGGCGCTCCCTCTGCCACTGAACCCGTCCGGCGCTGAATGCCGGCCTGCGTCAGGCGCGCCTCCCATTCCGGCAATGATTCCGCTGCCACCGCAAACCGCGTCTCAAGCGGCTGTCCTCGGCCCGGTTGCCCGGCCGGCACACCGGGGAATGGGAAAAACGTCATCGCCGTCCCGGGTCGGCCAAGGGCATCGCCGTAGTAGAGGTGATAGGTGAACGGATCGTCCTGATTAACGGTCTTTTTCACCAGCCGCAGGCCGAGGACGCCGGCGTAGAAGTCGAGATTGCGTTGCGGGTCGGCGGCCACGGCGGTGATGTGGTGAAGGCCTTTGACGGAATTCATTCAGAAAGGGTAGCAGGCTGTGGGTCAGCTCGGGCAAGCAGGTGTATGACCAGCCGCACCATCAGGTCCTTCGCCTTCGGATCGCTCTCGGCAATCAGCAGGGTCAGTGCCGTGAGGCCATTGTCATTCAGGGTCAACGGCATACCTTCCTGGCGCAAGTACAGGAGAAACAGGAACGCGCCCGATGTCGCCCACCAGCTCCTGGCGCAACAACGTTTCGCCCAGCAGATGGACGGCCTGCTCCAGCTCGGTCAGGCCGCGTTGCGCCAGCCGATGCTCATTGAGGCTGTAGCCCTGAGTGAGATGCTCGCGAAGGACGCGGGTGGCCCATTGGCGGAAACGGGTGGCGCGTGTGGAGCTAACCCGATAGCCCACCGAGATGATGGCGTCGAGGTTGTAGTGTTTGAGGCGGCGCTTGACCTGCCGGGAGCCCTCCTGGCGAACTGCTAAGAAATCCTTAGTGGTTGCCGATTCGTCTAACTCCCCGTCTCGAAAAACGTTCGTCAGATGCATCAAGACGTTTTCCGCGGTCGTCCCAAACAGCTCGCCCATTTGCCGCTGGGTCAGCCAAACGGTCTCCCCTTCCAGCCGCACCTCGACCTGCTGGGCATCGTCTTCGAAGATGATCAGATCGCTCACAATGGGATCTCCGCGCAGGTCTGAGATGCAGATTCGATAACTAAGGGGTAGCAGACTCAGCATTTAAGTCGGCAGATGCTACGCCGCAGTGAGTTCCACCTTGTGGACCTTATCCAGTGCTATGGTCTGACCCGCATGCCAGAGATCATAAGCGTCCTGCATCGCCAGCCAACTCAGGGGTGTGCGGCCAAGTGCCTTGGAGAGCCTTAACGCCATCTCGGGGCTGACACCGCTTTTCGCTTTCAAGATCCGGTTCAACGTGGATGGGGACACATCCAATCGCTCGGCCAGGTAGCGGCAGCTCAGTCCGTGAGGCTCCATGTACGTCGCCAAAATGAACTCACCGGGATGTGGGGGCTTGTGCATAGACATGAGTGTAGCGCGTTGCGCAACAGCGTCAATACGTTAGCTTCCGCATCCTGCTATGCCTTGCCATCGGCAGCAGTTGTTGCACGATTTGCAAGGACCGGATGACGTAACTGATTTTGCGAAGGCTTATGGAGCTAGACATCACCGATACCTAAGCAAAACTGACCGATCTGGTTCGCAGGGCCGAGGCTGGTGAAGACATTGTGTTGACCCGGCACGGGCATGCCGTTGCCCGACTGGTTGCAATGCGCCCTTGCACTTTGGGCGCAGGCAGAGCCGCACAAGTCGCCGCTATCCGCGCTCGGGCGGCGGCGAAAGCCCTGCCCGGCTCCAGCGCCCGCCAAAGCCAGGACTTTCTTTACGACGAAGACGACCGGCCGGAATGATGGCTTTGGACACCTCTAGCCCTGTGACGCGATCAACTCCGCATCATCATTGGCTGGTTTGTTGACGCGTGTATCGACTGGCCAAGCATTGAGCTGAGCCGGGTCGAGTGCCCGGGTGACGGCCTTTACCTGATCCCGGGTTTGATTGGCCGGATCCAACCAAACCTGCAGGCAGGTCTGATCCAGGACCACCGGCATGCGAGGGTGGATATGCGCGATGCCCTGCGCGGCCGGCTGCGTGATGATGGCAAAGCTGCCCGCGCTGTCCTCTCGCGGCGGGTCATACAGCCCGGCAAAGAACATCAGCGGCTGAGCCGTGGTGACGTAATAAGGCGTCTTCGCACCATCGTGCTTCTGCCACTCATACCAACCCGTCGCGGGCACCACACAGCGGTAGCGGGCAAAGGCATCACGAAAGAATGGCGAGGCCGCCACCTTCTCGGCCCGGGCGTTGATGGGCTGCGGTGCATCCTGGCCCGCCCACACCGGGCGATACCCCCACCCCAGCTGCTCCAGCACCACACCGCCTTCACCAGCGGCATGCGCCACCCACTGCCGCGTGCCCGGGGGGGATGTTGAACGATGGCGTGACCTCAGGCGCCTCAGAAATACCAAGGGCCTGGGCGATTTCAGTGCCTGAGGCGTTCAGGACGTAGCGGCCGCACATGGGGAGGCGTTACCGACGATGCTCATTTCGGATCCTTATCGTCCGTGAAGAACTAAAGATGAGGAGCCTTCAACATGACCCGAGGACCTCGTCCACCCAGGCGGGCACCACCTCGCTGGCCGGACCCTCGATGACACGGTCGAAGGCATCGCTTGCCTCGCTGCGGGCCAAATTGATTTCCACCGTGTGCGCACCCAGTTGGCTGGCCACCTCCACGAACCCAGCGGCGGGATATACCGTCCCCGAGGTCCCGATGACCACCAGCTGCGTGGCGCGTCGCAGGGCCTGCTCGATTTCGTCGAGGTGATAGGGCATCTCGCCAAACCAGACCACATCGGGACGACAGGTGCTCTGCCCACATGCCGGGCATGCCGTCTGGGTTGATAGCTGTGGCGGCGATGGCCAGCAGTGCGCGCAGGCAGCGCAGACGGCCCGGTCAACCCGGCCATGCATGGCATAGATCCGACGGCTGCCCGCGCGCTCATGCAGGCCGTCGATGTTCTGGGTGATCAGCGTGACCCGGCCGAGCAGACGGCGCTCGAGTCGGGCCAGCGCCTCATGGGCGGCATTGGGTTGGGCAAGCGCGGCGTTCTCCCGGCGGGCATTGTAGAAGTCGTGGACCAGCGCCGGATTGCGAGCGAACCCCTCCGGCGTTGCGACGTCTTCGAGATCGTACTGGTCCCAGATTCCTCCGGAATCGCGAAAGGTTCCCAAGCCGCTTTCGGCGGACACCCCGGCACCGGTGAGAATGACGATGGATTCAGGCATGGTGGCTGGCTACTACTGGATGTGGGTTCAGTATAAGCGTTGAAAGCGACATGAATTACTACTCGGACAACGCCGATGCCCTCTTCGAGCGCTACAACGCGCTCGATTTCGAGACGGTCCATGCCGATTTACTGTCCTGTCTCCCGGAGACGCCCGGGGCCGCTCTGGACGTCGGCGCTGGGGCGGGCCGCGATGCGCTCGCGCTCGCCCGACGCGGCTGGGACGTCGTCGCCGTGGAGCCGGCGCAGGGGCTGCGTGAGCGGGGTGAGGCTTACACGCACGGCCATCCGGTTCAGTGGATGGATGACCGCCTGCCGGGCCTCGACTCGATTCGGGCGCTATCCGAGCGATTCAATCTGATCCTTGTCTCGGCGGTATGGATGCATGTGCCGCCGACGGAGCGTGAGCGCGCCATGAGGGTGCTGAGCGAACTGCTCGCACCGGGTGGACGGCTTTGCATCACGCTGCGTCATGGGTCGGGAGATGGCGAACGGGTGTTTCATCCGGTCAGCCGGGCGGAAGTCGAGCAACTGGCCCGTCAGCGGGCGCTAATTGATATCACCCCAAGCGGTCAAGGCGGGACCCGATCGGACTGCCAGGGCCGCGACGAGGTCACCTGGGAGACGGTCTGTCTGCAACTGCCCGACGACGGCACCGGCGCCCTGCCGGTGCTGCGGCACATCATCGTCAACGACCAGAAGTCCTCGACCTACAAGCTGGGTCTGCTGCGCGTCATCACCCGCATCGCCGACGGCCTGCCGGGCATGGTGGTCCGGCGCACCGATCAGTATGTCACCGTGCCGCTGGGGCTGATTGGCCTGTACTGGCTGCGGCTCTATAAACCGCTGATCATGGACCATGCGCTGCGTCAGACCCAGGGCAATGCGGGTTACGGGTTCGCCAGGGAACCGTTCTACGCACTCCGCTATCTCTCGGTGTTTGATCTTTGTGTCGGGCAGGCGTTTGACAGTCACACCGGCAAGATTCTGCTGGCGGCTATTCGTGATGCCTGCCAGAACATCCGCCAGATGCCAGTGCGCTACACCACCTGGCCGGGCTCGACGGAGCCATTATTCATCGCCGAGCCCGCCAGCACCCGTCTGCGCGAGGTACCCGTGCGGCTGGATCGCGAGACGCTCCTGCGATTCGGGGTTTTCCACATCCCGAGCCACATCTGGGATTGCGCCAGCCGCTACGCCTGCTGGCTGGAGCCCGCGATCGTCAATGAGTGGGTCGATGTCATGCAGCGCTACGAGTTTCGCTATAACGTCGGACCCACACGTGACGCGCTCCGGTGGCAGGCGCCGGTTCGCCGCACTCATCTGGTACGGGATCTCATCGAATCACGGCTCGGCGTTAACCCATCTCCCCAATGCACATGGACAGGCA
This sequence comes from Spiribacter onubensis, assembly GCF_040838425.1. Lineage (NCBI taxonomy): Bacteria > Pseudomonadati > Pseudomonadota > Gammaproteobacteria > Chromatiales > Ectothiorhodospiraceae > Spiribacter > Spiribacter onubensis. The sequence continues at coordinate 3,823 of NZ_JBAKFI010000011.1, read as the reverse complement.
CTCGACTGCGGACCAACCACTACGAGGTGGACCATGCCCTGCCCTGGGTGCACTGGAACAACAATGACTTATGGAACCTGATGCCAGCGACGCGCCGGGCCAACCGGGAAAAGCGCGACCGCCTCCCCGCCGCCGGCCTGCTCAGCGATGCCCACGACCGAATCATCGACTGGTGGACATCAACCTACCTCAACAGCCGCTATCGAGATCAATTCATTATCGAAGCCGAAGCCGCGCTGCCAATGGTCCCGGATGCCAGCCGCCCGCAGGCGGTATTCGAGGGGCTGCAGCATCAGCGCAGGCGCCTGAAGCAGAATCAGCAAATTGCGGAGTGGATAGGGTTAAACTGAGTCCCTCTGCAAGTTCCCACTGACGCCGAGATCACTTTTTGGCTCTGGCGCGTCCGTAGTTGAAAGCACCAAGTTCCACCATTGGAAATCCCACCAATCTCTGACTTGCCGCCATCGCATGGGTTGCCTTGTTCAAGGAGCATCGGCTGATGGAACGGCGTGGTCATATCTCGCCTGCCGGAGCTGAGGCAGACCATCACCCCGGGAATGAAGGACTCGCTCCCCACACGGCATGGCTTGGACCGCTGAGCCTCTGGGATACCAAAGGGCGGTTCAGAGTTATCGCCGCCCAATCGCATGCTCCGGGAGCAGCTCCAGCCTCCAGTTCATTCAAATCTGGATCATTGGCGACTTACCTCATCAGGTGCTCGGAGCATACAGCCCCGGACGTGATCTGGCGGCTTAAGCGGGCTGGACGGCGGGAATGAATACGGACACAATGACCGACCTGCTTCCAGAACTGAGGGGTCGATATGGGATCTGTAACCTACGCGCGGAGTGTTCTCGACTCAGCCCTATCGCTCATGCCGGCAGCCGAGCTCGCGCGGTTACTTGGCAAATCAGAGCGGTCGGTCCGACGTTGGCAGAAAAGTGGTGCCCCTATCCCTAGGGAGCGCGAACTCGCGATCCTGCAGGTGCTCCGGGAACGCACGATGATCAGGTCACCAAAGGCATCTACGTTCCGGTTCATCGATCTCTTCGCGGGGATCGGAGGGATCAGGCAGGGGTTTGAAGACGCGGGTGGACACTGCGTTTTTTCCAGTGAGTGGGACCGCTTCGCGCTACAGACTTACCGAGCGAATTACGGGAACGAGGACGAGGTGATCCAGACGGACATCCGGGAGATCACAGCTGCCTCAGACGATGAAGACATCAACTCCCGGACGATCAGTTCAGAGATACCCGACCACGACGTGCTGCTGGCCGGCTTTCCCTGCCAGCCTTTCTCTCTGGCTGGCGTCTCGAAGAAAAACAGCTTGGGAAGGGAGCACGGGTTCATGTGCGAGGCCCAGGGGACACTGTTCTTCGACGTGGCGCGGATCATCGACGTCAAGCGGCCACGCGCGTTTCTGCTTGAGAACGTCAAGAACCTCCGCAGCCACGACGGTGGACGCACCTACGAAGTCATTCGTCGCACCCTGGATGAGCTGGGTTATGATGTTTTCGACCGTGTGATCGACGGCAAGGGATTCGTACCCCAACACAGGGAACGCATCTATATGGTGGGTTTCCAAAAGAGCGCCCCGTTCAGCTGGGATCAGATCGACTTCCCGAGCCCCGATACACGGACAATGGCAAGTGTGCTGCATCCAGAGGATGGCAGTGAACCTGCGGAACCGCCATATACTCATGGTGAGGCGGCCTGGGTTGCGGAGAAGTACATCCTCAGCGAGAAGCTATGGCGTTACCTGCAGGACTATAAAGCCAAGCATCAGGCGGCCGGCAACGGGTTCGGATACAGCCGTATCGGGCCGGACGACACCGCGAGAACCCTGTCCGCGCGGTACCATAAAGACGGGTCCGAAATACTGGTCGACCGCGGCGGGAACTTGAGGCCTCGCCGGCTGACGCCGCGCGAATGCGCCCGGCTCATGGGGTTCAATGACGATTTCAGGATTCCGGTGAGCGATACCCAGGCCTACCGCCAGTTCGGAAACTCGGTGGTCGTGCCGGTGATACGCAGGATTGCCCACGCGATGGTGCCGCATGTGGTTACAGACCTCGAAGCAGAGCATCAGGCATACAGCCTTCAGCCGCCTCTTCCGATGGAGTTCCACGAGACGGCGTAATGACGGATGTGCTGACGCCCGACCAGCGGAGCCGGGTCATGGGGCGTATCCGCGGTAGCAATACCAAGCCCGAGCTATGGGTAAGACGAGGCCTTTTCGCCCTCGGATTCCGTTACCGCCTTCACCAGCGGCAGTTACCCGGAACGCCCGACCTTGTCCTGCCTCGATACAGGGCGGTGATCTTCGTCAACGGCTGTTTCTGGCACGGTCATGACTGCCATCTTTATAGGCTTCCATCCACACGCACCGACTTCTGGCAGTCCAAGATCGAGAAGACCCGTATCAGAGATAAGAAAAACAACGCCCGGCTTCGCGAGCTCGGCTGGCGGGTTCTTATCATATGGGAATGTGCCCTTCGCGGACGCACTCGCCAGTCACCTGACAGGGTGCTCGGGTCCGCGGCATCCTGGCTCAGAAGCGCGCAGGCAATGTTGGAGATAACCGGAAAGTAAAAGCGAAAAGCGTCGTCCACCGCAGGGAGAACAGGAGCAAGGAATGCACGATTCAGTGTCAGAGATTTTTGGGTTCATCGCGCATTACCGGCGTAAGCGGCTCGGATCTTGAGGAAGAAGTACTCGTCATCCCGGAAGCCGTAGCCCATTCGCTTGATGACCTTGATCTTGTTGTTGATGCCCTCGATCAGGCGCGTGTGTAGGGGGAACTCGGCATGGGCGAGGATGCCCGGCACGAACGCCTTGATGCGCTCTGCAAAGCGGCGGATGGCGGCAACGCCGGACTCAATGGCGCGCTGGTACCACTCTTCCCAGAAGCCTCTCGCCTCGTCGGGGTCTCGGTGACTCCACAAGGCCTTGAGATCCTCTCGGAGCATGTAGGCGATCATCAGCGGTGTGTTCGCATCGAAGAGCTCCTGGAGGCGCACACGCTGGGCGCGGCTGGTGTTGCGCGGAGAGCGCAGCAGCAGCCACTTCGAGGCCTTGACGACTTTGCGCGCCGCCTTGTCATGGCGCAGGGCGTTCGCCTGGTCGACGTGGACACGGTCAACGACCTCGCGGCTGTACTTGGCGATGACATGGAAGAGATCGTAGACGATGCGGGCGTTCGGGCAGTGTTTCTCAACCTCGAGGGTGAAGGCCGGGTGCATGTCCATCACGGCCGCCTCGATGCGCTCGCACTGCTCGGGCCCAAGCTGCTCGAAGAACTTGCCTACCGCCGCGCGATCCCGACCGGGGCCAACCCAGAGAACACGCTTGCGGATCGGGTCCACGACAACCGTCGCATAGCGATGGCCCTTGTGCAGTGCGAACTCGTCCATGCCAATGACCCGCACATCCGAGAAGTCGGCCGGGTCGAGCCGCGCCTTGAGCGCGCGCTTGTCGATGCGCTTCACCGTATGCCAATGCAGCCGATAGAACTTCGCCACGTGCTGGATGCTGAGCTGGCTGCACAGATAGATCACCGACTCGGCGAGCCGGTTGGTGACCCGCTGCTGATTGGCGAGCCAGTCGATGCGCATGCGCTTTGGCCCGCCGCAGTGCTCGCACCAGACCCGGGAGATGGTGATATCGAGATAGGTAATGGCATCGAACAGTGGCAGAGGGCCTGTGGAGATTTTTGTGTGTGAGCCGCTCCATTGAGATCAGGCTTCCAGCACGAACCGGTCGCCGAACTGGATCGCAAGCTGGGTTTTGGCAGCGTGCCATTGGACGGGTGGCCGTTTCCACT
>NZ_JBAKFI010000010.1:0-14475 GCF_040838425.1 Spiribacter onubensis | reverse complement strand
CCGGAAGGCGACACCAGCTAAGCGTAAAGACGTGTCCCCGATCCACCGGAATAACCGTCCCCGATCAGATGGAACGCCTGTCCCCGATCGACTGGAACAGGTGACCCACTTGACTGGAATACGCATCTGGCCGCCGGCATGGCCATTCAGCGGTTTGCCGGCATGACGCTCTCCAGTCACCGGCCGGATTCCACCGCGCGGGTGCTGACTGAATTACTCGGGTATACCGAGGGCGCAGCCGATACCGACGGCCGCTGGTTTCACGCCCCGGGGGATGGCACTGGAGATCAGCTGTATTTATTCAACGAGGCGGCCGCCGGCCAGCCAGGCTATGGCACGGTGCACCACATTGCTTTTCGTGTGTCGGATCGCTCGGCACTGCTAGAGATGCTCGAGCGCGTACAGGCCACGCGTCTGCCGTCGTCCGGCGAGGTGGACCGGTTTTATTTCAAATCCGTCTACTTCCGCGAGCCCGGCGGCATGCTCTTTGAGATCGCCACCGATGACCCGGGCTTTGCCGTGGATGAGCCGGCCGAGTCCCTGGGCGAGGCGCTTAAGCTCACCGACGCGCATGAACCGATGCGAGCGGCAATCGAGGCCCAGCTACCGGTGCTGCAGATATTTGCCCAGTCGGGCAATCCCGGGCCTTGCCCGAGTAAGGATTGAGTAAGGAGTTTTTCCTTGTTAAGCTCTCAGCATGCCTAAAGTGACTAGCAAATTGCAGGTTACCCTGCCAAAAAAAATCGCGGATGCGCACGGTATCCATCCGGGTGATCAGATTGATTTTGAGTCTGTCGGTGATGTGATTCGGATCCGCCCTGAAGGGGCTGATAGCGGCGCTGGCAATAAGGCCAAGTCGCCCGCGGAGCGGCTGCGACTTTTTGAGGAGGCAACTCGCCGGCAGCGGGCCCGAGAGCAGTCCATGACGTTGAACACTCATGGTGAATCGCCGGATCGGGAGTGGACGCGGGAGGCGCTTTACGATCGTGTCCGTTCTGATTGATACAAACTTGTTGGTCTACCGGTTCGACCCAATCGACCCGACAAAGCAACGCCTCGCGACTGAACAGCTGATGCAGCGCCTGCAGGCGGGTAAGCCCACATTCTTGCCACATCAAGCGATCATTGAGTTCGTTGCGGCGGTGACTCGGCCTCGCCGCGCACTTGCCGGGGAACCGCTTCTCACCAGAAGGGAAGCACTGATTGAAGCCGAGGCAATGATGCAGCAGTTTGATGTGCTCTATCCGGATGCGCTCGTTCTGCAAACCGCGCTGCGCGGCGCAGAAGTCTATGGTCTGTCCTGGTTCGATGCCCATCTCTGGGCCTATGCCGAGGTCAATGGAGTTCCCGAAATCCTCTCAGAGGACTTTCAGCATGGCCGGTATTACGGCAATGTGAGGGTTGTCGACCCTTTTATCCAAGCAGGCGGTGGAGTTCGCGAACTACCGGCGCTGTACGGATAGTGACCCCCAATGACTGACTTTTTCGCCACCGCTCCGCGCGGCTTCGAAGAGCTGCTGGCCGCTGAACTGCGCGACCTCGGCCTGGCTAGGGCGCGGGTTCAGCGCGGCGGGGTCAGCTTTAGCGAATCGCTGGCCGCCGCCTACCGCGCGTGTTTGTGGTCACGGCTCGCCAACCGCATCCTCCTGCCCATCGCACGCTTTGAGGCAGAGGACGAACAGGCCTTGTATGACGGTGTGCAGGGCATCGACTGGTCGGCCCATCTGGGGGTGGAGAACACCCTGGCGGTGGACTTTACCGGGGTGCGGGCGCGCATTGCCCATGGTCGCTTCGCCCAGCAGCGCGTCAAGGATGCCGTGGTCGATCAGCTGCGTGATGCCAGTGGTGCGCGGCCGTCAGTGGATACCGATCAACCCGATGTGCGGGTGAACGTCCACATGATGGAAGCGGCGGTGACGGTGGCGATTGATCTGTCGGGCGAGAGCCTGCATCAGCGCGGCTATCGGCGCCAGGGCCGCAGCGCACCGTTAAAGGAGAACCTGGCGGCCGCCATGCTGCTGCGTGGCGACTGGCCCACACTGGCGGCCCAGGGCGGGGCGTTGATTGACCCCATGTGTGGCTCGGGCACGCTGTTGATCGAGGCGGCGTGGATGGCCACCGACACGGCGCCAGGGCTCTTGCGCACACGCTTTGGCTTTCATCACTGGCGGGGCCACGACGACGCCCTGTGGAAACCCCTCATCGACGAAGCGCTGGAGCGCCAGGCGCGCGGTACTGAAAATCCACCGACCATCCGGGGGTATGACCAGGATGAGGCGGCGGTCGCCGCCAGCCGCGATCACCTGCGTCGAGTGGGTCTGGCCGATTGCGTGCCGGTGGAGTGCGCCGGGTTGTCTCAACTGCAGCGACCGGCCGATCGGCCGCGCGGTCTGGTCATCACCAACCCACCCTATGGCCAGCGCCTGGCCGAGCAGCATGAGCTGGTGCCGTTGTACCTGAGCCTGGGCCAGACCCTGAAGAGTCGGTTTACGGGCTGGCGGGCGATGGTGCTGAACGGCTCGGGCTGTGCGCTTGGCCTGAAACCCGAGCGAAGCTGGCAGGTCTTCAATGGCCCCATTGAGTGCCGCCTTGAGCGATTTGAGCTGCAGGCCGGGGGCGGGGATGCGATACCCGCCCAGGACCTGGTCAACCGCCTGCACAAAAACCAGCGACAATTAAAGAAATGGCTGGCGCGTGAGGCCATACATGCCTATCGGGTGTACGACGCCGACATCCCGGAGTACGCCCTGGCCGTGGATGTGTACAACAGTCAGGATGGCCGGTGGCTGCACGTCCAGGAGTATGCCGCCCCCGCCACGGTCGATGCCGGCAAGGCGCAGGCCCGTTTGCGCGCCGCTTTGAGTGTGCTGCCAGGCGCACTCGACACCGACCCTTCAAAACTGGTCTACAAAGTCCGCCAGCGACAGCGCGGCGAGCAGCAGTATCAGCGCCTCGCGGAACAAGGCCAGTATCTGGAGGTGCAGGAAGGGCCCTGCCGCTTGCTGGTCAACCTCACCGATCATCTGGACACGGGCCTGTTTCTGGATCACCGGCCGGTGCGGCTGTGGATTGGTGAGAACGCTCGGGGTAAGCATTTTCTGAACCTGTATGCCTACACCGGTGCCGCCACCGTGCATGCGGGCCTGGGTGGCGCGGCCAGCACCACCAGCGTGGATCTATCAAAAACCTACCTCGCCTGGTTGCAGCGCAATCTGCATCGCAATCAGCTCAACAGCCCCGTGCATGCGCTGATTCAAGCGGATGTGATGGCATGGCTGAAGGGCTGTGATCGGCGGTACGACCTGATCTTTCTGGACCCACCGAGTTTTTCAAGCTCAAAGCGCATGGCCGGCAGTCTGGACATCCAGCGCGATCATGTGGCGCTGATCCAGGCGGCGGCCGCGCGTCTGAATGAGGACGGGTTACTGATCTTTTCCACCAATCGCAAAGGCTTCAAGCTCGACCCGGTGCTGCATGAGCAGTTCACCATCGAAGACCGCACGGCGTCGTCCATCCCGAAAGACTTTCAGCGCCGTGCCTGGGTACATGGGTGTTGGTTTATTCGTCTCGCAACAACCACGGCGACATAGACATCGTGCCGTGGGCGAGCTCTGTCCTGTTCAATTCCGCTGTATTGTGAGAGGGTACCGATAAACCTGCTCAGAAATGACGATTATTGAGCAGGTTTAGGGGCGAAGGAGCTGGGTCAATGGTCTTGGCGATCGACCCGGCTGGCCGAGGCATCGTCCGCCGATGGGGGCTGACAGCGACCACAGAGCGCGATGTACCCTGATCAAGTCATGACAGATCAAAAGGCTCATTCCCGCACCGGCGTCGCCCTCGACATTGCCATCATCGGCAGCGGCGTGGCGGGCGCATCGGCCGCGCGTCAGCTCGCACGCTCCCTGCCGGCTCGGTTGGGGCGTATCGCCATCCACGAAATCGGCCGCGGCCCTGGCGGTCGGGCAGCCACTCGCAAGTCCCGATCGCTGCCTGGCTTTCGGGTGAACCACGGCGCACCCTATGCCGATATCACCACCGCCCAGGGCCAGGCACTGATTGCCTCGTTGGAAGGGGCAGCCGAGGCCTACACCGGTGAACGTGTGCGGATTGATGCCAGGACCGGCAGGATCCATCCGCTCGAAAAGCCCGAGGGGGTATCGCTTGTGACCGGCGCGGGTGGCGAGATGGCGCGGATCGCCGAGGGCTTGCTGCGGGATCAGGACGGTGGCGTGCTCGCGCCCGTCGAGACCCGGTTCACCAGCATGGTGCGGGGGCTGAGCCGGGAGCCGACAGAGCATGGTCAGTGGCAGCTGACCGACAGGCACGGCGAGACCATCGGCCAGGCCGACTGGCTGGTCGTCGCCGGCAGTGGTGTGGCCCATCCGCGATGGTCGCAGACCTTCGGTGGCGAGCCGCCGTTGGTGTCCGCGGCCCAGTCGGTGGACGATCCCGCGCTGGAGAAGGCATTGGCGGTGATCGCCGGGCAGGGCGCGGCGCCCGTCCTGACGGTGTTTTTCCATCTGACGGGGGAGGCGGCGGAGCCATGGCTCGCGATGGGCCTCAACGATGGGGTTGTGGAAGGAGATCGCCGGATCGCCAGGCTGTCGGTTCAGCCGACGGGGGAGGGGCGTTGCTCGGTGGTCCTCTACTCCACCCGCGAATACGCCCGTGAAAACGCCGGGGTCCATGGCGCCTCCTCGAGCGCGGCCAGGGTGGGCAATGCCGCATCCAGCGCCGACCGGGAAGCGGTGATCATTGAGGATCTGCTCTCGGCACTTACAGGGATTCCGTCCATGCCAGCGGTCGACCCGAGCGCCTGCGCTTTCGGCCCGCTGTTGCATCGCTGGGGCAATGCCTTCCCGCTCGGCGAGCCCCTGCCGCGATCCCTGGCCGTCTGCCCGGACGCCCGCGTCGCCTTCTGCGGTGATTACGTCGCCACCGACGCGCGCATGGGCAGTTACGAGAGTGCCCTTTTATCCGGTGCCAATGCCGCGGAGGCCATTCGGGAGGCACTGGGCTGATCCGAATGGCCACCGCTGCCCATGATGGCCCTTTACAACGGGACGGGTGGCCGGTTCGCGCGGGCGACCCGCCCGGGGACGGCCCTATGCCGTCAGGATCATCTTGATCGCCTTCTGGTTGGCCGCATCGCCAAAGACGTCATAGGCCTTCTCGATCTCATCCAGCCTGAAGTGATGCGTGATCAGGCTCTGGGCGTCGACACCGCCGGATTCGAGGATCCGCATCAGCACCGGAATCGTGTTCGTATTCACGAGGCCCGTGCGGATGGTCACGTTCTGGATCCAGAGGTCCTGAATCTGGAGATCCACGCTGGTGCCATGCACGCCGATGTTGGCGATGTGACCGCCGGCGCGGACGATGCGCTGGCAGGTGTCGAAGGTCTCGGGGATGCCGACCGCCTCCATGGCCACATCAACGCCTTCCCCGCCGGTCATCTCCATGATGGTGTCCACCGGATCCTTGCTGATGGTGTCGGTCGCACCCAGCTGGCGGGCCGTCGCGAGGCGGTTCTCATCCGGATCGATCATGATGATCCGCGCCGGCGAGTAGAAACGCGCCGTGAGCAGCGCGGCAAGGCCAATGGGCCCCGAGCCGACGATGGCAACCGTATCGCCAAGGCCGACCTCGCCGTTGAGGGCGCCGATCTCATGGCCCGTGGGCAGGATGTCGCTCAGCATCACCGCGGATTCCGGGTCGAGGCCCTCGGGCAGCTTGTAGAGGCTGTTGTCGGCGTGGGGGATGCGCACGGACTCCGCCTGGGTGCCGTCGATCATATGGCCCAGGATCCAGCCACCGTCGCGGCAGTGCGAGTACATGCCCTGCTTGCAGTAATCGCAGCGCCCGCAGGAGGTGATGCAGGCGATCAACACCTGGTCGCCGGGCTTGAGCGTGGCGACACCGTCGCCGACGGATTCGACCACGCCAACTCCCTCATGCCCGAGTGTCCGGCCGGGCTCGCAGGTGGGGACGTCGCCTTTGAGGATGTGCAGGTCAGTGCCGCAGATGGTGGTGTGGGTAATGCGCACGACGGCGTCGGTCGGGTGCTCGATTGCCGGATCGGGTTTGTCTTCCCACTGCCGTTCGCCGGGGCCGTGATAGACGAGTGCTTTCATGGCTTCCTCCTCTCGTTGGCAATGGATGCCATGAGGTTAGACAAGCCAGATGCGGTCTTCGTTGACCCTGATCAGCCTGAGTGGCCAATTCCGGTTGGCTAATCGGGCCGCCGATACCAGAACCAGGTCAGACGCCGAAAACGCCCCGCCCAGGGGAAGAGGACAAACGTGAACAGCACCAGCGCGTGCTGCCAGGGCCGAAACCAGTCGACCTTACGCGCCGAGCTGACCACCGGCGGGATGTCCAGCACCGCAAAGCGCAGCCCCCGCTGCCGGGCCAGGCGGCGCAACCGGCGTGAGTAGTCGATTTCCTCGCCGGCATAGACCTTCTCGCTAAAGCCGCCCAGCTCGGTGTGGAGGCCGGCGCGCACAAAGACAAAGCAACCGGCGGCCAGATGCAGACGTCGAGACAGCGCATTCCAGCCTGCCAGTCCCAGGCGCTGTAGCGCCCCGTCCATCCGATCAAAGGTGATCATGGCGCCGCCGCCCGCCCAGTCGCTGTCGAGTGCATCGTGGGCGGCGCGAAGATGCACCGCTTCCACCCGCGTGTCGGCATCCACGAAAACCAGCCCCGGCGCCTTTGCCGCTCGGCCACCGGTGTTGCGCACCCGGGCGATGCGCCGCACGGACTCATCGACCACACGGGCACCATGCTCCAGAGCGATCGCGCGGGTGGCATCCGTCGAGGCGTTGTCCACCACGATGGTCTCGATGGCGATGTCGGCCTGTTCCGCGGCCCGCTTCAGTGCCGTCAGGGTATCGCCCAGATAGTCGGCCTCGTTCCAGGCCGGCACGATGACGGAGAGCGCGGGTCGCATGGTGGACTAGTCCCGGCGTTCGAGGCCCATCGCCCAGAAGTCCATCTCGAGCCGCGCGACGAAGTCATGCTGGATGTAGGCCCGCCAGTCCGGGGCACAGGCGGCCTTGAGATCATCGAATCGGTACCGGGTCTTGTCAGTCATGCCGTGCTCAGCGGCCATCGCCCTTCAATGTCGCCATGTCGATGACGAAGCGGTACTTCACATCACCGCTTTGCACGCGTTCATAGGCCTCGTTGATATGGCGGATATCCAGCATTTCCACGTCGCAGGCGATGTCGTGCTCGGCGCAGAAATCCAGGACCTCCTGGGTCTCCGGCATCCCGCCGATCAGCGAGCCTGCGAGGACCCGGCGGCCAAGGACGAGGTTGCCCGCCTGCAGTGGCGGTTCGACGGGCTCGAGCAGACCGACGAGGATATGCGTGCCGTCGTACCGCAGCAGCGCCAGGTAGGGGTTGAGGTCGTGCTGGACCGGAACGGTATCCAGCATGAAATCAAACGCGCCCGCGGCGGCCGCCATCTGCGCCTCGTCGGTCGACACGATCACATGATCGGCCCCCTGGGATCTGGCCTCGGGCACCTTGTGCTCGGAACGGGTGAATACCGTGACTTCCGCGCCGAGCGCCCTGGCGAACTTGATGCCCATGTGGCCGAGGCCGCCCATGCCGATCACGCCCACCTTGTCGCCGGGTTTCACGCCGTAGTGGCGCAGTGGGGAGTAAGTGGTGATGCCCGCGCAAAGCAGCGGCGCGGCGGCGGCGGGGTCAAGGCGCTCCGGGATACTGACCACGAACCGGTCACTGACCACGATGGCCTCGGAGTAACCCCCGAAGGTGATGGAATGGTCATGACGGTCCTCGCCATTGTAGGTCGGTGTCATCCCCTCGAGGCAGTACTGCTCGAGGCCCTCCTTGCAGGGCTCGCAGTGGCGGCAGGAGTCGACCATGCAGCCGACACCGACCACATCGCCCGCCTTGAATCCGGTCACGTCGCTGCCGACGGCCGTTACACGGCCAACGATTTCGTGGCCCGGGACAACCGGGTATTGGGTCATGCCCCAGTCGTTCTGCACGAAATGGATATCGGTATGGCAGACACCGCAGTAGTCGATTTCGATGGCCACGTCATCGGGGCGCAGATCGCGGCGCTCGAGTGTGAAGGGGGCAAGACCGGACTGGTCGGACTGGGCGGCGTAGGCACTGGCCTGGAGCATGGATGATCTCCGTTGATCGATGTTCCAATCCCCCACGGTGGTGGCGGATGCGTGCGTTGTCAAAGTGAAAGCGATCCTAGCGCGAGGCCACGGTCTCCAGGTCGCCACGATAGCCGGCGAGCCGCTCCCGCGCCTGGGCGCGCTGCATCGGGGTCAGCGTGGTCAGAAGGCGGTGGGTGCATCGTCGCCACAAGGCGCGGCTGGTCTGCCGGTAGTCCTGTAGCACGGGTGAACGGGCGGCGTCTTCGAGCAGCCAGCCCTGGAGGAACGACTCCACCTCGGCCTGCGGTGCGTCGTTGTGAAGCAGGGTGATCAGATCCTCTTCGGTCTGCCGGCGCCAGGCCTGCCATTCCTCACTGACATCCGGCATCGCCGCGACGCACTCGGTCAATTGGGTGCGTTGGCTGATTTCCAGCGGCCCGACCCAGTCCTGCGTGCGTTCGATGGCGCGCTGCTCCTGGTCGACCAGCAGACGCTCGATATAGGTTTCCCGGCCCTCGGCCAGCGTTGCCTGGAGGGCCTCGATCTGTCCGGCGTCCAGTTCTCTCAGCAGCTCCGCGGCAAGCGGTATCACATCAGTGACATTGGTCCGGACAATCTGCTCGCCGTCGATGAAAAGCGCGTCCACGTCGGCCTTTTCCGGTTCTGGCGTGGCGAGCACGGTATCGACCCGGTCGAGGTATGCATTGATATCGGGCAGACGGTTCTGCCGGTGATACTGCTGATAGGCGGCGAGCCCGTCGCGCAGCCGGTCACGCTGCTCCGTGGTGAGGTCGAGGTAGTCACCGATCTGCCAGGCCCCGAGCCAGTCGGCGTTTTCGTAGGCCAGTTCGACACGGCTGCAGGCCACCAAAGTCAGGCTGACAATGATGACCGCGAGATAGCGTTGAATGGCGCGGTTAGGGCGAGTCATCGGTGAATGCTTTGACCTGGAAGCGGATGCGCAGTTCATCCGCGACGCGCAGGCCGCCACCGAGTGCGGAGTAGGGGACAAGGCCCAGCTCGCTGAAGCGCGTGCGCAGTGCCCCGGTGGCGGTGAGTTGGTTCTCATCGCGGTCCAGCATCACGGGGACGGCGTGAACCGACGTCTCGCCGGCGATGGTCACGCGAAGGCGCACGTCCGGCTGCCACTCGGGGCCGGTGATCCCGAGACTCGAGAGTCGGATGAGCGGATGCGAGGCGGCATCGAGCTGGGACTCGCCGAGCATGTTCTGCCGGGTGGCGCGGATGGCACTCTCCGGAACATCCGGCTCGAGCCCCTCGGCGGCGCGCCATGCTGGCCGGTCCACCGCCAGTTCGGCCACCGGCACTTCAAGGCGGAAGGCGGAGTCCTGCCAGGGGTCGGTGACGATAATCGTGCCGCCAATCACCGGCCCGCCGATGACGTGTGGATGGCCGAGCGCGGCGAGTGGCCCCTCGGCGCCGAGGATGATCCGCAGATGCGAGGCGGCGGGGTCAACGATATAGCGCTGGCCATCCGGGAGTGGCGGCAGGACCTGCTCGCCCGCCGCCGGGCCCGCTGAACCGGCGGGTGGCGTCGGCGACGGGGCGGTGCTGCAGCCGGCCAGCAGCAGTATAAGAGCCGTCAGCCAGAGTAGGCGGTTGAGACGCTGATGGGTCATGCGGATACCTATCATTAGCCCGTCCATGCCACCATACCGGTAATGGCGATGAAACGACTCTACTACGATGGCAGCTGCGGGATGTGCCGGCGCGAGATCGAGCATCTTCGCGGCCGGCTTGAGCCGGAACTCGAGCTGGTGGATATCAGCGAGCCGGCCTTCGAACCGCCGGCCGGATATACGTTTGCCGCGATGATGGAGCGCATCCATCTGCATGATGGCGAGCGTATGCAGGTGGGCCTGCCGGCCTCGCTTGTCTACTGGCGCATGGCCGGTGGCGGGTTTCGGCTGCTGGCAGCGCTACTGAGCCTGCCGGGCGTTTTTGCACTGGCCAACCGGGCCTATAACCGCTGGGCGGCCTGGCGCCTACGCGGCCGGTCATGTCGTTCCTGAAGCCTGTCTCGAACGGCCCGCTCAGGAGGCGTCGGCATAATTCTCGCCACGCGGTAGCTTTCCGACACCCGGGTTGAAGGTGTTGGTCGGATCAAGCCGGCGGTAGAACGCCGCCAGCGGCTCTTTCGCGGGATACAGGTGGCCGACGTTGTGTTCCGCGGGGTATTCCGCGCCGCGGGCATCCAGGATCTCCAGCATCTTCGCCTTGTGCGCCGCGACGTCTGCGCCCTTGCGGAAGACGTAGTCCTGGTGGAAGACGTTGCAGAAGAAATGCCCGTAATAAAGCCGATGGACCAGGTCATCGGTGATGGATTTCGGCAACGTCTCGAACCAGTCGCGGTCATTGCGCGCAAGGGCGATGTCCAGGGCGAGGATGTCCTCAACCTCGGAATCGTGAATGACCTGGTAACGGACGCCGGCTCCCGCGGCGGCAAATCGGTGCAGCATGGCCCGCTCGGCCTCGTCCGGCGTGCAGCGGAACCAGGCGTCCGGGAAGCAATCGTTCAGAAACGCCTCGGTCTCCTCGACCATGTCCCCGTTGACCCGCAGGATCAGGTGATGCTCGAAGCGATCGCGCCATTCGACGACCCGTGCCGGGAGCGGGTCGGGCACGAGGCGGGAGAGGCGCTGGAGGACATGATCGGTGAACGGCGCCGGGAAGAGGGGCAGCCGGCGGAAGAAGCCGTCGATGCGGTTCTTCAGGGCAAAGGCCTTCGGCAGACGGGCCGTGCCGAGTGTCTTGATGATGAGGAAGCTGTCCTTGCCGTAGCGCCGGGCGACATCGAATAGCTCGCGATGCAGATACTCCGCGGTGATGGGCAGTTTCGTGGCCTCGCGCAGGAAGCGGGCACGGAACTCGGCCATCTGCCCGGTATCGTTGCTGCCGATGTAGTAGGTTCGGACGTCGGATTCCTGCTCGAAGGTGTCCAGCCGCACGGCGAAGACCATGACCTTGCCGGCGCTTCCGGAGACGCCATAGAGGAGCCGCGGGTCATTGTTAAACCGCGCTGCACCCGGTTCATCGGCGCCGCGGATGATCTCCGGGTAACCATCATCGCTCGCCTTGCCGGCGTGCCAGTCGATGTCCTCGGGGCGATAGTCGCCGCGCTCGAGGCGCTCTAGGATCTCCTCGGGTGTGGCGCCCAGATCGATGCCGAGCTCATTGATCAGCTCGAGTTCGCCCTGTTCGTTGACCCGGGCATAGATGGCAAGCTCGGTATAAGCGGGACCGCGTCGGCAGAGCGCGCCGCCGGAGTTGTTGCAGACCCCGCCCACCACGCTGGCGCCGAGGGAGGTGGAGCCGATCACGGAATGCGGTTCGCGCCCGTACGGCGCGAGTGCGTGGGTGAGTTCGAACAGGGTGGCACCGGGCAGGGCGATCGCCTGTGTGGCATCACCAATCAGCTGTAGCCCTTTGATGCGCATGGAGTTGATCGCTACCGCGGGGCGTTCGTATTCACCCTTCGGCGTTGAGCCCTCGGTCAGTCCGGTGTTGGCCGCCTGCGGCACGATGACGGCGCCGGCGTCGACCGCGGCGCGCGTACACTGCCAGAGCTCGACGAGCGTCCCCGGGTGGACAACCGCCGCCACCCGGCCACTGCCGGAGCGGTAACCGGTGCAGTAGGGGCGCGTGGCCGCCTCATCGGTCTGGACATGATCGCGTCCGGCGATGGAGATCAACCGATTGACCAGGGCGCCCGTCTCGCTCATCTCATCCTCCTTACCCGAGTCGTCTGCATGGACGTCGTCCCACTTGGCGAGCCCTCGTCACTCTCTTACAGTGCTCGGTGACGTGCAACGGGGAGTCTATCCATTGTGAGACCGGAAGTACGCCATGTCTTCCACCCGCCAAGCCATACCTTCTCGTATGTGGTCTGGGATTCCGCGACCCGCCGGGCCGCGATCATCGACCCGGTACTCGACTACGATCCTGCCTCGGGCCGCAGTGGCACGGAGACCGTGCAGCAGCTGGTGGATATCGTCGAGGCCGAGGGGCTCACGGTGGACTGGCTGCTCGAAACCCATGCGCATGCCGATCACATGATGGCGATTCCCTTCCTGAAGGCCCGCTTCGACGCCCGGGTGGCGATCGGCGAGGGCATCGCGCGGGTACAGCAGCGCTTCGTCCGGCTGTTCAACCTTGGCTCGGATTTCCCGAGCGATGGCCGGCAGTTCGATCACCTGTTCGCCGACGGGGAGCACTTCGCCGTTGGGGATATCCCGGCGCAGGTCATCCACACCCCGGGGCATACCAGCGATCATGTCAGTTATGTGATCGGTGATGCGTTGTTCGTGGGCGACACGCTCTTCCTGCCGGATGCCGGGACCGCGCGCTGCGACTTCCCGGCCGGGTCGGCAACCGATCTCTATCGCTCGATCCATCGGCTGTTCGAGGCCCTGCCGGACAGCCAGCGCGTGTTCGTGCTGCATGACTATGGCACCGAGGCGCGCGGGCCGGCCAACGAGACCACCATTGGCGCGGAGCGGGAAGGCAACATCCACGTCGGCGCCGGCACCCGCGAGGCGGACTTCGTAGCATTGCGGGAGGCCCGGGATGCCACGTTGCCCATGCCGACGCTGATCCTCTCGGCCGTGCAGGTCAATATCCGCGCCGGCGAGTTTCCGCCGGCGGAGGGCAATGGCCTGCGCTATCTCAAGATTCCGCTGGATGAATTCCGGGCGCACTGGCGGCCATAGCCGGTTTAAGCGGCGCGTCGCCGCCAGGGGGCCGTCCGAGCGATCTCAGGCCCGATTGAGCCCCCCGAAACGGCGATGCAGCTCGGCGATATGCGCGGGGCCGATCTCGCAGCAGCCGCCCACGATCGTGGCGCCGGCATCGATCCAGTCCCGCACATGCCCGGCATAGACGGCGGGCGTCATGCTCTCGCGCGCGGCCAAGGCATCCACGGTGCCGCCGGCCTCGAGCTCGGCTGCCGCCTCGAAGCCATTGGCATAGCCGCCGAAGGGGACGCCTCGACCGGCCAGGATTGGCATGGCGGTGGTGACGGCCTCCGGGGCGGAGCAGTTGATCAGTACGGCGTCGGCGCCGGCCTCGACAACGGCCGATGCCGCATCGGCAAGTGGCTCCCCCGAGCGCAAGCGCGTCCCGTCCTGATCATCCACGGTGAAGGCGATCCAGACTGGCCGACCACTCTGCCCGCCCGCGTGGGCCGCGGCGACCGCCTCGCGGGTGAGGCTCATGGTCTCGGCGATGAAAAGATCCACGCCGCCGGCCTGTACCTCGACGAGGCGGGCGTAGTCTCGCTGGCAGGTGGCATCGTCCGGGATGAGCTCGGCGTGATAACTCGCCACCAGCGGGGGCAGACAGCCGGCGATGCGGACCCGGCAATCGCTCTTATCGCGGGCCGAATGCGCGGCGTCGAGTGCTGCCTTCTGCAGTGAATCGAACCATGCAGGATCCCCGTCGCGGGCCAGGCGCTGGGGTGTGGCGACGTAGGTATTGACGGTGATGACATCCGCCCCGGCCGCGATGTAGTCACGATGCACCGCGGCGACCAGATCCGGCTCATCGCGCATGACCTGCGCCGACCACAGTGGTGTCGCCGGTGCCTGCGTGCGTTTGCGCAGCTCCTGGCCCATGCCGCCGTCGAGGAGGGTGATCGTGTGCTCGGTCATGGGTTGATCCCTCGTGATGTGATGCATGTCGAGACCCATCGTGCCCATCCTGCTTCAGGGTGACTCCCGCGAAGAGATCACTGAGGACCGGAGCAAGGGGAATGGTGCACCACGGCCATGACCATGGCTACAAGCTTCTGTTCAGTCATCCGGAGATGATGGCGGACCTGATTCGCGGGTATGTCCGAGCGCCATGGGTGGAACAACTGGATTTCAACTCACTTGAAAAGGTCAACGGCAGTTATATCAGCGATGACCTGCGTAGCCGTGAAGATGATGTTATCTGGCGATTGCGCTGGGAGGGCGAGGCGCGTTGGCTGTATGTGTATCTGCTGCTCGAGTTTCAGTCATCGCCGGAGCGATTCATGGCGCTTCGTGTGCTGACCTACCTCGGTCTTTTGTATGAGGATCTAAGGCGCTCCGGGCAACTATCCGCGGATGGTCTCCTGCCTCCTGTTCTTCCAGTGGTTCTCTATCGTGGTTCGGCGCCATGGCAGGAGCCGCGCAACATAACGGAGCTCATCGATGGGGGCCTGTGGAGATTTTTGTGTGTGAGCCGCTCCATTGAGATCAGGCTTCCAGCACGAACCGGTCGCCGAACTGGATCGCAAGCTGGGTTTTGGCAGCGTGCCATTGGACGGGTGGCCGTTTCCACT